>LJCV01000022.1 GCA_001298575.1 Actinobacteria bacterium OK074
GGGTGGGGTTGTCGCGGCCGGGGGGGGTGGGGCGGGCGCCGGGGCGGGGGGAGGGGGGAGCGGGGCGCCCCCCCGGCCGGGGCGCCGCGCCCCACCACGCATGTCCCCCTCCCCCGTCCCACCTCTCCCGTCAGGCATGATGCGCCCATGAACGACCGCCAACCGATCCGTGTCCTGATCGCCGACGACCAGGAGATGGTCCGCACGGGCTTCCGTTTCTTCCTGGAGTCGCAGCCCGACATGACCGTCGTCGCCGAGGCCGGTGACGGCGAGAGCGCCGTCCGGCTGGCCCGCGAACTACGGCCGGACGTCTGCCTGTTGGACATCCGCATGCCCCGGCTGGACGGCCTGGAGGCGACCCGACTGCTGGCCGGTCCCGACGTGGCCGATCCGCTGCGGGTGGTCGTGGTCACCACGTTCGACCTGGACGAGTACGTCTACGGGGCGCTGCGCGGCGGTGCCTGCGGCTTCCTGCTCAAGGACTCCGGGCCGCAACTGCTGGCGGAGGCGGTGCGGGCGGCGGCGGTCGGCGACTCCCTGGTCTCGCCGTCGGTCACGGTACGGCTGCTCAAGCATCTGACGGCGGCGCCCGAGCAGCCCGCCGCGCCCGAACCGCCGAGCCCGCGCGAGCCGCTCACCGAGCGGGAGCTGGACGTGGTCCGGCTGGTGGCGCAGGGCCGTACCAACGCGGAGATCGCCGCGGAGATGTACGTGTCGCTGTCCACGGTCAAGACGCACCTGGGCAGCATCCAGCTCAAGCTCTCGGCCCGCAACCGGGTGGAGATCGCCGCGTGGGCCTGGCAGTCGGGGACGGCGGGGCCGCGGTCGTAGCCCCCCGGCCCCACGTCAGGCGAGCGTCACGCGGATGCCCACCGTGCCCGCCCGGCCCCGGCGCAGGCGGCTGCCGAGCAGCACGGCGCGGCCCGAGACCCCGTACTTGCGGGCGACCAGGCCGCGGTAGCGGTCGGTGGTCGCCGGGTCGCAGATCTCGGCGGTGGCCGGGACCTGTTCGCCGGTCGGGTTGCCGCGCACGTCGCAGGGGCCGACGAGGACGTCGGCACGGCGGCGGATCCGCTTGACCTTCCACGAATCCGCCGGCGTCCAGACGCCGAGCGTCTCGCCGTCCCGTACCACCCACACCGGGGTGGCGGCCTGCGAGCCGTCCTTCTTGTAGCTGGTGATCAGCAGGTATTTGCCGCTGCCGAGCCGGTCCAGTACGCCGTCGTCGTCCATGACGGCAGTCTAGGACCGGTCGCGGGTCACCACCGAGGCAGCTTCAGTTCGTAATCCGGCTCGAACCGCTGCATGTATCCGGTGTCGTCCCGGCTGCGTACGCCGGACGCCACGTAGCGGCGGTGCAGCCGGTCGAGGACGTCGTGGTCGAGTTCGACGCCGAGGCCGGGGCCGGTGGGCACCTTGATCGCTCCGTCGCGCAGTTCGAGGACGCCGGGGACGATCACGTCGTCCGCGTGGTTCCACGGGTAGTGCGTGTCGCAGGAGTGGTCCAGGTTGGGGATGGCCGCCGCGACATGGGTCATGGCGGCCAGGCTGATGCCCAGGTGCGAGTTGGAGTGCATGGACAGCGCGATGCCGAACGCCTCGCAGACGGCGGCGAGTTCGCGGGTACGGCGCAGTCCGCCCCAGTAGTGGTGGTCGGTGAGCAGGACCTGGATCGCGTTCTGCTCGATCGCGGGCTTGAGGTGCTCCCAGGCGATCACGCACATGTTGGTGGCCAGCGGCAGCGGCGAGCCCTTGGCCACCTCGGCCATGTCCGGGATGCCCTTGGTGGGGTCCTCCAAGTACTCCAGGACACCGTCGAGTTCACGGGCGACGTACTGGGAGGTCGCCACCGTCCAGGCGGTGTTGGGGTCCAGGCGCAGCGGCTGTCCGGGGAACGCCTCGGCCAGCGCCCTGATCGCGGCGATCTCCTCGTCGGGCGGGAAGACGCCGCCCTTGAGCTTGAACGAGCGGAAGCCGTACCGCTCCTGCATCAGCCGGGCCTGTTCGACGATGCCGGCCGGGTCGAGGGCGGCGCCCCAGTCGTCGCCGATCGCGGGGCGGCCGTCGAGTTCGGGGTGTTCGGCCCACTTGTAGAACAGGTACGCGGCGAACGGGACTTCGTCGCGGACCGTGCCGCCGAGCAGGTCGCTGACCGGCCGCTCAAGGAGCTTGCCCTGGGCGTCGAGGCAGGCGACCTCGACGGCGGAGCTGGTCCAGCCGCGCTCGTGGGAGCTGGGCACGGTGGGCCGCAGGGCGGCGTCGATCGCGGCCATGACGGCGGTGGTCTCGAAGACGTCCATGCCGACGACGACCTTGGCCGCGGCCTGAAGTCGTTCCAGGCGGACGGTGCCCCCGGGGGACTCGCCGAGGCCCACCGTGCCGTCCTCCAGGACGAGTTGGAGCACGACACGCAGGGCGAGGGGTTCGTGGACGCCGTTGGAGTTGAGCAGCGGCGGGTCGCCGAAGGCGATCGGGGTGACGATCAGTTCGCGGATCCGGGTTGCCTTGCCGCTCATGCGCGCGCTACCTCCAGGCCGTGGTCGATCAGTTTCGCGAGCCGGGCGACGTGCTCCGGCGTCGGGTCGAGCAGGGGGGCGCGGACGCCGCCGACGTCGAGGCCGCGCAGGGTCACCCCGGCCTTGATCAGCGCGACCGCGTAGCCGGGCACCTCGTCGCGGAGGGCGACCAGGGGGCCGTAGAACTCGTCGAGGAGGGTGTCCACGAGGGTCTGGTCGCCCTCGTCGAGGGCGCGGTGGAAGGCGAGGGCGATCTCGGGGGCGAAGGCGAACACCGCGGAGGAGTACAGGCCGACGCCGATGCCGCGGTAGGCGGGGGCGGTCATCTCGGCGGTGGGCAGGCCGTTGAAGAACTGGAAGTCCGCGGTGCCCGGGACGGCGCGGACCGCGCGCACGATGCGGTGCATGTTCTCGATGTCGCCGAGGCCGTCCTTGAGGCCGGTCACACCGGGCAGGGCGGCGATCTCGGCGGCGGTGGCCGGGGTGAGGCGGGCGGTGCCGCGCTGGTAGAAGATCGTGGGCAGGGCGGTGGCCCCGGTGACCTCCTCGACGTAGCGGACGAGGCCCTGTTGCGGGGCGCTGACCAGGTAGGGCGGCAGCAGCAGGAGGCCGTCGGCGCCGGCGCCCTCGATACGGGCCGCCTGGTCGCGGGCGACCGGCGGCGGGCCGCCCGCCGCGGCGAGCACGGGCACGCGCCCGGCGGCCACCTCGACCGCGACACGGGTGGCCGTCTCGATCTCGTCCGGGGTCAGGGCGTGGAACTCGCCGGTGCCGCAGGCGACGAAGACGCCGCCCGCGCCGGCGTCGACCCCGGCCCCGATGTGCCGGGCGAGCCGTTCTTCGTCCAGTGAGCCGTCCGCCGCGAACGGCGTGACGGGGAAGAACAGCACTCCTTGGAACTTCATGTTTCCCTCAAGATTACGTGTGGGGGGGTGTCAGCCCTTGGTGGCGCCGGCGGCGATGCCGGTGACCAGCGAGCGCTGGAGGAGCAGGTAGACGACGAGGCTGGGGACGAGCGCGATGACCGCGCCGGCGAGTACCACCCCGGAGCCGACCTCGGGGTCGGTACGCAGGATGGACAGGGCGACGGTGACCGTGTAGTCGGTGGGGTCCTTGGCGGCGATCAGGGGCAGCAGGTACTGGTCCCAGATCATGATGAAGCCGAGGACTCCGGCGACGCCGAGGGCGGGTTTGCACAGCGGCAGGACGACCTGCCACAGCATGCGGAGTTCGCCGACGCCGTCGAGCCGGGCGGCCTCCTCGATCTCGGTGGGGATGTCCTTCATGAACTCCGTCAGGAGCATGATCGAGAAGCCCCAGGCGCCGAGCGGGAGGATGACGGCCCAGGCGGTGCCCTTGAGGTCGATGCCGAGGACCGGGACGTGGCCCAGGACCAGGGACAGCGGGATGGCGATGACCTCTTCGGGGAGCATCATCGTGAGCATGAACAGGGTCAGGATCAGGGCCTGGCCGCGGAAGCGGTGGCGGGCCAGCGCGTAGGCGGCGAGCACCGACACGGCGAGCTGGAGGAGCAGGCCGCCGCCCGCGATGACCAGCGAGTTGGTGAAGTAGTCCCAGATGCCGCGCTCGCCGGCCACCTTGAAGTTGAGCATGGTGGAGTCGTGCGGCAGGAAGGACAGCGAGGAGCCGCTGGCGTGGTTGCTGAAGGCCCCGGCGAAGATCGTCACGAAGGGCGCCGCGAAGATCAGCAGGGCGAGCGCGCACAGCACGATCCGCAGGGCCAGGCCCGCGCCCGGCTTGTCGCTCCAGCCGAGCGCGGTGTCGAAGCGGGCGGGCGTGGTGGGGGGGGGGGGCGCGGCCTTCCCGGACCGCTTCCCCGAGGGGGACCCGGAGGGGTTGCCCGACGGAGTCAGGACCGGGTCGAGGGCGGGGGCGCTCATCGCTGGTCTCCCCTCGTGCGGAAGTAGTTGACGGTCACGGTCAGCAGCAGCGTCACGGCGAGCAGGACCACGGAGGCCGCGGAGGCGCCGCCGATGTCGTTGCGGGTGAAGCCGAGGGTGTAGGCGCGGGTCATCCACACCTCGGTGGACCCGGCGGGGCCGCCGCTGGTGAGGACGTACACCTCGGTGAAGACCCGCAGGACGCGGATGGCGGCGAGGGTGAGGACGATGCCCATGGCGGGGCGGATCGCGGGCAATGTGATGTACCGCAGCCGCTGCACCAGCGAGACCCCGTCCATGGCGGCGGCCTCGTACAGGGACCGGTCCACGCCCGCGAGCCCGGCGAGGATGATCACCATGTTGTAGGGGGCGCCGATCCAGATGCCCATGGCCATGGTCGACCACAGGGCGAGGTCGGGGTTGTCGATGAACGGCACCGGGCCGATGCCGATGAACCCGAGGAAGTGGTTGATGAGGCCGTCGGAGGTCGGGTAGTACATCAGCCGCCACAGTTCGCCGACGACGGCGGTGGCGGTGACCACCGGCAGGAAGACCGCGGTCCGCATGATCTTCAGCGAGCGGGCCTGGCCCTCCAGGAGCAGGGCGAGCAGGAAGCCGACGAGGATCGCGCCGAACGCCTGGCCGAGGCCCAGGACGAGGGTGTGGCCGATGGCTTCCTGGAAGCGGTGGTCGGTCAGGACCCGGGTGTAGTTGTCGAGGCCGATGTACTTGTCGCCGAGGAAGGGCCGCACCTCGAAGAAGCTCAGCCAGATGCCCTTGGCCATCGGGTAGAACTTGAAGACGAGGGCGAGCAGCAGGCCCGGGGCGAGGAACAGCCACGGGAGGACGGCCTTCTTGGTGAGGACCCGGGTCGGCGCGCTCTTGCCGAGGCGGCTTCCGTCCGGCGCGGAGGGCGCTCCGGGCGTGGTCACGGTCGCGGTCATTTCAGCAGGTCCTGGTCCTTGAGGTCACCGGCGAGGGTGGCGTTGAGCTCCTTGAGGCCCGACTCGACGTCGCTGCCGCAGTACGTGAACAGGGCGTTGAGGCTGTCGGCGGTGTCCTGCTTGATCGAGGAGAAGTCGGGGGCGTTGGGGAACGCCTCGCCGGTGTCCTCGTACGCCTTCTGGACGACGCTCCAGCGGGGGTCGTCGCGCACGGTGGCCGCGTCCAGCGTGGAGTTGACGGGGATGCGGACGACGGGCTGGTGGCCGTCGGTGCCGACCATGGCGAGCTTCTGGCCCTCGGGCGAGATCAGGAAGGCGGCGAGTGCCTTCTCCTGCTCGGTCTTGCCGGTCTTGGCGCCGAAGTAGATGTTCTCGCCGTCGGCCAGCACGTCCGCGCTCGCGGGGCCCGCGGGGGCCGGGACGACCTCGTACTTGTTCTTGCCGGGCGTCGCGTCGAAGGTGGCGATGTTGTAGGGGCCGGTGAGGTACATCCCGGCGTTGCCGTCCTGGAAGTTGGTGGCCGTGGAGGTGACGGCGGTGAGCGCGCCGGGCTGGACGACGTTCTTCTTGCCGCAGAAGAGGTTGTCCTTCATCCAGGTGACGGTCTGCACGGCGGCCGCGGAGTCGACGACCGGGGTGTAGCCGCTGCCGTCCTTCTCGATGATCTTCGCGCCGCCCTGCCACAGGAAGCTCGCGCCCCACCAGGCCGCGTAGCCGTTCTGGGCGCTGCCGGGGACGACCATGCCGTACGTGTCGGCCTTGCCGTCGCCGTCGGGGTCCTCGGTGGCGAACGCCTGGGCGACCTTGAGCATCTCCTGCCAGGTCGTGGGCGCCTGGAGGCCGAGCTTCTTGAGCCAGTCCTTGCGGATCATCAGGGTCTGGGCCTGGCGGGAGTAGGGGATGCCGTAGTGCTTGCCGTCGACGCCCACGGTGGAGGACCAGGTTTTGTCGGTGATCTCGTCGCCGCCGGCGATGGACGCCGGGTCGACGGTCTTCAGCAGGCCCTGCCGCTGGTAGGCACCCATCAGCGCGGTGTCGTTGATCATGACGTCGGGGAGATCCTTGGTGGACGCCCGGCTCTGGAGCTGCTGGTCGAAGTTGATGACCGGCTGGTAGTCGATCTTGATGCCGGTCTTCTTGGTGAAGGCGGCGAACACGCGGTCGTAGGTGGCGGCGGGGTCCGGGTTGCTCCGGGTCCACACCTCCAGCGTGTTCGGGTCACCGCTGGAGGCACTGCCGGAGCCGCCGCAGGCGGCCGCCCCGAACAGGAGCCCGGCAGCGGCAAGCGTGGCGGCCAGGCGGCGACTTCGTCGGCGGTCCCCCATGGGCACACTCCGTTTGTTCATATCCGTGAACTCTCTTCACGAATCTAAATGATCGCCGTAAGCTTCGATTCGTTTCCTCCCCATGTCAATACATGGCCGCAAGGTTTCTCCCGTGTCACAGGTTTACGACGAGGTGACCACCCGTTCGCGGACATGACGAAGGGCGTCGGTCCGGCCGTCCGGCCGGTCCGACGCCCTGGGGCGTGCCGTTCGTACCGCGCGGGCTAGTCGAGCAGCCCGTCGTAGTCGGGCAGCTTGAAGGTGCGCTCGGCGTGGCCGCCGGTCAGGTCGGACTCGTTGTTGCCGACGTTGGCGATGATCGTGTAACCCTGCGCCTCCAGCGCCGCGCGGGTGTCCGTCTTGTAGGCGGAGACCTCGTCGAACAGGTCGGGCAGGTCACGGGTGTACAGGCCGTCGACCGGGTAGCCCACGCTCGTCAGGTTCCACTGGGTGAGGCTCGCGATGATGTTGGGGCGGGCACTGATGAAGAACACCGAGACACCGCGCGACTTGGCGTACTTCGCCAGCGCCAGGGACGGCTGGAGGGCCGGGGTGGGCAGCTCGTACCAGGGGTGCCAGTGCGTCTCCAGCGTGGTGTTGTCGATGTCGAACACGATCGCGAGCTTCTGCCCGGAGGCGTTCGCCGTGCGCTGCCGCACGTACGGCGTCGCGGTGTCGATCACGGCCGTCACATCCGCCTGCCAGGTCGCGTACGTGACGTCGGCGGCATCCGCCGTGAGCGCCGCGGCGCTCACGGCGACCGGGGCCGCGGAGGCGGCCGTCGCCGCGGTGACCGTGCCGCCGAGGCCCAGCGCCACGACCACCGAGACCGCGCCGATCCGGCGCCCCACACCACGTCCAGTCATGTCCGTCTCCTTCTCGCGTCGCTCCACGCCCGTGAGGCGACGGCGGCTCCGTTGTCAAAGCGGCGACAGACGTCTCGACCATGGCCGCGCCGGACATGTTCACGTCCGGGGGTGGACGTCGGGCCACGGAAGAGTTACTGATTGGTAAGGAGTTGCCGGTGATCAAGAAGTCGACGCCTGGTGCGCCAGGGGATCGAGCTGCTCGGCCGTGACGTCGTCGGCCGTCGTCGACTCGGTCAGCGGGCGCCACCGCTCGTCCTCGGCGAGCAGCTCCCGCCCGGCCGCGGTGGCGTACCGGTAGGCGTCGGCCCCGACCAGCAGGCGCAGCGGCGGCTGCGGCATCGCGACGACGTCCAGGACCAGGCGGGCGACCTTGGCGGGGTCGCTGGCGCCGATCGCGTCCGTCTCGTGCATGGCGGCGACGCGGCCCACGGTCCCGGCGTACTCGGGGCGGACCGGGTCGATGCGCATGGAGGCGCCGCCCCAGTCGGTGCGCATGCCGCCCGGTTCCAGGACGGTGACCTTGATGCCGAGCGGGGCGACCTCGGCGGCCAGGACGGAGGAGAAGCCGCTGACGGCCCACTTGGCGCTCTGGTAGGCGGCGGCTCCGGGGGTGGCCAGACGGCCGCCGACGGACGAGACCTGCACGATGTGTCCGGCGCCCTGGGCGCGCAGGACAGGCAGGGCGGCGCGGGTCAGACGGACGACGCCGAAGAGGTTGGTCTCGACCTGGGCCCGGAAGTCGTCGAAGTCGACGTGCTCGATGGCCGCGAGGTTGGCGTATCCGGCGTTGTTGACCAGGACGTCGAGGCGCCCGAACCGGTCCACGGCGGTGCGCACGGCGGCTGCCACCGCCCGGTCGTCGGTCACGTCCAGCGGGACGACGGCGAGCCGGTCGCCGTGAGCGGCGGCCAGGCCGTCCAGGGCGGACGCCCCGCGCGAGCCCGCGACCACGCGGTGGCCGGCGTCGAGCGCGGCCCGCACGATCTCCAGGCCGAGTCCGCGGGAGGCACCGCTGACCAGGAACACACGGGAAGGGGACGAAGGCATGGGAGTTCCTCCGGGTCGGAAGAGTGGGTTCATCGACCGGTCAACTAACTAACCGGTTGATTAGCTTCTGACCCCAGGGAACACCCACCTGCGGGCGAAGTCAACTGAATGGTTAGTCGATATGCTGGGCCGCATGGTCAGAGACGCGGACGCGACACGACGAAGGCTGCTGGAGGCGGCGCGGGACGAGTTCGCCGCGTACGGGATCGCCGGGGGCCGGGTGGACCGGATCGCCGCCGCCGCGCGGGCCAACAAGGCGCAGATCTACCACTACTTCGGCAGCAAGGACGGCCTGTTCGACGCCGTCTTCGACGCGATGTGCCGCGAGGTGGCGGAGTCCACGCCGATCGACGCGAGCGATCTGCCGGGGTACGCGGGGCAGCTCTTCGACTGGTACGAGCGGCATCCGTGGGTGCAGCGGATCGCCACCTGGTACCGGCTGGAGCGCGCCGGCTCCGGCGAGCTGCTGGGCGTCGTCGTGGACAGCAACGCGGCGAAGATCGCGGCCGTCGCGAAGGCGCAGGAGGAGGGCCTGCTACCCACCCGGTTCCCGGCGGACGTGCTGCTCGGCCTGGTCCTGCACCTGTCCGGCTTCTGGAGCTCGAACGTGCCCGAGTACGACGCCGTGGTCGACGCGGGGTCGGCCGAGCCGCGCCGCCGGGTCGTCGTGGACGCGGTGGCGGCCCTGCTGACCTGACCCGCCGCCCCGCCGGGCCGGTGTCAACGCCGCTGCACCTGCGGCGAGTTGAACACCCCAGCCGCCGCGCCCGTATCAAGGGAGGGCACTCGACGACCGGAGGGCCCCGCGGTGTCCGCACCGCGCTGCTCGGGGTTCGGGAGCCATGCATGAGGCACGCACGACTAAGGATGGTCCGGCGGGGGGCGCGTCTCGCGGCTGCCGGCGGGATCGTCCTCGGGGGTCTGATGGTCACTCAGGCCGTGGCGAGTGAGCCGACCGCCAGGACACCGGCGAGCACGAAGGCCGACACGGGCTCCGCCCTGGTCTCCCGCCTGGGCACCGCGCACACCGCGGGCACCTGGGTCGCCGCGGACGGCAAGACCGTCGTCGCGGTCACCGACAAGGCCGCGGCCACGCAGGTCACCGACGCGGGCGCGCGGGCCAAGATGGTCGGCCACAGCATGAACCAGCTCAAGTCGGTGACGAAGATGCTGAGTTCGGCGCCGCGGGTGGCGGGCACCGCCTGGATGGTGGACTACAAGACCAACAAGGTGGTGGTGGAGGGCGACAGCACGGTCTCCGCCGCCGACTGGTCGAGCATGACCGACCTCACCGACGGCATGGGCAGCATGGTCGACATGCAGCGCACGCAGGGCGTGTTCGAGACGCGGGTCAACGGCGCCGAGCCCATCTTCTCCACCAGCGGGCGCTGTTCGGCGGGCTTCAACGTGACCAACGGGCAGAGCGAGTTCATCCTGACCGCCGGGCACTGCGGGCCCGCCGGGACGACCTGGTTCTCCGACAACACCGGCCAGACCCAGGTGGGTTCGACCGTCAAGTCGAACTTCCCCGGCAACGACTTCTCGCTCATCCAGTACGCCAATGGGCAGGCCGCCGCGGGCAACAACGTGATCTCGATCGGCAACAACCAGGGCGTGCGCATCACTTCGGCCGGTGACCCGGTCGTCGGCCAGAAGGTGTTCCGCAGCGGCAGCACCAGCGGGCTGCACGACGGCACGGTCACCGGGCTCAACGCGACGGTGAACTACCCCGAGGGCACGGTCACCGGGCTCATCCAGACCACGGTGTGCGCCGAACCGGGCGACAGCGGGGGCCCGTTGTTCTCCGACGGGCTCGCGCTCGGCGTGACCTCGGGCGGCAGCGGGGACTGCACCACCGGCGGCACCACCTTCTTCCAGCCGATCACCTCGGCGATGAGCACGCTGGGCGTCCAACTCGCGGGCCAGGGCCAGGCGTCGGCGAGTCCGAGCACGGGCACGGAGTCCGCCGCACCGTCCGCCTCGGCCTCGCAGGGCGCGGCCATCGCGGGCGGCGGCGTGCCGGGGACGGCGCAGCCGGGGGCGGTGGAGCAGGTGGGGGCCGCGGGCAGCCCCGCCGAGTCGCTGCTGTCACGGCTGACGAACCCGAAGAACGTGGGCCCCGGTCTGCTGGTCGTCGCGGGCAGTCTGGTCGCGCTGGTCGCCACCCGGTACATCCGCGCGGAACAGGACCGCAACGCCTATCGGCGGACGTACGGCGGGACTTGGGGGTAGTCCACGGTTCCCGAACGGGTGGGCGGGGCCCCGCAGTCGAAGCCGGACGACAAGCGGCGGGCGGGGCCCGGCAGTTGACGGTCGAGCGGGGCCCGGCGGTCGAACGGCGGGCGGGGCCCCGGCTCTGACGGTCAGGCGGCAGGCGGGCCCCGGTGGCCGACGGTCAGGCGGCCTTCGTGGAGCGGGGCGAGGCGGACGCCCATTCCAGTACCAGTCGCTGGTACTCCCGCCGCTGGTCCATGGTCAGTGTGCCGCCGGAGCGGAGCCACAGGGCCCGGATCTCCGCGTTGACCTCTTCGGCCGAGCGATCCTGATGTGAGGGGTCGGGGGTCGGGGGCTTGGTGGACATGGTGTGAAGCATACGAGTTCCGTAGTGAAGGCGACGTGAGCAATTCTGCCGTCTTCCGACATTACGGACCGTGAAGCTGATCACGCAGGGCGAGCACGGGAGTTCACGTGGTTGACCACCGCCCGGTCCGGTCCTCCCCGCGCACCGCGCGCCGGAACCCCGTGTTGACCGCGGTGAGTCCGCCGTCGACACAGAGCGTCGTCCCGGTGATCCACGCGGCGTCCGGCGATGCCAGGAACGCGACGGCCGCCGCGATGTCCTCGGGCTCGCCCACGCGTTCCAGCGGGTACAGGCGCGCGACCGCGTCGAGGTCGTCGTCCCGCCCCGCCCAGGCCGCGGTACGGACCGTGCCCGGCGCGACCAGGTTGACCCGCACCCCGCGCGGTCCCGCGTGTCCGGCGAGGGTCCGGGTCAGCGACATCAGGCCCGCCTTCGCGGCGCTGTAGCCGTGGTTGCCGTAGTCCTGGACGCCGTTGACGGAGCCGATGGTGACGATCGCGCCGCGGCCGGAGGCCACCAGGTGCGGGAGCGCGGCCCGGCTGCACCGGTAGGCGCCGGTGAGGGTGACGTCGAGGTCCAGGGCCCAGGCGTCGTCGCTCTCCTCCTCGAAGAGCGGGGCGTACGGGCTGCAGTGGGCCGCGTTGTTGACCAGCACGTCCAGTGAGCCGAACGTGCGGGCGGCGTGCTCGACGGCCGCCTCGACCGCGGCCCGCTCGGCCACGTCGCACGCGAACGCCTCGGCGTGGCCGCCCTGTTGGCGCAGCGCGGCAGCCGTCCGCTCCGCCTCGGCGAGGTCCACGTCCGCGACCAGCACGCGGGCGCCCTCCTGGGTCAGGCGCCGGGCGGTGGCCGCGCCGATCCCGCGGGCCGCCCCGGTGACCAGGACCCCGTACCCCTCGAACCGTCTCATCGGCATCGGTGTCGACGTCATACGGGCGAACGTACCCGTCCTGATCACCGCGGTCACCCGGTCGGTGCCGTCCGTCGCGGGCTCAGTGGCCCCGGTCGATCCACTCCTGGAGGTGCGGGGCCTCCGCGCCGATCGTGGTGGACCCGCCGTGCCCGGTGCGCACGACCGTGTCCGGCGGCAGGCCGAGCAGGCGCTCGCGGATCGAGTCGACGATCGTCGGGAAGTGGGAGTACGAGCGTCCGGTCGCGCCCGGGCCGCCCTGGAACAGGGTGTCGCCGGTGAAGACGGTGCCCAGGCCCGGGTCGTACAGGCAGACCGCGCCGGGGGCGTGACCCGGGGTGTGCAGGACCCGCAGGTCGGCGCCGGCCGCCTCGACGATCTGGCCGTCGGAGAGCCAGTGGTCGGGCAGCCGGCCGGGGTGGGTCTGCTTCCACAGCGGCAGGTCGTCCGGGTGCAGCCAGATCGGGGCGCCGGTCCGCTCGGCGAGGGCGGGGGCGGCGTCGATGTGGTCGTTGTGGGCGTGGGTGCACACGATGGCGCGCAGCCTGCGGTCGCCGACGGCCTCGGCGATGGCGTCCGCGTCGTGGGCGGCGTCGATGACGATCACCTCGTGGTCGTCGCCGACGAGCCACACGTTGTTGTCGACGTCCCAGGTGCCGCCGTCGAGGCTGAACTGCCCCGAGGTGACGAGGTGTTCGATGCGCGCGGCCATCACAGCACCACCACCGAGCGCAGCACGTCGCCGTGGTGCATCCGCTCGAACGCCTTCTCCACCTCGTCGAGTTGGATGGTCTCGGTGACGAACGCGCCGAGGTCCAGGCGGCCCTGGAGGTGCAGGTCGATCAGCATCGGGAAGTCGCGGGAGGGCAGGCAGTCGCCGTACCAGGAGGACTTGAGGGCGCCGCCGCGCCCGAAGACGTCCAGCAGCGGGAGTTCGAGCTTCATCTCGGGGGTCGGCACGCCGACGAGGACGACCGTGCCGGCCAGGTCGCGGGCGTAGAACGCCTGCTTGTAGGTCTCGGGGCGGCCGACCGCCTCGATGACGACGTCGGCGCCGAAGCCGCCGGTCAGCTCGCGGATCGCCTCGACGGGGTCGGTTTCCTTGGAGTTGACGGTGTGGGTGGCGCCGAGCTTCCGCGCGGTGGCCAGTTTGCGGTCGTCGATGTCCACCGCGATGATCTTCGCCGCGCCCGCGAGAGAGGCTCCGGCGACGGCCGCATCGCCGACTCCGCCGCAGCCGATGACGGCGACGGTGTCGCCCCGGCCGACGTTGCCGGTGTTGATCGCGGCGCCGATGCCCGCCATCACGCCGCAGCCGAGCAGCCCGGCGACCTGCGGGGCCACGGCCGCGTCGACCTTGGTGCACTGGCCGGCGGCGACCAGGGTCTTCTCGGCGAAGGCGCCGATACCGAGGGCCGGGGAGAGTTCCTGGCCACTGGCGGCGAGGGTCATCTTCTGCGTGGCGTTGTGGGTGTTGAAGCAGTACCAGGGGCGTCCGCGCAGACAGGCCCGGCAATTGCCGCACACGGCACGCCAGTTGAGGATGACGAAGTCGCCGGGGGCCACGTCGGTGACGCCCTCGCCGACCGCCTCGACGACGCCGGACGCCTCGTGGCCGAGCAGGAACGGGAAGTCGTCGCTGATGCCGCCCTGCTTGTAGTGCAGGTCGGTGTGGCACACCCCGCACGCCTGGATCCGCACCACCGCCTCACCGGGTCCCGGATCCGGTACGACGATCGTTTCGATGCGTACCGGCTGGTCCTTGCCGGGCGCGATCACGCCGCGTACTTCCTGCGCCATGGGGACGCCGCCTTCCGTCGTTCGTGCGGGCGGCCGTTCGCGCCCGCCGGGGGCCGCTACGGCCCCCGTACATGATCCTGTCGCGAACGGCCGGTTTTCTGCACGTCTTCCGCACGACGGGAGCACAATCGGCTTGATCGTTTCGACCGGCCCTCGTCCCGGCCCTCGTCCCTGGCGTGAGCCCGCGGGCTCACGCCAGGGACAGGAACAGTTTCTCCAGGCGGGCCCGCATCTGCTCGCGGTCCTCCGTGGGTTTGGTGCCGTCCGCGCCGTCGGTCAGGCACTGCTGGAGACCGGTGGCGATGATCGCGAAGCCGGCGCGGTCCAGGGCGCGGGAGGCCGCAGCGAGCTGGGTGACGACGTCCTCGCAGTCGCGGCCCTCCTCGATCATCCGGATCACTCCGGCGATCTGCCCCTGCGCCCGGCGCAGCCGGTTCAGTACGGACTTCAGTTCGTCGCCCGCGATGTCCAGTTCCACGACCACTCCTCACCGATACCCCTCGGGGTAATGTACTCCGGCCGTCAGCGCAGGAACTCCCGCACGGCCCGCGCGAGCCGCCGCTCGTCGAGCCCGTCGGGCGCCCCCAGCGCCAGCAGCCGGTGCGGGACGTGGACCAGGGTGTCGGCCACCTGGGCCGCGCAGGTGCCCCGCCGGTACGGCTCGGCCAGGACGACGTCGGCGTGGTCCGCGGCGAGCACGGCGGTGCGCAGGCCGACCTCGTCGAAGGGTCGCACGGTGGTCGCGTACAGCACGCACAGGTCGAGTCCCGCGGTGGCGCGCAGCACCGGGTCGAGGGCCGCGCCGACGGCGAGCACCACGCCGCCGAGCCCCTCCCGCACGACCTGGAAGTCCTCGGTGACCGCGCGCGGCTCGGCGTTGTGCCACGCGGAGACATGGACGTAGGCGTGTCCGTCGCGGACCGCCACCGTGCGGACCGTGTGGCGCACCTCGTCGGGGTGGCCGGGCACGTGCACGCGCCAGCCGGGCCGGGCGGCGAAGGCGGCCAGTTCCTCGCCGCTCTCGTAGCCGACGAGGAGCGCACCGCCGGGCGGTGCCGCGTCGGGGCCGTCGAGGCGGTCCGGGCGGTCGGGGCGGGACAACGGGAGGGCTTCGGTGACGGCCGAGAGCATCTCGGGCTGCATGGACGGCTCCTTTGCGGATCGGGTTCCTTTAAAACCGGCAAGAATTACTTAAGAAACCGCTGCACAACTCCGGTGAACGGAACACGGCAGTCGGCATTTTATGCCCGACATCCCGCAATCTTTAAACTTTAACGATCCGAGAAAGAAGGGGACGGTTCTTTACCGATCCGGGGTCGTCCGGTGGGTGTCCCGCACCGCCCGGACGGCTTAACTTGATTCTTGATCAACTTGCCGCAATCGATTCGGGGGCACCCGTGGCGAACAGTGGACACACAGCAGGACAGCAGCCCTTCGTGCACGTGATCGCGGGCCCCACGGGCGTCGGGAAGAGCGCGTCGGCCACCGCGCTGGCCCGTGTCACCGGTGCCCCCGTCGTGGTCGCGGACCGGCTCCAGTGTTTCACCGACATCGCCACGACCAGCGCCCGCGCGGGCGCCGACGCACCCGGCGTCACCCGCCACTGGCTGGGCGACCGCACGGTCGCCGACGGCGATCTCCCCGCAGGTGAGGCGGCCGACGCGCTGGTCTGCCTGGTGCGCTCGCTGAGCGCGAGCGAGCCTTTCGTGATCGTCGAGGGCGGCTCGATCTCACTCCTGCGCGCCCTCGCCGCCCGGCTGCCGTCACTCCCCTGGCAGCTGTCCGTCCGGGTGCTCGACCTGCCCGTGTACGACGACTACCTCGCCACCCTGACGCGCCGCGCGCACACCATGCTCGCCCCGCCGGCCCCCGACCGCTCCCTCCTGGAGGAACTGGCCACGCTCTGGAGCGATCCCGGCCACCGGTTCTTCGCGGCCTCGGTCAATGGCTTCGAAGCCGTACTCGAATGCTGTGCCAAGTATTCGCTCGACGTGGAGACCCTCCACAAGCAGAAAGTCCCGGTCCAGATCCTGGATCGTATGGCGAAACTCATCGGCGCCCGTCATGCGGAACACGGAATTCTCCAGCACCGGGTGTTCACCGAACTCTTCACACCGCTGCACGCGCATCCCGTATTCGATCTCGCCCCGATCGGAGCCGCCGCATGAAACCCCCCGCCGGTCTGCTCCCCGGCCCCCGTCCGACGGCCGCGGACGTCACCCGGGCAGCCGCCGACTTCGGCCACATCGTCAGCGCCCGCCCGGCCACCGTCCTCACCCCGGGCACCGGGCGCGACCTCCAGGAGATCGTCGCCCTCGCCGCCGCCCGCGGACTGCCCGTGTCCGCGCGCGGCGGCGGCTACTCCCTCTACGGCCAGGCACAGGCCGAGGGCGGTGTCGTCGTCGACATGGGCGCCCTGACCGCCGTCCACCGGGTGCCGGGCACCCGGACACTGGTGGCCGAGGCGGGCGCCTCGTGGCGCGAGGTGGTGCGGGTCGCGCTGGCCGAGGGGCTCGCGCCGCCCGTGCTCAGCGACCATCTCGGCAGCAGCGTCGGCGGAGTGCTCGCCACCGGCGGTCTGGGCACCTCCAGCCACCGCCACGGCCTGGTCGCGGACACCGTGCGGGAGCTGGACGTGGTCACCGGCGCCGGGGAGGCGCTGACCTGTTCCCGCGAACGCCACCCCGCCCTGTTCGACGCCGTGCTGGCGGGGCTCGGGCAGTGCGCGCTGATCGTCCGCGCCACCCTCGCCCTCGTTCCGGCGCCCGCCCGGGTGCGCCGCTACCGCCTCTACCACCGGGCCCCGGCGACCTTCTTCGCCGACCAGCGGGACCTCGTCCACGACGGCCGGTTCAGCCACCTCGGCGGTCGGGTGCGCCCCGCGCTCGACGGCACCTGGCAGTACATGACGGAGGCCGTCGCGCCCCACTCCGGCACCCCCCGCTGCGGCCAGGTCCCGCTGGACGACGAGCAGTTGACCGGGGCACTCGGCCACGACCGGGACACCGCGGAGATCGAGGACCTCTCCTACGGGGAGTACCTGCGCCGTCTGGACCGGGACGAACTGCTGCTGCGCGCGAGCGGCGAATGGGACCGGCCGCACCCCTGGCTCTGCCTGCTGCTGCCCGAGACGACCGCCCCGTCGTTCGTCGCGGACGTCCTGGCCGACCCCGACCAGCACGACCTGCGCACCCGGGGCGTGGTCGAGCTGCGCCCGCTGGTGGCCGCCGCGCTGCGGGCCCCACTGCTGCGCCGCCCCGCCGGTGACCTCCTGTACCTGTTCGCGCTGATGCGCACCGCCCCGCCCGGCGACCCGGCCGCCGTACAGCGGTCGCTGGCCGCCAACCGGGCGGTGTACGAGCGGGCGCGGGAGGCCGGCGGGAGTCTCCTGCCGGTGAGCGCGCTGCCGCTGCGGCCCGCGGACTGGCGGGCGCACTTCGGGCCCGCGTGGGAGCGATTGGACCGCGCCAAGCGCGAGTTCGACCCCCAGCGGATCCTCACCCGGGGGCACGGCCTGTGGCACTGAGCGCGGTGACCGTCTTCTGCGGCGCCTCCGCGGGCCACCGCCCCGACCGTCCGGCCACCGCGACCGCCCTCGGCCGCACCCTCGCGGAGGCGGGCCTGCGGCTGGTCTACGGCGGCGCCCGCATCGGCCTGATGGGCGCCGTCGCGGACGCGGCCCTGGCGGCGGGCGGCGAGGTGACGGGCGTCATCCCGGAGCAGCTGCTGCCGTACGAGATCGCCCACACCGGCCTCACCGAGCTGCACGTCGTGGCCGGCATGCGTGAACGCAAGGCGCTCATGGCCGAGTTGGGCGACGCGTTCGTGGCACTGCCCGGCGGTTTCGGCACGGCGGAGGAGTTCTTCGAGGCGCTGACCGGGTCCCAACTGGGCCTGCACACCAAGCCGTGCGTACTGCTCGACCCGGACGGCTACTACGCCCCGCTGCTCGCCTTCCTGCGCACCGCGCACGACGAGGGTTTCCTGCACGACGGGGACCTGGAGCGGGTGGTGGTGTGCGCCTCGGTCCAGCAGGTCCTCGATCGCCTCCTCCCTCGGGAGGAGATGGCGTCGCCGTAGGCTGGAAGCTCCGAACACGAGGAGCGCCGTGAGCAGTTCCGAACCGCCGTCTTCACCCGAACTGTCCGCCTGGCACCTGCTGTTGGGATACGTACGGCCGCACCGCAGGGCGCTGCTCACGGGCGCCCTGCTGGCGCTGGCCACCAGTGCCACCGGGCTGCTGCTGCCCCTGGTGGCGCGCCGGCTCATCGCGGACGTGTCCCACGAGCGGCCGGTCACCGCGGAGTTGGTCGGCATGACGGTGCTGGTGGTCGCCAACGGGGCGATCGGCGCGCTGGGTTCGTACGTGCTGCGGCGCACCGCCGAGTCCGTGGTGCTGGACGCCCGCCGCACCCTGTCGTCGTATCTGCTGCGGCTGCGCGTCCCGGCGGTGGACCGCAGCGAGCCCGGGGACCTGATGGCCCGGATCACCTCCGACACCACGCTGCTGCGGGAGGTGACCACCGACTCGCTGGTCGGACTCGGCACCGGCGGGCTGACGCTGGTCGCGACGGTGGTGATGATGGGCCTGGTCGACCCGGTCCTGCTCGGGGTCACCGCCGTGGTGATCCTGGCCGCGATGCTGGTCCTGCGGGTGATCGGGCCGCGGGTCCAGCGGGCCACGCGGCAGGCGCAGGAGGCGGTCGGCGCCATGGGTTCGGCCCTGGAGCGGATCCTGGGCGCGCTGCGCACGGTCAAGGCGTCCGGCGCCGAGCACCGCGAGGAGCAGGCGGTGCACGCGGCGGCCGAGGAGTCGTGGCGGCAGAGCGTGCGCGCCGCCAGGTGGGCGGCCCTGGCCAGCAACACGGCGGGTCTTGCCATCCAGTTCGCCTTCATCACCGTGCTCGCGGTGGGCGGCTCCCGGGTGGCGACCGGCGCCATCGACGTGGGCACGCTGGTCGCGTTCCTGCTCTACGTCATCTACCTGATCGCGCCGATCCAGCAGGTGGCGGGCGCGGTCACCCAGTACCAGACGGGCGCGGCGGCCCTGTCCCGCATCCAGGAGGCGCTGCGGCTGCCCGCCGAACCGCCGTCCCCGCCCGCCCCGTTGCCCGCGCCGGACGCCGAACCGGCCGAGCTCTCCTTCACCGACGTCCGGTTCCGGTACGCCGACGACCTGCCCTACATCCACCACGGGGTGACCTTCGCGGTGCCCGCGCGCGGCATGACCGCGTTCGTCGGGCCGTCCGGCGCGGGCAAGACCACGGTGTTCTCGCTGATCGAGCGGTTCTACGAGCCCGAGTCCGGCGGAATCGTGCTGGACGGGCGCCCGCTGGCCGAGTGGCCGCTTCCCGAACTGCGGTCCGCCATCGGCTATGTGGAGCAGGACGCGCCGGTCCTGTCGGGTTCCCTGCGCGACAACCTGCTGCTCGGCAATCCGGCCGCCGCGGGCACCGACCTCGCCCGCGTCCTGGACACGACCCGGCTGACCGACCTGGTCGAACGGCTGCCGCGCGGCCTGGACACCCTGGTGGGGCACCGGGGCACCCGGCTGTCCGGCGGGGAGCGTCAACGCGTCGCCATCGCCCGGGCGTTGCTGCGCCGCCCCCGGCTGCTGCTGCTCGACGAGGCGACCTCGCAGCTGGACGCGGTCAACGAGGCGGCCTTGCGGGACACGGTCGCCGACGTGGCCCGTACGACGACGGTCCTGGTCGTCGCCCACCGGCTGTCCACCGTCACGACCGCCGACCGGATCGTGGTGATGGACGCGGGCCGGGTCCGCGCGATCGGCCCGCACGCCCGGCTGGTCACCGCGGACGCGCTGTACGCGGAACTCGCGGCGACCCAGTTCCTGGCGACGACGGGGTAGCGCCCGGCGACCGCGCCCGGACGCCAGGTGCCCCCGGTGTCCGTTGCGGACGCCGGGGGCACGGGGTGACGAACGGTGACGCGGGGTGCCGATCAGGTCTCGACGGCCGGCAGCAGGCCCGTGACGGGCGCGGCCAGGTCGGTGAGCTGGTGCAGTTCGCTGAGTTTCTGCAGCCCGCCCAGGCCCGAGAGCTGCTCGGAGACCTTGGGGAGCTCGCCCCGGTGCTCGGCCGGGATGTCGCTCTCGGCGAGCGCGTCGAGCATGGCGATCGGGTGCAGCTTGCCGTCCTGCGCGGCAGGAGCGGCGGGGGCGGCGGCCGCCATCGGGGCGGCGAGCCCGGCGGCCCCGGCGGCGAGACCGACTGCGGCGACGATACGTCGAGTGGAGATCATGTCCTGAGCAACGGCCGGACGCCCCGCCGGACACGGGCAGACGGCGCCGCTCACCCGTCAGGCGCACAACGGCACCGGCCCGGGTTGCCGCGACCCCCGCGTTTGCCAGCGGCGGCGGGGCGGAGGAGTCTCGGAGGTGAGGCCGTTCGCGGCCCGCTCCCGGGGGCCGCGGCCTCCGAAGGAGGTCATCATGGGCACCGCGGCAAGCACCGCCTTCGACACAGAGGCTCTGCGTCGGGGCATCGAAGGACAGGACGCGGCGGCTCTGCTGACGCTGTACGCGGACGACGCCGAAGTACGCGTCGTCGACCGCAACACCCAGCCCAGCCACCCGATGGTCATCCACGGCCGGGACGAGATCGGCACCATGCTGACCGACGTCTACGGCCGGGACATGACCCACCATCTCGACCAGTGCGTGGTCGACGGCGACCACGTCGCCTTCACCGAGTCCTGCGAGTACCCGGACGGGGTGAAGGTCCTCTCCAACTCGATGCTGTCCCTGCGCGACGGCAGGATCACCGAACAGACCCTGATCCAGGCGTGGGACGAGTAATCCACGAACAGCTCACGGACCAACTCACGGACAACTCACGACAACTCAGGGACGGAGGAGGCGTATACGGGCTTCCACGACTGGGACACGCCTGGCCCGTGGCCGGTCGCGCACGTTACCGTGGGCGGCGGACCGTGACTGGCGCTGAGGTGGAGCACCACCGGGGAGCGGTCCCGCATCCGAGTGTCGAGCCGCGCGCCTGGGCGAAGTCGACCACGCCCAGGAGTGGCTCATGCCCCAGGCCCGGCTGATGGACGGCACCGCGCTCGCCCGCCGGATCGTCGAGGAAACGGCGCGCCGCGCGGCCGACCTCACCGCCCGCACGGGGCTCGCGCCCTGTCTCGCCACCGTGCTGGTCGGTGAGGACCCCGCCTCCGTGACCTACGTCCGGATGAAGCGCAACCGCTGCCGGGCGGCGGGCATCGCCTCCCGGCACGTGGCCTTGCCCGCGACCACCACGACCGCCGAACTCGTGCGTACGCTCGGCGAATTGTCCGCCGACCCGGGGGTGCACGGCATCCTGTTGCAGCACCCGATGGGGCCGCACGTCGACGAGCGGGCCGCGTTCGAGGCGATCACGCCCGAGAAGGACGTCGACGGCGTCACCCTGGCCTCGTTCGCGGCGATGAGCTTCGGCCGCCCGGGCTTCCGGTCGTGCACCCCCGGCGGCATCATGCGCCTGCTCGACGCGTACGGCGTCGATCCCGCCGGGCGGCGCGCGGTGGTCGTGGGCCGCAGCGCGATCCTCGGCAGACCGGTGGGGATGCTGCTGCTCGGCCGCGACGCCACGGTCACGTACTGCCACTCGCGGACCGCGGACCTGCCGTCCCTGGTGCGGGAGGCGGACATCGTGGTGGCCGCGGTGGGCCGGCCCCGGCTGATCCGCGGCGCGGACCTGAAGCCGGGCGCGGTGGTGGTCGACGCCGGCTACAACCCGGGCAACGTCGGTGACGTCGACTTCGACTCGGCCGTCGAGCGGGCGGGGCTGATCACCCCGGTCCCGGGCGGCGTCGGCCCGATGACGATCGCCACGCTCCTCGAACAGACGGTGACGGCAGCGGAGTTGTGGGCGACGGGGGCAGCGGCCGGCCTTTGAGCGGGGTCCCGTTCGCTCACGTCTGCGGCCCGCTCCGCCACCCCACCGGCCGCAGGATGCCCAGCAGTTGGCGGACGAGTTCCTCGACGACCTCGTCCAGCGTCGCGTCGACGTACCCCGCCTGCCAGTCGTGGAGCAGGCCGTTGACGCTGCCGATGAAGCCCGTGGCGGCCAACCGGTAGTCGCGGTGCGCCGCTTCGCCGCGTTCCGCCCAGGCGGCGGCCTGCGCGCAGATCAACTCGATCCAGCCGGACCGGCGTTCGAGCCGCTGCTGTTCCAACCGCGGGCTGATGCCGATGACTTCGACGAAGGAGATGCGGATCCGGCAGGGGTCGGTGGCCAGGTTCGCCGCGTACGCGCGGAAGACCGCGGTGGCGCCTTCCTCCAGCGGCAGGTCGACGCACTCGGCGAGCGCGGCCAGCGCCGCCGCCTCGGCGTCGTCGTTGACCTGGAGGTGGAGGGCGGCCAGTACGTCCTCCAGGGTGCGGAACTCCTCGTAGAACTGACGTGTGGACAGGCCGGCCGCCTCGCTGAGCGCGGCGACGGTGGTGCACCGGTAGCCGGGGCTGCCGCCGAACAGCTGGAGCGCGGCCGTCAGGAAGCGGTGGCGGCGCTCGGCCTGCCGTTCCTCGGCGGTTTTGCCCCCGTATCGGCCGGTCGGCTGCTTCAGCCTGCCCCTCACGCATTCCTCCATCAGTGGTGTCACCTGTGCGCAACGGTATCGATTATGTGTTCGCCGCGCCGCCGCACCGGCCGTACCCGACACCCCGCGCACATACCGGCGGACCGGAGGCGACCCGTAAGGGGTCGACCGTCCGGTCCGCCGCTCCGGATCGTCAGCCGAAGTACTTCGCGGCCCACGCCGCCAGTTCCGTGCGCGCCGCGCTCAGCAGCGTCGCGGACGGGGCGCTCGCCCCGTTGGTGACCAGGGCGTAGTGCAGGGTGCCCGAGCCGGACGCGGTGAGCAGGAGCCGCTTGCTGCCCGTGCCGCCCGGCTCGTTGGCCACGGCGACCGGCGTCGAGGTGGTGTACGCGGGCAGCCCCGACAGGGTGCCCACGTCCGAGACGACGGTGGTGGAGGCGGCCGGGAAGGAGGCCGGCAGGTGCAGTTCCGTGGGGGCCGTGGAACCGCTGGACTTCCACACCAGCACCCCGTACTGGCCGGACCCGACCAGCTGGGAGACGTTCGGCAGCGAGCTGGGCACCGGGTTCCAGGTCAGGGTCGTCGAGCCGTCCCGGGAACGGTCCTCGTAGGTGAAGGCGAGCGTCGACCCCGCGGTGGCGCTCGGGTAGAGGCGGTCCAGCAGCCGGGCGTCCTGGCGCAGCACCGGCTGTCCGGAGTCGTCGAGGGCGACCGCGGAGAGGTCCTCGTCGTTCCAGGCGTCACCGCTGGTGAGGACCTTGTCGGCGTTGCCGTTCATCAGTTCGTTGTGGCGGCCGTTGTAGATGTCCCACTGCCACTGGTCGCCGGACAGCACCGAGCCCGAGTCCTCCGGGTCGGTCCACCAACTGGCGCCCGGCACACGGGAGTCGAGGGCCTGGTACATGGCCTTGACGACGGTGGGCGCCTTGTCCGACACCAGCCCGGACAGCGGCTGGCCGAACTCGCTGAGGATCGAGGTGGTGCCCAGGGCCGTGCCCCGGTCGCGCAGGGTGGAGAAGTCCGTGGCGTACTGGCCGTCGCCGGCCTTGCCCCACATCAGGACCGCGGAGATGGCCTTCTGGTCGTAGAAGTGGCTGTTGAAGACGTACTTCGTGCCGATGCTGCCCGCGTCCAACAGGCCGCCCTCCTGCTTCTGGGAGTCGATGTTGGAGTTCCAGAAGAGGTTGGGTTCGACGAAGGCAGGCTTGTCCTGCCAGCCGGCCGCGTCCATCTTGGCGCGGAACTTGACGTAGAAGGGCCACAGCAGGTCCTTCTCCCAGGTGCGGCTGGTCTGGCCGGAGTCGTAGGTGCCCGCGTACGGCTCGTTGTAGGGGTCGAAGCCGATGACGGACGCGAACTCGTCGGTGGTCAGGTGCTGTTGGATGTACGTCATGGTCTTCTGGGCGGTGGCGAGGAAGGCGTCCTGGAGCCCGTAGTTGTTGTGCCAGAAGTCGTACTGCGCCTTCTGGACGGCCCCGTTCTGGGTGATGTTCTGGCCCCAGAACAGGCAGATGCCGCACGACTCGGCCGGGTAGTTCCCCAGCGCCACGGCCCACGCGGGGGCGCCGTCGCCGGTGTACCAGCTGCCGGAGTTGAAGAGGTAGCGGGAGTAGAGGTCCTGGTGGAAGTCGGCGTACACGCGGATGCCGGCGTCCAGGAAGGCGCCCATCTGGGCGGTGACCGCGGCCAGGTAGGTGGTGTCGACCTGGCCCTTCACGGGTTCGGCGTGCGCCCAGGAGAGCAGGAAGCGCACCGAGTTGCCGCCGCCGAGGGTGCGCAGCGCGGTCGCCGACTTCTTCGCGTCGGCGACCGAGGCGAACGGCAGCCCGCTGTTCTCCTCCAGCTTGGTCTCGCCGGAGACGTTGTAGCCGCGCAGCACGACCTCGCGGCCGAGGCCGTCGACGAAGTGGCCGTTGCTGACGGTGAGGGTGGCCGACGCCTGGGCGTCGAACCAGAGGGAGTCGGGCAGGGAGGCGCCGCTTGCGGGCGCGGTGCCGACGGTGGTCAAAAGGCCGCTCAGCAGCAGGAGAACGCCGAGCGCACGCGCACGCATCTTCGACATGGCCATAACAGTCCCGTGCGCACCAGGAGCCGTCAATACTTGTGACTGTGGAGTAAGTTTCACGTTCACACCCCGCCCGGCCGCACAACCGCCCTCCCCTGTCGCCCTTGTGACGGTCCCTCCGCTTTCGGCACCGCGCCGCCGCCGGATCAGGTCAAGCGGTGCCGACGCGGCCGGTGAGGTTGAGCAGGTATTCCTTGCGGTCGAGCGGGTTCAGGTCGGTGCGCGGGCGCTCGGGCACGGCGGCGCGGGCGTGGGGCGCGTAGTGGTCGAAGGCCGATTCCAGTTCGCCCTCGCCCCGGGTCAGTGCGGGCAGCGCCTGTTCCAGTGCGTGCACGTGCACGGCGGGCACCCGGCCCTCCAGGACACAGCCCGTGCCACGCGGCTCGGTCGTCTCCGGTACGGCGCCCGCGGCGGTGAGCGCGGGCAGCACCGCGCCGAGCGTGTCCACGGGTGCCACCAGCCGGAAGTGGTGCACCGGTTCGTGCACCCGGGTGCCCGCCCGGCTCAGGGCTGCCATCAGCACCAGCGGGGTCAGGCCGCGGAAGTCGGCGCCCGTGCTCGACATGCTCTTGTCGAAGCCCTGGTGGGCGTGGCTCTGCCGGGGCGAGTAGCCGCAGTGGGTCATGGTGACCGTGCAGTCGGTGACCTGCCAGCCGTGCGGCCCCTGCGCCAGCGTCTCGCGCACGGTGTCCTCGACGGCCTTGAAGAAGGCGTACGGCATCGCCCCCAGCTCGACCTCCAGGGCGAACCGCACGCCGGAGCCGACCGGCGCCGGGTCGACGCGCAGGCCGACCGTGGCGAGGAACGGGTTGTCGCCCTTCTTGTTGAACTCGGCCGCGGTACCGCTGCCGACGGGCCGTTCCACGCACAGGGGCACGGTCTCCCGGAAGGTGACGCCGAGGCCGTACTCGTCGGCGAGGGTCGCCTGGACGACCTCCTTCTGGACCTCGCCGTACAGGGACACGCTGGTCTCCCGCCGGATCTCGTCGTGCCGCAGGTCGATCAGCGGGTCCTGTTCGGCGAGTTGGGTGAGCGCGAGGTGCAGGGCCCCGCGGTCGGTGCCGGGGCCGGGCACGACGACGGTCTCCAGGCTCGGCGGCGCGAAGTGGTGTTCCGGGCGGTGCCCGGGCGGCGGGGTGCCGAGGGTGTCGCCGATCCGGACGTCCGTGAGGCCCCAGAGCCGGGCGATGTGTCCGGCGGTCACGGCGGGCGTGAGCCGGTCCGTCCCGTGGTCGAAGACGGTGACCGCGGTGATCTTGCCGCTCCGGCCGCCGGGGAGCGGGAGCCGGTCGCGCACCCGGACGGTCCCGGAGAACACCCGGGCGTACGCGATCTTCTCCCCCGCCGGGCCGCGCTCCACCTTGAAGACGGTCCCGGACACCGGCCCCTCGCTGTCGCCGTCCGCGCTGGGCAGCAACTCCCGGATTCCGGCGACCAGTTCGCCCACCCCGGCGCCCGTGATCGCCGACCCGAGGAACACCGGGTGCACCCGGGCCCGCCGGGTCTGCGCGACGAGGGCGGTGCGCAGCCGGTCGCGGGAGACGGTGTCCTCGACGTAGGCGGTCAGCATCTCCTCGTCGTGCTCGGCGAGCAGGTCGGCCAGGCCGGGCACGGCAGCGGTGTCGTACGGGACGAAGCGCGCGCCGCGGCTGCCGGGCCGGGCCGCGCGGCCCATGGGGGTGATCGCCGGGGTCAGGCGTTCGGCGATGTCGTGGAGGACTCGGTCGGGGCGGGCCCCGGAGCGGTCGATCTTGTTGACGAAGACGAGGGTGGGCAGGCGCAGTCGGCGCAGGGTGCGCATCAGCACGCGGGTCTGGGCCTGGACGCCCTCCACGGCGGAGACGACGAGCACCGCCCCGTCGAGGACGGACAGGGTCCGCTCCACCTCGGCGATGAAGTCGGGGTGGCCCGGGGTGTCGATCAGGTTGACGGTGACGTCGTCGACCGGGAAGGAGACGACGGCCGACTTGATCGTGATCCCGCGTCGGCGCTCCAGGTCGAGGGTGTCGGTGCGGGTGGTGCCGGCGTCGACGCTGCCGGGTTCGTCGACGACACCGACGGTGTGCAGCAGCCGTTCGGTCAGGCTGGTCTTACCGGCGTCTACGTGGGCGAGGATTCCGAGGTTGAGCAACGGCACTGGGCGTCATGTCCTTTGGCATAGGGAGGATTCCTTCCGGGGTGGACATGAACGCAGTGCGCATCTTTCTGCTCCTCGGGCAGTTCGGGCAGTTCGGCCGCTCGGATGCAGTGGATCAAACCGGCGGGTGCGACGGCAAAGGATTAACGCTCAACCAAGCCCGGTGCGCGCGCTGCGGGACGGCCGCCGCCGGGAGGGCTCCGCAAATTCCCCCGATTGGCGGACAGTGCCAGGGAGGCGACAACCGCCGTAAGCGCTGGCGGGAGCGGGCGTCTGGGCGCCGTCGCGGGCTGGACGAGCGCGTTCCCCCGGTTGCCGCGTCCTTCGTCCGGATGCGCGATGGATTCGTGCGCGCCTGTCCGTGAGGGGCCTGTTCCCGCAGACGCGCTTCCTTCACGCGAGGAGTGATCGCTGATGTCAGCCGAAGGCGTGTTCGACAACCCCAACAGTCTCAACGGCCGGAACATGTACGACCAGGACGGCGACAAGATCGGCACCGTCAGCCAGGTGTATGTCGGCGACCACAGCGGCCGCCCGGAGTGGGTCACGGTGAAGACCGGCTGGTTCGGCATGAAGGAGAGCCTCGTGCCGCTCACCGGCGCCAGCCGCACCGGCGAGGACATCCACGTCCCGTACGCCAAGGACACCGTCAAGGAGGCCCCGCGGCTGGACGCGGACGAGCACCTCGACCCCGGCCAGGAGAAGCAGCTCTACCGGCACTACGGCCTGACGGCCGCGGGCGGCATCGGCACGACCACGGGCACGGGCACCACCGGGACCCGCACCGGCACCGGGACGGGCATGGGCACGGGCACCTCGGCCGGGACCCGGACCGGCACGGCCATGCCCGCCGGCTCGGGCACCGGCACCGGCATGGGCTCCGGCACGGGCATGTCCACCGGGCGCCCCGCCGCCACGGCCGGCACCGGCCGCCCCCTGGCCGGGGTGCGCGGCGCCGCGCCGGGCGACGGCCGGGACCCGCACACCGACGAACTCATCAGGTCCGAGGAGCAGGTGCACATCACCACCGAGGAGCGCGAGGTCGGCCACGCCCGGCTGCGCAAGGTCGTCGTGACCGAGAACGTGGTCACCTCGGTCCCCCTCAGCCACGAGGAGGTCCGGGTCGTCCACGAGCCGATCTCGTCCGACGAGCGCACCGGCATCCGCGGCTCCCGCATCGGCGAGGCGCAGACCGAGGTGACGCTCCACGCCGACCAGCCCGTCATCCGCAAGGAGTCCGTGCCGGTCGAACGCGTCCGGCTGGAGACCGAGAGGGTGACCGAGCAGCGGGAGATCTCCACCGAGGTCCGCAAGGAGCAGATCGAGTACGACAACGACCTGGACGACAAGGGAAAGCGCGGCATGCGCGGCGGCCCCGGCGGCCGGTGAACCGCCCCTGACGGCAGCCGGTCGCGGAGCGGCGCCCGCGCCCGGCGGCGGGCCGGGTGACACGGGCGGACCGAGGGCCGCCCCGCCGGTGCGGCGCGCACCGGCGGGGCGGCCTTCGCTTGTCTTCCTTCTTCAGGGCCCTAGGCCTGTCCGGCGGATCAAGTCGCAGGGATGCAAGGGTGCCTTGTAGCTGCCGGTGAGCGGGGTCTGGTGCGTGCGGCTGCAAGGCGGAGGAGGGAGGCGACGCGGAGCGTCGTTGACCGACGACAACGCCGCAGATGGGCGTGCCAGACCCCGCGTCTGCGGCATGATCCGCCGGGCAGGCCCTAGTCCTCCTCCAGCACGATCTCCGCCCACACCTGCTTCCCGCCGCTGACCGGTACCGTCCCCCAGGCCGCCGACACCGCCTCGACCAGGAGGATGCCGCGGCCTCCGGTCGCCTCCCAGCCGATGCTGGTCGGCTTGACGGGGGTGCGGGGCGAGCCGTCGGTGACGGCGACGCGCAGCCGGTGGTTGACGAGGGTGAGGTCGAGGCGGACCTGGCCGCCGGTGTGGACGAGGGCGTTGGTGACCAGTTCCGAGACGACGAGGAGCACGGTGTCGGCCTCCTCGGTGACCTGCCACGCGCGCAGGGTGCGCCGGGTGAACCGGCGGGCCTGCCCGGCCGCCTCGGGGACCCGCCACACCGTCCAGCCCTCGCGCAGCGGGCGGGTGGCCATGCCGTCGTAGCGCACCAGGAGGAGGGCGACGTCGTCGCCGCGGTTGGCGTCGGCCAGGAGGGCGTCGGCGACGGGGCCGAGGAAGGCGGGGTCGGCGTCCGCGAGCTGTGCGGCCATGCGGGCGAGGCCGTCCTCGATGTCGAGTTCGGCCGACTCGACGAGGCCGTCGGTGGTGAGGGCGAGCAGCGTGCCGGGCCGCAGCCGCAGCGGGCTCATCGGGAAGTCGGTCTGCGCGAGCACGCCCAGCGGCGGCCCGGCCTCGGACTCGACGACCTCGGTGGAGCCGTCCGGGTGACGCAGCACGGGCGGCAGGTGTCCCGCGCGCACGCACCAGGCGGTGCCCTCCTCCATGTCGAGGTCGACGTAGCAACAGGTCGCGAAGAGGTCGCTCTCCATGTCGGCCAGGAGCCGGTTGGCGTGCGAGACGACCACGTCGGGCGGGTGCCCCTCGACGGCGTACGCGCGCAGTGCCGTACGCATCTGGCCCATGAGGGTGGCCGCGCCCGCGTTGTGGCCCTGGACGTCGCCGATGACGAGGGCGACGTGGTGGTCGGAGAGCGGGATCACGTCGTACCAGTCGCCGCCGAGTTCCAGGCCCGCGGTGGTGGGCAGGTAGCGGGCGACGGCCACCGCGCCCGGGAGGGCGGGCAGGCGGCGCGGGAGCAGGGTGCGCTGGAGCATGCCGATCAGTTCGTGCTCGGCGTCGAAGGCGTGGGCCCGCGCGAGGGCCTGTCCGGCGAGGGTGGCGGCGGCGGTGAGCAGGGCGCGTTCGTCGGGGCCGAACTCGTGCGGCGCGTCCCAGCCGATCAGGCAGACCCCGGCCAGGCCCTCGCCCGCGGGCAGCGGCAGCGCGGCCAGTCCCCCGGGGCCGGTCTCGGCGAGGGCGGCCTCCAGGTCGGCGCCCGCGGGCCAGATGACGGCGCGGCCCTCGCGCAGTACTGCGGCGAGGGTGGGCATGGTGCGCAGGGACGCCTCGGGCCACTCCGAGCGCCACTCGGAGCGCCAGCTCTCGGGCCAGGCCCCGGCCTCGGGCGGGTCGAGCACGGTGACCACGAGCCGGTCGTTCTCCAGCTCGGCGAGGGCGATCCGGTCGGCGTGCAGCGGGCCGCGCAGGGCGGCGACCATGGCCCGGCTGACGTCGCGCACGGTGCCCGCGGTGGCCAGGGCGGCGGCCAGCCGCTGGATGCGGGTGACGTCGCTGACGCCGGGCCGCAGCCGGGAGGCGTCCAGGACGGAGCCCGCGAGCCGTACCGGGCGGCCGGGTTCGGCGGGCAGCAGCCGGCCGCGCAGCCGCAGCCAGCGGGGTTCGCCGGTGGGGCGGCGGATGCGGAAGTCGAGTTCGCGGTCGCCGATGGACATGTGTCCCGGTTCGACGACGGACATCACGCTGGGCAGGTCCTCGGGGACGGTCAGGGCCAGCAGGGTCTCGACGCGGCCGTCGAACTCCTTGCGGGTCAGGCCGAACAGTTCCAGCATCGCGTCGTCGACCTCGACCCGGCCGGTGTCCATGGCCAGGCTGAAGGAGCTGACGCGGGGCGCCGCGTCGGTGGCGGGTGGCGGGGCGGGGCAGTCCAGGGCCTCCGCGACCAGCTTCAGGAAGGCGCGGTCCGACTCGTCGAAGCCGCCGGCGCACTCGGTGACGGCGAGGAGCACACCGTCCTCGCGCAGGGGCAGCGCGGCCAGCCAGTGGTCCGTGGCGGGCGCCCCGCGGGCGTCGGCGCGGCGGGCGAGTTCCTCGGGGCCGAACCACACCGGCTGTGCGGACCGGCGGGCCGCCGCGACCGGGGAATCGCCGGCCAGGGGGTAGCTGTCGCGCAGCCCGTACAGGGTGCGGGGCACTCCGGCGGACTCGGCGAGACAGAGCTGGTCGCCGTCGTCGCCGGGGGTGTACACGGCGGCGGCCGATCCGCCCGCGAAGACAAGCACTTGTTCGAGCATGCGGCGCAGCCGCTCCCGGGCGTCGGGCTCGGCGCCGAGGATCTCAAGGGCCGTCACGGCACGCGGTGTCCCCGTTCTGCGTCCCGGAGAGCCCTCACTGACCACGCCGTCATTACAGCGCTTATGGGGCGCCCGCGCAGCCCCTGAGATCCGGCGGTACACCTGGCCCCACCACGTATTCGAACAGGTATTGACGCATGCGTAGCGCACGGCGGTCTCGTGACAGCTGTGACTGTCCGCCCCCCGGGCGGGGCTGGAAGGCTCGACGTGACAAAGCCCGCGGGGCGAGCGAAGAGGGCCGAAGGGGAGGGCATGGACAACCGGTACGAGGTGTACGCGCTGGCGGACAGCCACTTCTACGACACACCCGACCGGCTGCCCGGGGCCGGGGACACGGCCGCTCCCCGGTTCGACACGGCCACGCGCCCGACGCCCGAGGGGTGGCATGCCCAGCGCTTCGGCGACTGGCTGACGCTGACGCCCGTCGACGAAACCGGTGCCCCGCTGCCGTCCCCGTCCCAGGGCTGGAAGATCCACGCCTCGGCCACCGCCGCCGACGCCGAGCGGATCGCGGCCCGGGTGTGGGACTACTGCGTGCCGCGCCGGATCCCCTTCAAGTTCGTCCCGGCACCCCATCTGCTGCACCTGCGCAACGCCAAGTACGCGCCACGGGACGGCAGCGGCAAGTTCGTCACCGTCTATCCGGCGGACGAGGGGCAGTTGCACCTCGTACTGCGCGAACTGGGCGCACTCCTGGAGGGCTGCTCGGGCCCGTACATCCTGACCGACCTGCGCTGGAACGAGGGGCCCCTGTACGTGCGCTACGGCGCGTTCGCCCGGTCCTTCGTCGTCGACGAGCGCGGCACGCTGGTGCCCGCGCTGCTCGACGGCGACGGCAGACGGGTGCCGGACCGGCGGGACCCCTCCTTCCGGGTGCCGGAGTGGGTGACGCTCCCCGAGTTCCTCCGGCCGCAGCTGGCGGCGCGCAACGCCACCACCGTGGGCGACCTGCCGTACCGCATCGACAAGGCCCTGCACTTCTCCAACGGCGGCGGGGTGTACGCGGGTACCGACACCCGTGACGGCCGCAAGGTGGTGCTCAAGGAGGCGCGGCCGCACGCGGGACTCGCCGCGGACGGCGCCGACGCGGTCGCCCGGCTGGAGCGCGAGCGGGCGGCGCTGGAGCAGCTGGCGGGCCTCGGCGTGGTGCCCGGGGTGCGCGACTGGTTCACGCTGGGCGACCACCGCTTCCTGGTCATGGACTTCCTTGAGGGCCGCCCCCTGAACGCGTTCTTCGCCGAGCGCCACCCCCTGCTGACGCCCGACCCGGACCCGGCCGAGGTCGCCGCGTACACGGTGTGGGCGCTGCGCATCCACCGCGCGGTCGAGGAGGCGGTGGCCGCGGTGCACGCGCGTGGGATCGTTTTCAACGACCTGCACGTCTTCAACATCATGGTCGCGCCCGACGACCGTACGGTCTCCCTGCTCGACTTCGAGGCGGCGGCGCCGGCCTCGGAGGGCGGCCGTCAGGTGGTGGCCCACCCCGGTTTCTTCGCGCCGCCGGACCGCAGGGGCGCCGACGTCGACCACTACGCGCTCGCGTGTCTGCGCCTCGCGCTGTTCCTGCCGGTCACGTCGTTGTTCGTGATCGACCGCGACCACGCGGCCCGGCTGGCGGAGGTGATCGCGCGGCAGTTCCCGGACGTGCCCGGAGCGTTCCTGGACGAGGCGGTCACGGAGATCACCCGGTCCGCGCAGGGCCCCGTACCGCCCCGCTCCCCCGCTCCGGCCGACCCGGGCGACTGGCCCTACAGCCGGGACTCGATGGTGAAGGCGATCCTCGCCTCGGCCACCCCCGAGCGCGCCGACCGGCTCTTCCCCGGCGACATCGCGCAGTTCTCCGACGGCGGCGGACTCGGCCTCGCGCACGGCGCGGCGGGCGTGCTGTACGCCCTGGCCGAGACCGGGGCCGACCGGTACGAGGAGGGTGAGCGCTGGCTGCTGCGGCACACCGCACCGGCTCCGGCCGGCACCCCGCTCGGCCTGTACGACGGTCTCGCGGGCGTCGCGTACGTCCTGGACCGGCTCGGGCACCGGCAGCGCGCCCTGGACCTGGTCGAGGGCATCCTGCGGGAGCGGTGGGACCGGCTCGCCTCCGACCTGCGCGGCGGCCTGGCTGGCCTCGGGCTGGTCCTGGACTCCCTGGCCCGTACGACCGGGCAGCCGGAGCTGGCCGAACGGGCCGCCGAGGCGACGCGGTTGGTCCTCGACCGGCTGGCCGAACCCCGCCCCGAGGGGCGGCGCGAGCGGGCCGGGCTGCTGCGCGGCTGGTCGGGGCCCGCGCTGTTCCTGCTGCGCCGCTTCGAGACGACCGGCGACGCCGCATTGCTCGACGCGGCGGGCCGGGCCCTGCGGCGGGACCTGGACAACTGCGTCGTACAGGAGCTCGGCGGCGGCCTGGAGGTCGACGAGGGCCGGCGGACCCTGCCCTACCTCGGGGACGGCAGCGCGGGGGTGGGCATGGTGCTCGACGACCACCTCGCGCTCGGCGGCGGCGATCCCGACGGCGCCCTCGAACGGGCCCGGCAGGGCATCCACACCGCCGCCACCGCCCGCTTCTACGCGCAGCCCGGCCTGTTCCAGGGGCGCGCCGGGATGATCCTCCACCTCGGCCGCACCACCACGCCCGGCGCCCGGGAACGCCTTCCCGAGCAGATCGCCGCACTGGGCTGGTACGGGATGTCCTACCAGGGCCAACTGGCCTTCCCCGGGCACCAGATGATGCGGCTGTCCATGGACCTCGGCACCGGGACGGCGGGCTGTCTGCTCGCGCTCGGCGCCGCCCTCGACGAGCGGGCCCGCCCGGGCCTGCCGTTCCTGCCGCCGCTGTGACGGCGGCCCCAGAACGCGGTCCCGGTGCCATCGGGGCCGTGCCGCACCACCCGTCCCTCACTCGGGGTAGCACCCGAAACGAAAGGATGCCGACATGGCACTTCTCGACCTCCAGACCATGGAATCCGACGAACACACCGCAACGGCCGGCGCGAGCACCGCGAGCCTGCTGTCCTGTGTGTCCACGACGAGTGTGCTGCTCTGCCTCTGACACCACCGGGCACCAGCGGCTCCGGGCGGTTCCTCCCCTCACCGGGAGGGGCCGCCCGGGGTCCCCGGTCCGCTCCGGAGGCCGGACGCCATGAGGAAACCGAGCGGGACGTCCGCCTCCCTGCTGCGCGACACCGTCCGGCACAGCCGGTGGCACTGCGCCGCCCTGGCGCTGGCGGCCACCGGGGAGACCGTGTCGGGGCTCCTGCTCCCGGCCGCCCTCGGCCGCACCCTCGACGCCCTGCTGGCCCGCCCCGGGAGCGCCACCGGGTGGCTGCTGGGCTGCACCTCCCTGATCGTCCTGCTCGGGCTGCTCGACGCCTGCCAGGCGGTGCTCGCCGCCACGGTCGACGCCCGGTCCACCGCCCGGCTGCGCGAGCGTCTGACCGGACATGTGCTGGCCGTGGGGCCCCGGGCCGCCGAGCGGTTCGGCTCCGGCGACCTGGTGGCACGGCTCGTCGGCAACGCGGCGCAGGCCGCCACCGCGCCCGCGGCCGTGGCCGCCCTGCCCGCGGCGCTCGTCGGGCCGGTGGGTGCCGTGGTGGCGCTGGCCCTGATCAGCCCCTGGCCGGCGGCCGTGTTCCTGTGCGGCGCGCCCGTACTGGCCCTGTTCCTGAAGGCGTTCGCCCGGGACGCCGCCGCGTGCGCGGCCGACTACCAGCGGGCCCAGGGGCGGATCGCCACCCACCTCGCCGAGGCGATCGGCGGGGCGCGGACCGTCGCCGCGTCCGGGACCGCCGACAAGGAGGCGGCCCGCGTCCTGCGCCCGCTGCCCGCCCTCTCCGCGGCCGGACACCGGATGTGGCGCGTGCAGGGGCGGGCCGCGGCCCGGGCGGTCACCGTCGCGCCGCTGCTCCAGCTCGGTGTGGTGGCCGTCGCGGGCGTCCTGCTCGTCCACCACCGGCTGACCGTCGGCGAGGTGCTGGCCGCGTCGCGGTACGCGGTCCTGGCGGCCGGCGTGGGCGTGCTGGTCGGCCGACTGGCGGGGCTGGCCCGGGCGCGGGCGGCGGCCCGGCGCCTCGACGAGGTACTGGCCGAACCGGCGATCACCTACGGGCAGCGCGAACTGCCGCCCGGGCAGGGGTGGTTGGAGTTGCGCCGGGTCACCGCCCGGCGCGGCGGCCGGACCGTCCTGGACGCCGTCGACCTGGTCGTGCCCGCCGGTTCCTGCGTCGCCGTGGTCGGCCGTTCCGGGTCGGGCAAGTCGCTGCTGGCCGCGATGGCCGGGCGCCTCGCGGACCCCGACGAGGGCGAGGTCCTGCTCGACGGCGTGCCCCTGCGGGCCCTGCGACGGCGGGCGCTGCGGGGCGCGATCGGCCATGCCTTCGACCGTCCCGCGCTGCTCGGCGCGACCGTCGAGGACACCATCGCCCTCGGCGCGGACACCGTCGACCCCCGCGCGGTCCGCCGGGCGGCGGCAGCGGCCCGCGCCGACGCCTTCGTACGACGGCTGCCGAACGGCTACGCCACCGCCTGCACGGCCGCCCCACTCTCCGGCGGCGAGGTCCAACGCCTCGGTCTGGCCCGGGCGTTCGCCCACGGGGGACGGCTGCTCGTCCTCGACGACGCCCTCTCCAGCCTCGACACGGTGACCGAACGCCATGTCACCGACGCCCTCCTCGGCCCCACGGCCGGACCCGGCGGCTCCCGGCTGGTCGTCGCCCACCGCGCGTCCACGGCGGCCCGCGCGGACACGGTGGCCTGGCTGGACGAGGGGCGGATCCGCGCGGTGGGCCCGCACGCGCGCCTGTGGCGGATCCCCGGGTACCGGGAGGTCTTCGGCGCGGCCGACGGGGGGACGCCGTGACGGCCCGGGGGCGCCGGGGCGTGGCCGTACGCCTGGCGCTGTGGTCCCTGCTGGAGACCGGGCAGACGTTCCTGCTGGGATACGCGCTCGCGCGGGCCCTCGACAGCGGGTTCCTGGCCGGGCGGGCGCCGGTCGGGCTCGCCTGGCTCGGGGCCGCGGGCGGCGCGGTGGCGGTGGGCGCGCTGGGGACGGCCCGGGTGTACGGGGCCGTCGCCGCGCTCGTCGAACCGTTGCGCGACCGGTGGGTGGAACGGGTGGTGGCGCGGGGCGTGCGGGAGGCCGACGGCTCTGCGCTGTCCGGTCTGACCCAGCAGGTGGAGATCGCCCGGGACACGTTCGCGGGTCTGGTGATGGTGGCCCGGTCGTTCCTGTTCACCGCGGTGGGCGCGCTCGTCGGGCTGTTCTCCCTCGCCCCGGCGCTGCTCCTCGTGGTCGCTCCGCCGCTGGCCGCGGGAGTCGCGCTGTGCGTGGTGTCGCTGCGGCCCCTGGCCCGCCGTCAGGAGGCGTTCCTGGTGGCCGACGAGGCCATCGCCGACCGGCTCGGCCGGGTCTGTCCCGGCCTGCGGGACGTGACGGCGTTCGGCGCGCAGGAGCAGACCGCCGCCGAGGTCGGCGCATGCGTCGACGCCGAGCTGCGGGCGGCCCGCTCGCTGGCCCGCTGGGGCGCCCTGCGGGTGGCGTCGCTCGCCGTCGGCGGACAGCTCCCGGTCGTGCTGCTCCTGGCCACCGCCCCCTGGCTGCTGGACCACGGCGTCACCGCGGGCGGGCTCGTCGGCGCCCTGGCCTACGTGACACAGTCCCTGCTGCCCGCCCTGCAGAGCCTGGTCCACGGCCTGGGCACGAGCGGGACCCGACTGCGGGTGGTCCTGCGCAGGCTGGACGCGGGGCTGACGGCAACGGGGGCGCCCCGCCGCGGGCCCGTCGAGCGGGGTACGGACACCGAAGGGCCGGGGGACGCGGCCGGGTGCCCCTCGGACGGCCGGACCGGCCTCGCGACGGCCGCACCCGTCCACCGCCGTCCGCCTCCTCCCCTGCGGCCCGCGCCCGACGCCCTCGTCGTACGGTCGCTCACCTTCGCCTACGGGCCCGGGGCCGTCCCCGTCGTCGAGGATCTCGACCTGGCCGTCCCGGCAGGCTCCTCGCTCGCCGTCGTGGGACCCAGCGGGATCGGGAAGTCGACGCTGGCCGCACTGGTCGCGGGGGTGCTGCGCCCGCGGGCGGGCAGTGTCCGGGTCTACGGCCATCCGGTGCCCGGCCCGGCGGCCCACGCGGCGCGCGTGCTCATCCCGCAGGAGGCGTACGTGTTCACCGGCACCTTCCGCGACAACCTCGTGCACCTGCGGTCCGATCCCGTGTCCGAGGCCGAGGTGCGGGCCGCCGCCGAGGCGGTCGGGCTCACCGCGCTCCTCGACCGGGCGGGCGGGCCCGCGGCCGAGATCGCCCCGGCCACGCTCTCGGCCGGCGAACGGCAACTGGTCGCGCTCACGCGCGCGTACCTCTCCCCGGCGTCGCTCGTCCTGCTCGACGAGGCGACCAGTCATCTGGACCCGGAGGCGGAGGACCGCGCCGAGCGCGCCTTCGCCGGGCGGCCCGGCACCACGCTCGTGGTGATCGCGCACCGGACGGCGTCGGCCCGGCGCGCGGACCGCGTCCTGGTCATGGACGGGCGGCGGACCTCCTACGGCACCCACGAGGCCCTGCTGGCGCACTCGCCCCACTACCGCGACCTCGTCGGCGCCTGGACACCCGCCGGGCCCGGGGGCGTCGGGTCAGAGCCACCCCTCCCCCTGGGAGATCCGGATGGCGTCGATACGGTTGCGGGCCCCGGTCTTGCGGGTGATGGCGGCCATGTAGTTGCGTACGGTTCCGTGGGACAGATGGAGACTCCCGGCGATCTCCGCGACGGAGGCCCCCTCCGCGGCCAGGGATAACACGCTCAACTCCCGCAGGGTCAGCGGCATTTCGGCGGCCTTGAGGAAGCCGAACCCCAAGGAGCCGTCAACAAAACGTTTTCCCTCGGCGACCTCGTGGATGCCGGACACCAGCCGGTCCGGCGAGCTGTCCTTGTCGACGTACCCCAGCGCGCCCGCCCCCCCCGCCCGCCGCAGCAGACCCGGTCGGCGCACGGTGGCGAGAACCAGCAGCCCGGGCGCCGGCCGGCCGCTCAGGTCGCCGAGCGGCAGGGGGTCGGAGGACCCGGCGTACTCCAGGTCCGCCGCGCAGACGTCCGGCCGGACGGATCTGACCCGGCCGGGCGCACCGAGCCAGGGCGTGTCGAACACTCTCAGGTCCGGCTCCTGGCGCAGCCACTGGGCCAGCACCGATCTCACCAGACACGCGTCGTGCACGAGTAACACCCGGATCACGCACTCCCCCATTCGTACCGCCGGCCCCGCCGATTCGGCCCCGCCGGTCCCGTCGGCCGATCACGTGCCCATTGTTCGCGGACGCGACCATTCGGTGGGGGCGAATAACCGGTCATCGGGGAGCTAGGGGGCGCACGAGGGGCGCCCGTAAGGCGAGCCGCACTTCCGCCGAGGGGGCATGAAACAGGGCCCCTGGGGTAAGGGCTGCACGGCTGCGACGCGATCAGGTGGGGTTTCGCCCCGGTGTGGACAGCCGGGGACGGTGCGGGTGCGGGCGTACGGCCTTGTGCACGGCCCGCGTTGCGATCGCATCGCGGAGCGTCGGGGCTCGCGGGCCGGGGAGACCGACCGGGGGCACGGTTCGCGGGCCCGGGTGGGACGGGTCGGCCGAGGGGGCCGGTTCGGACCGGCCGCCGACACGGCGACGGCCGGGGACGCACGACGGTCCGGTCCTCCCGCCGGAGGACCGGACCGTCACCGGCACGTGGCCGGAACGAATTCCGCGGTGTGCCGCGTCAGTTGCCGGACACCAGTCCGGAGCCGTCCTGGGTGCCGGAGCCGTCCTCGGTACCGGTCCCGGACTGGTCGCCCGTGCCGGACTGGTCGCCGGTCGCGTCGGCCCCGCCCGCCGCGTCGGTGGCGCCGGCCGACGGATCGACGGCACTGGCCGACGGATCCACGGCCCCGGTGTCGTCGCCGCCCGCCGCGGCGCCGTCGCCGAGCGTGGCGCCGGTGGCCGTGAGCGCGGCGGTGACCGGCTGGAAGAAGGTCTCGCCACCGGCGGTGCAGTCACCGCTGCCGCCCGAGGTGAGGCCGATCGCGCTGCCGTCCTGGGTGAAGAGCGGGCCGCCGCTGTCGCCGGCCTCGGCGCAGACGTCGGTCTGGATCAGCCCGTTGACGGTGTCGACGCCGCCCGGGTCGGTCTCGCTCTGGAAGTTCACGGTCGCGTCGAGCCCGGTGACCGTGCCGTCGTGCAGACCGGTGGTGCTGCCCATCCGGAACACCTGGGTGCCGACGGTGGCGTCCGCGGCCGCGTTGATCTGTACGGTCTGGCCGCCGCCGACGTTGACCTCGCTCGCGGTGACGGTGGTGGGGTCGTTGTACTTGACGAGGGAGAAGTCGCCGTCGCCGGGGAAGGTGGCCTGGTCGACGGTGGCGATCGGGTCGCCGGTCTCGGAGTCGGACCAGTCGGCTGCCGCGACCCCGCAGTGGCCCGCGGTGAGGAAGGCGGGGGTGCCGTCGCTCGCGGTGACGTTGAAGCCGAGGGAGCAGCGGACACCGCCGGCGTCGACCTGGGCGAAGATGGCGTCGCCGCCCGCCACGAGGGGCTTCAGCTCGGTCGTGGTCTTGTTCACGGTGGCCACGCCGTCGCCGAGGCCGTCGACCGTGGAGACGAGCGTGTCCCACTTGCTGCCCGTGACGGTGGGGTCGGCGGTGACCTGGACCTCGTTGGTCTTCGGGTCGACGGACCAGGCCGTACCGGCGATGGTCGCCTTGGTGCGCAGGGTGGCCGCGACGGCGGTGAGTTCGGCGGTGCTGTTCTGCACCGCGTTCGGAATCGCACCGGCCTTTCTGACCTGCGCCATCACCGTGCTGTCGCCGTCCACGACGTTGACCACGACCTGCTTCTTCGTGGAGTCGTAGTAGGAGCCCGCGACCGCGTCACCAAGCTGGGAGGTGAGCTGCGAGACGAGGCCGCCGGCTGCGTCGGCCTTGACCGTCTTCGGTGTCGCGTCCTGCGCATCCGTCTGGGACGCATTGGCGTTGGGCAGCAGAAGCGCCGCCGCTCCGAGCGCCGCCACGCTTCCTGCCGCAATCGCGGCCTTGCGCTTGGGTATGCGTTTGTGACTCAACTCTTGACCTCCTGGGGACGGGGACCTGTGCCGCCGTCCGGCAGCGGAACTTCTGAAACCTGGGCGCCTGGATGCCTGTTGATACGCAGGTGTCATCTGGGGTGTTCAACTACCGTGCCGAACAGCCGGATTGACGTGCACGAAAGCAGGGGATACCTGGCATACGACCCCAACGACCCTGCCCCGCCCGGCCATTGACCGCATGCGAAGAGGCCGGGCACGCCTTTTCGGGGGCACGGGTACACCCCCCGGGCGCGGTCGACGTTCCGCTGTCGTCCGGTGACCGACCGCTCCCGGCACCGAGCGGAATGTCCCCTTCAGCAAATCTGCACATCGAATACGCGAGCAGGTCACCGCGCGCGGGGCTTCTGCACAGTCGCCACGCACATGCCAAGTCATTGCGGGGGGACTGTCCGATTCGCGTTTCGGAGCGCAAGACAGCCGCGTGCGCGGACTTCGCCCGGCGTGTGAAGAACTTGCCCCCGAGGCGTGCGCGCACCTGCACGCCCGACCCCCGCACGAACATCAATTGCCCTGGTGACAGCGGTGGTTGATTGGAAGCACGCCGTCGGACCGTGCTTTGATCCGTCGCACCGCGGGAGCCGCTCAGCAGGGTTCCCGGGTCACGGGAGGCCCTGGCGCCCACAGCCCAGACCTGCCGTGCATCCCCCAAGGGGGTCCGCTCTCCCCCTTGTTCCGCAATCCAGTACGAAGGGATGTTCTGACATGAACTCCACCCCCCAGGTTGAGACCGCCGAGATCTCGGACGCCGACCTCGACGCTGTCTCCGGTGGTCTGTCGATCAACGCCGTCAACACCGTCACCGACCTGGTGAACGGCGTTGCCCCGGGCGTGCTCCCCACCGTCACCGGTGCCCTGGGCACCGTCGAGGGCATCACCGGTCTGCACACCGCCCCGGTCACCGACCTGGTCGCCGGTCTCTGATCCACCCCCGGCTTCTCGGGCCGGTCGATGACCGCGCCGGTCGGCCAGGCCGGCGGTCGCCGACCGGGCCCGTGTGATCCGCCGAGTCCCGGAACCGTCCCCGGTTCCGGGACTCTCGGGCGCCGTCATTCTTCCGCCTCGTGCGCTTCGACCGGTGAGGGAAGTTCCGTGCAGTTCCGCCAACAGGCCCTCGCCAAGCTGCAGTCGCCCGAAGAACTCGACCTGCCGGTGCGCTTCGCCCGGCCGCAGGGCTGGCTCGCGCTGTCCGTGACGGTGGTGGTGATGGCGGCCGCCTCCGTGTGGGCCATGACCGGTTCGGTCTCCTCGACGGTCTCCGCGTCCGCCATCCTCACGCACGCGGAGGGCAGTTACGTGCTGCAGAGCCCGGTCGCGGGCCAGGTGACCGCGGTCCTCGCCCAGGAGGGCGAACGGCTCGCCGCGGGCTCCCCCGTGCTGAAGGTCCGTACGGCCGACGGCGACACCTATGTCCGCGCGGTCTCCGCGGGCCGCCTCACCGAACTCGCCACCACCATCGGGCAGATCATCTCCACCGGCGCCAATGTCGCGGCCGTCGAGAACGTCGCCCGCGCGAGCGATCCGCTGTACGCGACGGTGTACGTCCCGGCACAGAACGCGTCGTCCATCCCCGCGGACGCGGCCGTCGACCTCACCGTGCAGACCGCCCCGGCCCAGCAGTACGGGGTGCTGCGCGGCCGGGTGAAGTCGGTCGGCCGGGCCGCGCAGACCGAGGCGCAGATCTCCGCGTTCCTCGGCGACAGCCAGCTCGGCGAGCAGTTCACCAAGGACGGCCGCCCGGTGGCCGTCCTGGTGAGCCTGGACCGGTCGTCCGGCACGGAGAGCGGCTACACGTGGTCCTCCGCGGACGGGCCGCCGTACAAGCTGACCTCCATGACGCTGGCCACGGCTTCGATCCGGCTGGCCGACCAGCGCCCCGTCGACTGGCTGCTGCCGTGAGCGCCGCGCCACAGGCCCGGAGCAGGCGGCGCGGTTCCCCGCCCAAGCGGCCCGTCCCCAAGGCGAACGGCCGGCCGGTGCGCACGCCCACCGTGCTCCAGATGGAGGCCGTGGAGTGCGGCGCCGCCTCCCTGGCCATGGTGCTCGGCCACTACGGCCGGCACGTGCCGCTGGAGGAGCTGCGCATCGCCTGCGGTGTCTCCCGCGACGGCTCCCGGGCCAGCAACCTCCTGAAGGCGGCCCGCGGTTACGGCCTCACCGCCAAGGGCATGCAGATGGACACCGCCGCCCTCGCCGAGGTGCGCACGCCCGCGATCCTGTTCTGGGAGTTCAACCACTACGTCGTCTACGACGGCATGGGGCGCCGCTTCGGCCGGCGCGGCGTGTACATCAACGACCCGGGCAAGGGCCGCCGGTTCGTGCCGATGGAGGACTTCGACTCCAGCTTCACCGGGGTCGTCCTGGTCATGGAGCCCGGTGACGGCTTCGAGCGCGGCGGCCGCAGGCCCGGTGTACTGGGCGCCGTGCCGGCCCGGCTGCGCGGCACTTCGGGCACCCTGCCCGCGGCGGTCCTCGCCAGCCTGCTGCTGGTCGCGGTGGGCGCGGCGATGCCCGCGCTCAGCCGCACCTACATCGACATGTTCCTGATCGGCGGCCAGACCTCGCTGCTGGGCGTGCTGTTCGCCTCGATGGGCACCTGCGTGGCGCTCACCGTCGTGCTGACCTGGCTCCAGCAGGCCAACCTGCACCACGGCCGGATCATCTCCTCCACCCTCTCCAGCGCCCGCTTCCTGCGCCATCTGCTGCGCCTGCCGGTCACGTTCTTCGCCCAGCGCAGCCCGGCCGACCTGGTGCAGCGCCTCCAGTCCAACGACGCGGTCGCCGAGACCCTGGCCCGCGACCTGGCCGCGGCGGGCGTGGACGCCATCGTCGTCGTCCTGTACGCCGTCCTGCTCTACACCTACGATCCCCAACTCACCTTCCTGGGCATCGGCGTGGCCCTGCTGAACGTGGTGGCGATGCGTGTGGTGGTACGGCTGCGGGCCACCCGCACGGCCAAACTGCGGGCCGACAGTGCCCGGTTGACCAACACCTCTTACACCGGGCTCCAGTTGATCGAGACGATGAAGGCGACCGGCGGCGAGGACGGCTACTTCCGCAAGTGGGCCGGGCAGCACGCCACCACGCTGGAGGAACAGCAGCGGCTCGGGGTGCCGGGGGCCTGGCTGGGCGTGGTCGCGCCGACGCTGGCCACGCTCAACAGCGCGCTGATCCTGTGGATCGGCGGGCTGCGCGCGGTCGAGGGGCACATTTCGGTGGGGCTGCTGGTGGCCTTCCAGGCCCTGGTCACCCGGTTCACCGCGCCGCTGACCCGGCTCAACGGCGTGGCGGGCCGCATCCAGGACTTCGCGGCCGACGTGGCCCGCCTCAAGGACGTGGAGAACTTCCGCGCCGACCCCCTCTACTCCCGTTCCGGCGGCGGGGATTCGACCCGGCGGCTGCAGGGCCACGTCGAGCTGGAGAACATCTCGTTCGGCTACAGCCCGCTCGACAAACCGCTGCTGTCCGGCTTCGACCTGACGGTCGGCCCAGGACAGCAGGTGGCGCTGGTGGGCGGCTCGGGCAGCGGCAAGTCCACGGTGTCCCGGCTGATTTCGGGCCTGTACACGCCGTGGGAGGGCGTCATCCGTATCGACGGGCAGCGCCTGGACGACATTCCGCGCGGCGCGCTGGCGGCCTCGGTGTCCTTCGTGGACCAGGAGGTCTTCCTCTTCGAGGGCACGGTCCGCGACAACGTGGCGCTGTGGGACCCCTCCATCACCGAGGACGCCGTCGTCGCGGCGCTCAAGGACGCGGCCCTGTACGACGTGGTGGTGCGCCGCCCCGGCGGCATCCACAGCCGGGTCGACCAGGACGGCCGCAACTTCTCCGGCGGCCAGCGCCAACGCCTGGAGATCGCCCGGGCGTTGGTGCGGGCGCCGAGCATCCTGGTGCTCGACGAGGTCACCAGCGCGCTGGACGCGGAGACCGAGCAGACCGTGATGGACAACCTGCGCCGCCGCGGCTGCGCCTGCGTGGTGATCGCGCACCGGCTCAGCACCGTGCGCGACAGCGACGAGATCGTCGTGCTCCAGCACGGCACGATCGTGGAACGGGGGCGGCACGACGCCCTGGTGGCGGCCGGCGGCGCCTATGCCGACCTGGTCAGGGAGCGGTGAGATGACGGCAGTCGACGAGGGCGACCTGGTCCTCACCGCGCTCGGGCAGATGGGCACGCCGATCGCCTGCGCGGGCCTGGGCCGCCTCGACCTGGAGGGCCCGCAAGTGCTGTGGCTGGTCGCGGCCGGGGCGCTCGACCTGTACGCGGTGGACGCCGAACTCCAGGGCCACTGGCACCACTTGGGCCGTCTGGAGGCGGGCTCGCTGCTGCTGGGCCCGGTCGCGGGACCCCAGCACACCCTGGTGGCCCGCCCGGCGCGGGACTGCGTGGTGCGCCGCATCGCCCTGCGCGAGCTGTACCAGTCGCCGCAGACGCAGACCTGGTCGTACGACGAGTACGGCAACCCCCAGTACGTGCCCCCGAGTTCGAGCCCCCTGGAACACGCGCTCGCGCTGGGCGTCGGCCGCGGTCTGACCGTCCTCTTCCAGGCCCCCGTGGCCGGCGAACAGGCCGCCGCCCCCACCGACGACGACGTCTTCTGGATGCAGGTCCCGCCCGGCAGTGTGCAGTACGGCTCCCTGTACGGCCAGGACGCGGCGGCCGACCTGCTGATGGACCCCGGGGTCTGGCAGGGCATGGTCGACCAGCAGTACCGGCTGCTGGCCACCCTCGACCGGTGGATCGAGCAGCTGGAGCGCAGCCACGAGACCCGTACGGCCGCGGGCATCAGGGCGGGCGAGGCGGTGCGCGCGCAGGCGGACCGGACGCTGCTCGCCGCCATCGGCAAGCGCTCGGCGCGGAGCACGACCGCCGCGGACGCGGACGCCACCTACGCGGCCTGCAAGCTGGTCGCGGGGGCCGCCGGGATCACGCTGGCCGACCCGGGCCGGGCGGGCACCGAGAGCGACCGGCTCGACCCGGTGGAACGCGTCGCGCTCGCCTCCCGGGTGCGCACCCGGGCCGTGCGCCTCGACGGCCGCTGGTGGCGGGAGGACGTCGGCCCGCTGATCGGGCACCGGGCGCTGTCCGGCGCACCGGTGGCGCTGCTGTGGCGGCGGGGCGGCTACGTCGCCGTCCAGCCGTCGTCGGGGCGGGAGACACCGGTCGAGAAGGCCAACGCGGCCGAGTTCGAGCCGCGGGCCGTGATGTTCTACCGGCCGCTGCCCGACCGGGAGTTGAGCCCGCTGCGGCTGTTGCGGTTCTGCATGCGCGGCACCGGGAGCGACATCACGAACCTGCTGCTGGCCTCGCTGGTGACCATCGCGATCGGGGCGCTCGTGCCGATCGGCACCGGCAAGGTGCTCGGCGAGTACGTGCCGAAGGCGCAGACCGGGCCGATCGCGCAGATCTGTGTCGCGGTCGTGGTCAGCAGCGTGGTGGCGGCGGCGTTCATGCTGTTGCAGAACATGACCATCCTGCGGCTGGAGGGCCGCATCGAGGCGACCCTCCAACCGGCCGTCTGGGACCGGCTGTTGCGGCTGCCGACGGCGTTCTTCACCGAACGCTCGACCGGCGAACTCGCCAGTGCCGCCATGGGAGTCAGCGCGATCCGGCGGCTGCTGGCGGGACTTGGGCCCACCGTCGCGCAGTCGCTCACGGTCGGTGCGATGAACCTGGGCATCCTGCTGTGGTACAGCGTGCCGATGGCGCTGGCCGCGATCGGTCTGCTGGTGGTGATCGCCGCCGTGTTCCTGGGACTGGGGCTGTGGCAGGTGCGCTGGCAGCGCCGGCTGACCAAGCTCTCCAACAAGCTGAACAACCAGGCGTTCCAGACCCTGCGCGGCCTGCCGAAGCTGCGGGTCGCGGCGGCGGAAAACTACGCGTACGCCGCCTGGGCGGGCGAGTTCGCGCGCAGCCGGGAACTCCAGCAGCGGGTGGGCCGGATCAGGAACCTGACGACGGTGCTCGGTTCGGTGTACCTGCCGGTCTGCACCCTGCTGATGTTCATGCTGCTCGCGGGCCCGGCCAGGGGGATCCTGTCGGCGGCCGACTTCCTCACCTTCAACACCTCGGTGACCATGGTCCTCACCTCGGTCACCCAGCTGACCGGCTCGCTGGTGTCGGCGGTGGCCGCGCTGCCGATGTTCGAGGAGATCCGCCCGGTCCTGGAGGCGGCCCCGGAGGTCCGCTCGGGCAGCACCCGCCCCGGCGTCCTCTCCGGCGCGATCGAGGCCCGGCGGCTGTCCTTCCGGTACGCCGCCGACGGCCCGCTGGTCCTGGACGACGTCTCCTTCGCCGTCCAACCGGGCGAGTTCGTGGCGATCGTCGGCCCGAGCGGCTGCGGCAAGTCGACGCTGCTGCGCCTGCTGATCGGCTTCGACCCACCGGTCTCGGGCAGCGTCCTGTACGACGGCCAGGACCTGGCCGCGCTCGACCAGTCCGCCGTACGACGCCAGTGCGGGGTGGTGCTCCAGCACGCGCAGCCGTTCACCGGTTCGATCCTGGACGTCATCTGCGGCACCGAACCGTGCACGCCGGAGGAGGCGATGGCGGCGGCCGAACTGGCGGGCCTCGCCGAGGACATCAAGCGGATGCCGATGGGCCTGCACACCATGGTCCAGGGCAGCGGCGCGATCTCGGGCGGCCAGCGGCAGCGGCTGATGATCGCGCAGGCCCTGATCCGGCGGCCCCGCATCCTCTTCTTCGACGAGGCGACCAGCGCCCTCGACAACGACACGCAGCGCACGGTCATCGAGAGCACCCGCAAGCTCAACGCCACCCGCATCGTGATCGCGCACCGGCTGTCCACCGTCCTGGACGCGGACCGGGTGATCGTGATGGAGGACGGCAAGGTCGCCCAGCAGGGCCCGCCCGCGCAACTCCTCGCGGACACGGGCGGACGGCTGCACGAGTTGGTGCGACGGCAGCTGGCGTGACGGCCCTGGTTTCACGGCGGTTGGTTTTGCCGCGGTTGGTTTTGCCGCGGTTGGTTTTACGGCGAGTGCCGTGATCGTGGCTCCGTGCGACCCGCGATCGGGGTGTGACGGCCGTCGTTTCGTGACGGCGGTTCCGGGCGCCCCGCCGGGGAGACGAGCCTCACTCAGCGAAACTTTGCCGTTTCGATCGCGGGGGTCTAGTCTCTTGCTGTACGAAACAGTTTCGTTTGCATCTCGCGAACGGCTTCCCTGGAGTGGTTCTGCCATGCCCAACACCGTCACCGACGGCACCGAGCCGGACGCCATAGCGGCGCCCCCCTCGAACTCCCAGACTTCAGCCGCCACCCCGGCCGCGACCGCCACCGCTTCGAAGAAGTGGTGGATCCTGGCGATCGTCGCCACCGCGCAGCTCATGGTGGTGCTCGACGCGACCATCGTGAACATCGCCCTCCCGTCCGCACAGACGGACCTCGGCTTCTCCGACGCCAACCGCCAGTGGATCGTCACCGCGTACGCGCTGGCCTTCTCCTCCCTCCTGCTGTTCGGCGGCCGCATAGCCGACCTCTTCGGCCGCAAGCCCGCCTTCCTCATCGGCATCGTCGGCTTCGCCGGTGCCTCCGTGCTCGGCGGCGCCGCGAACGGCTTCACGATGCTGGTGATCGCCCGCGCCCTCCAGGGTGCCTTCGGCGCACTGCTCGCCCCGGCCGCGCTCTCCCTGCTCAACACGACGTTCACCGACGCCAAGGAACGCGCCAAGGCGTTCAGCGTGTACGGCGCCATCGCCGGCGCCGGCGGTGCGGTCGGACTGCTGCTGGGCGGCGTGCTGACCGACGCCTTCGACTGGCGCTGGACGCTGTTCGTCAACATCATCTTCGCCGTGCTGGCCTTCGCGGGCGGCTGGTTCCTGCTCACCAACCACCGCGACGCCGCGGGCGCCAAGCTGGACCTGCCCGGTACGGTCCTGGTCGCCGCCGGTCTCTTCGCGGTCGTCTACGGCTTCTCCAACGCCGAGACGCACGACTGGAGCGCGCCCGCCACCTGGGGCTTCCTGATCTCCGGTGTCGTACTCCTCGCGGTCTTCGCCTGGTGGCAGACGCACACCGAGCACCCGCTGCTGCCGCTGCGCATCCTGACCGACCGCAACCGCGCGGCCTCCTACATCACCGTGCTGATCACCGGTGTCGGCACGTTCGGCATCTTCCTGTTCCTCACCTACTACCTCCAGCTCAACCTGGGCTTCAGCCCGACGAAGACCGGTGTGGCGTTCCTGCCGATGATCGGCACCCTGATGGTGATGGCGCAGGTCTCCACCACGATGCTGGTGCCGCGCTTCGGCCCGAAGATCATCATTCCGCTGGGCTCCGCCGTGTCCGTGGTGGGCATAGTCTGGCTGACCAACATCGGGATCGGTTCCAGCTACGCGAGCGCGGTGCTGCCGCAGGTGATGCTGATCGGCGCCGGCATGGGCATCCTGATGCCGCCCGCCATGCAGCTCGCCACGGGCGGGGTCGCGGCCGAGGACGCTGGCGTCGCCTCCGCGACGGTCAACGCGATGCAGCAGGTGGGCGGTTCCGTGGGTACGGCGCTGCTGAACACCCTGGCTTCGAGCGCCGCGACGAACTACCTGTCCGGCAAGGACGCGACCAGCAAGCTGGTCCAGGCCCAGGCCACGATCGAGAGCTACACGACCGCGTTCTGGTGGTCGGCGGGCTTCTTCGCGGTGGGCGGCGTGCTCGCGGCGGTGATCTACCGCCGGGGCGTGCCGCAGCCGGCGGCGGACGGGGCTCCGGTCGTCCACATGTGAGCGAGCGGGTGGGCGAGCGGTGCTCTGATGCGAGAGCGGTGCTCCGCTGCGTGATCAGTGCTCCGCAGCGTGAGCAGTGCTCCGACTTGGGGGCGGCGCTCTGGAGTGTGATCGCTGCCCCGAAGCGAGAGCGCTGGCCTGATTCGAGAGCACCGCTCCGTGACAAGAGCACCGCTTCCCACCGTGAGCACCGCTCCACCACTCCCCCCCCACTCGACCCCACTCGGCCCGCCGTCTTCAGGGAGACGGCGGGCTTCCCCGTGTCCAGGGCCCCCGCAGCGCTGACCGCCTCCGCGGCGTTGACCGCCTCCGCCGCGTTCAGGATCCCCGCGCCACACCCCTCGGCAGTACCAGCAGCGCCCCCACCGGAACCGCCGCGAGGACGAGCCACGGCAGCGCCGGTGGCAGGCCCGCATCGACGAGCGCCCCCGTCGCCGCGCTGCCCGCGAGGACGATCAGGCCCGACACCGAGGACAACGCGCCGGTGTACAGCCCGAGTCGGCCGTCCTCCGCCAGGTCGGGCACCCAGGCACGGGCCGCCGGGGTCACGAGCATCTGGCCGAGCGTGAGCAGGACGACGAACCCGGCCGCGGGCAGCAGCCCCGCGCCGCCCGTCCAGGCCGCCGGGCGGGCGACCGCCACCACCCCGAACCCGGCGGCGATGAGGACCAGCCCCGCGGCCATCGAGCGGCGCAGGTCGAGCCGGTCCCCCACCCACCGGGTCACCGGCAGTTGGGCGGTCACCACCAGGATCGAGGACAGCGCGAAGAGCCAGGCCAGCGGGGCCTGCGAGCCGGTGGCGCGTTCGACCTCGGCGGGCAGCAGCAGGTACAGCTGGTTGTACGCCAGCAGGTAGGCGCCGTATCCGCAGCACAGTGCCAGGAAGCGGCGGTTGCGCACCAGCATCCGGGCGCCGCCCCTGGCCCGGGTGCGGGTGCGGCCCGGGATGTGCTGGGGCAGCAGTCGCGCGTGCCCGACGAGGACGAGGACGAAGACGCCTGCACCGGCGAGGCACACCGCGCGGAAGTCCACGGCCAGCAGCAGCGCGCCGAGCAACGGCCCGACGAACGCGCCGGCCTGCCCCGCCACGGTGAACAGGGCCAGGACCCGGGTGCGCGGGCCGCCGCCCGCCTCCTCCCAGCACACCGCCTGCCGTGCCACCTCCGACTCCACGGCGGGCGAGAACAGCGCGGCGGCGAAGCCGATCAGCAGGACGGCGCCGACGACCGTCCAGGGGCGGCTCGCGTACCCCAGCCAGGCGAACCCGGCGATCCGCAGCGCGCACCCGGCGAGCACGACGGGGCGGACGCCGAACCGGTCGGCGAGCGCGCCGCCCACCACGAACAGGCCCTGCTGGCTGAACGTCCGCAGCCCCAGCACGAACCCGACCAGCCACCCCACCATCCCGACCGCCGTCCCAAGGTGCTCGGCGAGAAAGGGCAGGACGGCGTAGAAGCCGATGTTGAAGGCGAGTTGGGTCAGGATCAGCAGCCGCAACAGGGGCGACAGCCCCCGCCAGACGGCCGCGCGCCCCACGACGGGCGCACCGCTCCGCACGGCCTGCCCGGCCTGCCCAATAGGCTCGTTCCGCTCGGTCTGCCCAATAGGCTCGGTCCGCTCGGTCACATGGCCTCCCTGGCAGCCGTCGATGAGTCGGGCGAGTTGGCGGTGCCGCGCGGCGAACAGGCCGTAGCGGCAGGCGAGTCGGCGCCCGTACGACGGCGAAGGCGCAGGCGCGGCCGTCGTACCCCTCCGGCGGCGGTCACCGCGAGTGCGCCCAGGAGGGCGAGGGCGGCGGCCGGGGCGAGCAGGGCCCAGGGGGCGCGTTCGACGTAGGGCTGGTTCTCGGCGAGGAGCAACCCCCAGTCGGGGGACGGCGGTTGGGCGCCGAGGCCGAGGAAGCCGAGGGCGGCCAGGGCGAGGGCCACGCCGGGCAGCCGGACCAGGGCGTGCCGGGCGACGGGCGGGAGGACGGCGGGCAGCAGTTCGTGCCGCAGCAGGTACAGGCGGCCCGCGCCGAGGCCGCGGGTGGCACTCACGTGGGTGGTGGCGCGTTCCTGGCGCAGGAGTGCCGAGGTGTGGGTGGCCAGCGGGGCCCAGGCGACGGCCGCCACGGCGAGTGCCGGGGTGGCGGCGTGGGTGCCCGCGACCGCGGTGACCAGCAGCCCGGCCAGGACGGGCGGTACGGCGTTGACGGTGTCGGCCAGCGGCGCGGACAGCCGGGGCACGAGGCCGAGCAGGACCCCCGCGACCAGCGCCCCGGCGCTGACGGCGAGGGCGAGCGCGAGAGTGTCGAAGGCGCCGTGCCCGAGGCGGGCGAGGACGTCCCGGCCGAGTGCGTCGGTGCCCAACGGGTGGGACCGGGACGGGGGTTGGAGCCGGGCGGTGGTGTCCAGGGCGAGCGGGTCGCGGGCGAGACCGAGGGCGACGACGCCGAGCAGCAGGGCACCGTAGAGGAGGGGGGCGGTCCGGGGTGTGGGTGGCTGGGGGCGGTGCAGGCTCTGGAGGGCGCCGTCGCGCAGGGCCGGGCCGGTGAGGAGGCGGGCGCCGAGCCGGGCGAGGAGGTTCACGGCGGCGGCGAGCGCGACGAGGTCGAGGGTGCCGGCCTGGAGGACGGGGAGGTCCTGGGCGATGGCGGCCTGGAGGGTGGCCCGGCCGAGTCCGGGTATGTCGAAGATCTGCTCGACGGCGACCGCGCCGCCGGTCAGACCGACCGCGAACAGCCCGGCGTTGGGCAGCAGCGCGGGGAGGCAGCGGCGGACGGCCTGCCGGGCGACGCGGCGGCCCGGTACGCCGCGGGCGGCTGCGGCCAGGGCCCATGGTTCGGCGAAGGCGCCGGGCAGCATGTCGTCGAGGAGCCGGCCGAGCAGCGCCCCGGCGGGCAGTCCGAGGGCGAGGGCGGGCAGGACGGTCCAGCGGGGCCCGTACCATCCGAGGGCGGGCAGCCAGCCGAGATGCACGCCGACGACGGCCGCGAGCACGGACGCGGTGAGGAACTCCGGCAGCGCGGCGAGCAGGGCGGCACCGCTGCCGGCACGACGGCCGACACCGCCGTGCCGGGCGCCGAGCCACAGCGTGCGGGCGCACACCGTGGCGGCCGTGGCCAGGGCGACGCCGAGCGCCACGGCCATCAGCAGCAGCGAGACCCCGAACGCCTGCGCCACGGACGGCGCGACCTCGGCCCCCGAGATCCACGACCGCCCCGCGTCCCCCCGCACCAGCCCGCCGAGCCACCGCCCGAGCAGCGCCAACGGCCCGTTGTCCAGCGCGAGTTGGTCCCGTACGGCCGCCAGCACCTCGGGGGTGGGAGTCCGTTCGGCGGACCGTGCTCTGAGTACGGTGAGTGCGGGATCGGTGCGCGACAGCCAGGGCAGCAGCCCGATCCCGCACACGAGGACGGCGGTGACGACGGCCCGCCACAGCACCGGGCCGAGCCGTATCGCGGCGGCGACGGCGGTGCGCCCGTTCGCCCGCCGCCCCGCGCCCCCGCTCAGCGCCGTGTCCCCGGGCCGATCAGGGTGCGCTCGTACGGGTCGAGGAGGGTGCCCCGTACCGTCGTGGCGATGCCCGTGATGATGCGCTGGTGGACGAGCGGGACCACGGCGTCGGTGCCGAGGATCGCGGCCTCCGCGGTCAGCGCGGCGCGCTGCCGTTCGGCGGTGTCGGCGGCCCGCTCGGCGGTGGCGACGGCCTTGTCGACCCGGCTGTCGCAGAGTTGGGCGAGGTTGTAGTCGCCGGCGCAGGTGTAGTCGCTCGCGAGGATCGAGACGGGGTCGCCGGTGTCGAGCAGGGTGTTGCGGGCGGCGAGGACGGCGTCGAACCTGCCGTCCAGCGCGTCGGATTCGAGCCGCGAGTACTCCCGTACGACCAGCTTCACCGTGAACCCGGCCTGGGTGAGCTGCCGTTCGACGACTTGCGCGGCCTCGGGGAGTTCGGGCCGGTTGGTGTACGTGGCCAGGGTGAGCGCGGTGCCGTCGGCGTCCTTCGCGGCGGCCCGGCCGGTGGGCTGGACGCGCGCGTCGGCCGCCCAGGTGACGGCGGGCCCGTAGATGCCGACGCCGGGGTCGGCGTACCCCTCGTACACGCCCTCGGCGAGCGCCGACGTGTCGAGCGCGGCGCGGACGGCGGCGCGCAGGCCCGCGTTCTTCAGCGGCCCGGAGGCGGTGTTGAGCAGGAGGCCGGTGGTGCGTGTGGTGGCCGTCTCGTGCCGGACGTTCCGGTCCAGGGCGGCGGCCTGGGAGACGGGCACCGCCTCGGCGATGTCGGTCCCGCCGGTGCGCAGCGCGTTGGTGCGGGCGGTGCCGTCGGCGATGAACTTCACGTCGACGCCCGCGGATTGGGCGCGTCCGCCCCAGTAGTCGTCGAAGCGGTCCAGGGTGGCCGCGGTGGTACCGGTGACCTTGGTGATCTCGAAGGGTCCGGTGGCCGTACCGACGGGGTTCACCGCCGTGCCGCCGTACGCCTTCGGGGCGAGCACCACGAGGCCGGGGCTGGTCAGGCGCAGCGGGAGCACCGGGTCCGGGTCGCCGGTGGTGACGCGGACCCGGCCGTCGCCCGCGGCCTTGGCGGTGAGGTGCACGCCGGTCAGGGCGGCGGGGACGGGCTCGGCCGCGGCGGCCTTGTTCAGGGCGGTGGCGACGGCGGCGGCCGTGACCTCGGTGCCGTCCTGGAAGGTGGCCTCGCGCAGGGTGAACAGCCAGGTCCGGTCGGAGTCGCGGGTCCAGGAGGCGGCGAGCGCGGGGGCCGCGGTGCCGTTGGCGTCCAGCGTGGTCAGGCCCTCGGTGACGCCGAGGCGGCTGAGGAGGGTGGCGTCGGCGCCGTACGGGGAGAGGTTCTCGGCGGGCGGGAAGGCGAGGGCGACGCGCAGCCGGGCACCGCCGCCCAAGCCAGAGCCGGAGCCGGACGAGCCGTTGGTGCCGCCGGTGGCGAAACAGCCGGTGAGCAGGGGTGCGAGCAGCAGGCCGGCGACGGGGGGGGGGGGGCGCGGAGGGCGCGGCATGGGACTCTTTCTTCGCGGGGCGGGACCTCGGAACAACGTGCTTGAGCGGCAGGGCGCGGCCGGGCGCTCGAAGTGCCGTCAGGCGAGCGGGACTTCGAAGTGGACGACCCTGGATCCGCCCGGTTCCTCGCGCTCGTCGTGCACGACCTTCCCGAGCGAGCGCCAGAAGTCCTCGGCGCCGGGCACGGCGGGGTCGGTGTGCAGATAGACCGACCGGTAGCCGCCGTCCGCCGCGGCGAAGCCGAGGAGTTCGCGCACCAGCCGCCGGGCCAGTCCGCGCCGCCGGTGCGCGGGGCGGACGTACACGCGGCGCAGCTGGGCCGTCTCGCCGGACGGGTAACGCTCGGCCAGGTGGCGGGGGTTGGGCGGGCTCGCGGGACCGCGGGAGTCGAGGGCGCCGGTCGCGACGGCCCGGCCGTCCGCGTCCAGGACGACCAGGAGCGTGTGGCGGGGGTCGGCCAGGTAGGCGGCGGCCGGGTCGACGATGTCGCCGTGCCAGTGCGGTACGTAGCCGGTGCCGAAGTCGCGGTAGACGGTGTCGAGCATGACGGCCCGGGCGCCGTCGACGTCGTCCGGGGTGGCGGTTCTGATGCGGTAGTCCTGCACCTGCACATCCTATGCATTAAGGACCGAAGTCCTGCTCCGGGTCGCACGACCTCCGGCCGCCGCGGCCATTACCGGCCGTTACACGCTCAATCCCCGGCGGAAAATCAAGACATCGACGTGGAATTCACCCGGTCGAGTGAACCGGCTTCTCCGGGCCCCGCACCGCGGATGATCTCCGCCCACCCGGGGTAACTACGGAGATCGAATACCCCCCTCCCCGCCGAGGTGGAGCCCTGATGCCGTCCGGACCAGCCGACGACCGCCCCGCCGATCCGCCCGAAGACAGGATCAGCGCGTGCGGGCACCCCACGGCGAACGCACACGCGCGGTCCTATGCCAGGGGCGCATGCACGGTCGTCGTGGTGTCGGGCGAGATCGACCTGGCCACGGCGGAGTGCGTCGCCGTGCATCTCCAGGCCGCCACGGCGGGGTCCGCGCCGGACGTGGTCGTCGACCTGCGGCCGGTCGCGTTCTTCGACTGCTCGGGGCTGCGGGTGCTGTGCCGGGCGGAGTACCGGGCCCGGGAACACGGCGGACGGCTGCGGATCGTCAGCGACCAGCCGCGCATCCATCGGCTGCTGCGCGCCGCCGGCCTGCTGAAACGCTTCCCGCCGCTCGCGCAGCCGCCGCCCATGGAGCGGCCGGAGGGCTGAGCGCCGCCGGGCCCTGTTTCCGCGTTCGCCACCATCGTCGGCGCGTCGGGGCCACCATGGGTGCTCGTGATGACGCTGGGACCCCTGGTCGTGGAGCGCGAGTGATGGACGCGTGGGTGGACCTGTCCGTGCCCGTGGTCTCCGGGATGCCCGTGTATCCCCAGGACCCCCGGGTCGAGCTGTCCCGCGCGCTGCGGGTCGCCACGGACGGGGTCAACGTCCTGGAACTGCACATGGGTTCGCACTCCGGTACGCACGTGGACGCGCCCTACCACGTGGACTCCGCCTGGCCCACGCTGGACGCGCTGCCGCTGGCGCAGTTCACCGGGCCCGCCGTGGTGGCGGACCTGCGCGGGCTGCGGTCGCGCACGCCGATCACGCCCGGTCTGCTGGCCCCGGCCCTGAGCATGCTGCGGTTGCAGCCGGGCGCGATCCTGCTGCTGGCCACCGGCTGGTCGGTCTACTGGGGCATCCCGCAGTACACCGACCAGCCCTGGCTCACGCCCGAGGCCGCGCGGGTCCTCGTCAACGCGGGGGTGCGCACCGTCGGCGTGGACGCCCTGAGCGTGGACGCCACCGGGGACCCCGATCTGCCCGCCCACCGGGTGCTGTGCGGCGCCGGTGGCGTCATCGCGGAGAACCTGACCGGCCTCGACCGGCTGCTGGCCGCGCAGGCGGCGGGCCGCCCGGTGGAGGTGTTCCTGCTGCCGTTGCGCCTGACCGGCGCGGACGGCTCACCGGTACGGGCGGCGGCCCGGATCGGCGGCGCGGTGCGCGGCATACCGTAAGCCGCACCCCGGCCTCACAACCCGGTCTCCTCCCTCACCGCCCCGGCCTCCGGCCGGTCCACGGCAGGCGTACCGGGCAGCTGCCACGCCCCCTCGATCGACAGCGACTCCGATTCGGTCACCTGCCCGTCGGTGAGCCAGAGCTGGCTGTCGGAGCCGTCGCGGTTCTTGACGACGACGTCCGCGTCCGGGTCGTCGCTCGCGGGTGTGACGGCCAGGCTCTCCTTGCGGCGCGGCAGTAACTCGCCGCGCACGGTGAGGTCGTAGCGCACGTCGTCGCCCCTCTCGGACTTCGCGGAGGCGCAGCCGCCGAGCGCCAGGACGCCGTCCTTCGCGCCGGAGTCCAGGCACAGCTTCGGGTCGGCGCCGCTGCGCAGCAGGCCGTCCTCCTCGTACGTCCATTTCTGCGTCCACGCGGACGAGCACACGGCGAGGCCGACTCCGGCGCCGGACTTCACCTTGCCGGGGATGTCGAGGCACAGGTCGGCGGCGGCGTTGCGCAGCCGGGTCTGCTGCGGGCCGGTGGCCGGGGCGGTGGGGGTGGACGGGGAGGGCGAGGTGCGGGCGCCGGAGCCGGAGGCGGCGGGGTCGGCCCCGGCCGCGCTCGTGGAGGCGGCCGGGTCGACGCCGCCGCCGTTGTCGGACCAGAGGCCGACCACGAGGAGCGTGGCGAGCACCGCGGCGGAGGCGATGCCGACGCCGGTGAGCAGTGCCCTGGTGTCCCGTTCGACCGGCAGGCCGCGGCGGCGGGGCGCGGGCACGCGGTCGAGCAGCCGGTGGCGGCCTGCGCCCACCGGCCGGGGGCCGCCCGGTCCCGAGGTGCCCCGCGGGCGCTCCCCCACGGGCAGCCGCCCGGGGCGGGATTCGAGGTAGCGCCGGGCGCCCCAGCCCAGGACCGCCTCGGCGAGCAGAACGCCGAGACCGCCCTCGAAATGACCGAGTTGTTCGGCCGCGTTACGGCAGTAGCGGCACTCCAGGAGATGGCGCTGGACATCCGGAAGGAGTGCGCCGCCGCGGCGAATCGGCACGTCCAGGAGACGGTTGTAGAACCGGCATTCCTTGGTGGGCGCGAGTTCCCGGTGGGCGCGTACGCAGCCCTGGCGGAATTGTTCGCGGGCCTGCTCGAGTGCGGCCGCGGCGGTGGCGCTGTCCATACCGGAGAGACCGGCCGGTATGGATATGGGTTCGGCCTCGACCTCGGTGTGCCACAGCAGGCAGCGGGCAAGACCGGGAAGGGCTTGGAAACTGCGTCCGGCAAGTGCCCGGTTTTCGGGCGTCAGGGACTTCGCGGTGCGCATACCGCGACCGCCGGCCGGTTTCCGCAGTTCCGGCAGGACGCCGGTGATCCGCCCGTCGGCCGCCCACTCCCGCACGGTGTCCCGCACCGCGACGAGGAGTTCGGGCCGCAGCGCCGCCGCGGACCCGGAGCGCGCGAGACGGTCGAGGACCTGGTGGAAGACGGTGGCGGTGACCAGCGTGGCGGCGTCGGACGGGGAGGCGAGGCAGACGACCGCGTAGTCGTGCACCGGCTGCCAGTGCCGTGCCGTCAGCAGGGCGACGGGATAGGTGCCCGCGCCTTCCTGCCGGTCCCCGAGCCGCGCCGCGAGGCTCTCGTCGGATTCCCCGGGCGGCATGCCGGGGCGCGGCGGATAAGGCGGACGGGGAGGATGGGGGGTGTCCACGGAATGATTCCTTCCCAGGCACAAGCGGTGCACGGAGTTCCGATCACCCATGGGGATCCGATTGGTGCGGACCTTTCCCGATCGGACCGCTGGATCAGGCTGTCGGACCAAGCGCCGGAAAACAGCCGGGGACCGAGGCTCGCACATCCGGACCCGTCGGACCTTTTGGGTTCGACGACGGTTCCGGAAAGGGGGGAACGGAGTTTCGGGCCCGGCCATTTCCACTGCGCGGGAAGGTCACCTTTGCACACGTCACGTATCGGCAACAAGGTACTTGGGCAACCTGCGCATGAACTGAAAGGAAGTCAACGGCCGCGGTCCGTAGCCGTATTAGGTGCCGGGCATTCGATTCGTGTGTGCACCCCGTGTGAATCGTGTGCACACGCAGATGGCCCGCGCACGCTCCCGGCGGACGGGGCGCACCTGTTCCACTGGAGTCGGCCCTCACTTCGGGCCCCGCGCGGACACGGGGGTGCTGCCGCGCGAAACGGGCCGCCGACCTCGATCCTCCCGCCCTCGGTCGGCGGCCCGCCGGGCGGATGCGCCCGGCCCGGCCGGTGCCGCGGGCTCGGACCCGCCGGTGGCACGGGCCAGGACCGGCTGGTGGCGCGGGGTCAGATCTGCCAGGAGCGCAGCCGGTCCGCCGCCCCGTACACGTCCACCTTGCCGGAGATCAGGTCCCGGGTGAGGTCGACGAGGGCGCCGTAGGGCGGATCGATGCCGACGCCGCTGACGAACATGTACGCGACCGCGGTGGAGCAGGCGAAGCGGGCGTTGGCGGACGGCAGCGGCTTGAGCAGGGCGAGGGTGTGCAGCAGGGCGGCGGCGCGCCAGGCCGGGTCGGAGTCCACGCCGAGGCGGGGCGGGTCGACGCGGTGGCGGGCGACGGCGGCCACCAGGGCCGAGAAGTCGTTGACGACGGGCTGGTCGGGCAGGACCTCTTCGTGGCGCTGGAGCAGCCAGGGCACATCGATGTGCAGGACGGGCGGCATCTCTCAGGCGCTCCGCCGCTCACTCGGCACGGCGGACGGTTCGTCCTCGGGGAAGGCGGCGGCGAATTCGTCGGCGTGTGCCGTGAAGAACCGGCGGAACGCCTCCGCGCCTTCCTGGAGCGCCCGGTGCCGCGCGATGTCGGCGGCGGCGGCCTCCCGTACCAGGGCCTTCATCGACGTACCCCGCTCCTTGGCGATCTGCCGCAGGTCCTCTAGCTCGCGGTCGCTGAACTCCACATTCAGAGCTGGCATGCCCTCCACGGTACCGCGCAGGTACTTACCCGTAAATAGTGCCTGGTCAGGCGAGGGCGGATCCGGTACCTGCGCGGTGTCCCGGGCGTCCTTACGCGGCGGGGGCGTCCAGCCGGACGATGCGCTGGGCCCCGTTCGCGGCGCCGGGGTGGGCGCTGGTCAGGTCGAGGCGGAGTCGGGAGCCGCGTACGGGGTCGAAGGTGATCACCGTCGGGGCGTCGGAGCCGTCCGCCCAGTCGACGACCGCGCCCGTGACCGGCGTCCAGCGTCCGCCGTCCCACGCCGAGACGGCGACGGATGCGGGCAGGGAGTGGGTGGCGTCGACGGTGAAGGAGACCTCGACGCGGTCGAAGGAGCGTCCGCGCCCGAAGTCGACCGACACCCAGTCCCGCGCCCGGGCCCCGCTGAACGCGGGCAGCAGTGCGGTGGCGGACTTGGCGAAGGCGTTGGACCAGCCGGTGGCCGCGTCCCCGTCGAGCATGGCGGCGGGCAGGGTGTCCGGGCGGCCGGAGTAACTGGCGTCCGCCAGCGGGTGGTCGGGAGGTGCGGGCAGGTCCGGTGCGAAGGCGGCGGGCGGGGTGCTCGCCGCGGACCGCACCGGGGTGGTGCGCACGGTCGCGGTGCCGGTGCGCAGGCCGTCGGCGTGTGCGGTCACCTTCAGCGCGCCCGGCTCGGTCCCGGCCCGTACGATCGCAAGTGCCTTGCCGTGGAAGACGGTTCGGGTACTGGCCTGGTACCGCTCGGCGCTCTCCTCGCGCCCGTTGTCGAGCCCGGCGAGGGAGCCGCCGCGCACCGCGAAGGAGATGAGGTCCTCGGCGTCGGGCAGGACCACGCCGTGCGCGTCGACCACCTCCGCGGTCACGAAGACCAGGGAACGGCCGTCGGCGGCGAGGGAGTCGCGGTCGGTGGTGAGCCGTACCGCGTGCGCGGGCCCGGCCGTGCGCAGCACATCGGTGGCGACCGCCTTGCCGTCCTGCCGCGCCACCGCCTTCAACTCGCCCGGTTCGTACGGTACTTGCCAGCTGAGGTGGAGTTTGCCCGCGCTGCCGTTCGGGCTGGTGTAACTGCCCGGGTAGGGGCCGGTGGTGACGGTCTTGTCGTCGCCGCTGGCCTCCGTGGTCTCCAGGTACGTACGCCCGTCGGTGGTCTTCTTCGTGTCGAACACCCGCGTGCCGAGGGACTTTCCGTTGAGGAACAGCTCGACGGTGTCGACGTTCGCGTACGCCCAGACCTCGACGGTGTCGCCGCTGTCGTGGTTCCAGCTCATGGGCAGCAGATGGACCAGGGGCTCGGCGGCCCACTGGCTGCGGAACAGGTGGTACATGTCCTTGGGGAACCCGGCCGTGTCCACCGCGCCGAAGAAGGACGCCTTCACCGGGAACACGTCGTACGGCGTGGGCTCCCCGATGTAGTCGATGCCCGACCACAGGAACTGCCCCGCGAACCACTTGCGGTCCCGGTCCTTCTTGTGGCCGTACTCGCCGCTCATGGTCCAGGAGGACAGGTTGTTGTCGTACGACGAGGTCGCCCGGCGGCCCGGCGTGTGGTTCTCGCCCGTGTTGAGGTGCTCCGGCTCCTGGTAGGCCGAGCGGGTGGAGGTCTCGGAGGAGGACTCCGACTCGAACAGGAACAGGTCCGGGTAGGCGGCGTGCAGGGCGTCCACCGACTTGGCGGTGTTGTAGTTCAGGCCGAGTCCGTCGAGCTTGGCGAGCATCAGGTCGGACGCGGAGCCCTTGGCGGGCACGCCCCGGTACTTGTCGGAGCCGATGACCAGGGGGCGGGTGTCGTCGGCGGCCCGGATCGCGCCGATGATGCGGTCGGCCATGGCCAGCCCCGCGGTGGAGGTGGAGTCGGGGATCTCGTTGCCGATCGACCAGAGCACCACGGCGGGCGAGTTGCGGGCGGCGAGGACCATCTCGGTGGCGTCCTTCTCGCACCACTCGTCGAAGTACAGGTGGTAGTCGTAGCTGGTCTTGCCGGTGCGCCAGCAGTCGAACGCCTCCACCATCATCACGATGCCGAGTTCCTCGCAGACCTGGATCATCTGCGGCGAGGGCGGGTTGTGGGAGGTGCGGAAGGCGTTGACGCCCATCGACTTCATGACGGTCATCTGTCTGCGGACGGCGTCGAGGCTGATCGCGGCGCCGAGCGCGCCCTGGTCGTGGTGCAGGTCGACACCCTTGATCTTGGCGTAGGCGCCGTTGAGGGAGAACCCCTCCTGCGGGTCGAAGACGTAACTGCGGATGCCGAACGTCGTGCTGAAGGTGTCCGTGGTGGCGCCGCCGACGCGCAGTTCGGTGTGCAGCGTGTACGTGTCCGGGGTGGCGAAGTCCCACAACTTCGGCCGCGCGACGGCGAGTTCGTGGCTCTCGTCGGCCGTGCCGGTGACGCTGACCGTGGAGTCGGCGCGGGCGACGGTACGGCCGTCGGGGTCGACGATCCGCGAGAGGACGCGGACGTCGGCGGCGGCGCCGGACTCGTTCACCACCGTCGTACGCACCCGGACGGCCGCCCGCTCGGCGGTGATCTCCGGTGTCGTCACATACGTGCCCCAGCGCCCCACGTGCACCGGTTCGGTGACCACGAGGCGGGCCTCGCGGTAGATGCCGCTGCCGGAGTACCAGCGGCTGCTGGGCAGCCGGTTCTGCACCCGGACGGCGAGGACGTTCTCGGTGCTGCCGTCGGTGTGCAGCAGGTCCGTGAGGTCGAAGGCGAAGCCGGTGTACCCGTAGGGGTGGTGGCCGGCCTCCGTGCCGTTGCAGTGGACGACGGCGTTCATGTAGACGCCGTCGAACTCCACCGCGATCCGCTTGCCGGCGTACCCGGGCGGCAGGGTGAAGGCCAGGCGGTACCAGCCCAGGCCCCCGGGGAGGAATCCGGTGCCGCTGGTGGTGCCGTACTCGGTGGTGGGGGTCTGCTCGATGCTCCAGTCGTGCGGTACGGCGACCTCGCGCCACGCGGAGTCGTCGTAGCTGGGGTCGGCGGCGCCGTCGTAGGCGCCGGTGGGGTCGGTGATCCCGCCCGGGTCGACCAGCGCGAACCGCCAGCCGTCGCGGAGGGCGACGGTGTGGCGGCCGGGGGCCGGGGCGGTGGCGGTGGCGGCCCGTGCGGCCGGGGCGCCCAGGAGCGCTCCGGCGGCGGGGGCGGCCGTTCCGGCGAGCAGGACCGATCTACGTGTGACCGTCAAGGCGGCTCTCCCTCATCAGGGCCCAGAACTACTCACAACTGATCGTGAACAAACAGATTCTGACGGTGTGACACATGGGGGCTCAAGGGTCCGTCGGGCCGCTTGTGGCACGCGTGTCACATCCGGCCTGATTCGCACGGTCGCCCGGCGCCGCCGCGGGGCCCTGCTGTGCAACAGGTTCGTACCCGAGTGCGGCAGGAAGGGGGAGTCCGGCCGGTGCGGAGGGCCACCACGCACTAGGCTGGGGCGGAAGTGACGCGCCCGTTCACGGAGAGTGTGCGCACGGTCTGCGCAAGGAAGCGACGACGACGATGAACCCGAGGCACCCCCATGGCGAAGCCGCCACGGCTCGGGCCGTCGTCGGCGAGGACGGCGTCCTGCTGCACTGGAACGGCACCGCCCGCGATCTGCTCGGCTACGCCCCCGGGGAGGCCGAGGGCCGCCCCGCCGCCCTGCTGCTGGCCGACGGTGCCGCGCTGCCGTCGCCGGAGCCGTCCGGGACCCGCTGGAGCGGCACGGTGGACCTGCGTCACCGTGACGGCCGTACCGTCTCCCGCTGGCTGCTCGCCCACCGCAGACGGCGGGGCAGCGGCGGCGCGGAGTGGCTGGTGGTCACCCCGGTGGGCGCCGCCGCCACCCGTACGCCGGACGACCCGCTGATGATCTCCGCGCTGAAGCTGTCGCGCTGCGCCACCATCGTCTACGACGAGAACCTGCGGCTGCACGGGTTCAACGACGCCATGGCCGCGGTGATAGGGCTCCCGGAGGAACGCCTGCGCGGGCTGACCCTGTCGGAGATCGGCGGCAAGCCCGAGAGCCTCGTGCTGGAGGAGGACGTCCGGGAGGTGCTGCGCACCGGCCGCGGACGCGACGTGCAGACGTATCTGCGCACCGGCGGCGAGGACCGCGCGCACGCCTGGCTCGCCCGTATCTCCCCGCTCACCGACGCCACCGGACGCGTGCGCGGCGTCTCCTTCAGCGCCCACGACTTCACCGAGCAGTACCTGGCCCGGGAGCGGCTGCAACTCGTCAACGAGGCGAGCGTCCGCATCGGCACCACCCTCGACGTCACCCGTACGGCGCAGGAGCTGGCCGACGTGTGCGTGCCCGCGCTCGCCGACTTCGTCAGCGTCGACCTGCTGGACCCGCCCGGCGACGCCGAGGGCCCCTACCCGAAGACCCTCACCGCGCCGGTGGCGCTGCGCCGCGCCGCCCACGGGTCGGTGCACTCGGGGGTGTCGGTGGCCGTGGCCAAGCCCGGCCAGATCGACCTCTACCCGGCGTCCTCGCCGCAGGCGGCCTCGCTGATGGCCGGGGGCGCGGTGGTCGCCTCGGCGGCGGACGGCACGCTCGCCGAGTGGCTGGCCTGGGACCGGGCCCGGGCCGAGCGGGTGGCGGAGCTGGGCATCCACTCCACGCTGTCCGTACCGCTGCGGGCCCGCGGGACGACGCTGGGCGTGGCCGTCCTGACCCGGTTCCGCCGGCCCGACCCGTTCAGCGCGGACGACATGCTGCTCGCCGAGGACGTCGCCGCGCGGGCGGCGGTCTGCATCGACAACGCCCGCCGCTTCTCCCGGGAGCGCGAGACGGCCCTGGCCCTGCAACGCAGTCTGCTGCCGCGCTCCCTGCCCGGCACGGCCGCCCTGGAGGCCAGGTCCCGCTATCTGCCGGCCGCGCGGGCGGGCGTCGGCGGCGACTGGTTCGACGTGATCCCGCTGTCGGGGATGCGGGTGGCCATGGTCGTCGGCGATGTCGTCGGCCACGGCATCCAGGCGTCCGCGACGATGGGCCGGCTGCGCACCGCGGTGCGCACGCTCGCCGACATCGACCTGTCGCCCGAGGAACTCCTCACCCACCTCGACGACCTCGTCGTCCGGCTGTCCGCCGAGGCGGGCACCGAGGGCGGCGCCGCCGGGGACGTCGGCGAGGTCGGCGCCACCTGTCTGTACGCGGTGTACGACCCGGTGTCGCGGCGGTGCACGCTCGCGCGGGCCGGGCATCCGCCGCCGGTGATGGTGACGCCGGGCGGACGCCCGCAGGAACTCGACGTGCCGGCCGGGCCGCCGCTGGGTCTGGGCGGGCTGCCCTTCGAGTCGCTGGAGATCGCCCTGCCGGAGGGCACCGTGCTCGGCATGTACACCGACGGGCTGGTCGAGAGCCACGGCCGGGACCTCGACGAGAGCCACCGGCTGCTCCTGGACGCGCTGCCGGACCCGGCGGACAACGGGGCCGGGGCGCTGGACGAGGCGTGCGACCGGATCCTGCACGCGCTGCTCCCGCCGGGCGGCGCGACGGACGACGTGGCGCTGCTGCTCGCCCGGACCCGGGGGCTGCCCGCCGCCCAGATCGCGACCTGGGACATCCCCTCCGATCCGGCGCTGGTCGCCCCGGTCCGCAAGCAGGTCCTGGCGCAGCTGGGGGTGTGGGGGCTGGAGGACGCCGGGTTCACCACCGAGCTGGTGGTGAGCGAACTGGTCACCAACGCGATCCGCTACGGCGAGCACCCGATCCGCCTCCGGCTCATCCACGACGCGACCACGCTGATCTGCGAGGTCTCCGACGCCAGCCACACCGCCCCGCACCTGCGCCGCGCCAAGACCTTCGACGAGGGCGGTCGTGGACTCCTGCTGGTGGCGCAGCTCACCCACCGCTGGGGCAGCCGCCACACCACGGACGGCAAGACGATCTGGGCCGAACTCCCGTTGCTGGAGGGGCTGGACGCGTAGGACCGGGTCGCCGGACATCTGGTCCCGACCGGCCTCGGTGACCCCTGCCGTGCCGGGCCGGGGGGTTCGCCTGGTTGCATGGGGGGCGATCATGTCCATGCACCGGAGGACCGAACCCTGAACGCCCCGCTCGCCGAAGCCCTCTCCGTCGTCCTGCTGATCGCCGTGCTCGGCTGCGCGGTGGTCCGGCCCCGGCGGCTGCCCGAGGCCGCCGTGGCCGTGCCCGCCGCCGGGATCGTCGTCGCCGCCGGGGCGATCTCCTTCGGGCACGCCCGGGCCGAGGTGGAGCGACTCGCACCCGTCGTCGGGTTCCTCGCGGCGGTGCTCGTGCTGGCCCGGTACTGCGACGAGGAGGGGCTCTTCCGGGCCTGCGGTGCCTGGACCGCCCGCTGGGCGGCGGCCCGCCCGCGCCGCCTGCTCACCGCCGTGTTCGCGCTGGCCGCCACGATCACCGCCGTGCTGAGCCTGGACGCCACCGTCGTCCTGCTCACCCCGGTCGTGTTCGCCACCGCGGCCCACATGGGTGCCCGGCCCAAGCCGCACGCCTACGCCTGCGCCCACCTGTCGAACACGGCCTCGCTGCTGCTGCCCGTCTCCAACCTCACCAACCTGCTGGCGTTCAGCGCCGCCGGGCTGGGCTTCACCCGGTTCGGGCTGCTGATGGCGCTGCCGTGGGTGGTGGCGATCACCGCCGAGTACCTGGTCTTCCGGTGGTTCTTCCGGCGCGACCTGGCCGCGCCCGCCACGCCCGACACGGAGGTCGGGGAGCCGCCCGGGATGCCCGTGTTCGCGTTGGTCACCGTGGTGTGCACGCTCGCCGGTTTCGTCGTCGCCTCCGCGGTCGGGCTCGACCCGACCTGGTCGGCGCTGGCGGGCGCGCTGGTGCTGGCGGGCCGCGCCCTGGTACGGCGGCGCACCACCGCCGTGACGGTGGTGCGGGCCGCGGCCCCCGGGTTCCTGCTGTTCGTGCTGGCCCTGGGCGTGGTCGTGCGGGCGGTCGTGGACAACGGGCTCGCCGACGCCCTGCGCCACCTCGTGCCCACCGGCTCCGGCTGGGCCGCGCTCCTGGGCCTGGCGGCCCTCGCCGCGCTGCTGGCCAACCTGATCAACAACCTGCCCGCGGTGCTCGTCCTGCTGCCGCTGACCGCGCCGCTGGGCCCCGGCCCGGTGCTCGCCGTGCTGCTCGGCGTCAACATCGGCCCGAACCTGACCTACGCCGGTTCCCTCGCCACCCTGCTGTGGCGGCGGATCCTGCACCGTCACGAACACCCGGTCGGCCTGGGCGAGTTCACCCGCCTCGGCCTGCTCACCGTGCCCGCGGCCCTGGTCCCGGCGACGACGGCGCTGTGGCTGTCGCTGCGGGTCTTCGGGACGGGCTGAGGACGTACTGCGACCGGGGCCCCGGCGGTCGCGTACCGCCGGGGCCCCGGCCACGGTGTTCGGGATCGGCTAACGGCCGCCGCCCCCGCTGGAGCCGCCCCAGCCGCCACCGCCGGAGCCGCCGCCGTCGCCGGAGGTCGAGCCGCTGCCGCCGTTCCACCAGCAGAAGTAGGGCGGGCAGTCGTCCCAGGGGGAGGTCGCCGACGGGGTCGGCGTGGGCTGGGTGGTCGGTTTCGGGGTGGACTTCGTCGGCGTGGGGGACGGGCTCGCCTTCGGGACCGTGCTGGGCGTGGGCGTCGGGGCCGGGGTGCTGCCGGTCGTCCCGTCGGTCGCGGCCAGGCCGGTCTTGCCCCAGTTGACGGACTGCATGCGCAGCGAACCGTCGGTGTCGACCTCCCAGTCCTGGGCCTCGTCGTCGTCCGTGCGCTGCTTGAGGACGAGGTCGGCGTCCTGGTCGGCCGAGGCCGGGGTCAGGGCCAGGTCCTGGTTCCAGCGCGGGACGAGGGTGCCCTGGAGGGTGAAGTCGTAGCGCACGTTCTTCGTCGCGGGCTGCGACTCCCCCACGCACTTGGCGAGGTCGACCTCGTACCCGAGGTGCGAGTCGAGGCACAGCTCGGGCGCGGCCACGCTGCGCAGCAGGCCGTCGCTCTCGTAGGCCCACTGCTGGGTGACCGACGTGGAGCACTTGACGAGGATGGCCTCGCTGCCCGCCTTCGCCTTCTTGTCGCCGAGCCCGATGCACAGGCCGCTGTCGACGTTGCGCAGCCTGCCCTGTACGGCGCCGGACTGCACGGCGGCAGCCGCGCCGACCCACGACGGCTGCGGGGTGGGCTCCTTGCTGCCCGTACCCGCCTCGCCCGCCTGCTGGTCGCCCGTGCCGCTGTCCGAGCCGGAGCCGGACCACATCACGAGGGGGACCAGGACGACCGCGCTCACGGTGAGCACGGCGAGCGTGATCCGCCCGCGGCGCGGCAGACCGCGCCGGGGCGCCTTGGGCGCCCGGTGGGCGGCCGAGCGGGCGACGGGGACGGGGAGCCGGGAGTCGCGCGCGGCGTCGGGGCCGTCGCTCTCCTCGCCGACGGTGGGCGGGGCGGCGGGAACCGGCGGGATGCCGGGCGCCGCGGACCACTCCTGGCCGGTGGCGGGCGCGCCCCACGCCTCCCCGCCGGCGGTCGGCGGGACCGTCGGGGCCGGGGGCCACGCCTCCAGTCCTACGGCCGTGTCCGCGAGGTCGGCGGCGGGCGCGTCCACGACGGGCAGGGTCGCCGTGTCCGCGGCGGACGGGGGTACGGCGGTGCTCTCGGCCCATGCCTCCGGGGCGCTGCCGGGAGGCGCGACGGCGGGGTCGGGCCGGGTGCCGGGTGTCTCGGCGGCGGCGAGGGGCTGGGCCGCCGGCCTGCGGCCGCCGACGTTCCCGACGCGTTGGCGCAGGTTGTCGGCGCCCTGGGCGAGGTGTCGCATTCCGGCGGTGTCGGCCAGACGGCTCAGTCCGGCGGCAGCCCCGGCCGACTGCGTGCGGCCCGACTGCGCGCGGCGCGAGCGGCGGGAGCCGCCCTCCGGGGCCGGGCGGGTGTCGCCGGAGGTCTCCGGGTGGCTGCCGGCGGCCTCGTACCGGTCGGGGTAGCGGTCGGCGGCGGCCGGGTGGGGCAGAGCGGACTCGTCGGGTCCCGAAGCCTGGGTCGGGATGCCGTCGATGCCGGACATGAAGTCCTGGCGTTCGTCGGGGACGATCACGGGCCGGGTCAGCTCGTCGCTCTCGCGCACCGGGCGCCGGGTGCCCCGGAGGTTCTGGAGCCGGGTGGCGAGGTATGCCTGGGCGCCCCAGCCGAGCACCGCCTCGGTGAGCAGGGTCGCCAGGCGTTCCGGGAACCGGGCGAGTTGCTCGGCGGCGGACCGGCAGTGCGGGCAGGCGTCCATGTGACGGCGGAGATCGGGGTCGAGCACGCTTGGGCCGCGGCGCAGCGAGACGTCGAGGAGGCGGCTGTAGCGGCGGCACTGTTCCTCGGGGACGAGTTCGCGGTGCACGTCGAGGCATGCCTCGCGCAGGAGTTCGCGGGAGCGTTCCAGTTTGGCGGCGGCGTCCGTCAGGGTGATGCCCAACAGGGCGGCGGGGACGTCGAGTTCCTCGCGTTCCACCTCGGCGTGCCACAGCAGGCAGCGGGCCGGTTCGGGAAGGCGCTGGAAGGCGCGGGTGATCAGGCGGCGGTTTTCCGGCGGCAACAGCCGGGCCGCGGCACGGCCACCGCCGGCGGGGCCGATTCTCAGCGCGGGGTGGAGCAGGGTTCTTCGGTGGTCGGAGTCCCATTCCCCGGCTATGTGCCGTATCGCGACCAGGAGTTGGGGGCGCCATGCGGCGGTCGGGCCGCCCTGTCGGGCGGATTCCTCGAACAGCCGGGTGAATGCGGCAGTGGTGAGCATTCCGGCGGGATGGGGGCCGTCCGCGCACAGCGAGGCATAGGCGTAGCCCGCTTCCCAGTGCCGGGCGAGCAGTTCCCCGACGGGTGCGTGCACCGGGCGCTTCCCGGCGGACTTCTTCAGTTCGGCGGCCAGTTGTTCGTCCGGCACCTCGCGCGGCTGGGCGGCAGGCTCGGGGGAATTCCGCGCTGCCCCTTCATTCACGTCCACTTTCCTCCCAAGTCCACACGACCATCCAGTCCAGACCTTTGACGTACGGCTCGGCCGACGATGCGGAGGGAGCAGCCATGAAGGGGTGCGGGATCGCCAACGCCCAGTCCTGGAAGCTCTTTTGGAGCGAGTGGCGAACGGCGGCACCGTACGTGCGCGGCGGAAAATTCAATGGTCTGCACGCCGACGCGTCACACCTTTGCACAGGTTACTGAGCTGAAACAAGGGATCTCTTCACTTTCTCAACGCATTTAACGCACTAGTAAGTTGACGGAGAGTCAGTCAATGCGGATGCACCCGGAATTCACAGGCAGTCCGCTCAACTCGTCCCCGTTATTCGGGATTCGGTACCCGCCCGACCTGACGGCGCCGCGTTCCGGGCGCCCGTCGAGCCTCTCCCCCGCCGCCTCGCGCTGCCTCAACTCCGTTGATACGTCCCCTTGTTGGGACGGGAGGTGATGCCGGGCCCCGGGAGGATCCGATACGGGTGGCAGCCTACCGTGCGCCGGCGGAGGAAGATCCGCTCGCACGCTCCGGGCCCGTGGAACGGGGCCGCCGGGCGGGCGATCCGGCGTTGCTACGGGCCGAGTTCGGCGGGTGTGTCCCGGTCCACGGGCGTGGCGGGAACCACGGCGGCGGCGCTTTCTTCACAAGTGGCGGGCCTTGCGATGACGGCGGAACCCTCGGCGGTGGTGGAACCCTCGGCGGCGGACCCCTCGACGTCGACGAGCCCTTCGGCCGCGAAACGGAGGATCGCCGCGGCGACGGCTCGTGGGTTGTCCAGCACCATGTTGTGGGTGGCGTCGATGTGCACGACGGTCACGTTCGGGCGTTCGGCGGCGAGTTCGGCCAGATCGCGGTCGAGGCCGCGCGCGTAGGCCGCCATCAGGCCGTCGTACCAGTCGTTGCCGGGGATCGACGGCATGGGCCGCAGCGCCCGGGCGAGCAGCAGTGGGGTCGTCGTCCGACGGAACAGCTCGAAGAGGTCGAGCGTGCGGACCGAGGCCGTCATCTCCCGGACCAGTCGGGCGTCGGGGCCCAACTCCTGCCGCCCGTCCGGCTGTTCGCGCAGTGACCGGAACAGGCCCGTCTCCACGGCGTCGTACGGGATGCCCTGCCGGGCGCAGGCGGCGCGCTGCTCGGCGAGCAGGTCCAGGAAGTCCTCGGCCGACAGGGCGGGGGAAGGGGCGGTGCCCATCTCCCAGAGGGTGGCGAGGTGTTCGGCGACCGCGGCCGGGTCGAGGCCGACGTACTGGTCGGGGCGCCCCCAGCCGTATCCGTCGAGGTTGACGGCGCCGGGGGTGACGTCCGGGTGGGCGAGCGCGTACCGCACGGCGATCATGCCGCCGAGGGAGTGGCCGACGGGCAGTGCGTCGGGGATGCCGTGGGCGTCGAGCACGTCCTCGATGTCGCCGAGCACCCGCGGGAAGTCCCAGGTGCCGGAGGGCGAACGGCCGTGTCCGCGCAGGTCCACGGCGAGCACCCGGTGCCGGTCCACCAGCAGGGGCGCGACCCCGCTCCACGCGGCGAGCGTGCTCCGGGCGCCGTGCAGCAGGACGAGCGGTGGCCCGTCACCGCCGTGGTCGTGCACGGCCAGAGTGCCGCGGATTTCGGTCACTCTCCGACCATAGACCGGGAGTTGGCGTTCCATTGGCATATTCACCAAGGAGATCCGGCCACGGCCGGGCGCTCCCTCACCCGCGGGGCGGGAGCAGGGAGAAGGCGACGAACCGCCGCGTCGATGCCCTCAGCCCTCTCCCCCGCGGGGCGGGAGCAGCTCCAGGGCCCGTTCCCAGCGGAACTCGGGCCGTCCGCCGTCGGCACCCTCGTCCCCGGCATACGGGTCGCCGAATCGCACCCCCATGCCCCGCAGCCGTTCCAGGCTCGCCGCGTACGCCGGGTGGGCGGTCAACGCCTCGCCCACGCACGGGAGTACGGCGATCGGCACCCCCAGCCCGTACGCCTCGCACAGGGTGCCGAGGGCGAGGGTGTCGGCCGTGCCCGCCGCCCACTTGTTGATGGTGTTGAAGGTGGCGGGCGCGACGACGATCGCGTCCGGCGCCGGGAAGGGGCGCGGGTCGCCCGGCGCGCGCCAGGCGGACCGGATCGGCCGGCCGGTCTGCGCCTCGACGGCGGCGGTGTCGAAGAAGCCCGCGGCGACGGGGGTCGCGATCACGCCGACCGCCCAGTTCCGCTCCTGGGCGGCGGTGATGAGCTTGCTGACGTCCACCGCGATCCCGGCGGCGCAGACGACGACGTAGAGGAAGGGCTTCTCCGACTGCCCGGCCCCCTCGCTCCGCCCGGCCTCCTCGGCCTGCCCGGTCTCGGCGGCCTGCCCGGCTCCCCCGGTCCGCGCGGCCCCCTCTGGGCGTCCGGTCCCCTCCGCCCGTCCGGTCCCCTCGGTCCGTGCGGCCTTCTCCGTCTGTTCGGTCATCCGGGCACCCTACTGACCGTGGCGCGGAGCGCGGGCGGTGGCGGAGCAGACTGTGCTGCTCCGCCGGCGTGCGCGGTTTGCCCGGGTGGCGCTGGTGGACGGTGTCGTGGGGGCGTCGTGGCCCCGCGCGGGCGGCTGTGTCCGGTCCTCGCGGTGACGGTCGTGGCGGACCGGATCGCGGCGTACGAGGTGATCGCCGATCCGGTGCGGCTGCGGCGGCCCGGTCCCGCGGTGCTCGGCGGGCGAGGCCCCGGGGCCGGGTTACTCCTCGGTGATCGTGATGGCGCTCACCGGGCAGACCCGGGCCGCGTCGCGGACCAGGGGGTCGCCGCCGCCGTCCTCCTTTCCGGGCAGCAGTTCGCTGAAGCCGTCGTCGTCCTGGGTGAAGACGCCGGGCGCGGTGAGGGCGCACTGGCCGGCGCCGATGCAGACGTCCTTGTCGACGGCGATGGAGAGTTTGGTGTCGGAGGGCATGCGCTCAACCTCCTACCAGGTCACGGGGAGTTCCAGCATCCCCTGGATGGTGTCGCCGGGCTTGAAGGGGATCTCGCCCGGCGGGACGGCGAGCCGCAGGCCGGGCAGCCGGGCGAAGAGGGTGTGCAGGGCGATCTCCATCTCGGCCCGGGCCAGGTTCTGGCCGAGGCACTGGTGGATCCCGAAGCCGAACGCGACGTGGCCCCGGGCGCCGCGGTGCCAGTCGAGGTCGTCGGGGGCGGCGAAGGCGGCCGTGTCGCGGTTGATGGTGGAGGTGGCGAAGACGACGCCGTCGCCCGCCTTGATGGTCGCCCCGGCGATCTCGATGTCCTCGTCGGCCACCCGCAACAGGCTCTCGACGATGGAGAGGAAGCGCAGGAGTTCCTCGACGGCGGCGGGGAGCAGTTCCGGGTCGGCGCGGAGTTCGGCGAGGCGTTCGGGGTTCTCCAGCAGGGTGAACGTGCCCAGCGAGATCATGTTGGCGGTGGTCTCGTGGCCGGCGACCAGCAGGATCTGCGCGAAGGAGATCAGCCCCTCGCGGTCGAGGTCACCGGTGCGCATCCGGTCCGCGATCAGTTCGTCGAGCAGCCCCTCCTGCGGATGCTTGCACCGGTCGTCGATCAACTCCCCGAAGTAGGAGCGCAGATCCTCGCGGGCCGCGCTGACGTCGGCCGCCGTCGGGCCGCGCAGCAGGCGGCGGGAGGCCGACTGGAAGAAGTCGTGGTCGGCGTAGGGGATGCCCAGCAGGTCGCAGATCACGATCGACGGCAGGGGCAGCGCGAAGGCGTTCACCAGGTCGGCGGGCGGACCGGCGGCCTCCATGTCGTCCAGCAGCCGGTCGACGATCTCCTGGATGCGCGGGCGCAGGACGGTGGCCTTCTTGAGCGTGAAGCTCGGTACCAGCATGCGGCGCTGGGTGTGGTGACCGGGGTCGTCGTAGCCGAGCAGGGCGACCCGGCGTTCGCGGTTGGCGGTGAAGCGCGCGGCCACGGTCGGGAAGTCGTCCCGGGTGCGGTCGGTGGACAGGCGCTGGTCGGCCAGGAGGGCACGCGCGGTGGTGTGTCCGGTGACCAGCCAGACGCCGCGCCCGTCGTAGAGGGAGACGCGCGTGAGCGGCCGTTCCTCCCGCAAGGGCGTGTAGGCGGCGGGCGGGTGGTAGGGGCAGGTGCGGTCCTGGGGGTAGGCGACGGCTGTTGCGGCTTCCGGTGCTTGTGTCATGAAGGACCTCGCAAGCGGGGATGCGCTCTTACCGATCTTCATTAGATGCCCGAGGCACCTATATGGCCACTACAAGAACCGGCCAGATCCACGACGCCACCGATCTGGCCGAACCCCGCCGCCCCACGCCTCCCACCCCCAGCTCACACCGCTGTCCGTCCCACCGCCCTGGCCGGGAACCGCTCACGGGCAGGCGTCCGGGCGGCCGGATCCGCCGGAGAGACGTTCACTGTCCCGGCCGCGCACCGGTCCCGTCGGCCGCGAAGGCGTCGGCCACCGCCAGGCTGTCCTCGTACACGTGGTGCCGTACGACGAGGCCGTCCACGACGGTCAGGTGCAGGGCGAACCGGGCGCGGTAGGGGCGGCCGGTGGCCCGGGCCGTCTGCCGGATCTCACCGAGGACGACGGCGTCGGTGCCGTCGACCAGGATCCGTTCCACCTGGGTGGCGTTCCGCTCGGGCACGTGGTGCGCGGACAGTTCGCGGAAGTGGGCAGCCGCGTCCGCGCGCGTCGAACGGTGCCGGATCCACGGGGTGTCCGCGCGTCCGTGCCGCTCGACGGGCCAGTTCAGCCGCCAGTCGGCGCCGTCCGCGTAGAGTTCGGCGATCCGGTCGGCGTCACCGGCGGCGATCCGGTGCAGCAGTTCGTCGACGACGGCTCGGGTCTGTGCGGCGGTGGACATCGGCGGGCTCCTCGGATGCGCGGGACACGGCGGTGCGCCGCGGGGCCATGCTGCCGAACGGGTGTGCGTGAGGCGAACGGTTTCGGTGTGCCCTCACGGCCGGAAAGGCCCGGGAGGGGCGCGCCCGGGATGAAAAGCGGCTGGGCACGCTGTTGAATCGGGGGACGGCCGTGTCGTGGGAACGGGTTTTCGCGGTGGGGCCGGGAGACAGCAGTGGCAGTCGACGATGGGACCGATCCATGCCTCTTGAGGGCGAGTACGAGCCGAGCCCGGCCCAGTGGGTGCGCGAGCAGGTCGAGTTGTACGAAAGCTCCGGCGGGACCGAGGGGACCACGCTCATGGACACGGGCATGCCCGTGGTCATCCTCACCACCCGGGGCGCCAGGAGCGGCAAGATCCGCAAGACTCCGCTGATGCGCGTCGAGCACGACGGCGTGTACGCGGTGGTCGCCTCGCAGGGCGGCGCGCCCAAGCATCCGGTCTGGTACCACAACATCGTGGGCGACCCCCACGTGGAGCTTCAGGACGGGCCCGTCAAGCAGGAGTTGACGGCCCGCGAGGTCACCGGCGAGGAGAAGGCCCAGTGGTGGAAGCGGGCCGTCGCCGCGTTCCCGCCGTACGCGGACTACCAGACCAAGACCGACCGCGAGATTCCCGTGTTCGTGCTGGAGTCCGCGGCCGGCTGACCCGGGGCCCGGTCAGGCACGGGCGCCTCCGTCCACGCTCAGCACCGTGCCCGTGACGTACGACGCGCGGTCGCTCAGGAGCCATGCCGCGGCCTGGGCGATCTCGTCCGGGTCGGCCGGGCGGCGCAGCGGCGTGACGGCGTTGGACCGGTCGATGACGCCGGGGGTGTTCGCCTCCCAGTCGCGGATCATCTCGGTCAGTGTGGTGCCGGGGGCGATCGCGTTCACGCGGATGCCCTCGGGGCCGTACGTGACGGCCGCCGACTCGGTGAGGCTGTTCACCGCCCGTTTCATCGCGCCGTACGCGGGCAGTTCGGGGTTGCCCATCAGGCTTCCCACGCTGGAGTTGTTGACGATGGCGCCGGTCTTCGCCGTGGCCCGGATCGCGGCGACCTCGGCGGCCATGGCCAGCCACGGGCCCCGGAGGTTCACCTCGTAGACGTGGTCGAACTCGGCCTGCTCGATCCGGTCCAGCGGGCCCGGAGTCACGCCGGTGGCCGCGTTGTTGAAGGCGATGTCGAGCCGGCCGTACAGCTCCACCGCGCGGTCGACGGCCGCCCGTACGCTCGCCGGGTCGGCCAGGTCGCACCGGACGTAGGCGGCGGTGCCGCCCGCCGCGCCGATGTCCTCGGCGACTTCCTTCAGCTGGGCCTGGGTCCGGGCCGCGAGCAGCACGCGGGCGCCCTCCCGGGCGAACAGGCGGGCCGCGGCGGCGCCGATGCCGCGGCCGGCGCCGGTGATGAAAGCGACCTTGCCGGCCAGCAGGCCGATGGGGGCGGGGATTTCGGTGGTCGGTGTGTTGTCCATGACGGTGAGCCTGCGCCCGCCCCGGGTGCGCATCCAGGCACCGCCGGTACCTGGATGGGGCCGGGCGCCGCGCGCACACTGGAGGCGTGGATCGCACAGAACTGGCGGGCTTCCTGCGCAGCAGGCGGGAACGGCTCGCCCCCGCCGAGGTGGGCCTGCCCGCGGGACCGCGCCGCCGCACACCGGGGCTGCGCCGCGAGGAGGTGGCGCAGCTGGCGTACATCTCCACCGAGTACTACGCGCGCCTCGAACAGGGCCGCGCCCCGCGCCCGTCGCGCGAGGTACTGGCCGGTCTGGCCCGCGCGCTGCGCCTGTCGGACCCCGAACGCGCCCACCTCCACCAGTTGGCCGGGGCGCCCGAGACACCGCCGCCCGGTCCGCCCCGCGAGGTGCGGCCGAGCATCCTCGACCTGCTGCGGCGGCTGCCGGGGTCCGCCGCGTTCGTCCTGTCGGCGACGTGCGAGGTGATCGCCTGGAACGACCTGGCGGCCGCCCTCATGGAGGACTTCTCCGCCCTGCCCCGGCGCGACCGCAACCTCCTGCGCCGCGCGTTCCTCGGACCGCGCTCCGCGGACCGGCCGCTGTACGGGGCGTCCGACATCGGCGCGTTCGCCCGTTCGGCGACGCGGCAGCTGCGGACGGCCGCCGGACGCTACCCGGACGACCCCGAAACGACCGGTCTGATCGCCGAACTCCTCGCTGGGAGCGCCGAGTTCGCCCGGTTGTGGGCCGCGCACGACGTGAGCGCGGAACCGATGCCGCGCAAGACGCTGCACCACCCGCTGGTCGGCCCCGTCACCGTCAACTGCGACGCCCTCGACATCGCCGACCGGGACCAGCGGGTCGTGATCTACACGGCCGACCCGGGCTCCCGCTCCGAGGAGGCGCTGCGGCTGCTCGCGGTCGTCGGCACACAGCGCCTCGACGTGCCGGGCTGAGCGGCGCCGCACACCTCCCGTGGCGTCTCAGCGCACGAGCCGCAGGGTCCGCAACTGCTCCTCCAGCGGCGCCAGGCCCACGTCCCGGCGGCGTTCGTCGAGGCCCTCGGGGCAGCGCACCGGGTACGGCCGGAACGTCTCCGGGTCGATCCGGGTGCCGTAGAACTGCGGCTCGCCCAGGTCCACCGCGCAGTGGTCGGCGATGTAGGCGTGGTGCACGGCCGGGCAGTGGCCGTCCGCCGCGGCCCGCGCGATCAGGTCCAGGCAGGCGAGCCGGAAGTCCGCGTCGGGGGCGTGCAGCAGGATCATCAGCGCGGCGGTCGAGGCGGGCACGCCGACCAGCTCGGCCGTCGGCCAGCCGTACCGGCGCACGATCACCGCGAGCGCCTCGGCGTTGCCCGCGCGGCACTCGTCGATGTCGCGACGGCGGCGGGAGGCGGGGGCCGTCCGCGCGCGCCGGGTCACGTCGCGGTCCTGGTCCGCCCGGCGCGTCAACTCGGCGGCGAGGGCGGTGACGAGGCCGGACGGGGGGCGGGGCGGCTGGGGAGCGGTCTGGGCCGCCTCGGGGTCGGCGGTGCCGATGCGGGCGGGGAGGGATTCCGGACGGCCGGTGCCGGAGCCTCGGCGGCTTCGACGGCGCGGCTCCGGGGCGCCACTGGTCGGCTTCGGTTTCGCTTCCGGACCGGCCGCTCGCTGCCGAGCGTCCGTCGGCTCGACCACCGCACGGGGCGGCTTCGTCGGAGTACCGGCCGGCTCCAGCGCCGTACGCGGCGGTGTCGCCAGCACGGCCGCCTGCTCCGCACCGCTCCCCCGCCGCGTGGCGCCGCCGGCCGCCCCAACCCCCGTACAGGGCGGCCCCATTGGCCCCGCCTTCTCCTCCGCCTTCATCCCGTCATCCCCAACTCCGTGACCCCCGACGTCCCGTCCCCCTCACCGCGGCCCCCTCACCGCAGTGGCCCCAGCGCCAGCGTGAACCACACCTTCTTTCCGGGCACGCCCGGCTCCCGGGGCGCGACGCCCCAGTCGTCGGACAGCGCCGTGACGATGGCCAGGCCCCGGCCCGACTCCTCCGCCGAGTCGGGTCCCGGTGCCGTACGGCGGTGGGGCGGGACGGCGGAGGAGTCGGCCATCGAGACGCGTACGTCGTGTCCGCAGCGGTCGTCGGCGGGGACGACCTCGACGGTGAGCGTGACCGTGTCGTCGGGGCCCGAACTCGCGTGGGTGACCGCGTTCGCGAACAGTTCGTCGGTCACCAGGACCGCGTTGTCCAGCCGTTCGGGCGGCACCCCGAGGCGCCGCAGATGGCCGCCGACGATGCGCCGGATCCCGGCCGCGTACGACGGATGGGCCGGTACCGTGCAGCGGACGCCGGACGGGTCCGGTGCGGGTGCCGCGACGGCGTCCGTGCCGCGGGCCCGGCCGGTGCCGCGGGCCCGGCCGGGACGGTCCGGCACGGCGGGGACCCCGTCGGTGCCGGCGGCCCCCGGCACCCCCCCGGGCGACGGCTCGCGGCGGGGCGCCCTGGATGCCGTCATCGATGCGCACCTTTCTCCGTGGGTCGCAGCCCGGTGTCGGTGGCTGCCCTCGCAGCCAATCGGACCGGCACCCGGCGCACCAGGGAGTGCGGAGGTTGTCCGGTTGCAGGCGCGTAGTGGAGTGCAATGTATGTTCGACCGCGTGACGAACGTGAACGACGGCCGCGCGCCGGTCCGGCCGGTCCGCGCCGACGGCGGACCGGGGGTGCACGGCAAGCGGGTGCTGGTCACCGGCGGTACCCGCGGTCTCGGCGAGCAGATCGTCCGGCTGCTGGCCGCCGGGGGCGCACGCGTGGCGACCTGCGCGCGCTCCGCGCCGGAGCTGGAGGCACTGGCCCGCTCCCTCGACGCCCACGCGCCGGGCGGGGTGTTCACCCGCCCCCTGGACGTCACCGAGCCGGATCTCCTGGAGGAGTTCGTCACCGCCTCGGCGAAACGTTTCGGCGGACTCGACGGCGTCGTCGCCTGCACCGGCGGTTCGCGCGGTGGCCGCTTCGAGCAGACGCGGCCCGCGGACTGGGCGGCGACCTGGGAGCTGAACGTCGGCCACGCGGTGCGTCTGGTGCGGGCCGCGGTGCCGCATCTGCGGGCGGCCGGGGGCGGTTCGGCCGTCCTCGTCTCGTCCATCTCCGGCTGGAAGCCGGGCCCGCCGGTCCAGTACGGCGTGGCCAAGGCGGCCCAGATCCACCTGGCCGCCTCGCTCGCGCGCGAGCTGGGCCCGGACGGCATCCGCGTCAACGCCGTCTCGCCCGGGTCGATGCTGGTGCCGGGCCGCCGCTGGGACCGGATGCGCCGTCAGGAGCCCGAGGCGTACGCCCGGTTCACGGCGGCCGAACTGCCGGGCGGGCAGCCGGTGGCACCGCAGGAGGTGGCCCGGGTGGTGGCGTTCCTGCTCTCCGACTGGTCGAGCGGGGTGTCGGGCGCGAACCTGCCGGTGGACCGGGCGCAGAACGCGCCCTCACCGGACGGGTACTGAGCCGCTGTCGCCGGACGGGTACGAAACCGCCGTACCCGTCCGGCGCCCGCGAGTGGCGGGCCTCGCGGGACCAGGTCCCCGCTGGTCACGAACTCCGGTGCGAGGGTGAGGAGTTGGCGGCCTGTCCGGCCGCCGGTTCACGCCACCGCCCCCAGCACGCCCCGCGACCTCCGCTCGAACTCCCGTACCGCCGGCTCGCCCCGGTAGGGGTCCAGGCGGTGGCGGAAGTCGCGCAGGGCCTGGATGGAGCGTTCGCTGTGGACGGCGCTGAGGGTGTCGAGGGCCTGGGTCGCGGCGCCGATGGCCTCGTCCAGGCGGTCCTGCTGGAGGTGGGCGGTGGCCAGGACCGAGCGGCTGATGGCCTGGCGCCTGCGCCGGTCGGCGTTGGCCGTCACGGACGCCCGCGCCGTGCGCTCCGCGGCTCCGGCCTGCCCCAAGTCCCGGAAGCACAGGGCGGATTCCGCCTCCAGGTAGTGGTGGTCGAGGTAGCGCACCCAGGCGGACTCCTGTTCCGGCCCCCGGCTCGCGGCCAGTTCGCGTTCCGCCGCGCCCAGCGACTGACCCGCCTCCCGGGCCCGCCCCTGTGCCGCGTGCCCGCGGGCGGCCATCGCGTGCAGCCGCATCAGCCCGAGCGGGCTGCCCGACCCCTGAGCGGTGGCGATGCCCGCGCGCGCCAGCGCCACGCCCTCGTCGGGCCGCCCCAGGCTGGTGGCCAGGTGGGAGAGCCCGGCCAGGATCTGCCCGCCGAGGACCCGGTCGCGCCCCTCGGCGCACAGCCGCAGCCCCTGGGTCATGTACCGCTGGGCCAGGCCGTACTCGCCCGCGTCGTACGAGGACCAGCCGGCCATCGCGGCCAGCCGGGCGGCGGCCGCGTACAGCCGGCGCTGCTGCGGGGGCGGGGTGCCGCGCCGTTGCAGCAGCGGGACGACCTCGGTGGCGAGGTAGTGCACGATGCTGGTGCGCACCCCGCCGCCGCCGTAGTGGTTGTCCATCTGGTCGAACAGGGCGATCATGGCGTGCACCTGCTCGACGGGACCGCCGTCGGCGAGGGCCGGGGAGACGGATAAGATCCCGCCCGCCTCGGGGCTCTCCAGGAGCCACAGGAGCCATTCGCGCTGCGGGTTGGCCAGGGCCCCCGCGACGAAGGGTACGGAACCGAGCAGGCTGCGCCGAGAGATGTCGGTCGAGCCCAGTTCGGCCAGCGTGTGAAGTGTTTCTGCCACGTCTTCGCCATACGCGAGGGCCCGGCCGACGACCGGGCGTTGCTGTTCGGGCTGGAAGCCGAGGTCGGCCGGGGTGAGCGCGCGGCCGAGCCGTTCGGCGAGCACCGCGGCGATCAACTCCGGTGTCGTACCGCGCGGTTGCTGGCCCTGGAGCCAGCGGGTGACCGACGCCTTGTCGTAGCCCGAGTCCACGCCCTGGCGACGGCCGAGTTCGTTGACCCGCAGGGCGAGCGAGGCGTAGGAGCAGCCGGCGTCCGAAAGGACGGTCGCCAGCGCCTTGTTGGCCGTGGCGGTGCCCTTCTGCCGGCTCGTCCTGCCCCTCGTCTGTCCGTCGGTCACGGTGGCCACCCAGGTCTCACTGCACGGTCGGGTGCGGCTGCGCCCGTACCTGCCGGAGCGTCAGTTCCCGTACGGCGGTGCGCGGTTGAGCGCGTCGCCGTCGCGTGTGCGTCAGCTCACTCGACAACTATCGTTGCGCGGGGTCTCAACACGCAAGCGGCGTTCTGATAATTTCGGAACGATCCGCTTCAGCCTGTCCGTGTCGGCGCGGGCGTGCCACACTGCACGCCGTGACGGCCGTTCCAGGAGGTGGGACGTGAGCGACAACCGCCCCGGCGGCAGCGCGCCCACGGTCCTGCGGATGGTCCTGGGCCGCCGCCTGCGGCACCTGCGCGAACAGGCCGGAGTCTCCTTCGAGGAGGCCGCCCGGGCCATCGACGTCACCGCGCTGACCATCCGCCGCATCGAGAAGGCCGAGGTCGGTCTCCGCATCCCGTACGTCAAGGAACTGCTCGCCGCGTACGGCGTCGGGGCGAGCGAGATCGACGACTTCCTCTCCCTGGCCCGCGAGGCCAACCGGCCCGGCTGGTGGTACAAGTACCGCGACGTGCTGCCGGAGTGGTTCAGCGCGTACGTCAGCCTGGAGAGCGAAGCCAGCGTCATCCGTCTGTACGAACCGCACTACGTCCCGGGCCTGTTGCAGACTCGGGAGTACGCCACCGCCCTGATGCGGGTCGGCTTCCCCAACAAGTCGCGGGAGGACATCGACCGCCGGGTCACGCTGCGGCTGAAGCGGCAGGACCTGCTCGCCAAACCGGACGCCCCGGCCGTCTGGGCGATCCTGGAGGAGACCGTGCTGCGCCGCCCGGTCGGCGGGACCGAGGTGATGCGGGCTCAGATCGCGGCCCTGCGCGAGGCGTTGGAGCTGCCGAAGGTCCGCCTCCAGGTCATGCGGTTCGGGGCGGGCGCCCATCCCGGCGCGTTCGGCCCCTTCCACCACTTCCGGTTCGGTTTCTCCGAACTGCCCGACGTCGTCTACACGGAGAGCCTCGCGGGCGCGGTCTACGTGGACCGCCCCGCCGACGTCGTCTCCTACCTCGAAGTACTGGACCGGATGTCCGTGCAGGCGGAGCCGGTCTCCCGGACCAGGGCCATCCTGGACGAACTGCGTGAGGAGTTGTGAGCCATGGGATCCACGGAACCCGTCTACAGCGGCATACCGGCCGGCGAACTGGGCGCCGAGGGCTGGGCGAAGCCCTGGAGCGGTACCAACGGCGGCAGTTGCGTCGAGGCCAAGCGGCTGCCCGACGGCAGTGTCGCCTTCCGCCAGTCCAAGGACCCGGAGGGTCCCGCGCTGGTCTACTCCCGGGACGAGATGATCTCGTTCCTCGACGGCGCCAAGTCCGGCCAGGCCGACTTCCTGGTCGCCTGACCCACGCCACGGCCGCCGCCACTACGCGCGCACAACCGGACAACCCCGTACGACGGCTCCCGTCGTACGGGGTCGGGCCACCACACTGTCAGGACCAGCCGTCCGAGGGGACGGGCGTCCGGGAGGGAGTGGTCCGCGCGTGTTGCTCCACCAGGCGCTCGACCGGTGCCGGACGCTGGTCGTCGAGGGCCGCGACGGCGTCGGCCGCGCCCGCCCGCTCGCCGAACTGGCCCGCCACGGCTACGCCGTACGGCGCCCGCCGGCCGGCCCGCACCACCTGGACCCGACCCGCCCCTACCGCGAACTCCTCGCCGGGGAGGGCCGGTTGGCGCTCGACGGCGGCATCGTGCACGAACTCGTCTACGGCCCGCTGCGCCGCGGCCGCTGCCGGGTGACCTGGATCCAGGCGCTCGACTTCGCCGAGTCGGTGGCCGAACGCGACGGCGCCCTGCTGCATCTGACGACACCCGGGCAACCGAGCGGCCCCGCCGAGGAGTTCGCGGCGGCCGACGCCTACGAGCGGGCCCTGCGCACCCTCGCGCAACACGTTCCCGTCGTGTCCGTCGACGCCGCACAGTTCACCCGCCAGGCCCGGGCGCCCGCCCGCACCCGTCGCGAACTCGGGCTGCACGACCAGCAGTTGACGGTACGTTGGAACCAGACCGCGTGACGCACGGCAGGAGACCCCGATGACAGACGGACGTCCCGCCCCCGACCAGGAGGCGTTGTCCAAGATCGACACCACGGTGCCGCACTCGGCCCGCATCTGGAACTACTGGATGGGCGGCAAGGACAACTACGAGGTCGACCGGGTCGCGGGCGACGCCTACCGCGAGATCGCCCCGAACATCGAGACGATGGCCCGCGCCTCCCGCGACTACCTGATCCGCACGGTCACCTTCGTCGCCGGTGAACTCGGCATCCGCCAGTTCCTCGACATCGGCACCGGCCTGCCGACGTACGACAACACCCACCAGGTCGCGCAGCGGGTGGCCCCCGAGGCCCGCATCGTCTACGTCGACAACGACCCGCTGGTCCTGCGCCATGCCCAGGCGCTGCTCACCAGCACGCCCGAGGGTGTCACCGACTACATCGACGCGGACCTGCACGAGCCCGAGAAGATCATCGAGCAGGCGGGGCGGATCCTCGACTTCGACCGGCCCGTCGCCCTGATGCTCATGGGCATCCTCGGCCACATCCTCGACTACGAGGAGGCCAAGTCGATCGTCCGCCGTCTCCAGGCCGCGCTCCCGCCGGGCAGCTACTTCGTGCACTACGACAGCACCGACACGGACGCCGAGCTGAAGCGGGCCCAGCAGGGCTACGACGATACGGGCGCGATCCCCTACGTCCTGCGCAGCCCCGCGCAGGTCGGCGCGTACTACGAGGGCCTCGAACTGCTCGACCCGGGCATCGTCTCCTGCCCGCTGTGGCGCCCGGAGCCCGGCACCGTGCCCGAGCCGACGGACGTGTACGGAGGCATCGCCCGCAAGCCGTGACGGATGTGCGCGGCCCCCGGGCGTGACGTATTTCCCGGCTGCTCCACGGCGGTGATTCGGTCCCCCGGCGCGACGGAAGGCGCGGATTCGGGTCCAATGGAGGTGACGGGTCACAACCGGTACGACACGTGTCATGGCGCCCGCCGCCACGCCCCCCCCCCGCCCGACGCGACGGAGGTCCGCGATGCCCACTCCTCTCCGGCTCCTGCACGCCCTGTCCGCCGAGCACCGCGAGCGGCTGATGACGGTGGCCCGCGAGGTCTCGTTCCCGGCGGACGGGAGGATCTTCGAGGCGGGCGGCACCGCGGACCGGTTCTGGGTGGTGCGCTCGGGCACGGTCTCCCTGCACCAGCGGGTCACCGACGCCCGGCGCATCTCCGTGGCCACGCTCGGCCCCGGTGACCTGCTCGGCTGGTCCTGGCTGTTCAGACCGCACACGTGGGACTTCGGCGCGGAGGCGTTCAGTCCGGTGCGTGCCTACGAGTTCGACGCCACCGCCGTACGCGGCCTGTGCGAGGCGGATCCGGCCCTGGAGCTGGCGCTGACCCGCACGGTCGGCGCGATCCTCGCCCACCGGCTGGAGACCACCCGGGCCGCCCTGATCGAACACTACGCACAGCACGGCGGCGGCCACTGAGCTCCCCGGCAAACCCCGGGGTCAGGGCCGTCGCAGGAAGTCCGTGAGCCCCTCCAGCAGCCGGTCGACGTCCTCGGCGGTGTTGTACGGGGCGAGCCCGACGCGCAGCCCGCCGGTGTCGCCGAGGCCCAGGTGGCGGGATGCCTCCACCGCGTAGAAGGCGCCGGAGGGCGCGGCGATGCCCCGCTCGGCGAGGAAGCCGTAGGCGTCGGCGGTGCTGTGGCCTTCGAGGGTCAGCAGCAGGGTCGGGGTGCGGTCGGCGGCCCGGGAGTACACGCGGACCTCCGGGAGCGCGGCGAGCCCGGCCTCGATGCGCAGCCGGAGCACGTCCTCGTACGCCTCCAGGGCGGTGATCCCGGCCACCAGCCGTTCGCGCCGGGTGCCGGTCGCGGCCGGGTCGAGGCCCGCCAGCACGTCGACGGCGGCACGGGCGCCGGCCAGGAACTCGTACGGCAGGGTGCCCAGCTCGAAGCGCTCGGGGACGGCGTTGGTGGAGGGCAGCAGCTTGTCCGGATGGAGGGTGTCGAGCAGCGCGGGGCTGCTCGCGAGGACGCCGAGGTGCGGGCCGAGGAACTTGTACGGCGAGCAGGCGAAGAAGTCCGCGCCGAGCCGGGCCAGGTCGACGGGGGCGTGCGCGGTGTGGTGCACGCCGTCGACGTAGAGGAGGGCCCCGCCGCGGTGGACCAGGTCGGCGATCGCGGGGATGTGCGGGCGGGTGCCGATCAGGTTGGAGGCGGCGGTGACGGCGACCAGTCGGGTCCGCTCCGAGAGCACGGCGGCGATGTCGTCGCTGGTCAGCTCGCCGGTGGCGGGGTCGAAGTCGGCCCAGCGGACGACGGCGCCGACGGCCTCGGCGGCCTGCACCCAGGGCCGGATGTTGGCGTCGTGGTCGAGCCGGGTGACGACCACCTCGTCGCCCGGCGCCCAGGTCTTGGCGAGGGCGCGGGAGACGTCGTACGCCAGCTGGGTCGCGCTGCGGCCGAAGACGATCCCGGCGGGGTCCGCGCCCAGCAGGTCGGCGAGCGCCTGCCGGGCCCCGGCGACGACGGCCTCGGCGTTGCGTTCGCCGACCGTGGTCGAGCCCCGGTTGGCGAGCGGGGCGGCCAGGGCGTCGCCGATGGCGTCGATGACAGCCTGCGGGGTCTGGGAGCCGCCGGGTCCGTCGAAGTGGGCGAGTCCGGCCTTGAGCGCGGGGAACTGGGCACGGACGGCGGCGATGTCGTACGTCACGGGACTCCTTGTCGGGGCGGCGTCCTTGTCGGAGCGGCGGGCGTTCCGGATCAGTCTGCCCGCCCGGCCGCGCGGTGATCCCGTCCGGTCGCCGTGGTGATGTGGTGATCGCCACCGGTCCCGGTCGTGATCGCCACCGGTCCCGGTCGTGATCGCCACCGGTCCCGGTCGTGGTCCCGTCGGTCTCCGGCGGGTCGCCGTCGTGATCCCGCCCGGCTGGCGCACGGAATACGCCATTCCCGCATCCCGCTGCAAAAATCTATCGCGGAGTGCGCATGATCCCGGTGGCCTGCGGGCACCTGTGTCTCAGGCCCCGCCGCGCTCCCCCGTCGCGGCGGGGTTTTCATGTGCGCGTACCCCTGGGCGCCCCGCCCGTCATCCGGTCAACTCCTCACCCCTGGCGATGAGTTCACGGCGTTCCGGGTCCGTGACACCGAGGCCGGGATGCGGGGCCAGGGCGAGCACGCCGACCTTGCCGAGGTGGCCGTTGGTCTGCACGAGGCGGGCCGCCTCCGCGGTGCGGGCGAGGTCGTAGGTCGCCGTCAGTGCCGGGGCGAGCCGGCCGAGGTGCAACAGGCGCCCGACGGCGGCCTGTTCGTGGAGGTTGGCGCCGTGGCTGCCGACGACCCGTTTGAGCCGCATCCACAGGTACCGGTTGTCGAACTCGTGCACATAGCCGGTGCTGGAGCCGCACGTCACGACGGTGCCGCCGCGCCGCACGACGAAGACGGAGATGCCGAAGGTGGCCCGCCCGACATGCTCGAACACGATGTGCGGGTCGTCTCCGGTCGCGGCCCGGATGCGCCTGCCGAGGCGTTTGCCCGCGGCCACCGGGTCGGCGGGCCCGTCACCGCCGAGGCCGATCTCCTCCCGGTTGATCACCACATGGCAGCCGAGCCCGCGCGCGTACTCCGCCTTGGCCTCGCTGCTGACCACGCCGACCGCGATCCCCCCGCCGCCGCGCACGAGTTGGACCGCGTACGCGCCGAGGCCCCCGGCCGCGCCCCAGATCAGCACGACGTCGCCCTGGGTCATCCGGGCGCCCCGCTCGCCGACGAGCATCCGGTAGGCGGTGCCCGCACACAACGGGTTCACGGCGGCCTCCTCCCAGGTCAAGTGGCCCGGCTTGGGCAGGAGTTGGGTGGTGCGGACCACGGCGTACTGGGCGAGTCCGCCGTAGTTGGTCTCGAAGCCCCAGGCCAGCTGGCCCGCGCCCATCATGCCGTCGGCATGGGTGGCGGGATCCTCCTCGTCGACGTGCACGGGGCTGACGACCACGTGGTCGCCGGGCCGCCATCTGCGCACCCCGGAACCGGTCCGCACCACGACGCCCGCCGCGTCCGAGCCCACGACGTGGAACGGCCGGTCGTGCCGGGCCGCCCAACGGTCCTGTCTGCCCAGGTGTTTGAGGAAGGTGAAGGTCGGGATCGGCTCGAACATCGCCGACCAGACGGTGTTGTAGTTGATGCCGCTCGCCATGACCGCCACCAGCACTTCGTTCGGGGCAAGTTCGGGCATCGGCACGGACCCGGTGTGGATGCTCTTGCGGACGTCCTTGTCGTCGACACCGGCGAACGAGTCGACGTCCTCGACTCTCAGGTGCGCGGCGGTGAACTGCGCGGGCAGCGGCAGCCGTTCGAGCCGGTCGCCGGGGGCTCCCGCCACCACCGCCTCGGCCAGGGCATCGTCCATGGCACAACCTCCTTGCGTGCAGGGTCAGTTCAGGCCGAGACCGGCGGCGAGCAGGGGCCACGAGGCGGTGAACTCCTGTTGCCAGTACGGCCAGGAGTGCGCGCCACCGGCGTAGAAGTGCGTCTGGGCGGGCACGCCGAGCGCGGTCAGCCGGTCGGCGAAGGCGTGCGCCTGGTCCCACAGGGCGCCTTCGAGCAGCGCGCCCACCGGGTTGTCGGAGTCGTCGCCGACGCCGCTGCCCTGGGAGAGGTACAGCGCGGTGCCGCTCAGGTCGCGGGCGAGGTCGTAGGGGTTGTGGCCCTGCCAGTTGCGGAGGTTGAGCAGCCGGCTGCCCCACAGGGTGAGCGGTGACAGCGACTCGCGCAGGACGATCGTGTCGAGCACGGCCGGCATCCCGGGCGCCATGGTGTGCAGGATCCCGCTGTACGAGGCCGCCGTGCCGAAGGTGCCGGGGCGCCGCGCGGCCAGCGCCAGGGCGCCATAGCCGCCGGTCGACACGCCCGCGACGGCCCGGCCCGCCCCCGCCCGGAAGCCGGCGCCGAGCAGCGCCGGGACCTCCTCGGCGACGAACGTCTCGTAGTCCGGGGAGTCGGTGCCGTAGTTCCACCAGTCGGTGGGGATGCCGGTCGGTCCGGAGGACGGCATGACGGCGATCACGTCCTTGTCGGCGAGGAAGGTCTCGATGCCGGTCTCGCGGGTCCAGGACGTGTAGTCGTCGTGCGCGCCCTGGAGGAGGTGCAACACGGGCCAGGTGCGGTCGGGTTGGGCGGCGTAGGCGGTCGGCAGGATCACGCGGACGGGCACGGTGGCGCCGACGGCGGGCGAGGCCACCGTCAGGTCGACGGTCCGCGCGTCCAGCCAGGTCTGGCCCGTGACGGTGGCCGCGGCACCGGCCGTGCCGGCGCCGACTCCCGTGGCCAGGGCCGCCGTTGTGGCGGCGACGGCTGCGCGCAGCAGGGTCCTGCGCGTGGGGCGGGGGCTCGGCATGGGCGTCTCCTCGGGCGGGGGCGTGGTGGCTGTGTCGGGTCGGTTCAGGGCCGGTCGCCCAGGTCGCGGCCGAGCAGGCGCGCCAACTCCTCGACGGCGGGCGGGTCGAGCACGGACAGGTGGTGGCCCGGCAGTTCGGTCACCGTGAGGTCGGCGCAGTGGGCGTCCCAGCCGAGGGTGGCGTCGGTGCGCTCGTAGCGGGGGTCGCGCACGGTGTGCGGGGCGGCTTCGGTCGCCCGGTACAGCAGGGTGCGGCCCCGGTAGGGCCGTGGCCGGTGCCGTTCGCCGCTGCGCAGGTCCAGGTAGGAGGTGCGCTGGTGTTCGAGCACGGACGGCGGCAGCTCCACGGTCGCGGCGAGCACCTTGAGGACGAGGTCGATCTGTCCGGCGTCGTCGAGTTCGGCGAGGTCGTCGAAGGGCAGGTCGAGCCGGGCCCGGTAGGTGTGCCGGACGTACTCCGCGAAGCCGGTGAACCGGCGCCGTGCCGTGTCCCCGGGGGTTTCGCCGGGCGGTGCGGGCAGGGGCAGGACGGAGTCGACCAGGACGAGGGCGGCGACCGGCCCGTGTGCGGACAGGAGGTGGGCGACCTCCTGGGCGAGGACCCCGCCGTAGGACCAACCGCCCACCGCCCAGGGCCCCTTGGGCTGGACGGCCCGGATGCGGCGGGCGAACTCGCCGGCGCGGCCCGGTACGTCGTCGGGCTCCTCCAGCCGGTCGAAGCCGTACAACGGGCGGTCGCCGTCGAGGAGTTGGGCCAGCGGGGCGTACACCTGGGAGTCGCCGCCCGCGGCGTGGGCCAGGAAGAGGGGGGTGCGGGGGCCGCCGCCGGGGAAGGCGCGCAGCGGTGGCGTCTGCGGGGCAGTAGGGAGCAGCTCCGCCACGGCTCGCAGGGTCCCCCGCCGCAGCAGCACCCCGGGCTCGACGTCCACCCCGAACTCCCGCTCCACCGCGGCCCGGACGCGTACGGCGGTCAGGGAGTCGAGGCCGAGGTCGGTCAACGGCAGGTCGGGGTCGAGGCGTTCGGGTCCGAAGCCCATCACGGCGGCCACGCAGTGCCGCAGCCGCCCGACGGTGCCGCCGTCCCCATCCGCCGCGGGTGCCGCCCGCATCGGCTCGGGCGGCTTCTCCCCGAACCAGAACCGGCGGTGCCGCCACCGCGGCGACGGGACGTCGACGATCCGCCCGTCCGGCAACTCCCGTTCCCCCGTGGCCCGTACGCCGTTGACCAGCAGGGTCGCCAGAGCGGTGCGGAAGGTGAGGGCGTCGTCGGTGCCCTTGCGCAGGGTGGGGACGACGAGGGCGTCGTCCGGGAGGGTCTCCGTCAGCGCGTGCGTCTGGGTGCCGTGCGGGGCGACCTCGACGAAGACGCGGTGCCCGTCCTCGGCCGCGGCCCGCACGGCCTGCGCGAACCGCACCGGACGGCGCAGGTTGGCCGCCCAGTACGCGGTGCCGTACCCGGGCAGCTCGCGCGGATCGTCCAACACGGTCGTGTAGTACGGGAGTTCCGGCTCGGCGGTGCGCACCTCGCCGATCTCCCGGGCGAACTCCCCCAGCAGCGGCTCGACTTCGCGGGAGTGCCCGGCCGCGGTCACCGGCAGGGCCCGCGCGAAGCCGCCCTCCGCGCTCACCCGGGCGACCAGTGCGGCGACGTCCGCGGCCGATCCGGTGACCACGCTCTGCGCGGGCGAGGCGTGGACGGCGACGGTCAGCGAGGTCAACTCCTGTGCCAAGGTGTCGATTTCCTCGGCCGGGCGGTCCACCACGGCCATGGCGCCGCCGCTCAGCCGGGCGAGCAGCCGGGAGCGTACGGCGACGATCCGCGCGCCCGTCTCCGGGTCCAGTGCCCCGGCGACCACCGCCGCCGCGATCTCGCCGAGGGAGTGGCCGATGACGGCGGCGGGTGCGAAGCCGTAGGACCGCCACAGCCGGGCCAGGGCGACCTGGATGCCGTAGAGGGCGGGCATCACGGTGGCGGGGGTGGAGAGGTCGGCCTCCGGGGCGAGGCTCCCGGTGAGCGAGATGTCCGCGTGCCGTCGCAGCAGGGGTTCCAGTTCCTCGACGGCCGCCGCGAACTCCGGTTCGGCGGTGAGGAGTCGGCGGGCCATGCCGGGCCACTGGGAGCCGTAGCCGGAGAACACCCAGACGGGTCCGGGGCCGGTCGGCCGGGTGCGGCCGACGACCGCGTGGGGGGTCGGTTCGGCGACGGCGAGGCGGCGCAGTGCCGTCAGCGTCGCGGTTCTGTCGCGGGTGACGAGGGCCGCGCGGTGGTGGCCGCGTTCGGTGCGTCCGGCGAGGGTGCGGGCGAGGTCGGCGTCGCGCACGCGCGGGTGGCCGGCGAGCCAGTCGGCGAGTTCACCGGCGTAGGCGCGCAGTCGGTCGTCCGTGGGCGCGGCCAGCACCGCGGGCAGGTGCTGACGATCCGTCACTGTCCTTGCCGAGGCGCGGTGTTCGGTGAGGACGACATGGGCGTTGGTGCCGCCGAAGCCGAACGCGGAGACGCCCGCGGTGGCCGTGCCGGAGTAGCGGGGCCAGGGTTCCGGCTCGGTGGGTACGCGCAGGCCGAGGGCGTCCAGGTCGGCGTGCGGGCTCGGGCGGGTGTAGTGCAGGTGGGGCGGGATCTCGTCGTGGTGCAGGGCCAGGACGGTCTTGATCAGCCCGGCGATTCCGGCGGCGGCCTCCAGGTGGCCGAGGTTGGTCTTGGCGGAGCCGACGAGCAGGGGCTGTGCCGGGTCGCGTCCGGCGGCGAGGACCGCGGCCAGGGCGTGTGCCTCGACGGGGTCGCCGAGGGCGGTGCCGGTGCCGTGCGCCTCGACCAGGTCGACGGTCGCGGGGGCGCTGTGCGCCTCGGTCAACAGGGCTTGCTGTGCTTGGCCGTTGGGGGCGGTCAGCCCGTTGGAGCGGCCGTCGGAGTTGACGGCGGTGGCGCGGACGACGGCGAGGACGCGGTCGCCGTCGCGTTCCGCGTCCGCGAGGCGTCTGAGGACGACGACGCCGCAGCCCTCGCCGCGCACGATCCCGTCGGCGGCGGCGTCGAACGCCTTGCAGCGGCCGTCGGGCGCGAGCGCGCCCACCCGCTGGAAGGCGAGGGTGACGGCGGGCGCGAGCAGCAGGTTCACCCCGGCGGCCAGCGCCGTGTCGCACTCCCCCGCTGCCAGGGCGCGCACCGCGTGGTGCACGGCCACGAGGGAGGAGGAGCAGGCGGTGTCGATCGCCATGCTCGGTCCGCGCAGGTCCAGGACGTAGCTGAGGCGTCCGGCGGCGATGCTCGGGGAGCCTCCGGTGGCCGTCCAGGCGTCGGGGGCGGCGGCCGTGAGGTGGGCGTACTCGGCGCCGCTGATGCCGACGAAGACACCGGTGCGGGTGGACTCGACGGGGACGGCGGCGTGGTCGAGGGCCTCGCGGGCGACTTCGAGGAGGAGGCGTTGCTGGGGGTCCATGGCGGTGGCCTCGGGGGCGCCGATGCGGAAGAACTCGGCGTCGAATCCGGCGATGTCGGCCAGGAAGGCGCCGTGGCGGGGCACGGCCGCCGGGACGCCGCCCGGCCAGGCATCCCACCGGCCGTCCGGCACGGTGGCGACCGCGTCCCGGCCCTCGGCGAGCAGCCGCCAGTACGCGTCCGGGGAGTCGGCGCCGCCGGGGAAACGGCAGCCGACTCCGATGACGGCGACGGCCGTGTCGGCGTCCGGCGCGGTCAAGGTCCGTTTCTCCGCGACTGGTTGACGCTCCGTCAGTTTGCGTGTGATCGCGTCGACCGTGCCCGCCTCCCACAGCAGGGTGTCCGGGAGCCGGCGGCCGACGCGTTCGCCGAGCAGGGCGGCGAGGGCCACCGCGTCCCGTGAGGTCAGGCCGAGTTCGGCGAGCGGGCGGTCGTCGGCGATGTCGTCCGGGGCGATGCCGTACCAGGCGTGCAGGCGTCCGGCGACCAGGTCGTGGATCTGTGCGCGGGAGGGGGGAGGCGCCGGGCTCACCGGGGGGCCAGCCGGCCGTCGAGGTAGCGGGCGCGGCTCTCGGAGCGGGCGACCTTCCCGCTGCTGGTGCGGGGGACGGCGCCCGGCGGGACGAGGAGCAGGCGGCCCAGCCGGAGGCCGTGGCGGGCCGACACCGCGGCCCGCGCGGCGAGTTCGGCGTCCTTGGCCTCCGCCTCGGTGGGCGCGGTGTCGCGGCGGTGTTCGGCGACCACGACGAGGTCCTCGCCGCCGCCGTCCGCGCGGGTCACGCCGAAGGCGGCGAGGCGGTCGCGGCGGACGAGGGCGGCGGCGCCCTGGACGGTCTCCTCGATGTCCTGCGGGTAGTGGTTGCGGCCGTCCACGATGATGACGTCCTTGAGGCGGCCGGTCACCAGGAGGCGCCCGCCGTGCAGGGCGCCGAGGTCACCAGTGCGCAGCCAACCGCCGGGGGCCCCGAAGCCGTCGTCGGCGCGCTTCCAGTAGCCCAGCCCCACGTTGGGGCCGCGGAGTTGGATCTCGCCGACGTTTCCCTCCGGCAGGGCTTCGCCGTCGGGTCCGGTGATCCGTACGTCCTGTCCGACGGGGCCGCCGCAGGCCACCAGCAGGGCCGCCCCGGGATCCGTGGACGGTTCGACGCGGCCCTGGGCGAGGGCGGCCGGGTCGCAGGAGACCGCGGTCGGGGGCGAGTCGGGCGAGTCCGCGGTGACGAAGACGGTGGCTTCGGCGAGCCCGTAGGCGGGGCAGTGGGCGGCCGGGGCCAGGCCCGCGGGGGCGAAGGCGTTCTGGAAGCGTTCGACGGTGGCGGGCCGGACCGGTTCGCTGCCGTTGGCGAGGGCGCGCACGCGGTGCAGGCGGAGTCGGTCGATCTCGGTCGGGTCGGTGCGTGCGACGCAGTAGTCGTAGGCGAAGTTGGGCGCGGCGCTGACCGTGCCCTCGTACGCGCCGATCAAGTGCAGCCAGCGGACGGGGTGTTCCAGGAAGGCGACCGGGTCCATGGTGACGGAGGGGAAGCCGCCGACGACGGGGGCGGCGATGCTCAGGACCAGGCCCATGTCGTGGAAGAGCGGCAGCCAGCCGACGGCGGTGGTGGCCCGGACGTCCGCGATGAACGCCTCGATGGCCTGGCGGGCGTTGGCGACGACGTTCGCGTGGCTGATCATCACGCCGGCCGGTCTGCGGGTGGAGCCGGAGGTGTACTGGAGGTAGGCGACGGCGCCGGGGTCCACCGCGACGGGCTCGGCCGGGTCGAACCCACCCGCCGTGTGCGGGAGTTGGTCGACGACCACGACCGGGACCTCCGGCAGGCCGTGGTCCCGGACGAAGGCGTGGACGGGGACGGCGGTGGCCGTGTCGGCGAGCAGGCAGGCGGGTTCGCAGTCGGCGAGGACGGCGGCCAGCCTGCCTTCGTGGCCCGGGTTCTGGGGGCCGAAGAGCGGTACGGCGATGACACCCGCGTAGAGGCAGCCGAGGAAGGCCGCCGGGTAGTCGAGACCCTGGCGCAGCACGAGGGCGGCGCGGTCGCCCGGACCGGCGATGCCCTTCAGCCGGTGGGCGACGGCGCCGGCGCGGGCGTCGAGGGCCTGCCAGGTGAGGGTGCGATGCACGCCGGGCGCGGCGAGTGCGGGGAACTCGACGTGGGTGAAGGCCCGTTGCCGTGGGCGGTGGTGGGCCCAGTGCCGCAGGTGGTCCGTCAGGGTGGCGTCGGCCGGGGGCCGGTCGGGGGGCGGGGCGACGGTCATGGCGGCTCCAACTCGGCGGTGGGGGCGGTCGGTTGTGTACCGGGGCCGGTGCGCTGGGTCCTGTCGTCACCTTCCCGTCGTCGCCCGACAGACGGGAAGGTGACGACAGGACCCAGGTGCGGTCCACCAGGGTCCGCCGCCCGCACGTGCGGGGTTAGGGGAGGTGTTGACAGACAGTCCACCGGACTTGCTCAGCCGGGTGACAAAGTCGGCCGCCCGATTCGGCGTTCGGGGGCACAGCGGCGGGCGGGGCGGACGCCCGAGAATGCGGAGTCGACGCGGACTCGGCGACAGCGGAGGCCCGTCGTACCGGCCGTCGGCGGAGGGAGCGGGTGTGGGACGAGCGCGGCTCGGGGCTGTGTTGGCGCTGGTGACGCTGACCGGATTCGTCACGACGCTCGACAACACGGTGCTCAACGTGGCGTTGCCCACGGTGCAGCGTGACCTCGGCCTGGACATCGGCGCGTTGGAGTGGGTGGCGAACGGTTACGTGCTCAGTTTCGGCGCGTTGCTGCTGCCCGGCGGGCGGCTGACCGATCTGCTGGGCCGACGGCCGGTCCTCGCGGCCGGGATCGTGCTGTTCACGGCGGCCTCGGGCGCGGCGGCGCTCGCGGACGGCGGCGCGGTCCTCGTCGCGGCCCGCACGGTGCAGGGCGTGGGGGCGGCGCTGCTGGTGCCCGTCGCGCTGGCCGTGGTCGCGGTGGACCTGCCCGCGCGGCGCCGCTCGGCGGCCTTCGGCGCAGCCGCCGGTCCGTCAGTTTCCGCCGCGGTCGCGGACATCGAGGAGCGCGTCGGCCCGCTGGACATCCTGGTGAACAACGCGGGCAT
>LJCV01000012.1 GCA_001298575.1 Actinobacteria bacterium OK074
ACCCCCACACTCACCCCCGCAGCCGCACTCACCAAATGCTGGACAACGTCCAAGTCCACCTCCGCCTCCGGCGGGACCACCAACCCCTCGTGAGCCAGCGCGGCGAGCTCCCGGTCGCCCGCGTCCAGCGCGAACACCGTCGCCCCGGCCCGGCGGGCGTCGTGGACCTGCTCCAAGAGGTCGGGCTCCGGCGCCATAGGGGCCACCACCAGCACCGTCTCCCCGCGCCGCACCGCCGCGAGCCGGCCGAGTCCGACCGCGAGGTGGGCCGGGTCGGAGGCGCGCGCCCGGTGCCGTACGAGCGTCGGTGCCAGCTCCGGCGTGCCGGACCAGGCGGCCTCGTCGACGAGGTGCGCGGCCAGGTGCCACGGCTCGTACGCCGCCGTACCCACCAGCAGCGGTCCGCCGCCGTGGGCCACGACGGCCCCCCGCAGTGCCCCGCCGAACCTCCGCGTCGTGTCCAACCACTCGGTCCCTGCGAGCACTTCGCGCAACAGCGCGACCCGTACGGCGTCCATGTCCCGCATACTGCCGGAACGACCCGATCGTGACGCGGAGTTCACCCCGGATTCGCCCAACTTGGGCAAGAGGGCGCATCACTGGATCATGACAGGACAGAATTCCAGCAACATCCGTCACCCCTACACCCCTACACCCCTACACCCGTACCCCGTTTCCTCTAGGAGCCCTCATGGCAGAGACCTCCGTCCCCTTCCGCGCCGGCACGGGGGGCTACGCCAGTTACCGCATCCCCGCCGTCGTACGCGCCAAGTCCGGTGCCCTGCTCGCCTTCTGCGAGGGCCGGGTCGATTCGGCCAAGGACTGGGGGCACATCGACATCGTGCTCAAGCGGTCCACCGACGGCGGTCTCACCTGGGGCCTGCTCCAGGTCGTCGCCCAGAACGGCGCGGCCGACCTCGCCGGCAACCCCGCCCCCGTCGTCCTCGACACCGGCCGCATCCTGCTCGTCCACGTGCGCAGCGCCGGTTCGGCCCGGGAGGACCTGATCCTGCGCGGCGGCCTGCCCCCGGCCGACGGGCGGCGCGTCTGGGTGCAGCACAGCGACGACGACGGCGTCACCTGGTCGGCCCCGCGGGACATCAACGCCCAGGTGAACAAGGCCGGGTGGCGCTGGTACGCGACCGGGCCCGGCCACGCGATCCAGATGTCCACCACGGGCCGCGTCGTCGTCCCCGGCAACCACACCGTGCCGCCCGTCGGCCACGACACCGGCGCCGAGGTCAAGTACTCCAGCGGCCACTGCCTGTTCAGCGACGACCGCGGCGAGACCTGGTCGATCGGCTACCTCGACGAGAAGACCGACAACTACATCAACCCGAACGAGACCACCGTCGCCGAACTCACCGACGGCCGCCTCTACTTCAACACCCGCACCAACGCCAAGGGCCCCGGCACCCGGGCCGACGCCCACTCCCGGGACGGCGGCAGGACCCTGATCAAGCCCTTCCGCCCCCAGGTCGGCCTCACCGCACCCGTCTGCCAGGGCAGCCTCCTCCAACTCCGGGACCCCGACCTGCTGTTGTACTCGGGCCCGGCCGCCCCCGACTCCCGCGCCCTGATGACCATCCGCGTCTCCACCGACATGGGCGTCACCTGGCACGCCCGCTGCCCCATCAGCGGCCTGCCCGCCGCCTACTCCGACCTGGTCCGGGTGGACGCCGGCACCGTCGGACTCCTGTACGAGACGGGCGACTTCGGCACCTACGAGACGATCACCTTCCGCCGGGTGCCAGTGGCGGACCTCACTTGACGCGCTGAGGGTGCGGACGCGGACGTAAAGTCGGGCCCATGACCTCTTCCGAGACCTCTTCCGCCGCCGCACCCCAGCCCGCCGCCGCGCCCGCGAAGGCGCCCGCCAAGGACCCCTGGGACCTGCCCGACGTGTCCGGGCTCGTCGTCGGCGTGCTCGGCGGCACCGGGCCGCAGGGCAAGGGCCTGGCCTACCGGCTCGCCCGGGCCGGCCAGAAGGTGATCATCGGCTCGCGCGCCGCCGACCGCGCCCAGGCCGCCGCCGACGAACTCGGGCACGGCGTCGAGGGCGCCGACAACGCCGAGACGTCGCGGCGCAGCGATATCGTGATCGTCGCCGTGCCCTGGGACGGCCACGGCAAGACCCTCGAATCGCTGCGCGCGGAACTCGCGGGCAAACTCGTCGTCGACTGCGTCAACCCGCTCGGCTTCGACAAGCAGGGCGCCTACGCGCTTCTGCCGGAGGAGGGCAGCGCCGCCCAGCAGGCCGCGGCCCTGCTGCCGGACTCGCGGGTCACCGCCGCCTTCCACCACCTCTCGGCCGTCCTCCTCCAGGACCCGGAGGTCGAGGAGATCGACACGGACGTCATGGTCCTCGGCGAGGTGCGGGCCGACGTGGAGATCGTCCAGGCCCTCGCCGGCCGCATCCCCGGCATGCGCGGCATCTTCGCGGGCCGCCTGCGCAACGCCCACCAGGTCGAGTCCCTCGTCGCCAACCTGATCTCGGTCAACCGCCGCTACAAGGCCCACGCCGGCCTTCGCGTCACCGACGTATAGACATATAAGTCGGACGTGCATGCCGTACGGGACGGGGGAGCGGATGGGGGACACTGGTCGGCGTACCGCAGTGTCCCCCCGACAGGAGCCCAGCCCCATGCCCCGCCTCGCCCTCTACGCCCTCCTCGTCTGCCTCCTCGCCGTCGCCGCGGCCGTCGTCGCCTTCGTGCAGGGGAGCCTGCTGGGGGTCGTCTGGGTGCTGGTGGCGGGGCTGTCGTCGAACATGTGCTGGTACTACGTGAAGCGCGGCAAGTCGTCGCCGACGGGCTGACGGAAGCCACCGGCCGACAGTAAGTACTGGCGAACTTGCCGGCATTACTGTGCGACCGAGCAGAATTCGTCCGTGCTCTGCCAGAACCGGAACAGGTTCTGCCCGCAGTACGTCTCGAAGTCACTGATCCCGAGCGTCTTCAGTACGGCGTCGATCGCGTCGAAGAACGCGCTGTTCACGGACGGGATCCACAGCACCGCGAACACGAACAGCAGTCCGAACGGGGCGAACGGCTCCACCTGCCGCTTGATGTTCTGCGACAGCCACGGCTCGATCACGCCGTAGCCGTCGAGGCCGGGCACGGGCAGGAAGTTCAGGATCGCGGCGGTGACCTGGAGCAGCGCGAGGAACGCGAGCGCGTACTGGAAGTCGGCGGGGACGCCGTCGAGCGCGTGCAGCCAGAACGGGGCCGTGCACACGGCGGCGAACAGCACGTTGGTGAGCGGTCCGGCCGCCGAGACCAGGCTGTGCCGCCAACGGCCGCGGATGCGTCCGCGTTCGATGAAGACCGCGCCGCCGGGCAGGCCGATCCCGCCCATGATCACGAAGATCACCGGCAGGACGATGCTGAGCAGGGCGTGCGTGTACTTCAGCGGGTTGAGGGTGAGGTAGCCCTTCGCGCCGATCGTGATGTCGCCGCTGTGCAGGGCGGTGCGGGCGTGCGCGTACTCGTGCAGGCACAGCGAGACGATCCAGGCGGCCGTCACGAACAGGAACACGGCGATGCCCGGCCGCGCGGCGAAGCCGGTCCAGGTCGCCCAGCCGGTGACCGCGGTGACGGCGAGGATCCCCACGAAGACGGGGCTGATCCGCCGGTCGCTGTGGCGGGTGGTGGCGGTGGTCATGGGGCCGGGCTCCTGGCGTCGGTGGAGTGCGTGCGGAGTGCGTGTGCGGTGCGTGCGGGTCGACCGTATAGGCGACGTGGGAGGAACGTCCTGCGAACCGGTTCGGGTTCCTGGTATTCGGTACGCAGTAACCAACTCGACCAGGGAGGTGCTGTGACCATTGCCGAGGGCTGGGTCGCCGACGCTCTTGAGACCCTCCAGGTGCCCAGGAGGATGCGCCTCCGACTGACCAGGAACGGACTCACCGTGGTACCTGTCACGCAAGCGCACCAGATGACTCGGCGACGCATCTCCAACCAGATCGAGGCGCGGATGCCCGGCTGGTTGGCCATCGGTGAGTTCAGGGTCCTGCCGAAACGCGAGGGATACGCGCCCGAGCCGGACGTCTCCGTCCTGCCCGAGGGTAAGTGGGACTCGGGCCGCAGCGAGTTCGACGAGGGGCTGCTGCCCTTCGTGGTGGAGGTCGTCTCGCCCGAGAGCAAGAACCGCGACTACCACACCAAGCCCGAGCACTACGCGCTGCGCGGCATCCCGGTATACCTCGTCGTCGACGTCGTCGCGGGTACCTGGACACTGCTGACCCAGCCGGAGAACGGCGAGTACCGGTGTACCCAGTCCGGCCCGTTCGGCAAGGAGATCGAGATCCCTGTCGCCGACCAGACCTTGACCTTGGACTCCTCGCAATTCATCCAGGTCTGAAACCCGGGCGCGGTTCACCGACCTGTCCAGGGACAATGGACCCGTGCGCTACCGCATCCTCGGCACCACCCAAGCTCTCCGCCCCGACGGCACCCCCCTCCCGCTCGGCGGCGCCCGGCTGCGTGCGCTGCTGGCCGTGTTCGCGCTGCGGCCCGGCCGTACCGTGCCCGCCGCCCTGCTCGTCGACGAGGTGTGGGCCGGTGACCCGCCCGCCGACGCCCCGGGCGCGCTCCAGGCGCTGGTCGGGCGGCTGCGCCGGGTCGTCGGCCCGGACGCGGTGGAGTCCGTGGACGGCGGCTACCGGCTCGCCGCGGTCGCCGACGACGTCGATCTCCATCGTTTCGAGCGGCTCGCCGGGGAAGGGCTGCGGGCGCTCGCCGACGGCGACCCCGGCAAGGCCGCCGCGGTCCTCGACGACGCCCTCGCCCTCTGGCAGGGCCCGGCCCTCGCCGACCTGCCCGACCGTACGGCGCAGGCGGCCCGCTGGGAGATACGCCGGCTGGACGTCCGCCGCGCCCGCCTGACCGCGGCGCTGGCCCTCGGCGAGGCGGAGGCCGCCCTGCCCGAACTGGCCGCGCTGTGCGACGAGCACCCCCTGGACGAGCCTCTCCAGGCCCTGCGCCTGCGCGCCCTGCGCGCCACCGGCCGCCCGGCCCAGGCCCTGGCCGCCTACGAGGCCGTACGCGAACTGCTTGCGGACCGCCTCGGCTCGGACCCGGGCCCCGAACTACGGTCGCTGCACGCGGAGTTGCTGGATCCGGGGGAGGCGGCCGACAGCCCCGTAGACCTTCCCGCCGACAGCCCGGGCGACCTTCCCGGCAGTGCCTACGCCGGGGCGGCCCTGCACCTCCGGCCGGGCTCCGGCTCCGCCGCCCCGTCGCCCGGCCTCCCGTCGTCCGGCGCTACGACGGCGGAGGCGCCCCACGGCGACCCCCGCACCGAAACGCCCGCCTCCCGCACGGAACCCTCCACCCCCCACCCCCAGGGCACCCCCCGCCCCCAGGGCAACCTCCGTGCCCGGCTCACCTCCTTCGTCGGGCGGGCCGGTGACATCGGGACCATCAGCGGTGATCTGTCCGCCGCGCGGCTGGTGACGCTGCTCGGGCCCGGTGGGGCCGGGAAGACGCGGCTGTCGCAGGAGACCGGGGACGCCGTCGCCGCGGCCATGCCCGACGGGGTGTGGTTCGCCGAACTCGCGCCGGTGGACGAGCCCGCCGCCGTGCCCGAGGTCGTGCTCACCGCCGTCGGGGCCCGGGAGACCGTGCTGCGCGGGGCCGGGGCGGAGGAGATGCGGGCCGTCGCGGACCCGAAGGGCGACCCCCTGCTCCGGCTCGCCGAGCACTGCGCGCGCCGCCGCATGCTGCTCATCCTCGACAACTGCGAGCACCTCGTCGACGCCGCCGCCCACCTCGCGGAGGAACTCCTGGCCCGCTGCCCGGGCGTCACCATCCTCGCCACCAGCCGCGAACCCCTGGGCGTACCGGGGGAGTTGCTGCGTCCCGTGGAGCCGCTGCCGCAGCCGTACGCGCTGCGGCTGCTCGCCGACCGCGGCGGTGCGGCCCGGCCCGGGTTCCGCGTCGAGGACGACCCGGAGGCCGCCGCGGAGATCTGCCGCCGCCTCGACGGGCTGCCGCTGGCCATCGAGCTGGCCGCCGCCCGGCTCCGGATCCTGACGCTGCGTCAGATAGCCGACCGGCTCGACGACCGCTTCCGGCTGCTGACTTCCGGCAGCCGTACGGTGCTGCCCCGCCAGCAGACCCTCAGAGCCGTCGTCGACTGGTCCTGGGACCTGCTCGAAACCGACGAACGGGCCGTGCTGCGGCGGCTGTCGGTGTTCGCCGGCGGCTGCGACCTGCCCGCCGCCGAGGCCGTGTGCGGCCCGGCCGCGCTGGAGTCCCTCGGCTCCCTGGTCGACAAGTCCCTCGTGGTCGCCGCCCCGGACGACGCCGGGATGCGTTACCGCCTCCTGGAGACCGTCGCCGAGTACGCGGGCGAGCGGCTCGACGAGTCCGGCGAGCGGGCCGCCGCCGAGCGCGACCACCTCACGTACTACCGCGAAGTCGCCCGCACCACCGACCCGTTGCTGCGCGGCCACGGCCAGCGCGCCGCGATTGCCCGGCTCCAGCGGGAGTACGAGAACATCCGCACCGCGCTGCGCCGGGCCGTCGCCGCCCGGGACGAGCAGGAGGCGCTGATGCTGGTGCTCTCGCTGTGCTGGTACTGGCAGATGCACGACCTGCGGGTGGAGGCCCGCACCTGGTCCGTCGCCGTGATGCCCCTCGGCCCCGACCCCTTCGTGCCGCCCGCGCGACCGGTCCCCGACGTCCTGGAACGCTTCACGGACCGGCCGCCGCCCTTCGGCCCCGAACTCCTCGCCGAGGCCCGGCGCAGTCTCCACATCGTCCATCTCTCCTGCATGGACCTGGAGGCGGCGTCCTGGGAGACCCCGCAGGCCAGGGAGAAGATGCAGGTCATCAGGGAGACCTACCGGCCCGGCCAGCCGCAGACCTGCCGCGCGCCCGGCTTCCTGTGGTTCTTCGCCGTCCTGATGACCGGCGACCTGGCCGCGGTCCACCAGGTGATCGACGAGACGGTCGGCGCCTGCCGCGAACTCGGCTACACCTGGGAACTCGGGCAGATCCTCCAGCTGCGGGCCAACGTCCTTGCCAACCGCAGCAATTCGGCCCACGAGGCGCTCGTCGACGCCGACGAGGCACTCCGGCTGTTCACCGACCTCGGGGACGACTGGGGCATCGCCGAGTCGCTCTCCGCCCGCGGCGAGGCCCGCGAACGCTTCGGCGAGTACGTGACGGCCGCCGCCGACTACGAGGCGGCCGGCGAGTACGCCGACCGGCTCGGCGCCCGCCACCAGAAGGCCGTGCTCCAGGCCCGCCTCGGCAGCGTCCTCATCGACGACGGCCAGGGCGAACGCGGCGAACGCGTGCTGCGCGCGGTGATCGAGGAGAGCCGCGGCACGGTCGTCGACGCCATGCCCGCCGCCCGGCTCTTCCTCGCCACCTGGCTCGGCCGCTCCGGCCGGGTACCCGAGGCGCGCGAGCAACTGCGGCTGCTGCGCGAGGACTTCGGCGCCGTCAACTTCATGACGTTCGACGGGTTCGTGGTCGGCGTCGAGGCGTTCCTGGACCAGCAGGAGGGCCGGTACGAGGAGGCGCTGGTCAAGCTCCGTGAGGCGCTGGCGCGGGCGATGGACCGGATGACCATGGCGCTGGCACCCCATCTGATCCCCGTGCACCTGAACGTCGCCGCGCTGACGCTCGCCTCCCTGGACGACGGCCGCCGCGCCGCGGACGCGGCCCGCTGCCTGGGCGCCGCCGACGCCCTGCTGTCGCCCGGGCACGTCTCGGCGGCGGCCGAGCGCGAGACCCGCGAACGCGCCGAGCGGCGAGCGCGCGCCGTCCTGGACGACGCGGCGTACGACGCCGCATACGCGCAGGGCGGCGGACTCTCCATGAAGGAGGCCGCCGCCCTGCTGTGACGGACCGTCAACTGCCGTTCTCCCGCACCGGCATGACGGTCCGTCACATCTGCTCCGCCTTTTCTGTTGTGACGGGTCGTCACGTCTTCCGGGTGAACTTGTGGATGGCGATCGGGGCCATGACCGCCGTCAGCGCCACCGACCACAGAAGCGTCAACAGCACGTTGTGGGCGACGGGTTGGCCGCCGTTCATCAGGCCGCGGGCGGCGTCCGCCAGCGTCGACAGCGGGTTGTAGTCGGTGAACGCCTGGAGCCAGCCGGGCATGGTGTCGGTCGGCGCGAAGATGGACGAGCCGAACTGCAGGGGCATCAGCACGAGGAATCCCATCGCTTGGACGGCCTGGGCGCTCTTCATCACCACGCCCAGGGTCAGGAAGATCCACATCACTCCGAAGCCGAACACGGCCGACAGACCGACGGCCGCGAACAGACCCGGCACGTTCGACACGGACAGCCCGAGCAGGAAGCCGACGCCCAGCAGGATCGCGGTGGCGACGAGCATCCGGCCGAGTTCCACCGTGATCTTGGCGATCAGTACCGAGGAGCGCGCTATCGGCAGCGACCGGAACCGGTCCATCACACCCTTCTGGAAGTCCTCGTTGAACCCGGTGCCGACCCCCTGGGCGATGTTCATGCCCATCATCGCCATCAGGCCCGGGACCACGTAGTTGACGTAGGCGTGCCGGTTGTCGGTGCCCGAGATGGCGCCGCCGAAGACGAACACGAACAGCAGACAGAAGATGATCGGGAACAGGATCGCGTCGAACATCGACTCCGGGTCCTGCCGGATCCACAGCAGGTTGCGCCGGACCAGCGCGCCGATGTGACGCAGGTTGGACCGCAGCCCGATCCGGCCCTCGGCGGGCACCGGGCGCAGGTCGGCCGGGGGAGTGGTGACGGTGGTGGCGCTCATACGGCGACCTCCTCGCGGGCGGGGGACGGGTCCTGCGGGGCACTGGCCTTGTGGCCGGTGAGCGACAGGAACACCTCGTCCAGGCTGGGCAGTTCGGTGGTGATGGCGGCGATGGTGATGCCCCGGGCGGCGACCGCGGCGACCACCGCGGTCAACTGCTCGTCGCTGAGCACCGGGACGAGGACGGAACCGGACTCGATGTCCAGGACCGCGCTGCCGGGCCCGGTCAGGCCGAACTCGTCGAGCGCCGCCGCCGTCGGGCGCAGCTCCAGCGGGTCGGCCGGGCGGATCCGCAGCGTCCGGCCGCCGACGCGCGCCTTCAGCTCGTCGATCCGGCCGCCCGCGATGATCCGGCCGTGGTCCATCACCGTCAGCTCGTTGGCCAACTGCTCGGCCTCTTCCATGTATTGGGTGGTCAGCAGCACCGTCGCCCCCTCGGCGACCAGCCGCTTCACCTCGTGCCACACCTCGTTGCGGGTGCGCGGGTCCAGGCCCGTCGTCGGCTCGTCCAGGTAGAGGACGGCCGGGCGCCCGATCAGCGACGCGGCCAGGTCGAGCCGCCGTCGCATACCGCCGGAGTACGTGGCCGCGGGCCGCTTGGCCGCGTCGGTCAGCGAGAACCGCTCCAGGAGCTCGTCCGCACGGGCACGGGACTCCTTGCGGGACAGGTCGAGCAGCCGCCCGATCATGTACAGGTTCTCGAACCCGGGCAGCTTCTCGTCGACGGAGGCGTACTGGCCGGTGAGGCCGATGACCCGCCGGGTCTGCCGGGGCTGCCGTACGACGTCGTAGCCCGCGACGACCGCCTGGCCGGCGTCGGGGACGACGAGGGTGGACAGGCAGCGGACCAGGGTGGTCTTGCCCGCGCCGTTGGGACCGAGGACGCCGAGGACGGTGCCCTCGCGCACGTCGAGGTCGACGCCGTCCAGTGCCTTGGTCTCGCCGTAGTGCTTGACCAACCCCCGGACGGTGACCGCGGCGCGGGGGGCCGCGCCGCTGCTGGATGCCGTGTCGTTTCGTTCCATGCGGACCAAGGTGACAGGCGGCACCTACAAACCACCGACAGGTCGCCGACAGGGCCTACAGAACGCCTACGGGGGTGTGCCGGAGGGGGGCCGCCGCCGGCATCCCTTACGCCGAGCAGCCCGCCGACGGGGGAAGATCGGCGGGCTGCTGCTGGGCGCCTTCGGCTCAGAAGGGCGCCCCGTCAGGGGCGCGGGGCTGTGACATCGTGCGGCTCCGCCGCGTGGGCGCGACCGGCCACAGCGGGCCCGCAGCCGTCAGACATCCGCACCCCGCAGCTCAGTGGACGGAATGCTCCTCAAGCGGAAACGCCCCACCCACCACGTCATCGGCGAACGCCCGCACCGCGTCCCCCATCACCTGCCGCAGATCGGCGTACTGCTTCACGAACTTCGGCACCCGCCCAGGCGTCAGCCCGAGCATGTCGGTCCACACCAGAACCTGCGCGTCCGTGTCCGGGCCCGCACCGATCCCGACCGTGGGAATGTGCAGCACTCGCGTCACCTCGGCCGCCAGTTCCGCCGGTACCAGCTCCAGCACCACCGCGAACGCCCCCGCGTCCTGCACGGCCTTCGCGTCGCGCAGCAACTGCTGGGCCGCCTCCTCGCCGCGCCCCTGGACGCGGTAGCCCATCGAGTTGACGGACTGCGGGGTCAGGCCGATGTGGGCCATCACCGGGATGCCGGACTCGACCAGCAACTCGATCTGGCGGTGCGAGCGTTCGCCGCCCTCCAGCTTGACCGCGCCGACCCCGGCCTCCTTCACCAGGCGGGTCGCCGAGCGCAGCGCCTGCACCGGGCCCTCCTGGTACGAACCGAACGGCAGGTCGCCGACGATCAGGGCCCGCTGGGTGCCGCGTACGACCGCGGCCGACAGCATGGTCATCTCGTCGAGGGTCACGGGCACGGTCGTCTCGTACCCGAGGTGGCAGTTGCCCGCCGAGTCGCCGACCAGCATCACGGGGATGCCGGCCTCGTCGAACACGGACGCGGTCATCGCGTCGTACGCGGTGAGCATGGGCCACTTCTCGCCGCGCTCCTTGGCGAGGGTGATGTCACGGACGGTGATACGGCGTGTGCCCTTGCCCCCGTACAGCGTCTTACCGCCGTCGGAGGAACTGTCCCGCACAGTCTGGGCAGCCGAAAGCTGCGTCATGGCAACGGCTCCTTCAGTCATCTCGTGGCGCCTTGATGGCGTCCCCGGATCCCCTCCATGGTGGCACCTCGTGCCGGGCTGGGCCAGACCGGGGCGGGGCGACCAGGATCACCCCCCCACGACCGTTCCCCATCTTGATTGCCGATGGTGCCTACGACCGTTGCCCTAGGTCGGTCCTTAAGGGCTCCGTAAAGAATTCCGATACGAGACCGGTTCGTATCGAAAGTGTCGCCGCGCACCCCTACGCTCGAAGCCATGACCACTCCTGCTGTCCCGACCGCCGGCCGGCGGGTCCCCGAGGCGGTGCACCGGCGCCGTTGGGCGATCCTCGGTGTGCTGATGCTGAGCCTGCTGATCGTGGTGCTCGACAACTCCATCCTGAACGTCGCCATCAAGACCATCTCGACCCCCGCCCCGACCGGCCTGGGCGCCACCCAGAGCGAGCTGGAGTGGGCCATCAACGCCTACACGCTCGTCTTCGCGGGCCTGCTGTTCACCGCGGGGCTGCTCGGCGACCGGCTGGGCCGCAAGAAGACGCTGCTGTCCGGCCTCGTCGTGTTCGGCGTCGGCTCGGCGCTCGCCGCCGAGTCCGGCTCGCCCGTCCAGCTCATCGCGTTCCGCGCGGTGATGGGCCTGGGCGCCGCCTTCGTGATGCCGGCCACGCTGGCGATCCTGATGAACGTCTTCGAGCGCGACGAGCAGCCCAAGGCCATCGGCATCTGGTCCGGCGGCGTCGGCATCGCCCTCGCCCTGGGCCCGATCACCGGCGGTGTCCTGCTCGACCACTTCTGGTGGGGCTCGGTCTTCCTGATCAACGTGCCCGTCGTGATCGTGGCCGTCGCCCTGATGGTCTGGCTGGTCCCCGACTCCCGCGACCCCAGCCCCGGCCGGGTCGACGCGATCGGCGTGCTCCTGTCCGTGGTCGGCCTGGTCCTGCTGGTCTACGGCATCATCAAGGGCGGCCAGCTCGCCGACTTCACCGACCCGGCGGTGCTCGCCACCGCGGGCGCGGGCCTCGCCGTACTCGTCGTCTTCGTGGTGTTCGAGAAGCGCAGCGACCATCCGTCCATCGACGTCACGTACTTCAAGAGCAAGGTGTTCTCCGCCGCGATGGTGGCGATTGCCCTGGTGTTCTTCGCGCTGATGGGCGTGACGTTCTTCTCTGTCTTCTACACCCAGAGCGTGCGCGGCTACTCGCCGTTGCAGACCGGGCTGTTGATGCTGCCGCTGGCCGCCGCGCAGCTGGTCTTCGCGCCGCGGGCCCGGCTGGTCGTGGCCCGGTTCGGCAACAAGGTGACCACCGGCGGCGGGCTGGTGCTGCTGGCCGGGATGCTGGCCGCGTTCGCGACGCTGGACGCGGACACGCCGATCTGGCTCCTGGAGGTCATCTTCTTCCTCATGGGCACCGGCATGGCCCACGTCATGACCCCGACCGCCGTGGTCGTCATGCAGGCGCTGCCCCGCGAGAAGGCGGGCTCCGCGTCCGCGCTCAGCAACACCTTCCGGCAGGTCGGCGGCGCCCTCGGCATCGCGGTCCTCGGCTCGGTGCTGTCCACCGCGTACCGCAACGGCATCGAGGGCAAGCTCGGCCTCGTCCCGGCGGGGCTGCGGCACACGGCGGGCGAGTCCATCGAGGCGACGCTCGGCGTGGCGCAGCAACTGGGCGCGCCCGGGCGGGCGTTGGTGACCCCGGCCAACGACGCGTTCCTGCACGCGATGCATGTAACGGCCCTGTGCGGCGCGGGCGTCGCGCTGCTCGGCGCGCTCGTCGCGATCCTGTTCCTGCCGGGACGGCCGGCCCCGCGCCAGGAGTCGGAGGAGAAGCCGGAGTTGGTCCCGGCGGATCACTAGGGCATCTTCGGGGGAGCTGGTCCCGGGGGAGCCGGTTCGGGGGGCCAGGCAACAGACGTTCACGAACCGACGAACGGAGCCACAGCAGTGAGCCTCGCCGAAGAGTCCCCCGGGCCGCCCGCCCCCGAAACGGAGCGCCCGGCCGTCGAGGGCGGGACGGTCGCTGCCCCTGCCCCTGCCCCTGCCCTCGACCGTCCCGCCCGTGGCCGCCCCCGCAGCGAGGCGCTCGAACGGGCCATCATCGAGGGCGTGATGAAGCTCCTGGAGGAGGGCGTGCCCTTCGCCGACCTCTCCATCGAGCGCATCGCCCGCACGGCCGGAGTCGGCAAGGCCACCATCTACCGCCGCTGGAGCGGTAAGGAGGAGCTGTTCGTCGACGTCGTCCGCGCCGCCGAACCGCCCGATCCGCCGCTGCCTGGCACCTCGATGCGCGACGACCTGGTCGTCCTGCTGGAGGCGCTGCGCCAACGCGGCCTGCGCAGCCGGGCGTCGGCGATCATGCACAACGTGTACGCGCAGATGCACGCCAGCCCCAAGCTGTGGGCGGTGTACCACTCGACCATCATCCAGCCCCGCCGCCACAAGGCCGTCGAGGTGCTGCGCCGGGGCCAGCGCGACGGCGAGATCAGCCCGGACGTCGACGTCGAACTCCTCAACGACCTGTTCACCGGACCCATGCTGCTGCGCTCGGTCATGCGCCCGGACGGCGACCTCCCCGAGGACCTGGCGGCCCGGATCGTGGACACGGTGCTGGAGGGCGTGCGCCCGCAGGGAAGTTGACCGCACCGGCGGAGCACACCCCGTACCCGCCCCGTCAACCCGACGCACCCGAACCGCACATGTGCGTGTTTCGTCACAGGCGGCCCGTCGTGGGCCCTGGTCCGGAACTCCTTGTGCCGGGTTCGCCGTCCTCGTCCGAGTACGGTCCTCGGGAGGCGGCGGGAACGGCGTCGAACATCCCCTAGGGTCGTAGTGGCGGGGGTACGGACGGTGTGCACGGACAGTGGTGAGGCGACGGTATGGCGCAGGCGCAGATGACGGAGACGGGCAGTGGCGGAACGGAGCCGAACCGCCAAGGACCCCGACTCCGGCGCCTGTACGACCGCCTGCGGCGCCTCCCCGCCCGGCTGTACGAACGGCTGCGCACCGACCGGGGGGTGTGGCGCCGCGGGATCGTCCTGGCGCTGTTCGCCCTGGCCCTCGCGCTGGTGATGGTGCTGCACTCGCGGATCCCCAACACGGTGGGCAACCTGGGCTCCCTGACGGAGACGTTCCTGCCCTGGCTGGGCCTGGCGGTCCCCGTGCTGCTCCTCCTGGGCCTGCTGCGCAAGTCGGCGACGGCGCTGATCGCGCTCGTCGTGCCCGTGGCCGTCTGGCTGAACCTCTTCGGCGGGCTGCTCACCGACAAGACGGGCGGCGGCGGTGACCTGACGGTCGCCACGCACAATGTCAACGCGGACAACCCCGACCCGGCCGCCACCGCCCGTGACGTGGCCGCGTCCGGCGCCGACGTGCTCGCCCTGGAGGAGCTGACCGCGAGCGCCGTACCCGTCTACGAGAAGGCGCTGGCGGCGACGTACAAGTACCACTCCGTGCAGGGCACCGTCGGGCTGTGGAGCAAGTACCCGATGACCGGGATCAAGCCGGTCGACATCAAGCTCGGCTGGACGCGCGCGATGCGGGCGACCGTGGCGACGCCGGAGGGGCAGGTCGCCTTCTACGTCGCCCACCTGCCCTCGGTGCGGGTGAAACTGGAGGCGGGGTTCACCGCCCGGCAGCGGGACACGAGCGCGGCGGCGCTGGGCGAGGCCATCGCCGCCGAGCCCAACGACCGGCTGGTCCTGCTCGGCGACCTCAACGGCACCGTGAACGACCGCTCGTTGAGCCCCGTCACCTCGCAGCTGCGCTCCACCCAGGGCGCGGCGGGCACCGGCTTCGGGTTCAGCTGGCCCGCCGGGTTCCCGATGGCGCGCATCGACCAGATCCTGGTGCGGGGCGTGGAGCCGGAGACGTCGTGGACACTGCCGCGCACGGACAGTGACCACCTCCCGATCGCCGCGCGCGTCAAGGTCCCGGCAACGGGCTCTTAACCTGGGGGAAGAGGCTTTTAACCTGCGGGAATACTGAGCCTGAGAGTCTTTGTTCCGTACATGAACATACGATGTACGCAACTACGCTCTGAAAGGCACAGGCACTCCATGCCTCTGGCCCTGCTCGCCCTCGCCGTGGGCGCCTTCGGCATCGGCACCACCGAGTTCGTGATGATGGGCCTGCTGCCCGACGTCGCCGACGACCTGCACATCTCCATCCCGACCGCGGGCCACCTGGTCTCGGCGTACGCCCTGGGCGTGGTGATCGGGGCCCCGCTGCTCGCCGCGATGACCGCCCGGGTCTCCCGCCGCAAGGTCCTCGTCGGACTGATGGTCCTGTTCGTGGCGGGCAACGCCCTCTCGGCCCTCGCCCCCGACTACCACTGGCTCGCGGTGGCCCGCTTCGTCAGCGGCCTGCCGCACGGCGCCTTCTTCGGCGTCGGCGCGGTCGTCGCGACGACGATGGTGGCGCCGGAGCGCAAGGCCCGCTCGGTCTCGCTGATGTTCCTCGGCCTGACGATCGCGAACATCGCGGGCGTCCCGGCGGCGACGCTGATGGGCCAGCACCTGGGCTGGCGGGCGACGTTCCTGGCGGTGAGCACGATCGGCCTGCTGGCGATAGCGTCCCTGTTCGCCCTGGTCCCCGCCGACCACGGCCGCACCACGGCCCCCACGACCGGCCTGCGCGGCGAACTGTCCGCCCTGCGCTCCCTCCCGGTCTGGCTCGCCCTCGCGACGACCATGGCGGGCTTCGGCGCGCTCTTCTCGGCGTACAGCTACATCACCCCGATGCTGACCGACGCGGCGGGCTACGCCGACGGCACGGTGACGCTGCTGCTGGCCCTGTTCGGCGTGGGCGCCACGATCGGCAACCTCCTGGGCGGCCGCCTCTCGGACCACTCCCTGCGGGGCACGCTCTTCGGCGGCCTGGTTTCACTGGTGGCGGTACTGGTGGCGTTCCCGCTGCTGATGGAGACCCGGTGGAGCGCGGCCCTTGGGGTGACACTGCTGGGCGTGGCGGCGTTCGTGACCGGCTCGCCGTTGCAGCTGATGGTGATGGAGAAGGCCGCCGCGGCCCCGTCGCTGGCGTCGTCCGCGAACCAGGCGGCATTCAACTTGGCGAACGCGGGCGGGGCTTGGGTCGGGGGGCTCGTGCTGGGGGCAGGGCTGGGGGTCACTTCGCCTGCGCCTGCGGGGGGGGTGTTGGCTGTGGTGGGGCTGGGGGTTGCGGGGGTTGCGTATGGGGTGGATCGGCGGCGGGGGGCCGTTCATACGGTGGGGCGGCTTGTGGCTGGGCATGTGCCGGAGAGCGTGGAGACGGTGCGGGGTTGACTGCGGGAGCGGCCGATGTGAGGTGGTCCCCTCTGCGATTCGCCACCGAGGGGGCCGTGCCGGACCGAGTCGGGGGTGTCCCCTGGTCCGGTGTCCAGGGGTGGTGTGTGACGGCGGCTACGGCGGAGATCACCGCCACCGCCCATGCGGTCATGAGGGCTGCGGTGAAGGTGACGGACTCCAGGCGTTTCCTGTCCTTGCGGCGGGACATCACGGTGCGTCCCCGTTCGCGCGCTCAGGGCATCCGAAGTACCGGAGCCACGACCCGTCTACGGGGGTGTGGTGTGTGTGCAGGCTGATGGTGTCCGAGGCGTAGGACCACCCTTCGGGGGTCTCTGCCGCCGTGCGAACGGACTCGGCGTCCTCGGTGTCCTGGGGAGCGAGGGGCAGACAGTCACGGAGGCTGGTCAGCATGTGCGGCACGTCCCGTCCGGTGAGAGTCCCGAACTCGACCGTCCGCCCGTTGCCGCGGAGCGTCCAGCAGATCCGGAACCAACTCCGTCTGGTTTCAAGGGAGTTCATGCGTGTTATGTCCTCTCTCGGCTCGTGGGAACGGTGGGCTGGTGGCAGGGGCACGCGCAGACCAGGTAGCGCACGCCGGGGACTCCCGTGTCGCGGGGGCGCGCGTCCCGACAGCGGTGGTGCTGACTGAGGACACAGCGCGGGGACCGGTAGGGCGGTTCCGGCGTCCACGCCGGATCGAGGGCTCCGGCCATCACGCGGCCCCCGCAACCGCCGCGTGGCACGCGCACGTGCAGCGGTGGACCAGCAGGGCGTGTCCGCCGGAGTGCGGCAGGGGGATGTCCTGTGTCTGCCGGCATTCGGCGTGCAGGCCCTCGTAGCCGGGGCGTTTCGCCACCGTGCAGTGCGCCGACAGGGACTCCGGCGGCCCGGGGGTCTCGTGCGGTGTCCTCATCGGGAACCCCCGTTGTACGCGCGCTGGTAGGTGTCCCACAGTTCCCGGCCGCTCGCGCAACCGTTCTGCGCCCGGCCCGCGCCCTTGCAGCCGTCGGCACACCTGCGGGCGTGCTCGAACCACAGTCGGTAGGCGCGCAGCATGGGGATCTCGGCACGGGTCACGGCCGCTTGGACCTTGGCATCGGTCATCGGACCTCACCCCCGACCGCTACGGCGTGGATGTCGCGGGTGTCGAGATCGACACCGAAGTCGGCGGCGAGCACCAGGGCGGTACGCCTGCCCCAGCGGGCCACCCGTTCCCGGGCCGGCCAGTAGGGCCGCACGCGCGCCGGACGTGGACTCGTGGCCACGTCGGGTGACTGGTCCGCGGGGTGGGCATCGAGGCCGGGCAGATAGGGCCGCACCAGGCGGGACGCGGACCCGTCCAGGGGTGCGCGGTCAGTGCTGTACGGCGACCGGCACCGAGCGGGCACCCGTGCTACCAGTCGTGCACGCTCCTTCGCGTTCTCACCGGTCATGACAGCTCGCATCGCCGTCGGCACCCTCCGCCTGTTGGCGCCCGGCGGCAACAGGCGGGTGAGACCCCAGAGAACCAGGGCCACCACAGGCCAGTGCGGCGAGGCCGCGCTACGCCCGGCCATGTTCATCAACTCCTACGCGGTTGGTGGACCACACCCCCGGACTGCGTGACCAGCCGCGGAGGTCTTCTCTTCGCGCACAGGGCCAGGAGTGCGCTACACGGGTGGTTTCTGGGGCGCCCGTGAGCGACGAACGTGGTGCCGAGTGCTGGTTGCTCGCCATGGAAAGGAGCATCGCGATCCGGGGACCTCTGCCAAAAGGTCAGGCTGATTACCCAACTTGGGTAACATTGCGGCGAGTAGAGAACCAGCGACGTTGCGTAGCCCTCGCAGTGGGAGCTTACTGATGCCCGACGCCGACCGGCCGCAGGAGCTGCCTGCCAGGCTGCTCACCGATCCCGAGATGATCAACGCCTGCCGGGTACGGGACTTCGCCAAGGTCTTCCGGCTGGTGAAGACCAAGGCAGGCATCTACCCGTCGATGATCGCCAGGCGCTGTGAGCTGACCCCCAGTCGCGTCGGCGAAGTCATCGCAGGACAACGCCAGTTACAGCACATGGACGTCATCGAGCGCATCGCGGACGGCTTGCGCATCCCGGGACACATGCTGGGGCTCGCCCGCCGAGAGTGGGAGACGCCTCAAGCCCTCCTGGTCACCGAACGAGAGGCCCTCCAGGCCGCGGCACCCGAGCAGCAGCCTCCCACGTCTCTGCCGGGTCCCGATGTGGACAGCATCTTGGCGCTGGCCACGCGAACGAGTCTGAACACGGCCTCACTTGAAGCCTTTCGCTCTTCCATCGAGGACTACTGGCGACGGGACGACCAGCACGGCGGTGAGGCTCTGAGGCCGGCCATCGTCGGCCAACTCCGATATGTCGTTGGACTCTTGAAGGAGAACCGCTCGCCGTCCATCCAGAAGGGCCTGTACGGAATCGCGGCCGAGCTGGCACGCCTCACCGGCTGGACCTACTTCGACGCCCGCCAGTACAACCAGGCCCGCGCGTACTTCACCGAGGCACTGCAACTGGCCAAGGAGATAGACGACCGCCAGTTCATGGCCAACGTCCTTGCCTGCATGAGCTTGCAGGGCACCTACCAGGACAAACCCGCCGACTCTCTGGCCCTCGTGGCTGCCGCCCAGGACCAAGCCCGCTCGGCCATCGACACCACCCCACGCGTTCAGTCCATGCTGTCGATGCGCGAAGCCTTCGCTCACGCCACTCTCGGCAACCGGGACTCCACTCACCGGGCGATCAGGGAGGCGCACCGCCACTTCGAGCAGATCCGGGCGAGCGACCCGGACCCGTCGTGGGTGACGTACTTCGACGAGACCAAGCTGATCGTGGACACAGGCATCGCTCACGGCCGAATGGGCGAGGCAGCGACCGCGGAACCCCTGATCACAGACGCGTTGCGGCGCGAGGCCCGCACCAACCAGCGCGGCCGGGCATTTCACTCGTTCTGGCTTGCCCGTACACAACTGGACCAAGGCAAGCTCGACCAGGCGTGCCACACCGCCACACAGGCACTGGAACCGGCGTCGGCGGTGGCGTCCGAGCGGGTGTCGGGCCATCTCAGGGAGTTCTACGATCAGTTGGCCCCACACAGGCAGGAGCCTGTAGCCCTGGCCTTCGAGGCACGGCTACGGGCGCTCCTGCCACCAGTCAGCGGATCGCTTCGTCCATGAGCAGGTAGAGCAGGCCGATGAGGGAACCGCTGCTCACGATCTCCCGGCGGTCGATCATGCCCCGCACCTCCGAGAGGGGAATCCACTCGATGCGGTCGGACTCGTTCTTCTCCGTGGGCGGTCCGGCGTAGGTCGCGCCATCCATGCGGAAGACGTGGTGCTGCGAGTCGGTGATCCCGTTGGCCGGCTCGGCGTAAATCAGGGGCTTGACAGGACCAGGGCGCCACCCCGTTTCTTCCAGGACTTCACGGGCCGCCGCTTGCTCCGGAGTCTCGCCCTCTTCGATCAGGCCCATGGGCAGCTCCCAGGCCCACACGTCCGTGATGAAGCGGTGCCGCCACATCATCAGAACCTCTTGGCGATCACTGACGACGGCGGCCACGGCCAGGTGCCGGAGGCGAACGACGTGATACTCCCATCTACGTCCGTCGGGTTGCTGGACGTCAACCAGACACAGATTCACATACTTGTTCGTATAGATCTGTCGCTCACCGTGGGTCTTCCACTGCATATGTGCGGCCCCTCTCGCGGTCCGTCTCCAGGATCTCAGACCGACGGAGCGGCGAACACAGGTTGGCTCTTTTCATGTCAACCTGACGAGATGACCTACCGTGCTACTCCCGGATGACGGCAACGGCAGCTCACAGAGGCCGCCGACTCCGTCTGTCCGGCGCCCGGCGAGAAACCCGCTCCGTCTTACACCTACAGCACAGGCAGGTTCCTTCGCGGCTCGAACGCGGTCACCTCGGACCGGTACTCCCTCCACTCACGCCTACGCCCGCTCCCGCCACCGATTCGTGATCGGCAGCCGCCGGTCCTTCCCGAACCCCTTCGCCGAGATCTTCGTCCCCGGCGGGTACTGGCGGCGCTTGTACTCCGCCGTGTCCACCATCCGGAGCGTCTTGACCACCAGTTCGCGGTCGAAGCCCGCAGCGACGATCTCGTCGGCGCCGCGGTCGCGGTCCACGTACAGCTCCAGGATCGCGTCCAGGACCGGGTAGTCCGGCAGCGAGTCCGAGTCCACCTGGCCGGGGCGCAGCTCCGCGCTCGGCGGCTTGACGATCGAGTTCTCCGGGATCGGCGGGACCTGGCCGCGCGCCTGTGCCGCACGGTTGCGCCACTCCGCCAGCCGGAAGACCGACGTCTTGTACACGTCCTTGATCGGCCCGTACGCGCCCACCGAGTCGCCGTAGAGGGTCGAATACCCCACCGCCAGCTCGGACTTGTTGCCCGGCGCGAGGACGATGTGGCCCTCCTGGTTCGACACCGCCATCAGCAGCGTGCCGCGCAGCCGCGACTGGAGGTTCTCCTCCGCCAGGCCCGTCAGGCCCAGTGAACCCATGTACGCGTCGAACATCGGCTCGATCGGTACCGTGCGGAAGTTCAGGCCGGTGCGCCGGGCCAGCTCCGCCGCGTCGCCCTTGGAGTGGTCGGAGGAGTACTTCGACGGCATCGAGATGCCGTACACGTTCTCCGCACCCACCGCGTCGCACGCGATCGACGCCACCAGCGCCGAGTCGATGCCGCCCGACAGGCCGATGAGCACCGAGCGGAAACCGTTCTTCGTCACGTACGCCCGCAGGCCCACCACCAGGGCGGAGTAGACCTCCTCGTCGTCGTCGAGGCGCTCGCCGTGGCCACCCGGCCGCGTCGGCTCGTACGCGGGGAGGGGGTCCTCGGAGAGGATCAGGCGTTCGATCAGCAGGCCGTCGTCGACCACGCCCTCCGGCGCGTCCGCAGCCGCCGTCGGCAGGTCCAGGTCCAGGATCACGCAGCCCTCCTCGAACTGGGGCGCCCGCGCGATCACCTCGCCGTCCCGGTCGACGACGATGGTGTCGCCGTCGAAGACCAGCTCGTCCTGGCCGCCGATCATGGCCACGTACGCCGTCGTGCACCCGGCCTCCTGGGCCCGCTTGCGCACGAGTTCCAGCCGGGTGTCGTCCTTCTCGCGCTCGTACGGCGACGCGTTGATCGACAGCAGCAGCCCGGCCCGCGCGGTGCGGGCCGCCGGGACCCGGCCGCCGTCCTGCCACAGGTCCTCGCAGATCGCCAGCGCCACGTCCACGCCGTGCAGGCGCACCACGGGGAGGGTGTCGCCGGGCAGGAAGTAGCGGAACTCGTCGAAGACGCCGTAGTTCGGCAGGTGGTGCTTGGCGAAGGTCAGCGCCACCCGGCCGCCGTGCAGGACCGCCGCCGCGTCCTGCGGGGCGCCGGCCGGGCGGCCGAACTTCGGCTCGGCGTTCTCGGACCGGTCCAGGTAGCCGACGACCACCGGCAGGTCGCCGAAGCCCTCGTCGGCCAGGCGTGCGGCCAGCGCGGTCAGCGCGGCGCGGGACGCCTCCACGAAGGACGAGCGCAGGGCCAGGTCCTCGACGGGGTACCCGGTCAGCGCCATCTCCGGGAACGCCACCAGGTGCGCTCCCTGCTCGGCGGAGTGCCGGGTCCAGCGGACGATCGCCTCCGCGTTCGCGGCGAGATCACCGACGGACGAGTCGATCTGATTCAGGGCGAGACGTAGTTGAGGCACGTCCACCAGTCTAGACACGGTTAATCGTCAGAGCGACACAATGGGGGTGTGGTCCGGCCCACGTCGGCATCCACCAACCGGGTTCCACGCACGCGTGGCGCGATTTTTCCCTCCACACGCGCGTGCGCCCGCTCCCCCGGAGGGAAGCGGGCGCACCCGTAGAGCTATCGCTCAGCGTCGGCCGTAGAAGCCGTACGAGCTGACGTATCCGGGTGCGGGCGAGCCCACGCCGGTGACGTCGTCGTAGCCCTTGACGGCGCTGAGGGAGCTGTCGGTGCCGAGGGTGCGCACCGAGGTGATCAGGCCGTCGGTCGTGTCGACGTAGTTGTGGTAGTCGACGCGGGCGACCGCGAGGGGCTTGCCGGTCGGCTGGTCGACCACGTCGTGGTAGACCTTCGAGCCGTAGCGGGCGTAGATCGACGGGTTGGCGAAGCCGATCGGGAGACCGCCGCGGGCCTGCTGGGCCAGGGCCTGGACGCCCGCGATGACCGGGGAGGCCAGCGAGGTGCCGCCGATGCGGTACTCGGAGTACTTCACCGAGCCGTCCAGGAAGGTCTGCGTCTGGCCCATCAGGAAGCCGGTGTTCGGGTCGGCGATGGCGGAGATGTCCGGGACCACGCGGTTGCCGGCCTTGCTGTTCGCCTGGGCGAGCGAGCTGGGCACGACACCCTTCTGGTAGAAGGGCTCCGCCACGGTCGCGGAAGTACCGCCGCCCGCACCGCCGTTGAACGTGCCGGGGAAGTTCGTCCAGCTCTTGCCGTCGTCCGACAGCAGCGCCTTGTCGGTGCCCCAGCCGGTCTCGAACTCGTAGTTGTTGGACTTGCCGACCGCCAGCGAGGTGCCGCCGACCGCGGTCACCCAGGCCGAGTTGGCCGGGCTGTCGACCTGCTTCGTACCGGTGTTCAGGATCTCGTCGCCGTTGTCGCCGGACGAGAAGTAGAACCCGATGCCCTCGACCGCGCCGAGCTTGAAGACCTGGTCGTAGGCGGCGGCGATGTCGGAGGTCTGCGCGGCCTCGTACTCGCCCCACGAGTTGGAGACGATGGTGGCCAGGTGCTTGTCGACGACGGTGCTCAGCGCGCCGAGCAGGTCGTCGTCGTAGCAGGAGGCCCCGCCGACGTAGGTGATGTTCGCCTTGGGCGCCATCGCGTGCACGGCCTCGACGTCGAGGGTCTCCTCGCCGTACCAGCCGTTGCCGCCGCACTCGTCGACGTGCGTGTACGCGCTCGGCAGCACCTGCTTGAGCTGGCCCTTGGCGTAGGGCGCGTCGCCGGTGTGCGAGGCGTACGTGGCCGCGTCCGAGGCGATGGTCGGGGAGGCGTACGCGTCGGTGATCGCGACGGTCACGCCCTTGCCGGTCGCCGAACCGGCGCCGTAGGCGGCCCGCAGCTGCTTGCCGGTGTAGCCCTTGACCACGTACGGGACCGTCTCGCCGTTCGCCTTGGGCAGCGTGGTGGCGAGGTTGGAGCCGTAGTACGAGGAGAACGGGGGCGCGTTCACGAACGCGTCCGTCGGGCCCGGCAGCGTGTCGTCGTGCGTCGCCGTGTGCGGGGCGTTGTCCAGACCGGTGACGGTCAGGACGGCGCCGTTCAGCCCGGCGGGCGCGGTCGCGGTCTTGTCGGGGGCCCGGTAGGTCTTGCCGCCCTTGGTGTAGTTGTGCAGCTGCGTGCCGAACGCCTTCTCGGTCGCCGCCACGTCGCCGGACACCGCGATGTAGTGCTGCGTGGTGTCGGTGACGGTGAGACCGGCCGACTTCAGCCAGTTCGTGACCGCGGCGACCTGCGCCTTGGTGGCACCGAACCGCGCCTGCGTCTGCTTGGCGGTCAGGTACTTGCCGTACGACGCCGAGGCGGGGTCGGAGACCTCCTGGGCGTACTTGGCCAGCCCGGTGGCGTCACGGCCGGCCAGGTAGACCTTGGCGGCGACCTTGGCGGCGTCGCTGGTGGAGCCCTTGTCGGCCTTCGCGGTCGCCCAGCTGGGCTTCGTGCCCGCGAGGACGTCCCTGGAGCCGTCCGCGGCGTGGGCCGCGGGTATGCCGAGGACCAGCGCTCCGGCGAGCAGCGGCAGTGTCGCTGCCAGACTCGCCCCGGCGCGCGCCTTGGCGCTATTGGATCTCATTGAACCCCCTGCGATGCGGTTCGTCGCATGTAGTGGCTTTTTTCCGTGATCCGCGTAGACCGCTCGCATATGAAAATGCGATGAATGGATCACTCGTGACGGCCACTCTTTCGATGAACCGTTCATGCCAGGGGAAACGAAAGGCCAAGAGAAGCCCAAGTGCCCCTGATGAGGCGCCATTTGGGGCGATATAGGCGGGCCCCGGCGGGGCACCCGGTCGGAGGGCGCAACCGCGCCGGAAGCCCGCGGTGTCCGTCGCGTCACGGTATGAGTCGACGACGGCCCGGTCCGGCCCCTGGTCCGCCATTACACATACGGCCCCGAACAGGCAAGATGGCCTTGGTACGCCAGAAAGACCCTGGCGCACCGCGAACAACGGGAACGCGTGGAGCCGTACACCGGCCCGACGTGCGGCGTTCAGGTCCCGGTCGGCCGTCCGAACGGGGTCCGCAACGCGCATGAAATGGTGTTGTGGTGGGATGCTCAGGTGCCCGACCGTCTTTTCGCGCACGCGCGACACAGGCGGCCTGACCAGCAAGGATGGGGAAGCGGAAGATGGACAAGCAGCAGGAGTTCGTGCTCCGTACATTGGAGGAGCGCGACATCCGGTTCGTACGCCTGTGGTTCACGGACGTGCTGGGCTTCCTCAAGTCCGTCGCCGTGGCCCCGGCCGAGCTGGAGGGCGCCTTCGACGAGGGCATCGGCTTCGACGGCTCCGCCATCGAGGGCTTCGCCCGGGTGTACGAATCCGACATGATCGCCAAGCCGGACCCGTCGACGTTCCAGGTCCTGCCGTGGCGCGCCGAGGCACCCGGCACCGCCCGGATGTTCTGCGACATCCTGATGCCCGACGGCTCCTCGTCCTTCGCGGACCCGCGCTACGTCCTCAAGCGGGCCCTCGCCAAGGCGTCCGACCTCGGCTTCACCTTCTACACCCACCCCGAGATCGAGTTCTTCCTCCTGAAGGACAAGCCGGTCGACGGCTCCCGCCCCACCCCCGCCGACAACTCCGGCTACTTCGACCACACCCCGCACAACGTCGGCATGGACTTCCGCCGCCAGGCGATCACCATGCTGGAGTCGATGGGCATCTCGGTCGAGTTCTCCCACCACGAGGGCGCGCCCGGCCAGCAGGAGATCGACCTGCGCTACGCCGACGCCCTCTCCACGGCGGACAACATCATGACCTTCCGCCTGGTCATGAAGCAGGTGGCGCTGGAGCAGGGCGTCCAGGCGACGTTCATGCCGAAGCCGTTCTCCGAGCATCCCGGCAGCGGCATGCACACCCACCTCTCCCTCTTCGAGGGCGACCGGAACGCGTTCTACGAGTCCGGCTCGGAGTACCAGCTCTCCAAGGTCGGCCGCTCCTTCATCGCGGGCCTGCTGAAGCACGCCGCGGAGATCGCCGCGGTCACCAACCAGTGGGTCAACTCCTACAAGCGCATCTGGGGCGGCGCGGCCCGCACGGCCGGCGCGGGCGGCGAGGCGCCGTCGTACATCTGCTGGGGCCACAACAACCGCTCGGCCCTGGTCCGCGTCCCGATGTACAAGCCCGGCAAGACCGGCTCGGCGCGGGTCGAGGTCCGCTCGATCGACTCGGGCGCGAACCCGTACCTGGCATACGCCGTCCTGCTGGCGGCGGGCCTCAAGGGCATCGAGGAGGGCTACGAACTGCCGCCGGGCGCCGAGGACGACGTCTGGGCCCTCTCGGACGCCGAACGCCGCGCGATGGGCATCGAGCCGCTCCCGCAGAACCTGGGCGAGGCGCTGTCGCTGATGGAGCGGAGCGACCTGGTGGCGGAGACGCTGGGCGAGCACGTCTTCGACTTCTTCCTGCGGAACAAGCGGCAGGAGTGGGAGGAGTACCGGTCCGAGGTGACCGCGTTTGAGCTGCGGAAGAACTTGCCGGTGTTGTAGGGGCAGGCCGGAGCGGGTTTCTCGCTGGTTCGGCGCGTGGGCCGACGGTCGCTGACGGTCGGCCCCACGGCGCCTCAATCCTTTTGGGACGTTTCTGGGCGGTCTGACGCCGGATCGGTGCCCGAGACGCGTGACCTACCCGATGAGGTGGCGGAGGAAATCGGTAACGAACTTCTCGACCTCCTCCTTCGTGCTTGCGTCGCGGACGTCGATACGGTCGATGTACTTGACTCCCGCATGCCGAAGAAGCCGTTCCCGGCTCTTGTCGTTAGAGCTTCGGCCTTTGTGGTGCGGGCCATCGACCTCGATCACTCCTGCATAGCCCCTGTACGTGACCAAGAAATCAGGCTCGAAGACGTAGTCACGCACCTTCATTGCGCCGAGAGGGAGTATCCCCATGGTGTCGTTGTCCGGGAGCTGGTGTTGTTGCTCGCAAAGAACGGCATAGACGCGCCACTCCCACTCATTGGTGAAGTGCAGACCGTCAGCTTGGGGGTGAGGCTGTCCGATTCGCACTTTGCGTGCGTGGTTGGACGGACGAGCTTTACCACCAGTCGTCAGTTGTTGCCGCCAGTCCGCACCTACCTCCGGCAGGATGGCGCGAGGCCGCAGGGCCGAGATGCCGAAGTTGTCCCGGTCGGAGACTTCTTGCATGGCTGACAGCACACGCTGCTGTACCTCTTCGGTAAAGCGTTCTAGCTGGGAGTGATCGAAGTCGAGCACGACTTCGAACCAAGACTTCCCCCAGTCCTCCTCCTGGTACTCCAAGTCGCAACTCTCCGCCTGCGCGAGCAGAGCCGCGACGTCCCCATGCCCCCGCTGATGTAGGAGGGTCGCGCTGACAGCGAGTACTTTCTCCGCGCGGGCGCGGGCGAAGTCGTCGTGAGAGTAGTTGTCCGGGTTCTGCAAGATCTCCTGGAAAGGAACGGCTGCTGCGGTCATGGTCCGATTCTTGCAGGTGTCACTGACAACGGCTGTTAGCTCAGCGGTGGTTGATCTCCTGACGTGCGGACAGGGCAGCCACCTGCGGAGGTTGAGGCGCGGGACGTTTGGCCATCCTCCGGCCAGTCAACCGCCTGGAATATGGATGGGGCAGATATATCAGCAGGTCACGGGCTACCTTTGAATCGCGTGAGGTCGCTGCGGGGTCGCGTCACTTCCTGCGGAACAATCGGCAGTACCCGCCGGGGACGAAGATCTCGGCGAAGGGGTTCGGGAAGGACCGGCGGCTGCCGATCACGAATCGGTGGCGGGAGCGGGCTTAAGGCTGAGGGCTGAGGGCGCCTCCTCTTTACCGAGGAGGCGCCCTCGGTCGTCTTTACCGAGGAGGCGCCCCTCGCTCGTCACCGCCCCACATACGCCGGCGAAACCGCCGCCGTGCTGATCCGCCGAGCCACCCCCGTCCCGTCCGCGGGTACCTGGTAGAGGTCCGCCCCGTAGTCGCCGGCCAGGGCGTAGACGACGGTGTGGTCGCCGTGCCAGACCACCTGGTCGTCGACGCTGCGGGGCTCGGCCAGCGGGGTTTCGCGCATCGTGCGCAGGTTCAGGACGTACAGGTGCCACGGGGCGTCCTTCGGGAGGCCCTTGACGCGCTTCTTGAAGGCGATGCGGGTGCCGTCGGGGGAGAGGGAGGGGCACTCGACGTTCGTGTGGACCGTCGTCACCGTGTGGGCGCGCAGGTCGCCGCGGACCAGGTACGTCTGCCCCTTCGTCGCCAGCGTCGCGTAGAACGTACGGTCGTCCGGGGCGAAGGTCACGCCCCAGAAGTTCACGTCCGCCGCGTGGTAGGTGTGGCCGTCCTTGAGGATGCGGTACGACTCCAGGGACGGGGTGAGCCTGCCCGTCCTCGTGTCGACGATCGCCGCGCGCGTGGAGAAGTTCGTGCCCGCGTACGAGTCGCCGCCGACGAAGGCCGTCCAGGCGGCGTAACGGCCGCTGGGGGAGACCCGCGCGCGGGACGGGATGCCGGGGACGTCGTAGCGGGCCCGGACCTTGAGGTGGGCGTCGAGGATCTCCGCCCGGTAGGTGTCCGTGAGCGTGCCGTGCACCGCCTGGAGGCATACGCCCGTGCCCGAACCGGCGTAGAAGCGCAGGCACTTGACGCCCGACGCGGTGCGGGGGCCGGACGGGTCCGAGGCCGGGACCGTGGTCAGTTCGTCGCGGTGCGGGCCCCAGGCCATGTTCCGGAAGACCATCTCGCCGGGGGCGTCGAGGGTGACCTGCCCGGACGTCACCTTCGGACCGTCCGCCTGCGTCCGGTCGCGGCGGTCCGCGCGCGCCGACGCGTGCACGACCGACGCCACCGCGACCGCCGCGAGGAACAGCACGGACGCGACCAGGACCAGGACGCGGTTGCGTACGGTCATGCCGGGCTCCCCGGTACCGGGCGCAGCCACAGGCACGCCGCCGCGCCCGCCGCCAGCGCCGCCGTCGACACCAGCAGCGCCGTACGGTCGCCCCACAGCGTCCAAGCCGCGCCGAAGCCGAGCGAGCACGCGAACCGTGCCGCCGCCTGCCCGGTCTGCACCAGCGCGAGCCCCGACGAGCGCAGCTCCCGCGGCACGCCCTCGGAGGCCGCCGCCATCAGGACGCCGTCGGTCGCCGCGTAGAAACCGCCGTGCAGCAGCAGGACGGCGTACGGCAGCGCGGTGCCGTGCCAGGAGGTCAGCAGCAGGCAGTAGGCCGTGAGCAGGGCGCCGTGCCCGGCCAGGAAGACCCGTTGGCGGCCCACCCGGTCCGCCAGCCGGCCCAGCGGGACCGCGAGCAGCAGGAACGCCGCCGCCGTGCCCAGCGGCAGCAGCGCGAACCAGCGGTCGGGGACGCCGAGCCGCCGTTGCAGCAGGAGGTAGACGAAGGAGTCGCTGACCGTGGCCAGCCCGAGGAGCAGGGCGCAGATGGTGATGCGGCGCAGGTCGCGGCGGGCCAGCAGGGCCACGGCGGCGCGGAGGGTGGGGCGGACGGTCTCGGTCTCAGGGTTCTTCGGGGGTGTGTTCGGCACGAAGAGCACCAGCACCAGGACGCCCACCGCGGCCACGCACGCGCTCACCGTGAAGACGGCGTCGTAGCCGTCGACCGTCGCGCGCAGGATCACGAACGCGGCCAGGGGGCCGAGCAGGGCGCCCGCGGTGTCCATCGCGCGGTGTACGCCGAAGGCGCGGCCACGGGTCTCCGGGGTGCTGGAGAGCGAGATCAGCGCGTCGCGCGGTGCCGTGCGCAGGCCCTTGCCGGTGCGGTCGGCGGCCAGGACCAGGCCGATGGGGGTGAGGGTGTGGACGAGCAGGAGGAGGGGCTTGCAGAGGGCCGAGAGGCCGTAGCCGAGGCCCGCGACCCACTTGTGCCGGCCGCCGCCGCGGTCGGCGAGATGGCCGCCGACCAGGCGGACGAGGGCCGAGAAGCCGTTGTAGATCCCGTCGAGGAGGCCGAAGCCGAGCGGGGACAGGCCCAGGCCCGTGACGAGGTACAGCGGGAGCACGGCCGTGACCATCTCCGACGACACGTCGGTGATCAGGCTGACGGCGCCGAGCGCGAACACCGTGGGCGCGACCGCGGCGGGGGGCCGCCCGGCGGGGGGCCGGGCGGCGCCGTCCGCGGACGCCGGCGCCGTAGGGGTGCGGCTGTCCGCTACGTACATGTCAGGACGTCCAGATGCCGCTGATGTCGGCGGCGGAGGCCGCGTTGCCCGCGTGGGTGCTCAGGCCCTGCGAGTCCTCCAGGGTGCGCAGCAGGTCGTAGTGGTTGTACTTGGTCGAACTGGTCGAGCCCGCGGTCACCTGCTGGCCGTACAGGACGGTCGGGATGCGGTTGCCGCTGAGCAGGTTGTCCTCGTCGAAGGTGACCACAAGCAGGCTGTTGTGGGTCTTGGCCCAGGTGGCGTAGGCGCCCAGGTTGTTCTTCAGCCAGGTGTCCCCGGTGGCCACCGAGCAGTCGTGCATGTCGGAGCAGAGGTTGGGCGTCACGAAGGACACGTCGGGCAGCGTCGAGTAGTCGCTCGGGAACTGCGCGAAGGTGTACGCCGTCGACGTCGGTACGTTGCCGAAGCCGAACCACGGGTTGTGCTTGCGGGCGTAGTTGCCGCTGCTGCACGTGGTCGAACCCGCGCTCGGCAGCGTCTCGTTGTAGCTGCCCCAGGTGCCACCCGCGGCGATCACCTCGGAGGCGAGGTTCGCGGCGCTGGAGAACCCGGCGGAGTAGCAGCTGTCGTCGGTGATGCCCTGGGTGTCACCGGAGAACAGGGCGAAGTAGTTGGGCTGGCTCGGGTGCGTGATGCCGTACGACTGCGTGAGGGTGGCCCCGCCGGTGGCGAGCGAGTTGATGTACGGGGCGCTGGAGGAGCCGATGACCTGGGTGTAGGCGTGGTTCTCCATCATGACGACGACCACGTGATCGGGGCTCGGCACGGCGGTCGCCGCCCGGGCGGTGGTCGCGGCACCGATCCCGGTCCACAGCCCGAAGGCCGCGGCGGCGAGAGCGGTGGCGGACGCGACGGCGGTACGGGTACGGCGGAGTCTTTCGTTGCGCTGTTTTTCTTTGCCGGGCACTTCGACCTCCGGTGGGGGATGGGGGGTTCGGGGGCGGTCCGTCGTGAGCATGCTCGCGTCAAACTGGCGGTACGTCACGCGGTTCGACCGGGACGATGAAGATCAGATGAACGCCAGCCGCCCCGATTGGGGGCGCGGGGAACTGCGCATCGGGGGCCTGGGGGCGGAGCCCCCAGAAGCAGGGGCGAGGGGCGCAGCCCCAGAGGACGGGAAGGGTAGGGGCGGCGGGGGCGAGAACCCCAACCCCGGCCCCCACCCACCCCCACCCCCCCTCCCCCCGGCAGAGCCACCACGCCCACCCCAAACCCCCCACCAACCCGAGGGGCACGAGGGGCG
>LJCV01000013.1 GCA_001298575.1 Actinobacteria bacterium OK074
CCCCCCCCCCCTCCCCCTCCCCCTCCCCCACCACCACCTGCGCCGACGGCGAAGTCCGCATCGTCGGCCCCCTCCTGAACGGCGTCACCCAGACCGTCACCGGCCTCCTCGGCGGCAGTGACGACACCAGTACCGCGAGCCCGGACCCGAGCAGTTCCCCCTGCATCGGCCTCGCCTCCCTCTCCCTCACCGGCCTGCTCGGCCTCGACTCCACCGCATCCCCGTCCCCCTCCCCCGAGGCCACCCCATGACCGGCCGCACCCGCCGTCTCCGCAACGGCCTCCCCTTCCTTCTCCTGCTCCTCCTCTACGGCGTCGTCGGCGCCTCCCCCGCCGCCGCGCACACCGAACTCGTCTCCTCCACGCCCAAGGCGGGCGCGAAGCTGGCGAAGGTCCCGGCTCGGCTCACGCTCGTCTTCGACGAGGACGTCGACCCGGCCGACGTCCGCGTGCTGACGCCGGACGGCGACCACCTGCCCGTCAGCCGGGCGGCCGGCCGGCCCAGGACCACCGTCCGGGTCGCCCTCCCGCAGTCCGGTGCGCGCAACCCCCTCGCGCTCACCTGGTCCGCGGTCGACGAGGAGGACGGGCACGTCACCTCCGGGCAGCTGTCCTTCACCATCACGGCGGCGAAGGCCGCCCAGGACCGCGGCGGCGAGGCCGCAACCCCTTCCGGCCCATCCCCCCGGGTACGGAACGGCCTCGTCGCCGCTCGCTGGACCGGCTACCTCGCGCTGGCCCTCTTCGTCGGCGGGCTCGCCTTCGTCGCGCTGCTGTGGCCGCGGGGCGCGGCCGAGCGGCGGGCGCGGGTCCTGCTCGGGCTGGCGTGGGCGGCCGGGCTGCTGTCCGCCGTCGCGGCCCTCGGGCTCCAGGGCGCGTACGACAGCCTGGGCACCCTGCGCGACGCGCTGCGCCCGGCCTCGTTCGCCGAAGTCCTCACCGGCGCCCCGGGGTTGGCGATAGCCGCCCGTGGACTGCTGTGGGTGCTCGCGGCGGTGGTGCTGGCCGGGCTGCTGCACGGCGGTCCGCGCACCGCCCGGTCGCCCGGCTGGCGGGTCGGCGCTCTCGCCGTCACCGTCGGGCTGTTGCGGGCGTACGGCATGGCGGGCCACAACTCCGAGGGCACGCAGCCGACTTGGGGCGCGGTCGCCGACCTGGTGCACCTGCTGGGCGCCTCGCTGTGGATCGGCGGGCTGGCCATGCTCGTGCTGGCCGTGCTGCCGCGCCGCCAACCCGGGGAACTGGCAACGGTGTTGCCCCGCTACTCCAGGCTCGCCGCCGGCAGCGTCGCGGCGATCGTGACCGCCGGGCTCGTGCTGGCCTGGCAGGTCGTGGGCTCGTACCAGGCGCTGCTGCACACGTCGTACGGGCATCTGCTGCTGCTCAAGACGGGGGTGCTGGCGCTCGTGCTGGTGGCCGCGCAGGGCAGTCGGCAGTGGGTGCGCACCCGTCTGGATCTCGCCGTGCTGCTGCGCGGCGACGCCGCCACCGTGCGGCCCTTCGGTTACTCGGTCGCGGCGGAGACGGGGCTCGTCCTTGTCGTGCTCGCCGTGACGAGTGTGCTGGTCACGACCAATCCCGGTCGCTGATCCAGTGGTAACTCCGGTAATTCTCTGAGGAGTTTGAGTTGAACATCAGAAAGATCGGAAAGAGTCGCGCAGCGGCCGGCCCGCGCAGGACGCGCGGGTCCCGGTCCAGTGCCGGGAACCGGGTGCTGTTGGCCACCGGGCTCGGCGCGGCGCTCGCGGCCGTGCTCAGCCTGGGGCTGTTGCAGGCCGCGTCCGGCTCCACCACCGCCGCCTCCACCCACTCGGCCACGGACGCGGCTCAGGCGTCCGTGGCCACGGGGAGTGTGGCGAACGCGGCGGACGACGTGACGCCCGACGCGACGGCCACGCCGGACTACCAGATCGACATCTCCAACTACGCGTTCGGCACCAGCAGCACCCTCACCGTCGAGGTCGGCCAGACGGTCCAGTGGACCAACGAGGACACCGCGCCGCACACCGTCACCACCACCTCGGCGCCGGTGGCCTTCGACTCGGGCACCCTCCAGAAGGGCGACTCCTGGTCGTACACCTTCACCAAGACCGGGACGTACGAGTACTACTGTGCCGTCCACCCGGACATGGTCGCCTCGATCAAGGTCGTCGACGCCGACAGCGGTACGACGGGCGGGAGTTCGGGCAGCACCACGGGCGGCACGACCACCACGGGTGGTACGACCGGCGGTGACACCACCGGTGGTACGACCACGACCGGCGGTACGACCACCACCGGTGGCATGACCATGGGCGGCACCACCAGTGGCAGCACCACCGACGGTACGACGGGGAGCACCACCACCGGCGGCACCACCGGGAGCACCACGGGCAGCACCACCGGCAGCACCACCGGAAGCACCACCGGAAGCACCACCGGCGGTACCGGTTCCGGCGAGTGCACCAGCGTCCAGGACGTGCTGCTGCCGCTGCTCCAGCACCTCAACGCCGCGCACCTGGAGGAGTCTCCGGGCCAGCAGGTGCAGGACGCGCTCGACCTCGACAACTACATCAAGATGCACACGGTCCTGATCGAGACCATGCTCAAGCCCGCCACCACGGGGGTGAGCAACGTCCTCGACCAGACGCTCACCGTGCTGCTCCAGCACATCAACTCGGCCCACCTGGAGGAGTCGCTCGGCCAGCAGATCACCGACCTGCTGGACGTCGACAGCTACGTCAAGATGCACACCGCCTGGGCCGAGCAACTGCTCGCGCCCACCGAGGAGTTCGTCACCGGCAGCTGCTGACCCGGCACCGCGGGGCACCCTTCGCGGGTGCTCCGCGGGGGTGCTCCGCACCGGGAAGGGCGCCGGTCCGGCCGAGGCTCAGTCGGCCGGACCGGCGCTCTTCCCATTCTCCACGTTCGCCTCCCCTTTGGAGACCCGGATGACCACCGTCACCCTCCCCACCACCGCACCGCCCCCACCCGACGCACCCGGCACATCCGACGCGGCCGGCGGCCCGCTCCCCCGCCCCGGCCACTACGCCGTCGCGCCCGGCCGCTCCCTCGTCGAACTCACCGCCTGGTACGGCCCGTTGCCCACTCTGCGGCGCCGCATCGCCCTCGCCTCGGCCGCGCTCACCGTGCCCGAGGACAGCGAACCGGCCGCGTTCCGCTTCGAGTTCACGGATCCACGGCTCCCGGACGACACCGTCCTGAGCTGCGACCATGCCGAGCCCCTGGGCCCGGCCCGGCTCCAACTCCTGGGCGACATACGGCTGTCGGGCACCGACTTCCCCGCGCTGCTGACCCTCCGCGTCGTCGAACGCGCCGACGACCGCCTCCTCGTCGTGGGCACCGCCCGGCTCCCGCACCGCCTGCTGCACCGGGCCACCGGCTTCCGCTACGGCGGCCGACTGCGCCCGGCGACGCGGCTGCGGCTGCTGGTGGCGGGGGAGTTCACGGCGGTGACGGCAGCGGAACCGGCGCCGGAGACGGTTGCGGAGGAGTCCTCGTGAGGGCGGCCCCGCGGACGGCCTCGGGCGCCGTCATCGCCGTACTCGCCCTGCTGGCACTCCTGTTGGCCGTCCCGGGACCCGCGGCGGCGGCCACCTACCAGGTGACGATGAAGGGCTACGCCTTCTCCCCCGCGACGCTCACCGTCCCGGCCGGGTCCACCGTGACCTGGACCAACCAGGACACGGCACCGCACGACGTGAAGACCACCTCGGGCCCGGTCGCCATCCACGGCTCCATGCTCGACAAGGGCCAGAGCTGGAGCTACACGTTCGGCACGGCGGGCACGTACACCTACCTCTGCACCGTGCACCCGGACATGACCGCCACGATCGTCGTGAAGGCGGCGGCCCCGGCGACGACGGCGGCCCCCGCGCCGACCCACGCGGCGGGATCCGGCGGCACGCATACGGCGGCGTCGACGCCCGCGGCGGGGTCCGGCATGGCGGGGATGACCGGCATGCCGGCGAAGACGACGAAGCCGGCGGCGGCCGGGAAGGCGAGCGCGGCGCCGACGGCCTCCCCCACTCCGACGGCAGCACCGGCGCCCCAGTCCGCACAGCCCCAGGCGCAGGCAGCCGCACAGCCGGGGACCGAGACCCAGGCGGACACCTCCACGCTCCGCCCCCTCGACCCGCTGCTTCTGCTGGCCGGGCTGGTGGCGGGTGTCGCCGTGCTGTGTCTGCTGGTCGTGGCGTCCCGGGCGGCGCAGGCGGGCCGGGAGGACGCGCTCAAGGAGTAGAACCCTTCAAGAACCCCTCAAGGAGTAGACGGCTTCGTCGATCGGTAGCGGCGCATCTTCGCGCGTGCGCCGCAGACCGACATCGAGCACCAGCGACCGCGGCCCGCCGGGCTGCGGTCGTAGTACGCCCAGTGGCAGTCCGCGGCCTCGCACGCCTTCAGGCGCAGCCAGGTCCCCGCGGTGAGCGCCTCCGCCACGGCCACCGCGACGCGGGAGAGCAGGGGGCCGTCGTCGGCGGGGGCGGGGGCGGCGGAGCCGTCGGCCGGGTCGACGCGCAGCAGGAGCGGGGCGCCGGCGAGCAGGTCGCCGAGTGGGACGACCGGCCGGTGCGGCGGGTGGCCCGCGTGCGCGAGGAGGGTCGCGCGCAGGGATTCGCGCAGGTCAAGGGTGTCCGCCAGGCCGTCGTCGGGGATGGCGAAGCGCGCGCGGCCCTCGGGGGTGTCGAGGGAGTCGGCGCCCGTCTCCAGGTCGACGGTGTTCACGAGGGCCTGCACCAGGACGAGACCGCCGGGTGCGGGCGCTCTGTCATTCATGCTTGCGACGTTACCGCCAACGCGGGAGCATGAGGTAACCGTTACCGGGTAACCGGCTCTACAGGTAACCCATCGCAGCACGCCGAAACACACTTGAGTGCATCTGGAGGAGTCATGGCCATCGCGGAACTGGGTGTCGTCGTCCTGGACTGTCCCGACCCCCGTGCCCTCGCCGGGTTCTACGCCGAGCTGCTCGGCGGCACGGTGGTGGCCGAGGACGACGGTACGGACAGGTGGTTCGAGGTGGTGGTGCCGGGCGCGCAGACGCTGGCGTTCCAGGAGGCCCCCGGGTACGTGCCGCCGAAGTGGCCGTCGCCGGACGCCTCGCAGCAGCTCCACCTCGACCTGAACGTGCCGGACCTGGACGCGGGCGAACGCGAGGTGCTCGCACTCGGCGCCAGGCCGCTGGACACGGCGGACCGGGAGCGGAGCTTCCGGGTGTACGCGGACCCGGCGGGGCACCCGTTCTGCCTGTGCCGGGTCTGAGGGGTCGGTGACCCTCAGCCGTCCAGGTCGGCGATCCGGGCGGTGGACGGGGTGCGGCGCCCCTGGGCCGCGCGGGCGGTGAAGTCGGCGCCGCGCAGGGCGCGTTGGACGTTGCCCCAGGTCAGCAGGGCGAGGTCGGCCTCGGGCCAGCCGCGGTCGAGGAGTTCGGCGATCAGCCGCGGGTAGCAGGAGGTGTCGGCGAGGTCCTGCGGATGGGCGGCCCCGGTGTCGTAGGTGCCGGAGAGGCCGACGCACTGGGGTCCGGCGAGCCGGCGGATGTGGTCGAGGTGGTCGGCGACGTCCCGTACGGTCGCGCCGGTCTGCTCGGCGGTGAGCGGGACGAGGCAGAGCCCGCGCACGGCGCCCAGCTCGACGAGGAGGTCGTCGGGGAGGTTGGCCGGGTGCGGGCGCAGCGCGCGGGCGGCGGAGCGGGTGAAGACGACGGGGGCCTTGGAGAGGCCGAAGACGCGCCGGACGGTGGCGGCGGAGGCGCCGGAGAGGTCGGCGAGGACGCCCAGCCGGTTCATCTCCCGCACCACCTCCTCCCCGAACCGGGTCAGCCCCGCCTCGCTGGCCCAGGAGGCTCCGGTGAGGGTGAGCAGCCGCAGGCCGAGGGCGTGCAGGGCGCGCAGGATGCCGAGCGAGTCGCCGAGCGCGGCGGCTCCGGCGGGGCCGAGGACGACGGCGATACGGCCGCAGTTGCGCGCGTCGACGACCTCTCCGGCCCCGGACGCCAGCCGCAGCCCCTCACTGTGCGCCCCCACCACGTTCCGCACGAGGTCGAGCTGTTCCAGGGTGGCCCCCACGGCCTCGTCCCCGGCCAGCCCCTCGGGCAGATGCAGCGCCCACCACAGCGCCCCGACCCCGCCCTCCCGCAACCGCGGCACATCGGTGTCGACGGTGCTCTCGCCGAGTTCGAGATCGAAGGACGGCCGATGCCGCAGCGCCCAGGGCAGCCCGCTGTACCCGTCGGCGACGGGGTGGGAGAGAAGCAGCTCACGAGCGCGCGCGAGATCCCCGACCGCGACGGCTTCGGGCACGGCGGGGACCGCGTGTGCAGCGGGCACGACAGGTACGACAGGTACGACAGGTACGGCGGGTACCGCGGGTACCGCGGGCGCCACGGCCTCCGGCAGCGCGCCTTCCGGCCCGGCAGGCTCCAGGACGGCCATGCCGCTCAGCTCGGCGGAGGTGTGGAGCTCGTCGTGCAGTTCGGCCATGGCGCACTCCGTACGTCGTGTTCGGTACGGTCACGGTCGCACGGCGGACGGGGGGCTTCCTGGCGGGCGGGGCGTTCGGGGGACGGGCGACCGGTTACACCGACTACCCCGCCCTCGACACGGCCGACGTTTAGCCGACGTTCAAGAGAAGGGCGCCGCTCAGCCGTCCAGCGACCCGATCGTCGCGTTCGACGGTCCCCGTGTGCCCTGAAGCTCCCGGGCCACGTCCTCCGCCGCGCCCAGCACCGGCACCGCGTTGCCCCACGTCACCTTCGCCAGGTCGGACTGGGACCAGCCGCGGTCCAGGAGTTCGGCGATGAGGTTCGGGTAGCCGGAGACGTCGTTCAGGCCGTCGGGGGTGAACGCGGTGCCGTCGTAGTCGCCGCCGATGCCCAGGTGGTTGACGCCGGCGACCTCGCGCATGTGGTCCAGGTGGTCCGCCACCGTCGACACCGTGGCGACCGGGCGCGGGGTGTGCTCCTCGAAGGCGCGGTGGACCTTCATCGCCTCGGGGGTCGTGGCGAGGTGGTGGAAGCCGTGCGCGCGCATGTTGTCGTCCGCCGCGGCCGTCCAGTCGACGGCGGCCTGGAGCACGAACTTGGGCACGAACGTCACCATGGCGACACCGCCGTTGGCGGGCAGGCGTTCCAGGACGTCGTCGGGGATGTTGCGCGGGTGGTCGCACACCGCGCGCGCCGAGGAGTGCGAGAAGATCACCGGCGCCGCCGAGGTGTCCAGCGCGGCCCGCATGGTCGTCGCGGCCACGTGGGAGAGGTCGACCAGCATGCCCTCGCGGTTCATCTCCGCCACCACCGCGCGCCCGAAGGCCGACAGGCCCCCGACGCCCGGCTCGTCGGTCGCCGAGTCCGCCCAGTCGTTGTTGTCGTTGTGGGTGAGCGTCATGTAGCGCACCCCGAGCGCGTACAACGCCCGTAGCGTGGCAAGGGAGTTGGCGATGGAGTGGCCGCCCTCGGCACCCATCAGCGAGGCGATCCGGCCGTCCGCGCGGGCCGCCTCCATGTCGGCGGCGGTCAGCGCGCGTCGCAGGTCCGCGGGGTAGCGCGCCAGCAACTGCCGTACGCAGTCGATCTGTTCGAGGGTGGAGGGGACGGCGTCGGGAAGGTCGGAGCGGACGTACACCGACCAGAACTGCGCGCCCACGCCGCCCTCGCGCAACCGCGGGATGTCGGTGTGCAGATGGGCGTTCTGGTGGACGGCGATGTCGCGGGCGTCGAGGTCGTAGCGGACCTGTTCGCGCAGTGCCCAGGGGAGGTCGTTGTGGCCGTCGACGATCGGGAACTCCCGCAGCAGTTCCCGGGCTTGGGCGAGGGAGGACATCCCGGTCACTTCCCCGAGCCGAAGCCGAAGCCGCCCGCCGAGGCGCCCTCGACCTTGGCGCGCAGCCGCTTGCCCTTCTCGGTGGCCTGCTCCTTCAGCTCCTGCTGGAACTCCCGCATACGGCCGAGGAGTTCGCTGTCGTGCGCGGCGAGCATCCGGGCCGCGAGCAGCCCCGCGTTGCGCGCGCCGCCGACCGACACGGTCGCCACCGGCACCCCGGCCGGCATCTGCACGATCGACAGCAACGAGTCCATGCCGTCGAGGTACTTGAGCGGCACGGGCACGCCGATGACCGGCAGCGGGGTGACCGAGGCGAGCATCCCGGGCAGGTGGGCGGCCCCGCCCGCGCCCGCGATGATCACCTTCAGCCCGCGCCCGTCGGCCTGCTCGCCGTACGCGATCATCTCGTGCGGCATCCGGTGCGCGGAGACGACGTCGACCTCGTACGGGATCTCGAACTCGTCGAGGGCCTGGGCGGCGGCCTCCATGACGGGCCAGTCGGAGTCCGACCCCATGACGATGCCTACGACAGGTGCGACAGGTGCGGTCATTCCGTGATCGTCCCTCTGAGATAGCCGGCAGCGTGACGGGCGCGGTCCAGCACGTCGTCGAGGTCGTCGCCGTAGGTGTTGACGTGGCCGACCTTGCGGCCGGGCTTCACGTCCTTGCCGTACATGTGGATCTTGAGCTGCGGGTCGCGGGCCATGCAGTGCAGGTACGCGGAGTACATGTCGGGGAAGTCGCCGCCCAGGACGTTGACCATGACCGTCCACTTCGCACGCGGGCGCGGGTCGCCGAGCGGGAGGTCGAGGACCGCCCGCACATGGTTGGCGAACTGGCTGGTGATCGCGCCGTCCTGGCTCCAGTGGCCGGAGTTGTGCGGGCGCATGGCCAGTTCGTTGACGAGGATGCGTCCGTCGCGGGTCTGGAACAGCTCGACGGCCAGATGGCCGACCACGTCCAGCTCCTTCGCGATGCGCAGCGCCAGTTCCTCGGCCTTCAGCGCGAGCGCCGGATCCAGCTCGGGCGCGGGCGCGATCACCGTGTCGCACACCCCGCCGACCTGCCGCGACTCGACGACCGGGTACGCCACGGCCTGCCCGTGCGGCGACCGGACGACGTTGGCGGCCAGCTCGCGCAGGAAGTCGACCTTCTCCTCGGCGAGCACCGGCACCCCGGCGCGGAAGGGCTCCTCCGCCTCGGCGGCCGAGTCCACCACCCACACGCCCTTGCCGTCGTAGCCGCCGCGCACGGTCTTGAGGACGACGGGGAAGCCGTCCCCCTCCGCCGCGAAGGCCACCACGTCCGCGGGATCGCCGACGATCCGGTGCCGCGGGCACGGCACCCCGATCGCGTCGAGCTTCGCCCGCATCACGCCCTTGTCCTGGGCGTGCACGAGCGCGTCCGGGCCGGGGCGGACGGGGATGCCGTCCGCCTCCAGGGCCCGCAGGTGCTCGGTCGGGACGTGCTCGTGATCGAAGGTGATCACGTCACAGCCCTGGGCGAACGCGCGCAGCGTCTCCAGGTCGCGGTAGTCGCCGACGACGACATCGCCCACGACCTGGGCCGCGGAGTCCTGCGGAGTGTCACTGAGGAGCTTGAATCTGATGCCGAGCGGGATGCCTGACTCGTGGGTCATACGAGCGAGCTGGCCACCGCCGACCATGCCGACTACCGGGAACGTCACGCCCCTAGGGTATCGGCCACGCCGCGGGGCCGGTCTCCGCTCCCTCGGGGACCGTGCCGCGACTCCCTCGGAGACCGTGCCGCGACGGTGCCGCGACTGTTCCGGGCTGCGGGGGGAATCCGTTTCCCGAGTGCCGCACGGAACCCAGGGTTCCCCCGGTGGAACCCACAGGGCGCCCTGCCACTCTTACCGTGTGTCGGTCCGCGGGCACGTTCGGGGACCTCTGGTTAGCATGGCTTGGTTGACACCGACGTAGGCGATCCGACGGGAGCCGTAAGACGATGGACACTGGTTCCGCGGGGTCCACGGGCGCCCAGGACGGGCCCCAACGCAGCGGCGTCCGCGGTCGGCTCACCCGGGCCTGGCGCGAGATCGCGAAGTTCGGCGCGGTCGGCGGGGCGGGGCTGCTCGTCAACCTGCTGGTCTTCAACCTGGTCCGGCACGCGACGAACCTCCAGGTGGTCCGGGCCAGCGTGATCGCCACGATCGTGTCGATCGTCTTCAACTACATCGGCTTCCGCTACTTCACCTACCGCGACCGCGACAAGAGCGGCCGTACGAAGGAACTCACGCTGTTCCTGCTGTTCAGCGCGGTCGGCCTGGTGATCGAGAACGGCGTCCTGTACGTCGCCACGTACGGGTTCGGCTGGGACAGCTCGCTCCAGAGCAACGTCTTCAAGTTCCTCGGCATCGGCATCGCGACGCTCTTCCGCTTCTGGTCGTACCGCACGTGGGTCTTCAAGGCACTGCCGGCACGGGAGGCGGTGGCCAGCGCGGAATCGTTCCTGGAGGCGGCGGGCGCGGCGAGCGCGGTGGAGGCGGCGGAACTGGCGGAGGTCGCCGAGTCCGAGGCGGCTCGGGTGCGGCGGCAGCGGAGTCGGGCGGAGCAGCGGGCGCGCTAGCGCTTTGCTTTGGCGGGTGGGCTTGTTTGTTGGCTGCGGGCCGGTGGGGGCTTGTCGCGCCCACGCGGCGGAGCCGCACATGGATACAGCCCCGCGCCCCTTAAGGGCGCGGTTGTGCGGGCCCGACGCTGCGAGTCATCCCAAGGCCGACTACCTGCAAGAAGTCACCCCGCCCCGCGCCCGACCACTACCTCACCGTACGGCCCGGCTCGTCCTCGTGTTCTGGCAGCCTCAGCGGTGTGCGGGACAGGAACAACCCGAAGACCGGTGGCTTGGTCTGGAGCATTTCCAGGCGACCGCCGTCCGCCTCGGCGAGGTCGCGGGCCACGGCGAGGCCGATGCCCGTGGAGTTGCGGCCGCTGATGGCGCGCTCGAAGATCCGGGCGCCCAGGTCCGCGGGGACGCCGGGACCCTCGTCCGTGACCTCCACGACGGCCTGGTTGCCCGTGACGCGCGTGCGCAGCGCGACCGTGCCGCCGCCGTGCATGAGGGAGTTCTCGATCAGCGCGGCCAGCACCTGCGCGACCGCGCCCGGCGTGCCGACGGCCGTCAGATGGCGCTTGCCCGAGCTGACGATGGCGCGGCCCGCGCTGCGGTAGGCCGGCCGCCACTCGGCGAGCTGCTGCTGGATGACCTCGTCGAGGTCGAAGGTGACGGCGGAGCCGGTGCGCGGGTCGCGGGCGTTGGTCAGCAGCCGCTCGACGACGTCGGTGAGCCGCTCGACCTGGGTGAGCGCGACGTTCGCCTCCTCCTTCACGGTGTCCAGGTCGTCCGTGAGGGTGATCTCCTCCAGCCGCATCGACAGCGCCGTCAGCGGCGTACGCAGCTGGTGGGAGGCGTCCGCGGCCAGCCGCCGCTCGGCGGTGAGCATGCGGGCGATCCGCTCGGCGGAGGAGTCGAGCACGTCGGCGACCCGGTCCAGCTCGGGGACGCCGTAGCGCTTGTGGCGCGGCCGGGGGTCGCCGGACCCGAGCCGCTCCGCCGTCTCGGCGAGGTCGGTGAGCGGCGAGGCGAGCCGGTTGGCCTGCCGGACGGCGAGCAGGACGGCGGCGACGATGGCGAGCAGCGCGACCAGGGCGATGATCAGCAGCGTCCGCCCGACCTCCCGGGTGACCGCCGACCGGGGCTCCTCGACCCGGACCGTCTCGCCCTCCTCCCCCCTGGCGGTGGAGGAGATCACGTCACCGGTGGGCTTCACGCCGACCTCGATCGGCGCCTGGTTCCGGATCCGGATGACGGCGTAACGGTCCTCGGTGACCTGGTCCTTCAGCACCTCGGCGTTGATCCGCTCGTCCCCCAGCACCCGGCTGTCCACGATGCTGGCCAGCCGCAACGCCTCGGAATCCACCCGCTCCTGCGCACTGTTGCTGATCGTCCGCGTCTCGACGATGACGAGCGAAACCCCGAACACGGCGATGACGACGAGCACGACGGCCAGAGTGGACTGAATGAGACGGCGACGCACGGGGGCTGCCTTCCGGGTGACTTGTCAGCGGGGCGAGCGGCAGCGCCCCTAAAGGGGCGCGGGGCTGCATTGAATATGCGGCTACCGCCGCGTGGGCGCGATCAACCACAACGAACCCGCAGTCGCCAACGCACCACACGCCCCGAGCTCAGAGGCGAACCACAACCACAGGTTCAACTCTTCTCGAAACGGAACCCAACCCCACGCACGGTAGCGATATACCGAGGATTGGCCGCATCATCCCCCAACTTCTTCCGCAGCCAAGAGATATGCATATCCAACGTCTTGGTCGAAGACCACCACGTCGTGTCCCACACCTCCCGCATCAGCTGGTCGCGCGTAACCACACGCCCCGCGTCGCGGACGAGCACCCGCAGCAGATCGAACTCCTTGGCGGTGAGCTGGAGTTCCTCGTCCCCCATCCACGCCCGGTGCGACTCCACGTCGATCCGCACGCCGTGCGTGGCCGGCGGCTGCTGCGGCTCGCTCGCGCCGCGGCGGAGCAAGGCCCGTACGCGGGCGAGCAGTTCGGCGAGCCGGAACGGCTTGGTGACGTAGTCGTCGGCGCCGGCGTCGAGTCCGACGACGGTGTCCACCTCGTCGGCGCGCGCGGTCAGGATGAGGATCGGGACGGCGTGCCCCTCCGCACGGAGGCGACGGGCGACTTCCAGGCCGTCCATGCCGGGCAGGCCGAGGTCGAGGACGACCAGATCGATGCCACCCTGCATGCCGGCATCGAGCGCCGTGGGACCGTCCTCGCGCACTTCGACCTCGTACCCCTCGCGGCGCAGGGCACGGGCCAGGGGCTCAGAGATGGACGCGTCGTCCTCGGCGAGCAGTACACGGGTCATGAGCTGATGGTAGTCCGCCCATGACAAGAGTCGGAGGTGTGATCGGTAACGCGCTTTCTTACCTTGGGCTGCGACGATGCCCGGTTGCGCACGCGAAGGCACGGGCAACGCCCCGCGGACGGACGCGACCGGCGCCGTACGGCCGCCCCGCAGACCGCCACCCCTTCATCTACGAAGGCGTAATCTGTCGTAGACCTTTGAAAGATCCCCAGAGTTGCCTATCGGCCTGTGATTGATGTCTCAGCAGCTTCCGGATCACCTTTCGGCATGTCTTAATGTGAATTGCTGGCCTGTGCAACGACTGATGACCTTCGGCGAAGTTTGCGGCTGAAGGTCTTCTTTGTGCGCGGGCCGATTTTCATCGGCGTGACAGCAGGGCCGCCCGCGCAGTGACGCGCGTAGAGCGCCCCGGCCACGTGAACCGACGTGAACCAAGGAACGACGACCATGGCGTCCAGCCTGACGAAGGACTCGGTCAGCCGGGAGACCCCCGGTTCCGGACGTACCTTCTTCGGCCACCCCCGGGGACTGGCCACCCTCTTCATGACCGAGATGTGGGAACGCTTCTCGTACTACGGCATGAAGGCCCTGCTGCCGCTGTACCTGGTGGCACCGGGCGGCCTGCACCTGAGCGCGGCCACCGCGACCGCGATCTACTCGGTGTACCTCTCCCTCGTCTACCTGCTGGCGCTGCCCGGCGGCTGGTTCGCGGACCGCGTGCTGGGCCCGCGCAGGACGGTGGCCGTGGCGGGCGTGGTGATCATGCTCGGCCACCTGACGCTGGCGCTGCCGGCCGCGGGCACGTTCTACGCGGGCCTGGGCCTGGTCGCGATCGGCTCCGGGCTGCTGAAGGCCAACATCTCGACGATGGTGGGCCATCTCTACGACGGCCCCGACGACCCGCGTCGCGACGGCGGCTTCACCGTCTTCTACATCGGCATCAACCTGGGCGCGTTCGCCGCGCCGCTGGTCATCGGCACCATCGGCGAGAACGTCAACTGGCACTTCGGCTTCGCGCTGGCCGCGCTCGGCATGGCGCTGGGCCTGGTCCAGTTCCTGCTGGGCAGCCGCCACCTGAGCGCCCGCTCCAGCGTCGTACCGACCCCGCTGTCACAGCGCGAGAAGCGGTCGACGCTGACGAAGGCGGCCTGCTGGGCGGCGGTGGCGCTGGTCTTCTACGCGGTCGTCGGAGTGTCCGGCGTGTACACCCTGAACTGGCTGCTGGTCCCGATCACCGTCGCGGGCCTGGTCATCCCGGTGGTGGTGATCGCCCGCATCAAGCGCGACAAGGACCTCGACGCCGCCGAGCAGTCGCGGATGTCGGCGTACGTCTGGTTCTTCGTCGCCGCGGCCGTGTTCTGGATGATCTACGACCAGGGCGGCTCGACGGTGTCGCTGTTCGCGGACGCGTCGGCCGAGAACACCGTCTTCGGCTGGGAGTTCCCGGTCTCCTGGTACCAGTCCGTCAATCCGGTCATGATCATGGCACTGGCCCCGGTCTTCGCGTGGCTGTGGCTGGCGCTGAACCGGCGCGGCAGGGAGCCCGGCACGGCGACGAAGTTCGCGGCCGGCCTGGTCCTGATCGGCGCCTCGTTCTTCCTCTTCCTGGCCCCGCTGTCCATCGCCGACGGCGGCCACAAGGCGGCGGCGATGTGGCTGGTGGGCATCTACTTCGTCCAGACGGTCGGCGAGCTGGCCCTCTCCCCCGTCGGCCTGTCCGTGACGACGAAGATGGCGCCCGCGAAGTACGCCTCCCAGATGATGGGCGTCTGGTTCCTCGCGGTCACCGCGGGCGACGCGACGACGGGGCTGCTGTCGATCGCGGGCGTGGACCTGAACAAGACCGGCATCGTCACCCTGGAGGCGGCGCTGGCGGTGGTGGCGGGCGTGGCGGTGTGGACGTACCGGAAGAAGGTCAAGGTGCTGATGGGGGACGTGCGCTGACGTTCGCGGGCGGCCGGCAGGAGGCGCGGAGGGCGGCCAGTTTCTCCGCGTCGGTGCTGTCGGCGGCGGCCGTGTAGGTGACGACCCGGAGGCCGGCCCCGGCCGCCGTCAGGACGTCGAGGTCGAGGACCAGGTCGCCGACCACCGGATGCTCGACCGTCTTGCGGTCCCCCTCGTGCGCGCAGGCGGTGCCGCCCGCCCACAGCCGCGCGAACCGCGGACTGCCGGCCCGCAGCCGGTCGACCAGCGCGGCGAGGCGTACGTCGTCGGGGTGGGCGGCGGCCGTCACCCGCAGGTCGGCGACGAGTTCCTCCTCCTCGGCCGCGTCGCCCCGCCAGGAGCGGACCGGCCAGCCGCCGATCGGCCGCGACCCCCGCCTCCCGCCCGGCCGGAACATCCCGGCGACGAGGTTGTCCCCCTCCTGGCCGTACCAGCCGTACGTGCCCGGGTCGCCGATCGTGGCCGACCATATCCGGTTCCAGCCGACGAGCGTCCAGTCGGCGGCGAAGACCGCGACGGGAACCTCGCCCAGCTGCCGTACGAGGCGGTGCGCCTGCGGGGACAGCTGCCGGGTGACCTCCCGGGCCGTGGGCGGGGCGAGGCCGGCGCAGCGGAAGAGGTGGTCGCGTTCGGCCGGGTCCAGGCGCAGCGCCCTGGCCAGCGCGGCGACGACCTGGGCGGAGGGGTGGCGGGCCCGGCCCTGTTCCAGCCGGACCACGTAGTCCACGGACAGCCCCGCGAGCCGGGCCAGTTCCTCGCGGCGCAGCCCGGGAAGCCGCCGCTCCCCGGCGGCCCCGGCCGGCAGCCCGCAGTCCCGCGGCGCCAGCCGCTCCCGCCAGCCGCGCAGGGCGACGCCGAAGTGGTTCGCTGTTGCCGCCATACGGGTCATCATCGTGGGGGCGGGGGTGGGGTGGGGCGGGCGTAGAGCGGTTTTTACCCGGCGGCGACGGCGGTGTCGTAGGTCATGTCCGTGTCCGTGTCCGCGGCCTTCCAGTGTGCCCGGGTGAAGGCGGCGGCGGCCTGCAGCGCGGTGTCGCCCTCGTCGAGCAGGGCGGCGAACGCCTGGAAGACGTGCGGGACTTGGGGCCAGACCTGCAACTCGACGTGGACGTCGGCCGCGGCGGCGGGCCCGGCGAGGCGGACGGCGTCGTCGAGCAGGATCTCGTGCGAGCCGACCTGCACGAGCAGCGGCGCGAGGCCGGTCAGGTCGGCGAAGACGGGGCTGGCCGACGGGGTGGTCGGGGCCGTGTCGCCGAGGTAGTCGCGGGCGCGGCGGCGCAGCCCCTCCGGCGTCAGCGAGGGGTCGACGGCGGCCTTGCCGGTCATGCTGTCGCCGGACACGCCGAGGTCGGCCCAGGGCGAGAAGACCACGGCCGACGCGGGCTGCGGCAGCCCCGCGTCCCGGGCGGCGACCAGCGTCGCGACGACGAGACCGCCCCCGGCGGACTCCCCCACGAGGGCGATCCGGGCGCTGGGCACACCCGTGTCGAGCAGCGCGCGGTAGGCGGCCAGGGCGTCGTCGACGGCCGCGGGGAACGGGTGTTCGGGGGCCAGCCGGTAGTCGACGCAGACGGCACGTGCGCCGGCGCGCCGGGAGACGTCCGCGGCCAGACCCACGGCGTCGACGGCGGAGCCGATGGCGTAGCCACCGCCGTGCAGGTACAGCACGACGGACGACGAATCCGGCTCTCCCGCCGAGGTCTCGACGGTGACGACCGGGACGCCGCCGAGTTCGCCCGCCGTGGTCGAGACGTCGGCGGGCAGCGGGATCGACGTCATCATCTCGTGGAAGACGGCGCGCTGTTCGACGACGTCGCCGCCGAGGTCGAGGGGGCCTTCGCGGAGCATGTCGTCGAGGGCTTGGCGCTGTTGGCGGGACATGGGGGTGCCTTTCCGGGGGGGGAGGCGGCTGCTGAGGATGGGGGGGTGGGTGGTCAGCGTGGTGGGCCGAGGATGATCTGGCCGTACAGGTCGGCGGCTTCGGCCAGGCGGTCGGGGGAGAGCTCGAAGCCTTCGGGGCGGGGGCTCGCGAGGTCGCGTCCGGCGTGGCGGAACATGCCCTCGATGCCGCCGGGGGTGCAGATCATCAGCAGGTCGGCGGTGTCGGAGGTGATCCGGTAGCCGTGCGGGACGTTCCGGGGCAGGAAGACGATGCCGCCCTCCGACAGCTCCATCTCCTGGTCGTCGCACCACAGCAGCGCACTGCCCTTGATCAGCATGAAGACCTCGTCCTCACGCGTGTGCTTGTGGTACGGCGGCGCCTCCCCCTTGGCCACGGAGAACCGCCCGACGGTCAACTGCCCACCGGTGGCGGCACTGTCGAGCAGCACGGCGAACTCCCCACCGTCGAGCCATTCGAGCCGCTGTTGCTGGTCGGGCTGGGCGAGGTAGGACATGGTCATGACGGCTCCTCCCGATGCGGCAGCACATGCCTGAGCACGCGCCGACGGGGGCGCGGGCGGGCGGTTGGGTACCGGGCAGAGGCGCTACGGCTTCGATCGTCCTCCGGGGGTGGGGTGGCCGCCAGGGAGGTGGGTGGGAACAGCAGTACCACTGAACGGGCGGGCGGGGAACGGGAGTTGTTCAGGCCGGGTTCGGGGCGGCCGGGGTGGCGGGGGATTCTTCTTGTACGGGGTCCTGTACCGGGTCTTGTACCGGGTCCTGTAGGGGGCTGGGTTCGGGCGTGGCTTCCGATTCCGGTTCGGGTTCGGGCACGGTTTCCGGTTCGGGTTCGGGCGCGGTTTCCGCAGGGGCAGGAGCCGTTCCCGTATCGGCGCCATCGGCGCCATCGGCGCCATTCGAGTCATCGGCGTCATTCGAGTCATCGGCATCCGTGTCCGGGGTGAACCACGGCAGGCCCGTGGCCGTCGCCGAGGGCGCCGTGCGCGGAACCGGTCGCCGCAGCAGCCGCAGCCGCGGCCTTGGCCGCCGTCGCAGCGCGGCGAACCCCGGCGCGCGGAACTCGCCGCGCTCCCGCCCGCTGGGCCGGATCCGGTCGACGACCGCCATGCCCAGCCGGAACACGGTCGCCGGTACGACCACGCACACCAGGAGCCAGAAGAGGGTCACGCCCCAGGGGCGGCCGACCGGCCAGGGCACGGTGGTGAGGATCTGGCCGCCGTACTCCAGGGAGACGGTGTAGCCGCCGTGGGCGCCGCCCTGGAGGTCGAGCGGGAGGTTCACGGTGGCCGTGCCGCCGGGGGCGACGGTGCCGTGCCACTCCTGTTCCTCCCACTGCGGGGCGTACACGCCGTGGCCGGTGCCGACGCGGAACACCGGGTTCTTGACCGGGTCGGGGCCGGGGTTGGCGACGGTGACCCGGAGCGTGTGGGACGGCGGCGCGCCGAACCACCGCAGCAGCCCGCTGGACCCGTCGTCCACGAGCCGGGCCGCGCCGTCGCGTACGGTCAGCCGCCCGCCGGTGTCGTCCGCGGGCAACGACTCCACCGCGTGCCCGGCGACCCGCAACGCGGCGTCCGCCGCCGTCTTCGTACCGGTGACGGCGGCGACGTGCACCACGCAGGGGCACGGCACCGGTGGTTCGGCCACCGGAAGGGCTTTGCGGAAGCGGCCGTTGGCGTCGACGGTGGCGGCGCGGCCGTCGCCGTTCGCGCACGCGTCGGTGCCGCTGACGCCCGTGCCGGGCACCGCCTGGCCGCAGATCACCAACGTCAGCAGCGCCTTCGGGCGCCAGCCGCTGCCGGTCACCGTGACCGAACCGCCCACGCCCGCCTGGGACTTGGAGAGCGTCACGGTGGGCCGGTCGGCGGCGGTGGCCACCCCGGCCGTCGTCGGCAGCAGGGCGAGTGCGAGCGCCGCCGTCAGCACCGCGGCTCGTACGTTCACGTCGTCGCTCCCCTCAACGGGCGCACCGCGAACCCGACTTCAGCCGCGTACGGCCGACCGGCGCCGCCGGGTCAGCCACAGGGCGCCGCCCGCGCCCGCGAGCAGGACGGTGCCGCCGAGGGTGCCGAGGGCGATGACGGAGTCGTCGGGCCCGGTCTGCGGAAGCGCACCGCCGGAGTCCGTACCGCTGCCGCCCGTGGTGGAGGAGCCGCCCGAACTCCCGCCGCCCGCCGTCACGTTGAGCGTGAGCGCCGGTCCCGGGCTGTTCGTGGGCGTGCACGTGGTCGTCGTGCCGAGGGCCTTGATGGTGAGCACCCCCGCCGTGAAGGTGACCTTGCCGGACGTGGACGGCGTGTACGTACCGCTCAAGTCGCTTATTTTGATGGGGGTGTTGGCGGGCACGGCAGCCGCGTTGGCGGGCCCGGACACCGCGAGCGTGCCGCTGTCGGCCCCGCCCAGCTTGATGGTGGCGCTCGGCTTCATCGTGCCCTTGCCGAGTTCGACGGGGCTGGACGAGACCCCCTTCTGCCAGGACATGGTGACCTTGTAGCCACTGCCGCTCTCAACCGCCTTGATATCTATGGGCGATACGGCGGACTTGTCCCCGATCGGCGTCTTGCACCGGTAGTTGACGTCGACGACCGCGGCCCGCGCGACCGGCGCCCCCGCCAGCACGACCGATCCGGCCACAACCGCAACGGAGGCGAACGCGGCGCTTCGCTTCGGATGCATACGTTTCGACACGGGCGGCCCCCTTGCGGCTCACGCTTTCTGACGGCACATCAGATCGGCCGTCAAGGTACGCCCGGGGTCGTGGGTAAGGAAGACACAGCGCAGGCCGGATCTGTGCGGATCCGGTGCACGACGCACCCCGCACGGGACCCGCACCCGCCGAACAACCGCACACGCAACGGCGCTCAGGCCCCACCGCCTACGCCGGGGCCCCCAACTCCGCCCACACCGTCTTCCCCGAAACCCCCGGCGCCCGCACAACCCCCCAGTCCAGACAGAGCCGTTGCACGATGAACATCCCGTGCCCACCCGGCCGCCCGGCCCGATGCGGTGTCCGCGGCGCCGGCTGCCCCGTCCCCTTGTCGGACACCTCGATCCGCAGCACCTTGTTGTCGCAGGCGATCCACAACTCGTCCGGCCCCTCCGCATGGAGGCACGCGTTGGTGACCAACTCGGACACCACGAGCAGTACATCCTCCGCCGCCGCCCGGTGATCCGCGCTGGCCGCCGGCAACCACCCCCACGCGTACAGCGCCTGCCGGGTGAAGTCACGGGCGAGGGGGACGACACCGCTGTGCCCGTCGAAGTTCAGCCGCCGAGCCTGCCGTACGGTGACGGCGTCCTCCCGGGCAACCGGGTCGACCGCTTCCGGACCGGTCGGGTCCGCCGCTCCCCCGGCCCCGTCCCCCTCCGCGGACACCCCCGAAGCGCCGCTGGGCTCCGGGCCGCGGTCGCCCGGCGAGTAAGGCCGGGTGGTGCTCATCAGCGCTTCACCTCACCGATTCACCAGTTCGTGACGTAAGAGTCGGTCTGCGGTACCCACTGGGCCACGCCCAGCACCGAGGGGCCCCGTGGACCCCATGGGGTAGTACGCAGTTGCCGTCGCTCCCGTTTACGCCTGCTGATCCTTTTCCGCATATGGACATGTTCAGGATGTCTCCTGCCCGACCGGACCGGGCGAACACCCCTGGATTCGGGCGGAGTCCATGACGCAGATCACGACGGGTGCCTCGACGGGGCCCGCGACACGGCGCGAAAAGGGGCGCGGAAAGGGACCGGGGACGAATGTCGGGACACCCGGCGATACACCCGGCGGTCGCCTCATCACCCACGGACACCCGAACGCCCGACTACTCGGCGAGTGCCTGGGCGAGCGTCTCGTGGACGGTGAACACGGCGTCGGCACCGGTGATCTCGAAGACCCGCGCCACCACCGGCTGCATCCCCGCCAGATGGACCGCCCCGCCCGCCGCCTCGGCCTTCAGTCGCGCGCCGAGCAGCACGTTGAGCCCGGTGGAGTCGCAGAACTCCAGCCGCGAGCAGTCCACGACCAGGCGTACGAGACCCTTGCCGAGGCAGTCGTCGAGGGGTTCGCGCAGCAGGTCGGCGGTGTGGTGATCCAGCTCACCCGCCGGTGTCACGACCGCGCTCACACCCGCCTGCCGTACCTCGACCAGTAGCCGGCCCGACTGTGCGCTGCCGACCGTCCCGCGGTCCATGCCGTCCCTCTCCCGACCGTCGCGACTGTTGCCGACGCTCTGACGTTGTTGCCCGATCCTCTCGAACACTACGCCTTCCCGGCCCTCCCGGACAGCCGAACAACCCCGCTAAATAGGACATTTCGCACCACAACGCACTTGCGGTGGGCTTACGGAAGCAGGTAGGGCTAGTAAGTACACCGATCGACGACGAACGCCCGATCGACCCGGCCGGCTTTGGAGGCGCCGCACACCGCAGTGCAGGAAAGGCATCGGCAGCCGTATTTGCCGAGAACCATGGAGGACAGCATGTCACCCCGGCTCGACGCACCGCATACCCGGAGTGTGCCCGCCCAAGGGGCCCCCGGGGCCCGAATCCCCGAGGCCCGCACCCACCAGGCGACGTCGACACCCCCACCGGAACGACCCACCCCCGACCAGCAACACCCCCAACACCCCCAAGAAACGCAGCAAACGCAGCAAACCCCCCACGAACCCCCCACCCCCCAGCACGACTTCGACGGCCTCGACGGGCTCCCGGAGATCCCCCCGTACGACGAGGTGGGCCCGGTCGACGCGCGCGCCCTGTCCAAGACCCTGTTCGCGCGCCTCGAATCCCTCGAAGAGGGCACGCACGAATACGCCTACGTCCGCAACACGCTCGTCGAACTCAACCTGGCCCTGGTCAAGTTCGCCGCCTCCCGGTTCCGCTCCCGCAGCGAGCCGATGGAGGACATCGTCCAGGTCGGCACGATCGGCCTGATCAAGGCCATCGACCGGTTCGAACTCAGCCGCGGCGTCGAGTTCCCCACCTTCGCGATGCCCACCATCGCCGGTGAGATCAAGCGCTTCTTCCGCGACACCTCGTGGTCGGTGCGGGTTCCGCGCAGGCTCCAGGAACTCCGCCTGGACCTGGCCAAGGCGGGCGACGCGCTGGCCCAGCAGCTCGACCGTTCCCCGACCGTGGGCGAGCTGGCGGAGCGGCTCGGTATCTCCTCGGACGAGGTCGTCGAGGGCATGGCGGCGTCAAACGCCTACACGGCCAGCTCACTTGACGCCCAGCCCGAGGAGGACGACAGCGAGGGCGCGCTCGCGGACCGCATCGGGTACGAGGACCACGGGCTCGAAGGCATCGAGTACATCGAGTCGTTGAAGCCCCTGATCGCCGAACTCCCGCCCCGCGACCGCAAGATCCTCGCCCTGCGCTTCGTGGCCAACATGACGCAGTCGGAGATAGGCGAGGAACTGGGCATCTCCCAGATGCACGTCTCCCGCCTGCTCTCCCGGACGTTGGTACGACTGCGGAGGGGGCTGACGGTCGAGGAGTAACCGCCGTAACCCGCCGGCCACAGCCGTCCGTCGTCGTCAGCGAACCCGAACTCCCCGCCGCCAGACCTCCGTTACCAGCGGCACCCCCGGCCGGTAGGCCAGGTGGACGTGGCTCGGGGCGTCGAGGACGGCCAGGTCGGCGTAGGCGCCCGGGGTGAGGCGGCCGATGTCGTCGCGGCGCAGGGCGGCCGCCCGCGCGGCCGTCGCCGACCACACGGCCTCGTCCGGAGTCATGCCCATGTCCCGTACGGCGAGGGCGATGCAGAACGGCACGGACGACGTGAACGACGAGCCCGGGTTGCAGTCGGTGGACAGCGCGACGGTGACCCCGGCGTCGAGCAGCCGCCGGGCGTCCGGCCAGGCGGCCCGGGTGGAGAACTCGGCGCCGGGCAGCAGCGTGGCGACGGTCGTGCCGTTCGCCAGCGCGTCCACGTCGGCGTCCGTGAGGTGGGTGCAGTGGTCGGCGCTGGCCGCGTCGAGTTCTACGGCGAGCTGGACGCCGGGGCCGTAGGAGAGCTGGTTGGCGTGGATGCGCGGGCGCAGCCCCTTGGCCCGGCCGGCGGTGAGGATCGCGCGGGCCTGGTCGCCGTCGAAGGCGCCCTTCTCGCAGAAGACGTCGATCCAACGGGCGTACGGGGCACAGGCGTTGAGCATGTCGCCGGTGACGAGGCCGACGTACGCGGCGGGGGCGGCGGCGGGGTCGGGCGGGACGATGTGGGCGCCCAGGTAGGTGACTTCGTCGGTGTGGGCGGCGGCGATGCGCAGTGCGCGGGCCTCGTCGGCGACGGTCAGGCCGTAGCCGGACTTGGTCTCCATCGTGGTGGTGCCCTGGCGGAGCGCCTCGCGGAGGTAGCGGGTGAGGTTGGCCTCCAGGTCGGTGTCGCGCGCGGCCCGCGTCGCCGCCACGGTCGTCCGGATGCCGCCCGCGCTGTAGGCCCGCCCCGACATCCGGGCGTTGAACTCCTGCGTGCGGTCGCCCGCGAAGACGAGGTGGGAGTGGGAGTCAACGAAGCCCGGGAGCACCGCCCGGCCACCGGCGTCGACCCGGTTGTCAGTGGCGGGTGCTTTGCTTGCTTCACCGGTCCACGCGATGCGGTCGCCTTCGATGACGACGGCCGCGTCCTGGACCAGACCGAGCGGGGAGCCGTCATGGAGGGAGGGGTTGTTGGTGACCAGCGTGGCGATGTTGGTGATGACGGTGCTGCTGCTCATGGCGTCCTCGTGGGCGTGGGGGCTCGGTTCGGTGGGCGTCAGGCGCGCAGGGCCGCGACCGCCCGCTCCAGGGCCCGCGGCACATCGGGTACGAGCGCGTGCGCCCCGTCGCGTACGACGTGCCGCCCGCCGACGATCGTGTGCCGGACGTCCGCTGCCGTCGCCGCGAATACGGCCGTCTCGGCGCCGAGCCGTGGCACGGGTCCCGCGGTCCTGACCGAGTCGAGCGCGATCGTGGTGAGGTCGGCGAGCGCGCCGGGTTCGATGGTGCCGGCGTCGTCCCAGCCGAGGGCGGCGTGTCCGTCGGCGCCGGCGGCGCGCAGCAGGGCGGCGGCCGTCCAGTGGCCCCGGGCGCGGGTGCGCAGCCGCTCGTTCAGCTCCATCGCGCGGGCCTCTTCGAGGAGGTCGATGACGGCGTGGCTGTCGGAGCCGAGGGAGAGTGGGGAGCCCGCCCGCTGGAGGGCGACGGCGGGGCCGATGCCGTCGGCGAGGTCGCGTTCGGTGGTGGGGCACATGCAGGTGCCGGTTCCGCTGCCGCCGAGGAGCGCGATGTCCGCGTCGGTGAGGTGGGTGTTGTGGACGCCGGTGGTGCGGGGTCCGAGGACACCGTGGTCGGCGAGCAGCCGGGTGGGCGTGCGGCCGTGGGCGGCCTGGCAGGCGTCGTTCTCGGCGGTCTGCTCGGACAGGTGCACGTGGAGCGGGGCCCGCCGCTCCTCGGCCCAGCGCGCCACGGTCGCCAACTGGGCGGCGGGCACGGCCCGTACGGAGTGGATCGCCGCCCCGATCCGTGCGTGATCCCGGTCCTTGAGAACTGAAGAGCGTTCGGCCCAGGCGTCGGCCGTGCCGTCGGAGAAGCGCAGTTGGTGGGTGTTGGGCGCCTCTCCGAAGCCGGAGGAGAGATAGGCGGTGTCGAGGAGGGTGATCCGGATCCCGGCCTCGGCGGCGGCCTCGAGGAGGGCTTCGCCCATGGCGTTGGGGTCGGCGTAGGGGGTGCCGCCGGGGGCGTGGTGGAGGTAGTGGAACTCGCCGACGGCGGTGATGCCGGCCAGCGCCATCTCGGCGTACACCGCGCGGGCGAGAGCGTGGTAGCTGTCCGGGGTGAGCCGGTCGGCGACGGAGTACATGACCTCGCGCCAGGTCCAGAAGGTGCCGCTGCCGACCTGGACGGTGCCGCGCAGGGCCCGGTGGAAGGCGTGCGAGTGGGCGTTGGCGAGGCCGGGGAGAGTCAGCCCCCGCAGGACCTCGGCGCCCGGCGGCGGGGCGGGCACGTCCGTGCGGACGGCGGTGATGCGCCCGGTGCCGCTGTCGATGTCCAGGGCGACGCCCGGCTCGACGTTGGTGTCGAGCCAGGCGTGCTCCAGCCAGTAGGTCCGCGTCCCCTGCGGGGGTGTCACGTGCGTGGGTGTCACGTGCGGGGGTGTCACGTGCAGGCCAGCCCTTCCAGTACGTCGGCGAGTGCGGTCACCCCGGCCGTGCAGTCGTCCTCGGCGGCGTGCTCGGCCGGGGAGTGCGAGACGCCGGTGGGGTTGCGCACGAACAGCATGGCGGTCGGGATACTCCCGGAGAGGATCCCGGCGTCGTGTCCGGCCCCGGTGCCGAGGACGGGCACCTTCAGGTCGGTGTCCCGGCCGAGGATGCGGCCGAGTTCGTCGCGCAGGGCGTGGTCGAACTCGACGACGGGGGTGAAGGACTCGCGGACGACGTCGAGGTCGACATCGTGGGCGGCGGCGTACTCGCGGGCGGCCTTCTCGACGCCCTGGACCACGGTGTCGAGGGACACCTGGTCGGCGGCGCGCGAGTCGAGCCAGCCGCGGACCAGGGAGGGGATGGCGTTGACGCCGTTGGGTTCGACGGCGATCTTCCCGAACGTGGCGACGGCACCGGCGAGTTCGGCCTCGCGGCGGGCGGCGAGCACGGTCTCGGCGTACGACAGCATCGGGTCGCGGCGGTCGACGAGCCGGGTGGTGCCGGCGTGGTTGGCCTCACCGCGGAAGTCGAACCGCCAGCGGCCGTGCGGCCAGATGGCGCCGGCGATGCCGACGGAGTCGCCGCTGAGGTCGAGGGCGCGGCCCTGTTCGACGTGCAGCTCGACGAACGCGCCGATGCGGGCGAGCCGTTCGGGGTCGGGGCCGATGGCGTCGGCGTCGTACCCGGCGGCGGTCATGGCCTGCGGCAGGGTGATGCCGTCGGCGTCGGTCAGCCGGTGCGCCTGCTCGACGGTGAGCTGCCCGGCGGCCAGCCGCGACCCGACACAGGCGAGCCCGAACCGCGCCCCCTCCTCGTCACCGAAGTTGACGATGGCGAGCGGCTTGCTGAACACCGCACCCCGCGCCCGGAGTTCGTCGAGCGCGGCAAAGGAGGACACGACACCGAGGGGCCCGTCAAAGGCACCCCCATCGGGCACGGAGTCGAGATGCGACCCGGTGACAACGGCACCCCCGGCCGCCGAATCCCCGAGCCAGGCCCACTGATTCCCGTTCCGGTCCAATTCATAGGCGAGTCCCCGGGCTTCGGCCTGCCCCTTGAACCACGCCCGACACTCGGCATCGGCTCCGGTCCAGGCGAAACGGCGGTAGCCGCGGGAGTCGGGGTGCCGGCCGATGGGGTGCAGCTCCCGCCACATTTGGAGGAAGGAGGGGGGGTTGGCGGTGGGGTGGGCGGCGCGGCTTCCTTGGCCGGGCTGCGGGCCATCACCACCGCTGTCACTGCCGCTGTCACTGTCGCTGCGGACCGGGACAGCCTGCGGGATGCCACGGCCTGAGCCGGCGGTTGCGGCAGACCGCGAGGCAGCTCCGCCCGAACCGGCGGTCACCACAGGCTGCCGACCATCGGCGCCCGCGCCCGCCGCAGCCGCAGCCGCGCCAGGCTGTGGGCAGGCGTTCCGCAGGGCGATGGGGGTCCCCCCGGTCGAACGAAGCTGAGACTGGGGGAGGGTGGGCACAGCCGGACCCGCGGTCGGCGACGCCCCAGCGACCCCCACCGAAGAATCTCCGCCCCGCCCACCAACGTCTCCGTCCCGCCCAAAAAGATCCGTCACGCGTCGCCGCCCTCACGCATCGGTACCCGAACCGCCCGCTCGTCCGCGACCGACTCCGCGATGTCGTACCCGGCGTCCACGTGGCGGATGACCCCCATCCCGGGGTCGTTCGTCAGCACGCGCCGGATCTTCTCGCCGGCCAGCTTCGTACCGTCGGCGACGGAGACCTGCCCCGCGTGGATGGAGCGGCCCATGCCGACCCCACCACCGTGGTGGATGGACACCCAGGACGCCCCGGACGCCACGTTCACCATCGCGTTCAGCAGCGGCCAGTCGGCAATCGCGTCGGAGCCGTCGAGCATGGCCTCGGTCTCGCGGTAGGGAGAGGCCACCGACCCGCAGTCGAGGTGGTCGCGCCCGATGGCGAGCGGCGCCGCCAACTCCCCGCTGGCGACCATGTCGTTGAAGCGCTCACCGGCCCGGTCCCGCTCGCCGTAGCCGAGCCAGCAGATGCGCGCGGGAAGGCCCTGGAAGTGGACCCGCTCCCCGGCCATCTTGATCCAGCGGTGGAGGGACTCGTTCTCGGGGAAGAGGTCGAGGATCGCCTTGTCGGTCTTGGCGATGTCGGACGCCTCGCCGGACAGCGCGGCCCAGCGGAAGGGCCCCTTGCCCTCGCAGAACAGCGGCCGGATGTACGCGGGCACGAAGCCGGGGAAGGCGAACGCCCGGTCGTATCCGGCGAGTTGGGCCTCGCCGCGGATGGAGTTGCCGTAGTCGAAGACCTCCGCACCGGCGTCCTGGAAGCCGACCATCGCCTCGACGTGCCGGGCCATCGACTCGCGCGCCCGGGTGGTGAACCCGGCCGGGTCCTTCGCGGCGGCGTCGGCCATGTCCTCGAAGGCGATGCCGACCGGGAGGTACGCCAGCGGGTCGTGGGCGGAGGTCTGGTCGGTGACGATGTCGACGGGCGCGCCCTCGGCCAGCATCTGCGGAAGCAGCTCCGCCGCGTTGCCGAGCAGGCCGATGGAGAGCGGGCGGCGGGCGTCACGGGCCTCGACGGCGAGCTGGAGCGCGTGCGCGAGGGAATCCGCGCGGACGTCGAGGTAGCGGTGCTCGATGCGGCGCTCGATGGCGCGCGGGTCGACGTCGATACAGATGGCGACGCCGTCGTTCATCGTCACCGCGAGGGGCTGGGCGCCGCCCATGCCGCCGAGACCGGCGGTGAGGGTGATCGTGCCGGCGAGGGTGCCGCCGAACTTCTTGGCGGCGACGGCGGCGAAGGTCTCGTAGGTGCCCTGGAGGATGCCCTGGGTGCCGATGTAGATCCACGAACCGGCGGTCATCTGCCCGTACATGGTCAGGCCGAGGGCCTCAAGGCGCCGGAACTCCTCCCAGTTGGCCCAGTCGCCGACGAGGTTGGAGTTGGCGATCAGGACGCGCGGCGCCCACTCGTGGGTCTGCATGACGCCGACGGGGCGGCCGGACTGGACCAGCATGGTCTCGTCCTGCTTGAGGGTGCGCAGGGTGCGGACCATGGCGTCGAAGGAGCGCCAGTCGCGCGCGGCCTTGCCGGTGCCGCCGTAGACGACGAGCTTGTCGGGGTGTTCGGCGACCTCGGGGTCGAGGTTGTTCTGGAGCATCCGCAGGGCGGCCTCCTGCTGCCATCCCAGGGCGCTTAGTTCCGTGCCGCGCGGTGCTCGGACGGGGCGGGGTCCTGACATGGGGCGGCCTCCTGGAGGGCTCGGCGTATCGATTATTCACATCCTGACTTTTTGAATAACTCTAGTCAAGACCCCTCCGCCCCCTCCCGGTGCTCCGGCTCGATCCGGGCTTGCCCTTGACGCATACGTCAGGGATTAGCGTCGCGAAGCCCGCACGAAGAGTCGGTCCGTCCAAGGAGGCTCCATGTCCGCTGTGTCCACTCTCCCGCCGCCCGCGTCCCACCGCGAGGTCAGGCTGGCCGGGCTCCCCGGCCGGGAGGCCCTGCGCACCGACCACTTCGCGGTGGTGGCCGTGCCGGTGCCCGAGCCCGGCCCCGGGCAGGTCCTGGTGCGCAACCGGCTGATGAGTGTGACCGCCGCGATGCGCCCGTCGATACCGCCGGAGCGGGGCGACTACGGCATCCCCCGGCTGGTGCAGCGCACCGGGGAGGTGCTGCACGGCCCGGCGATCGGCGAGGTCGTGGCCGTCGGGTCCGGCACGGATCTCGCGCCCGGCGAGCGGGTGTGGGCCTGGTCCGGGTGGCGCGAGTACGCGGTGGTGAACGCGGCCGAGGTGCGACGGCTGGACCCGGCCGGGCTGCCCGACCCGGCCGCGCACCTGTCGCAGGGGCTCACCGCCTGGCTGGGGGTGGTGCGCGGGGCGGAGGTGCGGCCCGGGGACACCGTGTTCGTGACGGGGGCGGCCGGGGGCGTGGGCTCGCTGGCGGGACAGTTCGCGCGGTTGCGGGGCGCGACGCGGGTGATCGGCTCCGTCGGCAGCCGGGCGAAGGCCGAGTACCTGGTGAAGGAACTGGGCTACGACGCCACCGTCGTCCGGGGCGAGGAGCCGGTCGAGGAGCAGTTGCGGGCCGCGGCGCCGGACGGGGTGGACGCGGTGTTCGACAACGTCGGCGGGGAGCAGTTGCGGGCGGCGCTGGCGGTGGCCCGGCGGCAGGCCCGGTTCGCGATCGTGGGGGCCCTGGCGGCGCAGCTGTCCGGCGACGCGACGGCGGCCACACCGCTGAGCACGTTCGCGATCATCGCGCGCGGGGTCACCCTGCGCGGGATCGCCGCGATCGACCACATGGACGCACGCGAGGAGTACGAGGCCGAGTTCGCCCACGCGCTGCGCGAGGGCACCATGTCGTTCCCGCACGCCCGCCTCCAGGGCATCGAGCAGGCACCGCGGGCACTGTGCGAACTGGTTGAAGGACGCCATGTCGGGGCGGTATTGGTGGAGTTGTAGGACGGCGGGCAGTCGAGTTGCCAAGGTGCGAGGGGGCCGGGATGGGGCCGGAGATGCGGATCTCGGACGCGGCGGTCGCCGCCGGGCTGACGCCGCGGGCGTTGCGCTACTACGAGCAGCGGGGCCTGCTCACCGTGCGCCGGACGCCCGCCGGGCAGCGTACGTACACGGCGGAGGACGTACGACAGCTGCGGGCCGTGCGGGAGTTGCTCCGGGCGGGGCTGACGATCGACGACGTCCGCACCCTGGTGACGGCACTGGAGACGAGCCTGGCCGCACTCCCGCCCGACCGCCGGCCCGCCCCGGGCACCCCCTCCACCCTGCCCGGCACGGTCGTCCGGCGCCGCCTGGCCGACCTGGACGAGCGCATCGAGCGCCTCACCGAACTCCGCGACGGCCTGGCCCGCAGCGTGGGCGCACCACTGCGCGCACTGGCCCACGGCCTGGCGCCGGGAGACGCCCACGGCTGGGCGACCGAGGACGTGGCCTGACGACGAGGCCCGCACGTCGACCCGAGCCCCGGACACGACCCGAGCCACGGCACGGCACGGCCCAAGCCCCGGCTACGGCCCAGCCCCGGCTCCCGGCTCCCGGCCCCCGACCGCGCCCAAAGGCCCTCTGGCCGCCCCGCCCCCGCGATGGTTCGCTGGAACCATGGTCAACACGCCCGGTACCCCCATCGCCGCCATCACCCCCACCGCCCCCGCAGACCTCCGCCGAACCGCCCGCCGCGACCGTGCCGTACGGGCCGCCGTCGAGCAAGGGGTCCTCGGCGCCGAGGCCCCCATCGCCGCGCTGCTGGACGTCGACGGCATCCGGGAGTCGGCCGCGGCGCTCCGGGCGGCGTTCGACGGCGTGGTCGCCCCCGGGACCCCGGTGCTGCACGCCTTCGCGGTGAAGGCGTGCCCCCTGGTGCCCGTGGTGCGGTTGTTGCGGGACTGCGGGATCGGGGCCGAGGTGGCCAGTGCCGGGGAGGCGGCGGTGGCGGGGGCGGCCGGGGTGGCCGTCGGGCAGACCGTGCTGGACGCGCCCGCCAAGACGGTGGCGGAGTTGCGGGAGGCGCTGGCCCTGGGCGTCGCGGTCAACGTCGACAACACCCAGGAACTCGCGCGGCTCGACGCCCTCGTCCCCGCGGCGGACCGCCGCTCCCCGCTCGGTGTCCGGGTGAACCCGCAGGTCGGCGGGGGTGCCATCGAGGCGCTCTCCACGGCCACCGCGACCTCGAAGTTCGGGGTGGCGCTGCGGGACGAGGGGGCGCGGGCCTGGCTCGTGGAGGCGTACGCGCGACGGCCGTGGCTGACCCGGCTGCACGTGCACTCCGGTTCGCAGGGCATGCCGCTGGCGCTGATCGCGCGGGGCGTCGCGGAGGTGTACGGGCTCGCCGAGGAGATCAACGAACGCGCCGGGCGCCGCCAGGTCGACACCCTCGACATCGGCGGCGGCCTCCCGGTGAACTTCGCCTCCGACGCGACGGCACCGACGTACGAGCAGTACGCGCGGGTGCTCGCGGAGACGGTGCCGGGGCTGTTCGACGGGCGGTACGGGCTGGTGACCGAGTTCGGGCGCTCGCTGCTGGCCAAGCACGGGACGGTCCTCGCGCGCGTGGAGTACGCGAAACGGGCGGGCGGCCGGGCCGTCGCGCTCACCCACGCGGGCGTGCAGGTCGCGGCGCGGACGGTGTACGCACCCGGGGCCTGGCCGTTGCGCATCGCCGCCTACGACGCGAAGGGGCGGCCCAAGAGCGGCCCCGAGGTCGTCCAGGACGTGGCCGGGCCCGCGTGCTTCGCCGGGGACCTGCTGGCCGAGGGGCGCACGATGCCGCTGCTCGAACAGGGCGACTACGCGGCCGCGTTGGACACCGGGGCGTACTACTTCGCCCACCACTACGCCTACAACTCCCTTCCCCGGCCCGGGATCTACGGCTTCACGACGAACGCGGACCCCGGCAGCGACCCCGGCAGTGGCACAGAGGGCGTGCGTTTCGCGGTGGTGCGGACGCCGCAGACCGTGGCGGAGATCGTCGCGGAGTCCGGGGCCGAACACGCGGCGGGAATCACGGAGTTGACGGCCGGCTGAGCCAACGGCGGCAGCGGCAGACCGAGTCGACGGCGGCAACCGCGGACGGAGTCGGCGGGCGCCCGCACCCACCGCGGGCGCCCGCCGCGCACCCCCCCCCCCCCCCCCCCCCGCCCCCCCCCCCCCCCCCCGCCCGGACCACGACCGCCACACCCAGCAGCACCACAACGACCAGCAACGGAGCCATCACCGCGAACCAGACCTGCCCGAGCACCAATG
>LJCV01000014.1 GCA_001298575.1 Actinobacteria bacterium OK074
GGGAGTGGGTGGGGGTGGGGCAGGTGGTGGGTGGGGTGGTGATCGTGGCGGGGGGGGGGGTGGGGGGGATGGACACCGGCCCCAACGCCACCGCCGGTCACGGTCACGGCCCCGGTCACGGCTTTCGCGCGGCGCGGATCGCCAGGGCCAGGGCCAGGGCCAGGACCAGGATCAGGGCTCGATGATCCATTCCCCCCGGCGCATCACGCCCTTGAGTTCGAACTCCGCGTCCAGGACCACCAGATCGGCGTACTTGCCCACTTCCAGGGAGCCGATCTCGTCGTAACGGCCCAGCAGGCGGGCCGGGTTGGCGGACAGGGCCCGGACGGCGTCCTCGACCGGGATCCCGTCGACGGTGACCGCGCGGCGGAAGGCGCGGTCCAGGGTCAGGGTCGAGCCGGCGATCGAGCCGCCCTCCACCAGACGGGCCACCCCCTCGCTGACCTCGACCTCCAGCGGGCCGAGCCGGTAGCGGCCGTCGCCGAAACCGGCCGCGTCCATCGCGTCCGTGATGAACGCGACGCGCTCCGCACCGGCGTGCCGGAACGCCAACTGGAGGGCCGCGGGGTGCAGATGGACGCCGTCGTTGATCAACTCGACGGTCACGCGCTCGTCTTCGAGCAGTGCCGTCACCGGGCCCGGGGCGCGGTGGCCCAGCGGGGGCATCGCGTTGAACAGGTGCGTCGCCACGGTCGCGCCCGCGTCGATCGCCTGCCGCGTCTGCTCGTACGTCGCGTCCGTGTGGCCGATCGCCGCGATCACGCCCTGCTCGGCGAGCAGCCGAACGGAGTCGAGGCCGCCGGGGAGTTCGGTCGCGAGGGTGACCATCGCGGCCCGGCCGCGGGCGGCCTCCAGCAGTTTGCGGACGTCCGCGGGGGCCGGGTCGCGCAACAGGGCCTCGGAGTGGGCGCCCTTGCGGCAGGGGGAGATGAACGGGCCCTCGAAGTGGATGCCCGCGATGTCGCCCTGCTCGGCCAACTCGGAGAGCAGGCCCGCGCGTTGGGCGAGGGTGGGCATGTCTTCGGTGACGGTGGAGGCGACGAGGGTGGTGGTGCCGTGGTGGAGGTGGGTCTGGATGCCGTGGAGTACGTCGGCGGTGGTGCCGGAGGTGAAGGAGGCTCCGCCGCCGCCGTGGTTGTGGAGGTCCACGAAGCCGGGGAGTACCCAGTGGCCGGGGAGGGGCTTGGCCGGGGCCGTCGAGGTCGGGTCGCCTACGGCGGGTTCGCCTACGGCGGTGATGCGGGGGCCGGTGATGGTTAGGTGGCCGTTGGGGAGGGGGCCCGTGGGGAGGACGAGGGTGGCTCCGGTGAGGGTTGTCGGGTGCGGGCCGGTGGGGGTTGTTCGCGCCCGCGCGGCGGTAGCCGCAGATTCAGCACAGCCCCGCGCCCCTTTCGGGGGTTGCCCGTTCGTTGTTGGGTGCGGGGTGGTGGGGGCTGGGCGCGCCGTTCCCCGCGCCCCTGGCGACGGGGGCTGGGCGTTCGTTGTTGGGTGCGGGTTCGTGGGGGTTGCTCGCGCCGTTCCCCGCGCCCCTGACGGGGCGCCCCTGTGGGACGAAGGCTGCGGAGTCCGTTCCGTTGCCATCAGGCGGTTACCTCCGAAGGGGTTGGGTGGGCGGGGGTGTTGAGGAGGTCCCAGGCCAGGAGGCCGGCGCCCAGGCAGCCTGCTGTGTCGCCCAGGGCCGCGGGGACGATCTCGGGGAGTTTTTGGAAGGTGATGCGGGCTTCTACGGCTGCCCGTAGGGGGGTGAAGAGGGTGTCCCCGGCCTCCGCCAGGCCGCCGCCGATGATCAGCATGCGGGGGTCGAGGAGGGTGAGGGCGGTCAGCAGGCCGTCGGCCAGGGCCTCAACCGCCTCCTGCCAGACCTGCGTTGCCCGCGCGTCCCCGGCCGCCGCCGCCGTCGCGCAGTCCGCCGCGTCGGCCGCCGGATCGCCGGACGCCTCGGCCCAGGCCGTGCTCACGGCCGCCGCGGAGGCGTACCGCTCCAGGCAGCCGCGCTGGCCGCAGGGGCACGGATGACCGCCCGGCCGTACGACGACGTGGCCGATCTCCCCGGCGAAGCCGTGCGCCCCCGCCTCGACGCGGTCGTCGATGCCGATCGCACCCGCGATGCCCGTGCCCAGCGCGACGAACAGGAACCGCCCGGCGCCCCGCCCGGCCCCCGCGCGCCCCTCGGCGAGGCCCCCGGTGCGGACGTCGTGGCCGAGGGCGACGGGCACGCCGTGCAGCCGTTCGGTGAGCAGGTCCCGCAGGGGCAGGTCGCGCCAGCCGAGGTTGGCCGCGTAGACGGCGAGGCCGCGGACGTCGTCGACTATGCCGGGTACGGCGACGCCGGCCGCCGCCGCGGGTTCGCCGAAGTGGCGTTCGCCGCGGACGTGCCGGTCGGCGGCGAGGCCGAGGATGTCCTCGACGACCGCGTCGGGCCCGCGCTCGCGCCCGGTCGCCCGCCGGGCCCGGTACAGGAACTCGCCCTCCGCCCCGATCAGGGCGGCCTTGATCCCGGTGCCGCCCACGTCCAGGGCGATGACATGTCTCACGGGGACAGTGTGGCGCGTGGACGGGGGAGAGGTCTAGTCCATTTGCCGCGATGTCTGGGCGGTTCTTCGTCCGTTCTTCGTTCCGCGGGGCGTTGTCAGCGGGGCGGGTTACGGTTTTTCCCATGGACTCGACCGACGAACCACCGGCCGGGCAGGGGGACCTGCTGCACCGCCGTGAACAGGACATTCTCGCGCTCGAACGCCGCGGCTTCAGCGGCCCGGGCGTCAAGGAGCGTGCGATCCGCGAGCGGCTCGGCCTCTCGCCCGTGCGCTACTACCAACTCCTCAACGCCCTCCTCGACGACGAACGCGCCCTGCGCCACGACCCGGTCACCGTCAACCGCCTGCGCCGGATACGGGACAGCAGACGCGCGGAGCGTTAGGCGACCGAAGACTGCCGGACGGAGCACGCGGATAGGGTCGAAAGCATGGGCACCCAGAAGAACCACTCGGACCACCCGGACCACCCGGATTCCACGGATCCCCACCTGCCTACCCCCACCACCCCCGCCGGACGTGCCGGTCTCGCCGCGCTCCTGGTCCGGCCCGAACGCGCGCTCCTCGCCTTCGACTTCGACGGCACCCTCTCGCCGATCGTCCCCGACCCCGACCAGGCCCGCGCCCACCCCGGCACGGTGCCCGTGCTCGCCGCGCTCGCCCCGCGGGTCGCCTCGGTCGCGGTGATCACCGGACGCCCGCCCGCCGTCGCCGTCCGCAACGGCGCCTTCGCGGACGTACCCGGCCTGGACCACCTCGTCGTCCTCGGCCACTACGGCGCCGAACGCTGGGACGCCCGCACCGGCGCCGTCACCGCGCCCCCGCCGCACCCCGGGGTCGCCGCCGTCCGCGCCGAACTCCCCGGTCTCCTCGACGAGATCGGCGCCTGGCAGGGCACCTGGATCGAGGAGAAGGGCCGCGCCATCGCCGTCCACACCCGCCGCGCGACCGACCCCCGGGCCGCCTTCGAAGCCCTCCGCGAGCCCCTGACGGACCTGGCCACTCGCCACGGCCTCATCGTCGAACCCGGCCGCCTCGTCCTCGAACTCCGCCCCCCGGGCATGGACAAGGGAGCCGCCCTCCTCGCCCACGTCCGCGAAACCGCCGCCGAATCCGTCCTCTACGCCGGCGACGACCTGGGCGACCTCCCAGCCTTCGCAGCAGTAGAGAAACTAAGGGGCCAGGGGGTCCCGGGCCTGCTGGTCTACAGCAGCGGCCCGGAGGACGTACCAGAGGTAAGGGAGCGGGCGGATGTGGTGGTGGAGGGGCCAGGGGGAGTGGTCAGCCTCTTGGAGACGCTGGCGACACAAATCTAGGACCAGCGTCCAACGGGGGCCGCACACCAGCGCTCTTTTAGGGGCGCGGGGCTGTGTTGGATATGCGGCTGCCGCCGCGTGGGCGCGAGCAACCCCCACCAACCCGCACCCGAAAAACCGCCGTCATCCCCCTAGCGCATCCAACTGATCCAAAAACCACCGCCCAGGCGGCAACCCCGTAGCCGCAGCAGCAAGCCGCTTGCAACGCTCCCCCCGCTCCTCCACCCCCATCACCAACGCCTCGTGCAACGCACCCCCCGTCCCGACCACGTCGTACGGATTCACCCCCACCGAGTCCTCCCCCAACTCCTCGTACGCCCCCGCCTCCCGCGACAGCACCAGCACGCACCCCTCGTCCGAGAGCACCGGAACCTCCTTGGCGACGAGGTTCATGCCGTCGCGGATGGGGTTCACCAACGCCACGTCCGCGAGGCGGTACGCGGCGAGGGAGCGGGCGAAGTCGTCCTTGACGTGGAGGACGATCGGGGTCCAACCGGGCGTGCCGTAGCGGGAGTTGATGTCGGAGGCGACGCGCTGGACCTCCGCCGTGTAGTCGCGGTACACGGCGAGGTCCTGGCGGGAGGGGTAGGCAAAGGCGACGTGCACGACCCGTTCGCGCCACTCGGGGTGGGAGAGGAGGAGTTCCTCGTAGGCGAGCAGGCCGCGCACGATGTTCTTGGACAGCTCGGTCCGGTCGACGCGCACGATCGTCCGGCGCGGGCTGCCGTCCGGTGCCGTACCGATCTGCTCCCGGAGGGTCGCCATGCGGTCGGCCACGTCGGGTTCGTGCGCGCGCTTGCGCAGGAAGTCGGCGTCCGCGCCGAGGCCGTGGACGCCGATGCGGGTGCCGGAGGGGATGCCGGGGCCGAGCACGGCGTGACAGCAGTCGGTGAACGCGTCCGCCCACCGCTGGGTGAGGAACGCGGCCCGGTCGGCGCCCAGGATGCCGCCGAGCAGCTGGGCCGCGATGTCGTCGGGGAGCAGGCGGAAGTACTCCGGCGGGGCCCAGGGGGTGTGCGAGAAGTGGCCGATGCGCAGGTCGGGGCGGCGTTCGCGGAGCATGCGCGGGACGAGGGCGAGGTGGTAGTCCTGCACGAGGACGGCGGCGCCGTCCGCCGCGGCCGACGCCAGCGCTTCGGCGAAGGCGCGGTTGTAGCGCTCGTAGGCCGCCCACTGGCGGCGGAACTCGCGGTCGAAGACCGGTTCCAGCGGGGTCTGGTACAGCATGTGGTGCACGAACCACAGCACGGAGTTGGCGATGTCGTTGTACGCGGCGGCGTAGGTGTCGGCGTCGATGTCGAGCATCAGGACGCTCTGGCCGCCGGTGTCGGTGGGGTCGAGGGTGCCGCCGTCGGCCCGGCGTACGGCCTCGCGGTCGCCGTCGCCGAGGGCGGCGCAGACCCAGAGGGCGTCGGCGTCCGGGCCGATGGCCGAGAGGCCCGACACCAGGCCGCCCCCACCGCGCTTGGCGGTGAGGGCGTCGGTTGTTCCGTCGTGGGTGTACGAGACCGGGCCCCGGTTGGAGGCGACCAGGATCTTGGCACCGCGTGCGTCAGCCATGACACGAAACCTAGCCGTGTGCTGTAACGCTCAAACGTTCGGCTTGGTCACATGCGGTGTCGTATACGGCATGTCGGATGTGATCCCACGAGGTGCGGGAGCGGTGTCACGCAGCCTTACGTTCCACGTACTCCGCGATCTCGATCATCGGCGGCCGCTCCTCCGTGTCCACCGAGTGCGTGCGTGCCACGAAGCCGTCCTCCCCCCGTTCGAACTGGGTGATCGCCGGGCGGATCATGTGGCCGCGGGCCAGGCGGAGCTGGGCCGTGCGGTAGATCGTGGCGGCCATGCGGCCAAGGGCCTGGCCGTCCTGGTGGCGGTGTTTGCGGACGCCGACGTCGACCTGGGCCAGCGCGTCGAGGCCGACCGTGTGCAGGGCGTCGACGAGCATGCCCAGCTCGACGCCGTAGCCCACCGGGAACGGGAGCTGTTCGAGCAGGGAGCGGCGGGCCGCGTACTCGCCGCCCAGCGGCTGTACGAAACCGGCCAGCTGGGGCCAGTGCATGTTCAGCAGCGGGCGGGCCATGAGTTCGGTGACCCGGCCGCCCTGGCCGGCCGCCTGGCCGAGCGGGCGGTCGTACATGGCCTTGACGAGGTCGACGCCGGGCTCGGTGAGCAGGGGGCCCACGATCCCGGTGACGAAGTCCGACGAGAACTCCTTGAGGTCCGCGTCGATGAAGCAGATGATGTCGCCGCCCGTCACGAGCAGCGACCGCCACAGCACCTCGCCCTTCCCGGGCACGGGGGGCAGCTCCGGCAGGATCGAGTCCCGGTGCACCACCCGGGCGCCCGCTGCGGCCGCCACCTCGGAGGTGCGGTCGGTGGAGCCCGAGTCGATGACGACGATCTCGTCGACGAGGGGAACCTGTTGCATCAGGTCGTGACGGATGACGGCGACGATCTCGCCGACCGTCTCCTCCTCGTTGAGCGCGGGCAGCACAACGCTGACCGACTGACCCGAGGCGCGTTTCGCGGCCAGGATCTTGTGCAACGGGCGGTCGGTCACGGACCAGGAGCGGGTGCGCAGCCAGCGCTCGACTTCGTTCAGCACAGTTGGCGGCTCCTCACTGTTGGGATCACGGGGTGTACCTGCCAGGTAACGGTGTGATCCATCTCGCGGTTCGGACGGCTATCTCAACTGTCCTGGCCTTCGGTTACAGTCTTGAACAACGCTGATGACCATCGCATGTCCGGGGTCATCAGTTGCTCACAGATGCGACACATGCGGTCACAAGCAGATACATGGCGACCGTGAACAACCACAACTGAATCAACACCACAACTGAATCAACAATCGAATACCGCTCATCCAGAGGGGCAGAGGGATACGGCCCGTTGAAGCCCCGGCAACCCTCCAGCCGGTCTCGTAGATCGCAGCGCGCAGTGCCGCGCCGATCGTTCCGCGAGGCTCCCGGCTAGGGAAGGTGCCAAATCCGTCTCACGGCGAGATGCGTCGTGAGGAAGATGAGGAGAAAGGGCCTCGCCTCACATGGCTGTGCAGACTGTTTCGAGCACGAACGACTCCCTCGTCGACCTGGGTCCCGCCGCCGCGCTGTCCTGCCGCGAATGCGGCCACCGCGTCCCGCTCGGCCCCCTCTTCGCCTGCGAGGAGTGTTTCGGCCCGCTGGAGATCGCGTACGACTTCTCTTCCTACGACACCGAAGAGCTGCGCAAGCGGATCGAAGCGGGCCCCGCGAACATCTGGCGGTACGCGCCGCTGCTGCCCGTCCCCGCCGACGTGGCCACCAAGCCCAACATCAACCCCGGCTGGACCAAGCTCGTGCAGGCCGACAACCTGGCGCGCGAGCTGGGCGTGACCGGCGGGCTCTACGTCAAGGACGACTCCGGCAACCCGACGCACTCCTTCAAGGACCGCGTCGTCGCCCAGGCGCTCGAAGCCGCGCGCGCCTTCGGCTTCACCACCCTCTCCTGCTCCTCCACGGGCAACCTCGCCGGGGCCGTCGGCGCCGCCGCCGCCCGCGCGGGCCTGCGCTCCTGCGTGTTCATCCCGCACGACCTGGAGCAGGGCAAGATCGTCATGGCGGCCGTCTACGGCGGCGAACTCGTCGGCATCGAGGGCAACTACGACGACGTCAACCGCTTCTGCTCCGAACTGATCGGCGACCCGGCGGGCGAGGGCTGGGGCTTCGTCAACGTCAACCTGCGGCCGTACTACGCCGAGGGGTCCAAGACGCTGGCGTACGAGATCTGCGAGCAGCTCGGCTGGCGGCTGCCCGACCAGCTCGTGGTGCCGATCGCCTCGGGGTCGCAGCTCACGAAGATCGACAAGGGTTTGCAGGAGCTGATCAAGCTCGGGCTCGTCGAGGACAGGCCGTACAAGATCTTCGGCGCCCAGGCCGAGGGCTGCTCGCCGGTCTCCGTCGCCTACAAGGCCGGCCACGACGTCGTACGGCCGCAGAAGCCGGACACCATCGCGAAGTCGCTCGCGATCGGCAACCCCGCCGACGGGCCGTACGTGCTGGACATCGCGCGGCGGACGGGCGGGGCGGTGGAGGACGTCAACGACGAGCAGATCGTCGACGCGATCCGGCTGCTCGCCCGCACGGAGGGGATCTTCGCGGAGACCGCCGGGGGCGTGACCGTCGGCGTCACCCGGAAGCTGATCGAGAACGGGCTCCTCGACCCGACGCTGACGACCGTCGTACTGAACACCGGGGACGGGCTGAAGACGCTGGACGCGGTGGCGGATGTCGGGCTGACGGCGACGATTCGGCCCAGCCTGGAGTCGTTCCGCGCGGCGGGGCTCGCGTAAGGCCCGCTCGTCGTCCCACCCGCCCGACCGAACCACTCGACTTACCCGACCGGAGGTCAACAGCCATGAGCGTCAAGGTCCGTATCCCCACCATCCTGCGCACCTACACCGGCGGCAAGGCCGAAGTGACCGCCGACGGCGCGAACCTCGGTGAAGTCATCGCCGACCTGGAGAAGAACCACACCGGCATCGCCGCCCGCGTCCTGGACGACCAGGGCAAGCTGCGCCGCTTCGTCAACGTGTACGTCAACGACGACGACGTCCGCTTCGAGCAGGGCCTGGAGACGGCGACGCCGGACGGGGCCGGAGTCTCGATCATCCCCGCAGTGGCGGGCGGCTGATCTTTACCTTCGGTAACATTCGTCGATATTCGTCACTGTGAGTTCATCCAATGGCCCCCTCCGTAAGAGAAACGGAGGGGGCCATTCTCTATGGTTGAGCGCGGTAGAGTTGGGGAACGCGCTCCGCGACTTCCTCCGGGCGCCCGCGAATTCCTGCCGCGAGCCCGACAAGAAGTAGCCAAAGTGTGCAGGGTTTTTGTGAGCTTTGTTCCCCTTTATCGGGTCCGACTTGCCCTGAATTCAACGGAATTCTCCGTACATTCCCGATCGGTCGCGCCCAGATTTCTCGTCCGACTGACCTGTTGCAGACGGCAGTTGGGCAGATACATTCAGCCGCGGTCGACGCGTTCCGGCGCACGCCCCCAACCGTTGGGGGGTGAGGTCTGACCCGGATCCGCGAAGTGTGGATCCGTGCAAGGGCCAGTAATAGGGGAGTTAGGCATGGCTCAGGGCACCGTCAAGTGGTTCAACGCGGAGAAGGGGTACGGCTTCATCGCGGTCGACGGTGGTGCGGATGTGTTCGTCCACTACAGCGCGATTCAGATGGACGGCTACCGCACCCTGGAAGAGGGACAGCGAGTCGAGTTCGAGATCTCGCAGGGTCAGAAGGGGCCGCAGGCGGACATGGTCCGGCTCGCGGCCGGCTGAGTAACGCGCCGACGACTGAACGATTGAACGGCTGAACGGCACGGCTGTACGACCGAACTGTTCTGTTCGACAGTGTTCTGTTCGACGTGACGAAGGGCCCGCACCCCGGGAGGGGCGCGGGCCCTTCGGCGTGCCCGGAACCGAGCACCTGCTGGACCGGGGCCGAGTGCCAGCTGGACCGGCTGGGGGCGCGCGAGGGGCTCACGGCCGTCCGCCCGTAGATCATCACCCCCTCGTCCACCCCTCATCCACCTGCGGATTCTTCCCAGCCGCTTGCACTCGCCTAGGTCGAGTGCTAATCATTGGGCGTTAGCACTCTGAAGGTGAGAGTGACAAAAGAGGGACCGGGTCAGTGAGGCCCGACGACCGGGTGGGGCAAGGGATCCACCGGTCAGTGGCCGTCCGTCGCGGGCGCGGACGCGGTCCGAAGTAATCACCCCCAGTCCTGGGAGGACCACTTCACATGGCCAAGATCATCGCGTTCGACGAGGAAGCGCGGCGCGGCCTTGAGCGCGGTATGAACCAGCTCGCGGACGCCGTCAAGGTGACCCTCGGCCCCAAGGGTCGCAATGTCGTCCTGGAGAAGAAGTGGGGCGCCCCCACGATCACCAACGACGGTGTCTCCATCGCCAAGGAGATCGAGCTCGAGGACCCGTACGAGAAGATCGGTGCCGAGCTCGTCAAGGAAGTCGCCAAGAAGACGGACGACGTCGCCGGTGACGGTACGACCACGGCCACCGTGCTCGCCCAGGCGCTGGTCCGTGAGGGCCTGCGCAACGTGGCGGCCGGTGCCAACCCGATGGCCCTGAAGCGCGGTATCGAGAAGGCCGTCGAGGCCGTCTCCGCCGCCCTGCTCGACCAGGCCAAGGAGGTCGAGACCAAGGAGCAGATCGCTTCGACCGCCTCCATCTCCGCCGCCGACTCCGAGATCGGCGAGCTGATCGCCGAGGCGATGGACAAGGTCGGCAAGGAAGGCGTCATCACCGTCGAGGAGTCGCAGACCTTCGGTCTGGAGCTTGAGCTCACCGAGGGCATGCGCTTCGACAAGGGCTACATCTCGGCGTACTTCGCGACCGACATGGAGCGCATGGAGGCGGTGCTTGAGGACCCCTACATCCTCATCGCCAACTCCAAGATCTCCTCCGTCAAGGACCTGCTCCCGCTCCTGGAGAAGGTCATGCAGTCGGGCAAGCCGCTGCTGATCATCGCCGAGGACACCGAGGGCGAGGCCCTGTCCACGCTCCTGGTCAACAAGATCAAGGGTGTCTTCAAGTCGGTCGCCGTCAAGGCCCCCGGCTTCGGTGACCGCCGCAAGGCCATGCTCGGCGACATCGCCATCCTCACGGGCGGCGAGGTCATCTCCGAGGAGATCGGCCTGAAGCTGGAGAACGCCGGTCTGGACCTGCTGGGCCGTGCCCGCAAGGTCGTCATCACCAAGGACGAGACCACGATCGTCGACGGGGCCGGCTCCGCCGACCAGGTCGCCGGCCGTGTGAACCAGATCCGTGCCGAGATCGAGAACAGCGACTCGGACTACGACCGCGAGAAGCTCCAGGAGCGCCTCGCCAAGCTCGCCGGCGGCGTGGCCGTCATCAAGGCGGGCGCGGCCACCGAGGTCGAGCTCAAGGAGCGCAAGCACCGCATCGAGGACGCCGTTCGCAACGCGAAGGCGGCCGTCGAGGAGGGCATCGTCGCCGGTGGTGGCGTGGCCCTGCTCCAGGCTTCCGTGGCGCTCGACAAGCTGGAGCTGGTCGGTGACGAGGCCACCGGCGCCGCCGCCGTCAAGCTCGCGCTTGAGGCTCCGCTGAAGCAGATCGCCGTCAACGCCGGCCTTGAGGGCGGCGTCGTGGTGGAGAAGGTCCGCAACCTCCCCGTGGGTGAGGGCCTGAACGCCGCGACCGGTGAGTACGTCGACATGCTCGCGGCCGGTATCCCGGACCCGGCGAAGGTCACGCGTTCCGCGCTGCAGAACGCCGCGTCCATCGCCGCGCTGTTCCTGACCACCGAGGCCGTCATCGCCGACAAGCCGGAGAAGGCCGCCGCGCCTGCCGGTGGCGGTATGCCGGGCGGTGACATGGACTTCTGATCGACCTTTCCGGTTGATCGAACGTCCTGTTCGTCGTTCATCGGCGTTCGTTGTTGGTTCCGAGGGCGGCACCCCAGCCGGGGGTGCCGCCCTCGGGCGTGTGTACGACGGCGACGACGGCGACGATGGTGACGGTGAGACGTGGTGCGGATCACAGGGTGATGCGGTGGGGCGGCGGAATGAAGCCACCGGCGCGGAAGTTGACTAAGCGAGCGCTCAATGCGTGTGCACATACCGCATGGTCAGTACCCGGCCGTCGTCCCCGTCCCCGTTCCATTCCCGAGGAGCCACCTTCGTGACCGTCACCGAGTCCGCTGTGACCGAGCCCGAGGCCGCCGCCACGCGTGCGGCGCAGATCCTGTCCCGTCCCGTCGAGCTGAACGGGCTCACTGTCCCCAACCGGATCGCGATGGCGCCCATGACCCGGCAGTTCTCGCCGGGCGGCATCCCCGGCGAGAACGTGGCGTCGTACTACGGCCGCCGGGCCGCCGCGGGGGTGGGCCTGATCGTGACGGAGGGGACGTACATCGGCCACGACTCGGCCGGGCAGACCGACGACGTGCCGCGCTTCCACGGCGAGGAGCAGCTCGCGGGCTGGGCGAAGGTCGCCGAGGCGGTGCACGCGGAGGGTGGCACGATCGTGCCGCAGCTGTGGCACATCGGCATGGTGCGCCAGGACGGCGAGCCGCCGTTCGCGGACGCGCCGGCGGTCGGCCCGTCGGGCATCCGCGACTCGGAGAGTGGCGAGGTCGTCGGCCGGGCGATGACCCAGGCCGACATCGACGACGTCATCCAGGCGTTCGCGCAGGCCGCCGCGGCGGCGGAGCGGATCGGCTTCGACGGCGTCGAACTGCACGGCGCGCACGGCTACTTGGTGGACCAGTTCCTGTGGGCGGGCACCAACCGCCGTACGGACGGCTACGGCGGCGACCCGGTGGCGCGGGCGAGGTTCGCGGCGGAGATCGTGGCGGCGGTACGGGAGTCGGTGTCGCCGGAGTTCCCGGTGATCTTCCGCTACTCGCAGTGGAAGCAGCAGGATTACCGGGCCCGACTGGCCGAGACCCCGCAGGAGTTGGAGGCGATCCTGGCGCCGATCGCGGCGGCCGGGGTGGACGTCTTCCACGCCTCGACGCGGCGGTACTGGACGCCGGAGTTCGCGGAGACGGGCTCGGACCTCAACCTCGCGGGCTGGACGAAGAAGCTGACCGGCAAGCCGACGATCACGGTCGGTTCGGTGGGCCTGGACGGCGACTTCCTGCGCGGCTTCCGCGGCGAGGGCGCGCCGGTCAAGAGCATCGACGACCTCCTCGACCGCCTGGAGGCGGAGGAGTTCGACATGGTCGCGGTGGGCCGGGCGATCCTCCAGGACCCGGAGTGGGCGGCGAAGGTGCTGGCGGGCAAGTTCGGGGAGTTGGGGGCGTACGACGCGGAGGCGCTGAAGTCGCTGATCTGAGGGGGGAGTTGAGGCGGGGCGTTCCCAATCGGGGGCGCCCCGCTCGTTTTGCCGAGGATCAGTCGGCGTAGTCCTTGATGTCTTCGGTGTCGAGGGTGATGTCGACGGGAGCGGGGATCTCGACGGTGGTTCCCCAGCGGTGGGAGTCGACGCGCTGGTAGCGGCCGGCCTTCGGCTCACTGAACACGGTGATGGTGTTGTTGTCGCGGTCGATGAGCAGGTACACGGGGATGTCGGCTTCCGCATAGCCGACGGGCTTGTCGACGCGGTCGCGCTGGTCGGTGTCGCGGTCGTGGGAGGTGATCTCGACGGCCATGAGGGCGCCGTCGGTCTCGGACCACTCACGGTGGCCCTTGAAGTGGCCCACCGGCGCCAGGAAGCCGTCTGTGCGGGCGCGACCCTTGCGGTACGCCTCCGCCTTGATGCCTCGTTCAGGCATGAGGTTCAACTCGGGGCGCTGCTGCATGCACTGGCGGAGCAGCCACATGAAGATTTCGCCGTGGTTGCCGTCCGGCACTGCCTTGACCTCTAGTTTTCCGTTGATGTACTCAAGCCGAACGGTCTCGGGCGCCCGGCGTTCCAGTTCCTCGAAGTCCTCCACGGTGAGGGGGTACTTGCTGTACACCCGGCCCCCGAGGAATTCGAGTTTCACGTGCCTGGGGGCCCTGGCGGCCAGTTCCTCGAAGTCCTCGACGGACATCTGCGAGTACTCATCGACGTCAGGGGTCATGGTGTTGCCTCCTTCCTCCCATAGTGCCCCGGAGTGGTCTCGTCGGACCGTGGGAGCGGTCATACGGGTGTCCTGCCTTTCTTCCGTCTGCTTGTTCCCATTGCAGCGCGGATCTTGATCGCGCGGGCGGGAGCGGCGGAAACCGACGGGGGCGCGTGGGCGTGCGCCGGGGGCGCGCGGGGTGCGGGCGTACGGGCGTACGGGCTCGGGAGTGCGCCTCTCTTCACGCCGTGAGCGCGGCGAAGGCATGGTCGAGCAGGTCGTCCAGCTTGAGGCTGCCGTCGGAGGCGGTCCACTGGTCGACGGCGATTTCCAGGCAGTCCAGGGCGGCGGCGGCCCGTACGAGCAGCGGCAGGGGCGGGGCCGGGGGGTGCGGAGGGGCGCCGCGTTCGGCGAGGGCCTGGGCCAGGAGGGGGCGCCAGCCGCACTGTTTCTCCAGGCGGCGGGCGCGCAGGGCGGGGGTCTCCAGGATGAGGCGGGCCGTCGCGAGGGTGCCGGCCGGGTCCTGGCGGTAGCCCTCGACGACGGGGTCCAGCGCGTGCCGCAGCGCCGTCCAGTCGTCCTCGGCCGCGGGCCTGGCGCGCAGGGCGTCGGCGACCAGTTGCCCCCGGGCGTCGAAGGCGCCGAGGACGGCGTCCTCCTTGGTGCCGAAGTAGCGCAGGAAGGTGTTGCGGGAGACCCCGGCCGCCGCGGCCACGTCGTCGATGGTGACCTTCGTGAAGCCGTCCCGCTGGAACAGGCCGACGGCCACCTGGCCCAACTCGGCCCGGACCGCGGCCCGGGCGATGTCCCGCGTCCTGGCGCGCACGTCTCCGCTCATCCCGCGACCCTACCTCTCATCGGGTATGTGTTCCAATAAAGTCACTGAGACCCTATGGTGGGACTCAGTCCCACAGGATGACGATGAGGAGCACGAGACGTGAGCACGGCAGAGACCAGGAACGTGGTGCTGGGGTTCTTCGACGGCCTTTCGACGGGGCGGCTCGAAGCAGCCCTGGAACTGCTGGACGAGGAATTCGTGTGGCGGGTGTCCGGAAGGCCGGAGTACCTCCCGATAGCCGGCACGTACGGCAAGGAGGAGGTCCCCGCGCTGGTGGCCAAGGTGGGGGCGGCCATGCCGGACGGCATACGGATGACGGTCACGGGGACCACGGTGGAGGGCGACCGGGCGGCGGTCGAGGCCGAGGTGCACGGGGTGTCTCCGGCCGGGAAGGTCTACGACAACCGGAACTTCTTCGCGGTCGAGGTGCGCGACGGCAGGATCCGGGCGGTACGCGAGTACTTCGACACCATCCACACCAACGAGGTCCTGTTCGACAACGTCTACGCCGACGCCGTCCTGGACACCGCGGGGGAGCCCGGCCATGTGCGCGACTGAACGGCCGGTCACCGAACCACTTGCCACCGACCGGCCTGCCACTGACCCGCCGCTGGTGCGGGGCGAGCCCGTCGAGGTGGCCGACGGGGTCTTCGTGATCCCCGACCGGCGGGTGGGGGCCGTGCCGAACGTCGGCATCGTCGTCGGGGACCGGGCGGCGCTGGTCGTCGACACCGGCATGGGGCCCCGCAACGGCGCGTACGTGCTCGGGTGGGCCCGGCGGCTGGCGGGGGAGCGGCCCCTGTACCTGACCCTCACCCACTTCCACCCCGAACACGGCTTCGGCGCCCAGGAGTTCAAGGGCGCGGCGACGATCGTCTACAACACCGCCCAGCGCGACGAACTGCGCCGCAAGGGCCCCGCCTTCCTCGACATGTTCCGCGGCTTCGGCCCCGGCATCGCGGCCGAACTCGAAGGCGTGGAACTCGTCGACCCCGACGTCACCTACGACGGCCGCGCGGAACTCGACCTGGGCGGCCGTACGGCGGTACTGCGTGCCGTGGGACCGGCGCACACCGTCGGCGACCAGGTCGTGCTCGTCGACGACCGGGTGCTGTTCGGCGGCGACCTCCTGGAGACCCGGATGTTCCCGTTCACGCCGTACTTCCCGCCGTTCGACACGGACGGCGACCCGGCCCGCTGGATCACCGTGCTCGACGAACTCAGCGCCCTGGGCCCCGAGATCGTCGTCCCCGGCCACGGCGAGGTGACGGACGCCGGCCTCATCCAGGAGGTCCACGACTACCTCGCCCACGTCCGCGACGAGACCGCCCACCTGCGCGCGGCGGGCGCCGACGCCGACGCGACGGCGGCGACGGTGGAGAAGAACGCCCGTGCCCGCTGGGCCACTTGGGACTACCCGGAGTGGATCGGGTCCACGGCACGGGTCTTCCACCGGGGCGGGCCGGACGCGGCCTAATTCGGTCGCCGGGCAGTGCGACGCCGGAGTACCGTCGGACGACTCCGACGATCGCGCTCCCCCGAAGTACGCCGCAGAACGGGAGCGACCCCGGGCCGGACGGACGCGACCGCGCGACTGCGAGACTGCGCGACCGTACGGACCACGGACCCCTGGAGGGGCGGCACCGAGCTTCTCGCTGCCCTTCCACAGGAGTGTTCCCGTGCGTATCCCCAGTCCCAGCCCTATGCCTGCTCCCGTCCGTGTCGGCCTCGGGCTTCCCGTCAACGACCTTGCCGTACTGCCCACTTGGGCCCGTCGAGCCGACGCCGCCCCCTTCAGCTCCCTCGGGCTGCTCGACCGGCTCGTCCACGACAACCCCGAACCCCTCGTGACGCTGGCCGCGCTCGCCGCCGTCACCGGCCGGATCCGGGTGCAGACGGAAGTGCTGCTCGCGCCGCACCACAACACCGCGGTGCTCGCGAAGCAGACCGCGACGCTCGACCGGCTCTCCGGCGGGCGGTTCACGCTCGGTATCGGGGTCGGCGGGCGGGCGGACGACTGTCTCGCCGCCGGGATCGACATCCGGCGGCGCGGACGGCGGCTCGACCAGCAGATGGCGGCGCTGCGGCGCGTCTGGGCCGGTGGGCCGTACGCCGAGGAAGCCGGGGGAGCCGAGGGAGCCGAGGCAGCCGAAGGGGGTGGTGTCGGCGCGATCGGCCCCGCACCCCTCACCCCCGGCGGCCCCGAGGTGCTCTTCGGCGGGTTCGCGCCCGCCGCCGTCGAGCGGGTCGGCCGCTGGGGCGACGGTTTCCTCGGCGCGGCCCTGCCCCCGGTGGCCATGGACCGGCTGTTCCGCGACGTCGAGCGGGCCTGGGAGCGCTACGACCGCGCCGGCCGCCCCCGGCTCGTCGCCCAGGTCAGCGTCGCGCTGGGGGACCGGCCCGTGCTCGACGAGGCCCGCGCCGCCCTCCTGCGCTACTACGCCTTCACCGGCCGCGCCGCCGACATGGCCGAGGGGCTGCTCACCACCCCGGACGCCGTCCGGGACGCGGTCGCCGGGTACGCCGCGATCGGCGCCGACGAGGTGATGCTGTACTGCTGGGCCACGGACCCCGGACAGGTCGACCGCCTGGCGGAGGCCGTGTTCGGGTAGCCCCCGTGCGGACCCCCGCGTCGCGAGACCCACGTCACACCCACCTCGTGGCCGCCCATGTCACATCCCGCCGCCCCGCCCCGTCGTACCGGTGTAACCATCCACAACGGCGGAGGAAGAACCGATCATGGAAGCTCGTTTGAACCTCTTGGGCAACGCGTTCGCGGCGAAGCTGCTGCCGAAGTTCGTCGCGGCGGGCCGGGCGGTTTCGGGGTCGACGGTGCCGGAGTCGACGTTGGAGTTGGTGCGGCTGCGGGCCAGCCAGATCAACGGGTGCGGGTTCTGCACCGACATGCACACCAAGGACGCCCTGCACGCGGGGGAGACGCAGACGCGGCTGAACCTGGTCGCGGCCTGGCGCGAGGCGACCGTGTTCACCGACGCCGAGCGCGCCGCGCTGGAACTCGCGGAGCAGGGCACCCGGATCGCGGACGCGGCCGGTGGCGTCCCGGACGAGGTGTGGGCGCGTGCCGCCAAGCACTACGACGAGGACGAACTCATGGCGCTCGTCGCCTCCATCGCCCTCATCAACGCGTTCAACCGGATGAACGTCATGGTGCAGACACCGGCCGGGGACTACCAGCCGGGGCAGTTCGCCTGACGAACCGCCCGCCCCCCTGCAAGACGTGACGGCCCGCCGGAGCGAACCGGCGGGCCGTCACGGAAGATCTGGGTCAGGGCAGGTCAGGGCAGGTCAGGGCGGGTGTTACGCCACGCCCGAGCCGTACCCGTAGTCCTCCTTGTTGAAGCCCCAGTAGTTGTACACGGTTATGTCGACGGCTGTTTCCTCCAGGAAGAAGTTGCCGATCGTGTACGTGCAGTCCCCGTCGTTGGACGGGTCGTACAACTGGACAGCGACATTGCCGCCACCGTCATAGCCCTGCACCAGGGCCTGGACACCCCGGCCATCGGTCTTGTTGTCGCAGACCGTGATCTTCTCGTAGCCCGGGTAGCCGTTCAGGTCGGCGTCGAAGTACACGGCGCCGCTCGAATTGCTCGTGTACACCCAGCCGCTGTTGGCCGACGCGTGGGCCTGGGTGGCGAGGCCGGCCGTCGACATCAGCGTGATTCCGGCCACCATCGAAGCTCTTCGCAAAGCTCGCATAATGCTCTCCCCGTTCCGGTTTCGTCTACGTCGGAGGCGCCGGCGACCACGCCGCCAGGGACTCTCCAACGTGTCATGACCATAGCGGGACGGGAGTGAGAGGTGTGAACTTCCCGGCAACTAGATGTGAACGCTCCGCTTTGGTGCGTCCCCCGCCGCCGACGTCAGCCCATCGTCTTCTGGCCATCCAGCGACTCCCTGATGATGTCCGCGTGGCCCGCGTGCTGGGCCGTCTCCGCGATGATGTGCAGGAGGACGCGGCGGGCCGACCAGTGCCGCTCCGCCTGGAACCAGGGGGCCTCCGGGAGTTCCTGCGTGACGCCCAGGTCGGTCAGCGACCACACCAAGTCGTCGGTGCTGTTCGCCACTTCGGCGTACGCGTCGAGTACGCCCGCGAGCGTCTCGCCCGGCAGCATCCTGAACTGGTCCGCGCGGGCCGCGAAGTCCGCCTCCGTCATCTTCGTGAAGTCCGGCATCGCGGCCCGCCCCTTGACGATGAACTCCGCCCAGCCCTGCTCAACTGCCGTGACATGCTTGATGAGTCCGCCCAGACACAGCACGCTGGCCGTCGTCCGCAGGCCCGCCTGTTCGTCGGTCAGGTCGCGGGTGGTGAAGCGGAGGAAGTGGCGGTGCTTGGCGAGCATCTCCAGGATGTCGGTGCGCTCGTTGACGACGGTCGTGGTCGTGGTCGTGGTCGTGTCGTTCGTCTCGGTCACGGTGTCGCTCATTGCCTCTGCCTGCCTTCGCGTGTTTGTTCCGGCGCTGTCTGTCCCTGCTCTGAAAACCACGCTAGGGGCCATTGCGGCCACTTTCCGGCCGCAATGGCGGGACACTGGAAGACATGGCGAACACCAGCACTCGGACCCTGCGGCTGCTGTCCCTCCTCCAGACCCACCGCTTCTGGCCCGGTGGCGAGCTGGCGGACCGGCTCGGGGTCTCGCCCCGCACTCTCCGCCGCGATGTCGACCGCCTGCGCGAGCTGGGCTACCCCGTCGACGCGCAGCGAGGCGTCGACGGCGGCTACCAGCTGGCCCCCGGCGCCGCGCTCCCCCCGCTCGTCATCGACGACGAGGAGGCCGTGGCCCTCGCGGTCGGCCTTCAGACGGCCGCGCAGGGAGCCGTCGAGGGCGTCGCGGAGGCGTCGGTGCGCGTGCTCGCCAAGGTCGTGCAGGTCATGCCGGTACGGCTGCGGCACCGGGTGGAGGCGCTGCGGGCGATGACCGTCGCCGCCGAGTGGCGCGGCGGTCCGCCACCCTCCGGGGACGTCGACCCCGAGGCCCTCACCACGGCCGCACTCGCCTGCCGCGACGCCGAACGCGTCCGCTTCTCCTACGTCGCCGCCGGCGGCCCCCGCACCGAACGCCACGTGGAACCCCACCGGTTGGTCCGCCTCGGCCGCCGCTGGTACCTCGTCGCGTACGACCTCGACCGCGCCGACTGGCGCACCTTCCGCGTCGACCGCCTCAGCGACGTGCACGGCACGGGCGCCCGCTTCCGGCCCCGCGAACTCCCGGCCGCCGACGCCGCCGAGTACGTCCGCCAGCGCCTCGGCGCGCTCATGCCCCGGCAGTACCGGGTCGAGATCGTCGCCTACGCCGCCACCGACCTCGTACGCCAACGGGTCGGCCGCTGGTGCACGGTTGAGGACGGCGAGCGAGAGGACGAATGCCAAGTCCGGCTGACGGCGGACTCGTTGGAGTGGCCGGTGATGCTGCTGTCGGGCCTGGGAGCGGAGTTCAGAGTGCTGGGCCCACCGGAACTCCGGGAACGGGTACGGGAGTTGGGCGGGCGGTTCGGGAGGGCTACGGACGGGGAGCGCGGCGGGGAGAGGGGCGGGGAGAGGGGCTGACGCCGGTGGGTTCGGCCTTCCGGACCTCGTCGCGTTGTTTCATCTCGGACATCGCCGCGCGGATCGCGTCCGCCAAGGTGTGGACCGAGGCGGCCGGGAGGGGTGCGTTGGGGTGTCGCTGTGCGGGGGCGCGGTCGTCGGCGGGGTGGCAGGCCGCGCACACGCCGTCCGGGAGGGACTCCGGGCGGCCCGGGGCCCCGCAGATCGCGCACTCCAGCATGCGGCGGGGCGGGCGTACCGGCTCCGGTTCCGGCGGGAGTTTCGCCGTCAGGCGGGTGCGGAGCAGGGCCGCCGGGTGGTGCACCGGGGTCGGCAGGCCGCTGGTCAGCGCCGTGCGGACGGCCTCGTCGGTCGCACCCCGCGCGTACCACTCACCCACCAGCGGTGCGAGCGCCGCGCACTCCGCCGCCGACAGCGACAACGCCGGGGTCTCGCGCCCCAGCGCCGCCAGCAGGATGTGGGCTCGGGAGCGGGTTGAGCGTGGCGGTGCGGTCTCCTGCGAGTGCGGCTCCGGTGCGTCCCCGCGTACGAACGTCGCCCACCACTCCCCCTCCCGCGCCGTGCGCGACCACCACGTACGGGTGATCCAGCGCGTACTTCCCTCGACGGTCACCGTCTCCCGGCCCCGCCTCAAGTGCCCTGCCTTTTGCAGCCTGTTGAGCGCCGTGCCGAGTGCGCACTGGCCGTACGGCAACTCCTTGGCCAGCGTTTTTACGGAGATGTCGGCGCCGTCGGGCAACCGGTCCACGTACGCGGCGATGGCCGCCTCGCGGGGCGGGAGGTGGGCGAAGTCGTGTGCCGTGGGGCGGTGTTGGGGCGGGGTGGCGCGTTTCCCGTAGCCGGGCTTCGCCATGGGGTGCGAGGGAAGTGATGCAGCACTAAACTGGCCGTCAGCCATCGGATCGTTCCTGTCGATCTCGTCGGTCAGGCCCCCGCATGGTGTTGGCGCACCGGCGGGGGCCGAAGTTTTTGTCTGAGCGAACGTTAGACGCATGTGACTGTGCGTCGCAAGCCGAACGCTACAGGTCAACTCGCAGGGTGGGAGGGTGGGTTGAGCTACCGCTCCCATTCCAAATCAAGAAGGCTCGGGGCTCGACGCTTGAGCTTCGGGGCCTGGCCCAAATAGTTCTTCGGGCCCCGCAAATGCCGTCAACTGCCGTAGTTCCCCGGGTCGCTCACCCATCGCAGAGCGCGCAGCAGCGCCGTACGGTCCCGGGCCGGGAGTCCGCTGAGGACGCTTTCGTCGACGGCGGCGGCGAGGGGGTCGAGTCGCTGGAGCGCCCGGGTGCCGTCCTCGGTGAGGGTGAGGAGCTTGCGGCGGCGGTTGGCGGGGTCCACCCGGCGGGCCAGCAGGCCGCGTTGTTCCATGCGGTGCACCAGCGTGGCCAGCGTGGCCAGGTCGATTCCCGTCGCCTCGCCCAGCCGGGACTGGTCGATGTCGGGGCGCTCGCGGAGCGTGAGCAGCACCGCGCACTGGGGCGGGGTGATGTCGCCGACGACGCTCTGCCACTGCGCCGTGTACGCCTGAAGGGCGCGCCGCAGGAGGTGCAGCGGTGAGTCGAGCAGCGAGTCCGGTGTCCGGTTCGGGTTGATGGCTGGCTCCAGGTTCGAAGGGACGGGCGGGCTTCACGGAGGCCGGGCCGCCCGAGGCGGACTTGGCTCGTCGGGGCTTGATTCTGCCAGCACGGAGCGTATTGTCGTATGCGAATCATTCGTATGCGAAAGGTTGCGCCATGCGTCTCATCGTCGGGATGACGGGTGCCACGGGGGCGATCCTCGGGATCCGGCTGCTCCAGGAGCTGCGGGACCAGCCCGCCGTGGAGACCCACCTGGTGATGAGCCGCTGGGCCCGCGCCACCATCGAGCTGGAGACCGACTGGTCGGCCCGGGACGTGGCCGGGCTGGCGGACGTCGTGCACGGCCCGGACGACCAGGCGGCGGCGATCTCCAGCGGATCCTTCCGCACCGACGGCATGGTGATCACGCCGTGCAGCGCCAAGACCCTGGCCGCCATCCGCGCGGGCTACGGCAGCGATCTCGTCGCCCGGGCCGCGGACGTCGTCCTCAAGGAACAGCGCCGGCTCGTCCTCGTCGCCCGCGAGACCCCGCTGTCCTCGATCCACCTGGAGAACATGCTCGCCCTGTCCCGGATGGGCGTCACGATCCTGCCGCCGATGCCCGCCTTCTACAACCGGCCGGCGAGCGTCGACGACATCGTCGACCACATCGTGGCCCGGGTGATGGACCAGTTCGGCCTCGACAGCGAGCACGCCGTCCGCTGGCAGGGCCCCGCCACGGCCCGCGCGCACCCGGCCACAACCAACTGAACGCCCCTCCGCACCCCGACCGATCGAAAGGCTCCCCCATGCCCCGCATCAAGGACCTCCGCGCCTACCTCGACGCCCTCGCCGAACTCGGCGACGTCCGCACCGTCGACCGCCTGGTCGACCCCCACCTCGAAGTCGGCGCGATCATCCGCCGCTCGTACGAGACCTGCGCCCCCGCCCCGCTGTTCACCAACATCAAGGGCACCGCCCCCGGTTACCGGCTGCTCGGCGCCCCCGGCGCCCTCAGCTCGGCCCCGGGCAAGCCCCTCGCCCGCATCGCCCTCTCCCTCGGCCTGTCCGCCGACTCCACCGCCCGCGAGATCATCGACGCCCTCGCCGCCGCCCGCACCCGCGAACAGATCCAGCCCGTCCTCGTGGACACCGCGCCCTGCAAGCAGAACATCCTGCTCGGCGACGAGGCGACACTCGACCGCTTCCCGACACCGCTGCTGCACGAGGGCGACGGCGGCGCCTACGTCAACACCTGGGGCACCATCGTCGCCCGCACCCCGGACGGCAGCTTCACCAACTGGTCGATCGCCCGGATCATGATGATCGACGGCAAGCACATGACCGGCCTCGTCCTGCACCCCCAGCACATCGCCCAGGTCTGGCAGCAGTGGGCCGACCTGGGCGAACCGATGCCCTTCGCCCTCGTCCAGGGCGGTGAACCGGCGCTGCCGTTCATCTCCGGCATGCCGCTGCCCAACGGCGTCGAAGAGGGCGGCTACCTGGGCGCGTTGCTCGGCGAGCCGCTCGAACTCGTCCAGTGCGAGACCGTGGACCTCCAGGTCCCGGCCAGCGCGGAGATCGTCATCGAGGGCCACCTGTCCGTCGAACGCAGCGGTGTGGAGGGCCCGATGGGCGAGTTCTCCGGCTACCAGCCGCACGAGACGTCGATGCAGCCCGTCTACACCATCGAGGCCATCACCCACCGCGACGACCCCATCTGGCCCACCGTCGTCGAGGGCGAGCCCGTCGACGAGTTCCACACCGCGACCGGCCTCACCCTCGCCGCCGAGGCCCTGACCCAACTCCGCGCCGCCGGACTCCCGATCACCACGGCCTGGGAACCCTTCGAAGGCGCCTCCCACGTCCTCGTCGTCAGCGTCGCCGCCGACTGGCGCACGGCCCTGCCCGGCGTGAGCACCGGCGAACTCACCCAGCGCGTCAACGACGTCATCGTCGCCCTGCGCTTCGAGAACCTGGTGCCGCGCATCTTCGTCCTCGACGACGACGTCGACGCGTCCAACGTGGGCGAGTTGATGTGGGCGCTGGCCACCCGGGTGCACCCCACCGGGCGGCGCATCGTCCGCACCGGCGTGATCCTGCCCCTGCTGGCCTGCTACACCCCGGAGCAACGGCACACCGCGACCGGCGACAAGGTCACCTACGACGCCCTGCTCCCCGCCGCCGGGAAGGGCCGCGAACCGCGCAGCTCCTTCCGGTTCCTCTTCCCGGCGGAGGTCCAGCAGCAGGTGCTGGAGAACTGGCCCAACTGAGTCAGTCCCGCCTGAGATCGCCTACGAAGGCGGACCATGCGGGGGCCCGGAACACGAGCTTCGGGCCGTGCGGGTTCTTGGAGTCGCGGACGGGGACGACAGCGGGGGCGCCGCCGTCCGAGACTTCGAGGCAGTTGTCGCCACCACCACCGCTGTAGCTGGACTTGCGCCAGTTCACCGCGTGCAGGTCGTAATCAGGGTTGTTCCTCATGGGCGTAATCCTGCGCCAACTTCTCGATCAAGGCCAGGGACTTCTGAGGATCGAGCGCGGCGGCCTGGAGAAACTCGTAGAGCAGCTTGTAGCGCGCCACCGTTGCCGGGTCGTCGTCCAGCCGTCCGGTGTAGACCCCTTCGAGGTAGACCATCGGAGGCTCATTGCTGAAGTCCATCAGTTTGATGCACCCTTGCATCGCCGGATGTGCCCCCGCGTCGTACGGCAGCACCTGCACGATGGCCTGGTTGCTGCGGATCATTTCGGCGATGTGCTCCAATGCCTCCGCCATCACCGCTCGGCTGCCGGTCACTCGACGCAGTGCCGCCTCGTCAAGTACCGCCCACAACAACGGCTTTGTTGGACCGTTCAGGATGCGAGTCCGCTCCATCCGGCGGCTCACCACATCCTCTATGGCCTCCTCAGCTGCCGTGGGCTGATACGCGCGGGACACGGCTCGTGCGTAGGCGGGCGTCTGGAGCAGTCCAGGGATCAGCATCGACGCGTACTCCCTGATCGCCGAGGCCCGTGCCTCCGCCTCGACCGCCTCGGCGAAGTGCTCCGGATAGCTGGACTTGGCCGCTGCGCCGCAGTTCCGCTGAAAGAACTCCCCCGTTCCCAACTCCTTGTCCAACGTTGGTGCGTACTCTGGCAGCAAGCGCCGCGTACCCGCCTCCAGTTGCCCGATGAACGACCCGCTCACAAAGAGCGTCGCGCCCAACTCGTCCTGTGAGAGGTTCGCTTTCTCTCTCGCGTAGCGGAGTTCCGCGCCGAGGAGCGCTCGGGGTGACGAGCCCGGGTTGAGGTTTTTCGGTGCCGACATGGATGACCAACCCCCTGTCCAGCAACGCCCGTTGTTGGGGCGTCGTACCTGGCCAGAATAGGCACCCTCCCGCCACGCTGTGTGTGGAATCGCAAACTCTGCGTGGAGGTAAGGGAAGTGCAGTTCAAAGTGCAGTCCACTGATGAAGTCGTCGAGGCGCTGCGGGCCGCGCTCGCGGGTGTCGGCGTCCAGTTGCCGTCGCTCGGCGTGGACCCGGTGAGCTTCGCCAGCAGCGACAAGTTCGCACTCGTGTCGCTCGGGCGGTGCAACGTCGGTGTCGCGATGCAGCTCGCGGCGGCGTTGCGGGGTGAGACACCGCGGGTCGGGACGTATGGGCTCGACGTGCGGGAGGGGAAGGTCGGGGAGATCATGGGTCACGTCGGCGGGCTCGTACAACTGCGTCCTGTCGGCGGCGGTGTGGAGTGGGACTGCCCGGTGGAGTCGGTGGAGGCCGCGCCGCCGAAGGAGGTGCTGCGGGCCAAGGTCCGCAAGGCGAACCAGGACGGCCGGCTGCCGTAGACACCGGCCGAGTGGACGGACGACTGCCGGAACCGGCCGCCGGGGTGCAAACGGCGGCCGTCGGTCAGCAAAGCCGAGTCTGTGGCATTGCTGTGTGCTTCCTGCGTGACCTGCGGTCCGCCTCATCCCACCTGAGCGGCTGGTAAGTGCATTCTGTGGGGTGTCGATGACTACCGGCCAAGTTGTTGACGATTTTGAAGACGATTAACTACGTTCGCAAGCGCATCGACCGGAGCGTCAGGTTGCCGGGGCGTACGAGAGGTAGTCAGGTGAAGCACAGGGCCAGGGCAGTGAAGCGCAGGAACGTCATCATCGGGATCGGCGCGACCGCGGGTGTCGCGGCCGTCGGCGGGATCGCCCTGACCGCGAACGCCTCCACCGACAAAGACACCTCGGAGAGCACGGCCGACAAGAGCCTTGTGTTCGACCCGACCGCGTACACCAAGAAGACCACGACGATCACGGACGCCGACAACGTCGAGCACAGCGTCACGTACCACTTCTGGAAGGCGATCACGTACGTCGCCAAGCCGGTGGACGCGACGTACCAGTCGCTGGTCGTCAGCGTCCCGGTCGAGATCGACGGCAAGAAGATCGACGCGAGCAACGCGCCGATCCTGTTCGCGAACTCGGTCGGCGGCTACCTGCCCTCCTCCGTGGCCACGGCCACCGAGGTCGGCGGCGGTGGCATGTCCGGCGGCGCGATGCCCAGCGGCAGCGGCGCGCCCACGGGTGCCATGCCCAGCTCCTCGACGGCGTCCAACGCGAACAGCAACACCAACGCGACCGGCGGCGCCACCTCCAGCAACCAGCTGCTGGCGCTGGCCGCCGGTTACGTCGTCGTCGAGCCCGGCGCCCGTGGTCGTACGCTGAAGAACTCCAGCGGTGTCTACTACGGCACCGCGCCCGCCGCGATCGTCGACCTGAAGGCCGCCGTCCGGTACGTGAAGTTCAACAAGGGGCGCATCCCCGGCAACACCGAGCGGATCGTCTCCGCGGGGACGAGTGCGGGTGGCGCGCTGTCGTCGCTGCTGGGCGCGTCCGGTGACAGCCCGATCTACGACAAGTACCTGAAGGAGATCGGCGCCGCCGACGCGAGCGACGCGATCTTCGCGACGGGTGCGTGGTGCCCGATCACCGACCTGGAGCATGCGGACGGCGCCTACGAGTGGAACTGGGGCACGAACGTCACCCAGTCCACGAGCAAGGTCGTCGACCAGACCGTCTCCAAGGCGCTCAAGGCCCAATTCGCCGAGTACCAGGCGTCGTTGAAGCTGCGGGGGCTGGACCGCTTCGGTCCGCTGACCGCGCGCAACTACGACGACTACCTCGTCGAGCAGTACCTTCAGCCGTCGGCGACGACGTACCTCGCCGCGCTGTCGGACTCGGCCCGCGAGACGTACCTGAAGGCCAACACCTTCATCACCTGGAAGAACGACAAGGCCACCTTCAGCTGGGCGGACTACCTCACCCACGTCGGTGCCCGCAAGAAGACCACCCCGGCCTTCGACGCGTTCGACCTGTCCGCGGGCGAGAACAACGAGTTCGGCGCCGAGAAGACGCTGGCCCGCCACTTCACCGCCTACGGTGCGAAGAACGACTCGACGGGTCTCAGCAGCAAGCGGATCGCCAGCGACATCCCCGAGCTGCTGAACCTGATGAACCCGATGTACCACCTGGTCGACAAGGTCAACGAGAAGGGCCGCTCCAAGCACTGGTGGATCCGGCTCGGCACGTCCGACACCGACACCTCGCACGTCATCTCCGCGAACCTCGCGGCCCGGGTGAACGAGCTGGGCGACGACGTCAACCACCTCTACTACTGGGACCAGGGGCACGGGGCCAACACCGACCCGGGCGACTTCATCAAGTGGATCGCGAAGGTGTCGGGCTACAAGAGCAAGGTCTGACCTGGCTTCCTGGCTTCCTGACTTCCCGACTCCTGCCGGTCATCCTCTGTGGAAGGGGGTGGCCGGCGCGGTCGTTCACGGGTTGCGGTTGTTCACGGGTTGCGGTTGTTCACAGGTTGCCCAGCGGCTCGATGTCGACCTTCACCGGGGTGCCCCATATCCGCAGGACCTCGTAGTCCGTGAACTCGTGCACGATCCGGTAGGCCATCGCGGGGCGCGGGCCGCGGCGCTCGGCCGCGAGGTAGCGCTCCGCCTCCTGGCGGTCGCGGCGCGGGGTGCCGCACAGCTGCCACGCCTGGCCGTTCCACGCCTCCGGCAGCCAGCGCTGCTGCGGCTGGGGGCGGTCGGCGCGGATGCCGTAGCGGGACTGGGAGGGGGTTGGTTCGGTGCCGCCGGGGAGGGGGTCCAGGGCGGGGCCGTTGTACTCGGCCCTGCGGGCGGCCCTGCGCCGGGTCTCGCAGAGCAGGCAGAGGTCGGGGGCGGACTCGTCGACGGGGCCCTGCGGGTGCTCGGCGCAGCGGGTGGTGGGGGGTGCGCCGGTGGCGGTCTCCTCCAGTAGCTCCAGGGCTCGCTTGATGTCGCCCTTGACCTCGTGCAGTTTCCCGTCCGGGGTGTCGACGGTGAGGTCGTTGCCGTGTTCGCCCAGGAGACGCAGGGCGCGGCCGATGGTGGTTAGCTGGGCGTGGTTCATGGTTGCCACGATGGCATATGGGACTGACAACGGGGGCGCGGCCGGGGTGGCGTTGGCGGGTGCGGGTCCGGTGGGGGCTTGTCGCGCAGTTCCCCGCGCCCCTTAAAAGCCGGGGCGGTGGGGCTTGGTCTCGCGTTGTCGGGTGCGGGTGCGTCGTGGTTGCTCGCGCAGTTCCCCGTGCCCCTAAAAGCAGGGCTGCGCCCGCTTTTATGAAAAGCACGGGGCGCAGCCCCGGCTTTTCAGGGGCGCGGGGAACGGCGCGACCAGCCCCCACCGACTCGCACTCGCCAATGTCGCTCCGGTCTCACCCCGAGGGGCGATGGGGCGCAGCCCCGGCTTTTCAGGGGCGCGGGGAACGGCGCGACCAGCCCCCACCGACTCGCACTCGCCAATGTCGCTCCGGTCCCGCCCCGAGGGGCGATGGGGCGCGGCCCCGCCTTTAAGGGGCGCGGGGAACTGCGCGAGCAACCACGACGCACCCGCAGCCGCCCACGTGGCGGTAGCCGCAGATTCAATGCGGCCCCGGGCCCCTGAAGGCGGTCGTAAAGTGGTGGCCTATGCGATCACTTGTTCGGCTGCCCAAAGCCCATCTCCATGTGCACCTGGAAGGCGCGATGCGGCCCGCCACCCTGGTGGAATTGGCGGGTGAGGATGCTGAACTGCCGTCGGGCATAGGGCGGTTCGGGTCGTTCGCGGATTTCACCGGGGTGTTTCGCGTCGCGGCCCGGCTGGCCAGGGAAGGGCCGCGGGAGAACCTGGTGCGGCTGGTGCGGGAGGTGGTCGAGGACGCTGCCGCGGACGGGGCGGTGTGGATCGAGCCGCACGTGAATCCGTTGATGTACGAGACCGATCCGGGGGCCGCGCTCGACGTGCTGGACGTCGTGATCGACGAGGGGCGGCGGGCCGCGGAGGGGCTGGGGATCGGGTTCGGGGTGGTGGTGTTCGCGCGGCGGAACGCGGATCCCACGGACGCCGTCGCGGCGGCCCGGCTGGCGGTACGGCGGGCGGGGGACGGGGGGGTCGCCTTCGGGCTGGCCGGGGACGAGGCCCAGTACACCGACCCGGCACCGTTCGCCGAGGCGTTCGCCCTCGCCCGGGACGCCGGGCTGATCTCCGCCCCGCACGCGGGTGAACTCGCCGGGCCGGACAGCGTGCGGGCCGCACTCGACGTGCTCGGCGCGCACCGGATCGCCCACGGCGTGCGAGCGGTCGAGGACCAGGCCCTCGTCGCCCGCCTCGCCGCGGAGGGCGTGGTCCTCGACGTCTGCCCCACCTCCAACGTCGCCCTCGGCGTCGTGGATTCCCTGCCCGCCCACCCGCTCCCGCGGCTGCTCCGCGCCGGCGTCCGCTGCACCCTCAACGCCGACGACCCCCTCCTCTTCGGCCCCGGCCTGCTGGCGGAGTACGAGAACGCCCGCGCCGCCCTCGCCCTCACCGACCCCCAACTCGCGGCGATGGCCCGTGCGTCGGTCGAGTCGTCGGGTGCACCGCGCGCGATCGTGGACGACGCGGTCGCGCGCATCGCCGCATGGCTGGACGCTTCCTGAAGGCTCAGCGGTCGGTCGTCGTCGCCGCCGTCAGGGCCGCGCGCAGGTGGCCGTCCGTCTGTTGGAGGAGGCGGGAGGCGGTGGGGCCGTCGACTCCGCCGAGGATGGTGAGGATGGCGTTCTTCACCTCGCCGTCGGTGGCCGCGAGGGCGCGTTCGATCTCGTCGTCCCCCGCGCCCGTGGCCAGGGCGACGATGCGGCGCGAACGGGCCCGGAGTTTCTCGTTCGAGGCGCGGACGTCGACCATCAGGTTCCCGTACGTCTTGCCCAGGCGGATCATCGTGATCGTCGACAGCATGTTGAGGACCAGTTTTTGCGCTGTGCCCGCTTTGAGGCGGGTTGAGCCGGTGATGAGTTCGGGGCCTACGACGATTTCGATGCCGTGGTCTGCGGCTGCGGCCAGGGGGCTGTTCTCGTTGCAGGACAGGCCGATGGTCAGGGCGCCGCGGGCGTGGGCGTGTTCAACGGCGCCCAGGGCGTAGGGAGTTCGACCGGAGGCGGAGACCCCTACGACGGTGTCGGCGGCGGTGAGCCGGAGGGCGTCCAGATCCTTGGCCGCCAACTCTCGTGAATCCTCCGCCCCTTCGACCGAGGTCACCATCGCCGGGGGGCCGCCCGCGATCAGGCCCACGACCTGCGTGGGGTCGGTGTTGAACGTCGGCGGGCACTCGGACGCGTCAAGTACCCCTAGCCGTCCGGGAGTTCCGGCACCGCAGTACACCAGCCGCCCGCCCCGGGCCATCCGTTCGGCGACGGCGTCGATGGCCGCGGCGATCTCCGGCAGTCGGCGTGCAACGGCCGTGGGCACGGTGGTGTCCTCGGTGTTCATCAGCCGCGCGATGTCGAGCGTGGGCAGCCGGTCGATGCCGGACAGCTCGGGCCGGAACGCTTCGGTGGTGAGGATCTCCAACTGGGCTTTGAGATCGCGGTGGTTGGCGGAGGTTTCGTCGGCGGCGGAGGGCATGAGGGAGGGCTCTTTCTGGTGCGCGAAGTGTGTGCTGTCGGGGGTGGGCGTGCTCAGCGGTGGCGGTGGGCCAGGGCCTCGTAGGACGCTGACAGGGCGGGCGCCGCGGACTCGTACGTCCGTTGCGCCACGCCTATGAACAGGCAGTCCACAACGAGGAGTTGGCTGGTGCGGGAGGACATGGCCGCGGGGCGCAACTCGCTCTCGCGGGCCGTGGACGTCGTCAGGATCAGGTCGGCGTACTGGGTGACAGGTCCGCCCGGCCGTCCGGTGATCGCGATGGTCGTGGCGCCGCGTTCGAAGGCGACGCGGAGGGGTTCGATGACGTCGCCCGTCGAACCGGAGTGGGTGATCGCGATGGCGACGTCACCCGCGCGCAGCTGCACCGCGTTGGTGACGGCGAGATGCGGGTCGTGGTGCGCGTGCGCGATCAGCCCGATCCGCAGCAGCTTCTGGACCAGGTCCTGCGCGACGAGTCCGGACGCGCCGACCCCGTAGACATCCGTACGGCGGGCCGTCGCGAGCGCGCCGACCGCCGCGCCCAGCTGGCCGGTGTCCAGCCCGGCGGCGGTGTCGGCGAGGGTCTGCTGTTCGTCGTAGGCGAGCTTCGCGACGACGTCCGCGATTGGGTCGTCGACCGCGATGTCCGCGGTCACGGCCGGCGCCCGGCCGGACTGCTGGTGCGCGGCCAGCCCGGCGAGCGCGAGGCGCAGGTCACGGTAGCCGGGGTAGCCGAGCAGGCGCGCGGTGCGGACGACGGTGGCCTCGCTCGTGCCGGTGAGTTCGGCGAGTCCGGTGACGGTCAGGGCGGCGCAACCCGCGGGGTCGGCGGCCACGGCCTCGGCGACCCGTTGCATGGAACGGGTCATGGAGGGGGCGAGGGTGCGGACCTTGGCGGCGAGGGCGGCGGGGGGGGGGGGTGTGGGGGG
>LJCV01000015.1 GCA_001298575.1 Actinobacteria bacterium OK074
CCCCCCCCCCCCCCCCGCGCGGGCCCCCCCCGGCCCACAACCCCCGCCGGCCCCCCCCCCCCCCCCCCCCCCCCCCCCCCCCCCTACGAGCTCCCCCCGCCGCAGCCGCCACCGCCACCGCCACCGCACGAGGACCCTCCCCCGCAGGACGAGGACCCGCCTCCGCAGGACGAGTGCCCGCCCCCGCACGAGTGGCCCCCGCCGCCATGGCCCCCGCCCCCGTGGTGCCCGCCCAAGGACGAGCCGCCGTCGCTCCCGCCGTCCCCGGCCCACCAACTGCTGCCGCTGCCGCCGGTTCCCCCGCGTACGCCGCCCCTGACGGCCGACACGACCTTCCAGATCAGCATGCCCACCATCAACACGACGACGAATCCGATGAACATCATGGCGCCGCCTCCTTCCGAGTCCCCCGAAGCGGTCCCCCTGGACGCCTCGCTCTTGTGTGTGACCGTTGTCCCCCGGCGTCTCACCCTCCAAAGCAGAGTTGAGGAACTCCAGAGCTTGGGCGCAGGATGACCGGTATGACCACCAGTGCACGACGCCCCTTCCTCAACCGCCGGCTCGCCGAATTCGGGACGACGATCTTCGCCGAGATGTCCGCCCTGGCCACCGCCACCGGCGCGATCAACCTCGGCCAGGGTTTCCCCGACACGGACGGCCCGGAGGCGGTCCGTGAGGCGGCGGTGCGCGCGCTGCGCGAGGGCCACGGCAACCAGTACCCGCCGGGCCCCGGCGTCCCCGAGCTGCGCCGGGCCATCAGCGCGCACCAGCAGCGGCGCTACGGCCTGTCGTACGACCCCGACACCGAGGTCCTGGTCACGGCGGGCGCCACGGAGGCCATCGCGGCGGCCCTGCTGGCGCTGGTGGAGCCGGGCGACGAGGTGATCGCCCTGGAGCCGTACTACGACTCGTACGCGGCCTGCATCGCGATGGCGGGCGGCACGCGCGTGCCCGTGACGCTGCGCCCGCACGTCCAGGAGCAGGGCGCCGCCTTCCGCCTCGACCTGGACGAACTGCGCGACGCGGTCTCCGACAACACCCGCCTCCTGCTGCTCAACACCCCGCACAACCCGACCGGAACCGTCCTCACGCGCGCGGAGCTGACCGCAATCGCCGAACTGGCGGTCGAACGCGACCTCCTCGTCATCACGGACGAGGTCTACGAACACCTGGTCTACGACGACGCCGAGCACATCCCCCTCGCCACCCTCCCCGGCATGCGCGGCCGTACGGTCACGATCGGTTCGGCGGGCAAGACGTTCTCGTTCACGGGCTGGAAGGTCGGCTGGGTGACGGCGGCGCCGGGCCTGGTCTCGGCGGTGCGCTCGGCGAAGCAGTTCCTGACGTACGTGTCGGCGGGGCCGTTCCAGTACGCCGTCGCGGAGGCGCTGGCGCTGCCGGAGTCGTACTTCGACGACTTCCGCGCCGACCTGCGCGCCAAGCGGGAGGTACTGGCGGACGGCCTGCGCGAGGCGGGCTTCGAGGTGTTCGCACCGGCGGGCACGTACTTCATCACCACCGACATCCGCCCTCTCGGCGAGAGCGACGGCTTCGCCTTCTGCCGCGCCCTGCCCGAACGCGCGGGCGTGGTCGCCATCCCGAACGCCGTCTTCTACGACGACCGGGAGGCCGGCGCCCCGTTCGTCCGGTTCGCGTTCTGCAAGCGGACGGAGATCCTGGAGGAGGCGGCGGCACGGCTGGCGAAGCTGCGGGGATGAGTGCCGGGCGGGGTACGGGGGTGATGGGTACCGACGCCGCCTGGCGCACAACGACACGCCGGTCAAGGGTGATTCACACCCACCCGGACGCGTAAAGCTCGAAAAATCGGCATGCGCGGCGCAAGGTTCGGGTGTGACCCACGTTCATGCCCACGCCGCTGCCCACACCGGTACCGGTACCGCCACCGGTACCCTCACGCGCCCCGACGTCGTCCCCCGGCCGAACGCCTCCCGCACCGGCCGCACCGAATCGCGCACCGGCCCCGCCCGCCGGCTCCCCCCGACCCCCGTGCTCGCGCTCGGCCTGTTCGTGGCCGCCCGGCTGGCCGGGGCCCTCGTCCTCGCCGTCGTCGCGCACGCCGCCGACAAGCGCCCGGTCGCGCTGCTGGGGCGGTCCTGGGACTCCCTGTGGTACCTGGGGATCGCGACGCACGGCTACGTCCGCACCGTCGACACCGGGCGCCCGCCGCTGCCCCACAGCGACATGGCGTTCTTCCCGCTCTACCCGGCGCTGATCCGGGCGGTCCGCGCGGTGCTGCCGGTCGGCGGCGGCACGGCGGGGCTGCTGGTGTCGTGGACGGCGGCGGCGCTGGCGGCGTACGGGATCTACCTGATCGGGCTGCGGCTGCACGGCCGCGCGGTGGCCACGGCGATGGTGCTGCTGTGGGGGCTGCTGCCGCACTCGGTGATCCTGTCGATGGCGTACACGGAGCCGGTGCTGACGGCGTTCGCGGCCTGGTCGCTGTACGCGGTGCTCACCGGCCGGTGGGTGTGGGCGGGCCGGGCGGCGGCCGGGGCGGGGCTGGCCCGGCCGAACGGTTTCGCGGTGGCGGCGGCGGTGCTGGCGACGGCGGCGTACGAGATCGTGCGGCGGCGCGGAAAAGTTACCCACAGGCTGTGGACGGGCGCCGCGCTCGCGCCGCTGGGATGGGCCGGGTACGTGCTGTGGGTGGGCAGCCGCCGGGGCGACCTGCTGCACGGCTACTTCGAGGTGCAGGACAACTGGGGTTCGCACTTCGACCTGGGCCAGGGCACGCTGCTGTTCCTGCGCCACCTGATGCTGTCCGGCGGCCGGTTCACGTTCCCGATGGCGCTGGTGATCGTGGCGGCGGCGGTGGTCCTGTTCGCCCTGCTGCTGGCCGACCGGGCGCCGCTCCCCCTGGTGGTCTACACGGCCGTCCTGCTGCTGGTGGTGCTGGGCGGCTCGGGCTTCTTCGCCTCGAAGCCGCGCTTCCTGCTCCCCGCGTTCCCGCTCCTCATCCCCCTGGCCCGGGCCCTGGTCCGCACGGCGAGAGCCCGGCCCTGGCACGCCACGGTGGTGGTGGGCGCCCTGGCCGGGCTCTCGTTCGCCTATGGGGCGTACTTGGTGGTGTTCGCGCGTACGCCGCTGTAAGGGCACCGGCAACGAGACCTACTCGCCGTCGCCGTCCCCGTCGACATCGGGCTGCTCGGCGTCGTTGACGTCCTGCTCAAGACCGAGCTGCTCGACGAGCCACTTGTCGAACTCGATGGCGGCGCGGACCCAGCTGACGGTGGAGGACACGAAGTGCTCCAGGGCCACGCCCTGCCCGATGAGCAGCTGGGCCTCGCCGATCAGGCGGACCGTGCCGTCGTCGTGGGTGTGGGTGTAGACCTTGGGCCACAGGGTGCGGCGGTTCCAGTCGTCGATGGACTCCAGGAGCGCGGGCTTCTCGTCGATCTTGTGGGACCGGTCGTAGAAGGTGCGGACGGAGAAGACGGCCTGGTCGCCCTCGCCACGGAACATGAAGTACGTCCGGAACTGCTCCCACGGCGCGACGAGGTCACCCTCTTCGTCGACGAGGTGCTTGAGCTCCATCTGGTCCAGGAGCTGCTTCACGAGGTCCTGATCCGGGACCACGGGGCCCGCCGGAGACTGCGGCTCGGGCTGGCCCCCGAAGTTCGGAATCGAGGACGGGTCGATGCTCACCGTGATTTTCCCTTCGTACGGATTCCGCCATCCTCCCCCATGCGGGGCGGGGGGTGGCAACCCCCGCCCCACCCGCTTCGACGACGCCTGGCGGAATACGGCGGAATTCCGCTGAGAGCGTGAGGGGACGCGCTCAGCGGGGTCTCAGCGGGGGCGGGTCACAAGGTCTTGCCGGTACCGGAACCGGCGTCCGCAGGCCCGACGATCAGCCCGTCCCCGAAGGTGTCCACCCGCACCACATCCCCGTCCTTGACCTCGCCCGCGAGGATCTCCTTGGCGAGGCGGTCGCCGATGGCGGTCTGGACGAGGCGGCGGAGCGGACGGGCGCCGTAGGCGGGGTCGTTGCCCTCGTCGGCGAGCCAGGTGAGGGCCTCGTCGGTGATCTCCAGGGTGAGCCGGCGCTCGGCGAGGCGCCCCGCGAGCCGGTCGATCTGGAGGCGGGCGATCCGGGCCAACTCGCCCTTCTCCAGGGCGGAGAAGACGACGAGGTCGTCGAGCCGGTTGAGGAACTCCGGCTTGAAAGAGGCCCGTACGACTTCGAGCACCTGTTCCTTCTTCTCGGCCTCGGTGGTGAGAGGGTCGACGAGGAACTGGCTGCCGAGGTTGGAGGTCAGGATCAGGATGGTGTTGCGGAAGTCGACCGTGCGGCCCTGACCGTCCGTCAACCGGCCGTCGTCCAGCACCTGGAGGAGGATGTCGAAGACCTCCGGGTGCGCCTTCTCGACCTCGTCGAGCAGCACGACGCTGTACGGGCGGCGGCGGACGGCCTCGGTGAGCTGGCCGCCCTCCTCGTAGCCGACGTACCCGGGAGGCGCGCCGACCAGCCGGGCGACGCTGTGCTTCTCGCTGTACTCCGACATGTCGATGCGGACGATGGCCCGCTCGTCGTCGAAGAGGAAGTCGGCGAGGGCCTTGGCGAGTTCGGTCTTGCCGACGCCGGTGGGCCCGAGGAAGAGGAAGGACCCGGTGGGCCGGTCGGGATCGGCGATACCGGCACGAGTCCGCCGTACGGCATCCGACACCGCCTGCACGGCTACCTTCTGCCCGATGAGACGACGCCCCAACTCCTCCTCCATGCGCAGGAGTTTCTGGGTCTCGCCTTCGAGGAGGCGTCCGGCGGGGATGCCGGTCCAGGCTCCGACGACGTCGGCGATGTCGTCCGGCCCGACCTCCTCCTTCACCATGGTCCCCTTGGCGACCTCCTCCTCGGCGGCGGAGGCTTCCTCCAAGTCCCGTTCCAGCGTGGGGATTTCGCCGTAGAGGAGCTTGGAGGCGGTGTCGAAGTCGCCGTCGCGCTGGGCGCGTTCGGCCTGGCCGCGCAACTCGTCGAGTTTTTCCTTCAGTTCACCGACGCGGTTGAGGGACTGCTTCTCCTTCTCCCAGCGGGCGGTGAGCCCGCGCAACTCCTCCTCGCGGTCGGCGAGATCGCGGCGCAGCTTGTCGAGCCGGTCGCGGGAAGCCGGGTCGGTCTCCTTGCTGAGGGCCAGCTCCTCCATCTTCAACCGGTCGACGACGCGCTGGAGTTCGTCGATCTCGACGGGCGAGGAGTCGATCTCCATACGGAGCCGGGAGGCGGCCTCGTCGACGAGGTCGATGGCCTTGTCGGGCAGGAAGCGGGAGGTGATGTACCGGTCGGAGAGGGTGGCGGCGGCGACGAGCGCGGAGTCGTTGATCTGGACCTTGTGGTGGGCCTCGTAACGCCCCTTGAGCCCACGGAGGATGGCGATGGTGTCCTCGACGGAGGGTTCGGCGACGAGGACCTGCTGGAACCGCCGCTCAAGGGCCGGGTCCTTCTCGATCCGCTCGCGATACTCGTCAAGGGTGGTGGCACCGACCATCCGCAGCTCACCGCGGGCGAGCATGGGCTTGAGCATGTTGCCGGCGTCCATGGCGGAGTCGCCCCCGGCCCCGGCACCCACGACGGTGTGCAACTCATCGATAAAGGTGATGACTTGCCCGTCACTCTCCTTGATCTCGGCGAGCACGGTCTTGAGCCGCTCCTCGAACTCGCCGCGGTACTTGGCCCCGGCGACCATGGCCCCGAGGTCGAGCGCGACGAGCCGCTTGTCCTTGAGCGACTCGGGCACGTCCCCCTTGACGATCCGCTGCGCGAGCCCCTCGACGACGGCAGTCTTCCCCACACCGGGCTCACCAATGAGAACAGGATTGTTCTTGGTCCGCCGGGACAGGACTTGCACAACCCGCCGAATCTCCTGATCCCGCCCGATGACGGGGTCGAGCTTGCCGTCGCGCGCGGCGGCGGTGAAGTCGGTCCCGAACTTCTCCAGGGCCTTGTACTGCCCCTCCGGGTCGGGAGTCGTCACCCGTCGAGCCCCCCTGCTCTTCTCGAAAGCGTCCAGGAGCTTCTTGGCGGAGGCCCCCTGCCGGGAGAGTACGTCACCGGCGGCGCCGCCCTTCGCGGCGATCCCGACGAGCAGGTGCTCGGTGGAGATGTACTCGTCGCCGAGTTCCTTCGCCTTGCTCTGCGCCTCGGCGATGACGGCGAGCAGTTCGCGGTTGGGCTGCGGGGGCGCGACGGTGGACCCGGTCACGCTGGGCAGCGCGCCGAGCACCTGCTCGGCTCCGGCGCGCACGGCGGCCTGGTCGGCGTCGACTGCGGCGAGCAGGTCGGTGATGTTCGCGTTGTCCTGCCGTTGGCCTTGCCCGGCGAGCAGGGCGAGCAGCAGATGGGCGGGGGTGAGGTCCGGGTGTCCCGCGGCCACGGCCCGACTACTGGCCGCGTTGATCGCGTCCCGGCTCCTGTTGGTCAGCTCGGCGTCCACGTTCGGGTTCTCCTCCTAGGGTCAACCGGTTCCTCGGGTGACATGAATAGCGTACACAAAGTTGAGTCTATTCCACTCAAGGGGGAGGAGGGGCGGGAAGAGGGGGTGCGGCGGGGCCGCAGCAGATGGTCGGCCTGTCGGACAGTCCACTTCCGGCCATGTGGGGAGGGCGGCCGAAACGGGGAGACGGCCGGGGGACGGCGAGGACGGCGGCAAGCGGGCCCCGGGGCAGCAAAAAGGGCGCCCGAAGGCGCCCAGGGGTGACCCGTGGCCGTACATGCGGCATATTTCTCCCCGGAAACTGCAGCGGCGTCACCGTGTTCAGGTCACGGTGACGCCGCTGCGGGGGGAAGCACCTGAGCGATCTACTGCGACGGGGGAATCGCGTCAGGCACTGCGGGGGGTGGCCGAGATGGTCCTTACGTGGGGGGTGTCGACCGTCTCTTGCCTGTGGTCTCGTTGGTCCAGATTCACAAAGATCATTCCGTACCGAATGGCACACCGTACGGGCTGCGGCGCCCCCCGAGGCCGCCGCAGACACCGGTACGCGCGCACATCGTCGTCCTCGTCCCGGGTGACGACGACGGGTTCACCGAATACCGTGACCATGAGCGAGTCACCGTTGTGGGGGATGGCGGTGACCAGATCTATGAAGTGCCAGCCGTCGCGGTAGGCGGTGGCCATTTCTCTGCGGAAGGAGCGGTCGTCTGGTGGGGTCGTCACGTCAGCTCCCAATGCTCTCATCTGCACCGACTGCCGAAGCGCCGTCACCAACGCTCACACTGCCCGCGACAACGGTCGGCCAAGCACTGTCCCCCGCAACCGCGGCCGGCCAGGCACTGTCCGCCCGAAGGTCACCCTTTGTCTCGGCATGGCCACTCAGCGTTCCGAAAGCCACGACGGCGGAGAAGGCGGCGACAAGCACCGAGCGAAGCATTTTGTTGCCCATAGTCGGCTTCGTCCTCACTTGAAGGTCCCCTCTTCCCCCGTCGAGTAAGACGATGGCTCATTCAGGCACGTCATGACCACACAATCGATGCATCATGTTCCTGCATGTTCAGGACCCTGGGGGGTGGAGATTTGGCATCAAATGGGACTAAGGCGACACATCCTCATTCGGTGACCGAACTGTGCGAGGAAGGTGGCCGTCTTTATGCGAACGCCCTGCGTACGGGGCGCGTCGCGCGTACGGATGTGGAATCGGCTCCTTGCCTGATGGAGTTCGCCCTCCTGCACCCGGACCCTGACGACGCGAACTGGCTGCGCCCGGTGCCCCCGTCGGTGGCCCTGGCTCAGCGGCTCAACCCCATCGAGCATGAGATCACCGAGCGTCGACGGCATGCGAACGACCTGGCGGACGCGTTCGAACCGTTCATGGCGCTGAGTGCTCAGGGCACGTCCACGACGCACTCCATCACGGTGCTCGAGGGTGGCGACCGGATCAATACGGCGCTCAACCTGGCGGCGGCCCAGTGCCAGACGCAGATGCTCACGATCCAACCGAGTGGAAACCGGCCCGAGCGCAGTCTCAGTCAAGGGCTGGACCGCGACCGGCTCCTCATCGAACGCGGTGTGACCATACGGACCCTCTACCAGCACACCGCCCGGTTCAGCCCCGAAAAGCTGGCCTACGCGGCCCAGCTGTCCAACGGAAAGGCGGAGTACCGCACCATCGACGAGCTGGTCGAACGCCTCATCATTTGCGACGAGGCCGTTGCCTTCATCCCCGCTCGCGATGATCAGCAGATCGCCCTGGAACTCCGGCACCCAGGTCTCATCCGCTATCTCATCAAGGTCTTCGAATACCTGTGGGACCGTGCAGTTCCGCTGAGCATCGGCGCCCCCTACGAAACCGCCTCCGACGGCATCACGGAAATCCAGCACTCCATCGCCAAACTGCTCGTGGAGGGCCACGTCGACGAGGCCATCGCCCGCCGTCTCGGCATGAACGTACGCACCTGCCGGGCCCACATCGCCAAGCTGGCCACCGCGCTCGGCAGCGGCAGCCGCGCCCAGCTCGGCTATCTCATAGCTCAGTCAGGAATCCTGGACCAGGAGCGCTGACAGTCGACAACCGGAGGCAACCACCAGTGACCGGGGGGCACAGGCACGACACGGAGGAACTGTGCGAAACGGGACTGAGCCTGTACGCCAGGGCGCTGCGTGAGGGCCGCGTCGCCGCCCACGAGGCCGACGCCACCCCCTGCCTGATCAACTCGGGCCTCCTCCAACCGGACCTCGACGACCAGGACTGGCTGCACCCCCTCGCCCCCGCGGTAGCCCTCCCCCGGCTGCTGCGCGAGAGCGCCGAGGACGTCGCCCGGCGCCGCCGGCACGAGGCCCACCTGGCCGACGCGTTCGAGCCCCTCATGGCCCTGGCCACCCCGCACTCGACGGCGACGGACCCCTCGACGTTCACCCTGCTGGCCGGACTGGACCCGATCAACAAGGCCATCAGCCGGGCCACGGAGTCCGCGACGGCGGAACTGCTCACGATCCAGCCGGGCGGCAGACGCCCCGCCGAGGCCCTGGCCGCCGCCTTCCCCCGTGAATCGGACCTGCTCACCCGCGGCTGCCGCATGCGCACCCTGTACCAGCACACCACCCGCTACGACCCCGCCGTCCTCGGCCACTACGAGCGGCTGGACGGCGACGTCGAGGTCCGCACCCTGCACGAGGTCCCCGAGCGCCTGGTCGTGGTCGACCGGTCCGTGGCCTTCGTCCCGGCCAGCAAGGACCGCAAGCTGGCCCTCGAAATCCGCCACCCGGCCCTGGTCGAGTACTTCGCCACCACCTTCGACCGCCTGTGGCAGCTGGCCACCCCCATGTACCCCCAGGCCGCCCCACAACCCACCGCGAACGGCATCACGCCCCGCCAGCAGGCGATAGCCGCCCTCCTGATCGAGGGCCACACCGACGCCACCATCGCCGACCGCCTCGGCATGAACATCCGCACCGCCCGCGTCCACATCGCCAAACTCGCCACCACCCTCGGCAGCGAAAGCCGCGCCCAACTCGGCTACCTCATCGCCGAATCCGGCATCCTCAAACGGGAGGGAACGGCCCAGTGACCCCCACGCCCCACCCCCCACACGGCATCGAAGACCTCTGCACCGCGGGCACGAAACTCTACGAACGAGCCCTGCGCGAAGGCCGACTCCACGCCGACGACGCCGCCGAAGCCCCTTGCCTGGTGGAGTTCGGACTGGTGCAGCCCGCCGTGGAGGACTTCCGGTGGCTGGAACCCGTCGCACCGGCCATCGCCCTCCACCGGCTGTTGCGCCGCGTCGAGGACCGCATCGCGGACGAACGCAGACGTGAGGAAAAGCTGGCCACGGTGTTCGAGCCGCTGATGTGGATCGACGGTCGTCGTACCGTCATGGCGGACGCCACTCCGACGATCAGAGTCCTGGGCGGTTCGGAGCGCATCAACGAGGCCATCACCGAAGCGATGGCCAACGCGGCCCAAGAAGTTCTCTGCATCCAGCCGCACAGCACCCACAACAAGCGTTCCCGCTTCCAGTACCACGCGACCGCTTTCGAACGGGATCAGGCGCTGCTCGACCGCGGCGGCCGGATCCGGACCCTGTATCAGCACACCACCCGTTACACCCCCATCGTCGTCTCCCGCTACGAACAGTTGAGAGGCGACGCCGAGGCCCGCACGCTCGACGAGGTGACCGACCGGCTCATCGTCGTCGACCGGAGCACCGCCTTCATCCCGGCGGGCGAAGGCTTCGCGCTCGAAGTCCGCCACCCCGCGCTGATCACCTTCTTCACCCCCCCCTTCGACCGCCTCTGGCACCTCGCCACCCCCATGTACCCCCCCGCGGTCCACCCCCCGACCCTCAACGGCATCACCCCCCGCCAACAAGCCATAGCCACCCTCCTCATAGAAGGCCACACCGACGCCACCATCGCCGACCGCCTCGGCATGAACATCCGCACCGCCCGCGTCCACATCGCCAAACTCGCCGCCACCCTCGGCAGTGAGAGCCGCGCCCAACTCGGCTACCTCATCGGCCAGTCGGGGATCCTTGAGGCGAACGGGACCGCACCGCCCGGCCGTCCGGACGCGGCGTCGTAGAGCCCGCTCCCGAACCTCCCGAACCCCCCTCCCCCACCCCCGGCGGACCGTCCAACCCCGCCTGGGCGATCCGTACCCCCAACTGCGTCCGGCTCGCCGCGCCCAGTGTCTCCGACAGGCGGGCGATGTGCGCCCGGCAGGTCCGTACGCTGATGCCGAGCCGTTCCGCGACCACCGCGTCCTGGTGGCCCTCCGCCAGCAGCGCCGCGATCGTGCGTTCGCGGTGGGTGATGCCCTCGATGCCCGTCTCGGGCAGCGGCGACGTCAGCGGCACCGCCAGCCACCACAGGCGTTCGAAGACCGTCGCCAGGTACTCGACCAGCGCCGGGTGCCGCAGCTCCAGCGCGATCGTGCGGTCCGTGTTCGCGGGGACGAACGCCACCGTACGGTCGAAGACGATCAGCCGGTCGACGACCTCGTCGAGCGTACGGGCCTCCGCCGCGTCGCCGAGCAGCTCCATGTAGTTGTGCAGCCCCTGCCCGTGCCGGGCCACGTGCGTGTACAGCGACCGCATCCGCACACCCCGCCGGCGCATCTCCAGCGCCCGGTGCAGCCCCTCCGCGAGTTCGTCCTCGCGGCGGATGCCGCCCGGCTGCACGGTCAGCACCTCGCTCGCGCACGCCCGGGTCGCCTCGTCCATCGCCGCCTGGATGCGCGGCAGGCCGTCCAGGACCCGGATCGCCACCGTCTCCGCGGGCGGCTGCTGCCCGCGGCCGTCGCCGCCGAGCCCGGCGTACCACTCCACCGCCCCCCCCGCCGCCCCCACCCGCGACCGGCTCGCGCTGACCTCCTCGTACACGTCCCGCAGCAGGCGCGTCATGATCTCCTGGGGCGCGGTGGGTACCAGCCAGTCCATGTCGTCGGGGTCCGGGTGCAGCAGCGCCAACTCCAGGAGGCAGGGCGCCTGTTCGGCGTCCGCGCGCGGCACCCGGCCACGGCGTACGGCCCGGGAGTACACCCGGTCACCGGCCTGGCACAGCCGGTCGGCACCGTGCAGGTGGGCGCCCGCGGGGGACGGCGGGTGGTGCGCACCGGAGGATGCCCCCCCAACCCCCCCCGCCGCAGGCCCGCCCGTCACCCGTCCGCCCGCCACCGGCCCATCCGTCACCGGCCCGTCACTCGACGGATGCGCGTCGGTCCCGTAACCGGCCATGTCCCACCCCTGGCTCCAGCCCTCGGCTCCAGCGTCGACTCCCTTGCCCGCCCCGTCCATCCGTCCGACGTCCATCCGCCGGAACCCGACGTCCATCCGCCGGAAGGCGATCCGCCCGGGACCCACGCATCAGGCACCGGCCACCCCCGTCCGCCCCCGTCCGCCCACTCGCGCAAACTATGCGCGGCCCCGCCCGCCTCCGCAACACACCCCCCGAACACACCCCCACACCCCGCCTGCCCCTCCTTGCACATGAATATCCCCTCCCCGACCCCGGCCCGTGCAACAAGCTGGCGATGGTGACACGCCCCCGCCCCGTGCATGGTGGAGTCGCTCCCCACGGGTACCGCAAGGTGCCCGGCACCGCCCTGGCCGGATCCCCCATCCGGCCAGGGCACCCCCTCCCGTCCGGTCACACACCCCGCCACCCCCGCGAGCCGCCCCCGCCACGTCCACAACCACGTGAGCTGCCGGAAATGCCGGAGTGATCAGCTCGTTACGAACCACACTTAACGTCAGGCCATGGCGGACATATTTGACGCATACGCGTTGGCCGACGCGTGGGACGAGATGTTTGAGCGGCCGGGTGAGGTCAGGACCGCCTATGAGCCGGTACTGGCGGCACTCCAGCCGATCGAACCGGGTGAACTGCGGTTCAGGGCCGACCAGATGGCCCGCGCGTTCACCGACCGTGGCGTGACCTACGCCTTCGCGGGCGAGGAGCGTCCCTGGCCGCTGGACCTCGTGCCGCGCATCCTCGACGCCCTCGAATGGGATCTCATCCAGCGCGGGGTCTCCCAGCGCGTCCGGGCGCTGGAGGCGTACCTCTCCGACGCCTACGGGCACTGCCGCGCCTTCGAGGACGGGGTCGTGCCCTGGAGACTCCTGCTCAACTCCCCCCATTTCCACAGAGCCGCGCACGGCGTCGAACTCCCCAACGGCGTACGCATCCACGTCGCCGGCATCGACCTCGTCCGGGACGAGGCCGGGGACTTCCGGGTCCTGGAGGACAACGTCCGTGTCCCGTCCGGGGTTTCGTACGTCATCGAGAACCGGCGCGCGATGACCCGCGTCTTCCCCTCGCTCTTCGCCGAACAGCACGTCGTGCCCGTGGACGGATACGCCCAGAAACTCCTCGCCGCGCTCATGGCCGCCGCGCCCGACGGCATCGGTGACCCGCGGGTCGTGGTCCTCACCCCCGGGCCCAGCAACGCCGCCTACTTCGAACACGCCCTGCTGGCCCGGCTGATGGGCGTGCAACTGGTCGAAGGGCACGATCTGGTGTGTCGCGGGAACCGGGTGTGGATGCGGACAACCCGGGGCGAAATGCCGGTGCACGTCGTATACCGACGGCTCGACGACGACTTCCTCGATCCGCTGAACTTCCGGCCCGATTCGGTGATCGGGTGCCCCGGCATCATGAGCGCGGCAACGGCCGGAAACGTGACGCTCGCCAACGCCGTCGGCAACGGCATCGCGGACGACAAGCTGCTCTACACGTACGTACCCGATCTGATCCGCTACTACCTCTCCGAAGAACCGATTCTTCCGAACGTCGAGTCCTACCGGCCGGACGAACCGGGGCAGTTGGAGGCGGTCCTCGACCAGATCGACCAGCTGGTCGTGAAGCCGGTCGACGGCGCCGGCGGCCAGGGCATCGTCATCGGCCCCAAGGCGGACGCCAAGACGCTGGCGGAGACCCGCGCGGCCGTCGCCGCCGACCCGCGCGGCTTCATCGCGCAGCGGCCCGTCGCGCTCTCCACCTCCCCCACCCTCGCCGGGGAGCGGATGGCACCGCGCCACATCGACCTGCGCCCCTTCGCCGTCAACGACGGCAACGACATCTGGGTGCTGCCCGGCGGCCTCACCCGGGTCGCCCTCCAGGAGGGCAACCTCATCGTCAACTCCAGCCAGGGCGGCGGCTCCAAGGACACCTGGGTGCTCGCCGAGGGCCCCGCGGAACCGCCGAACGCCCCCGCTCCGGCCGCCCTGCCGCAGAAGGCCCCGCGCCAGCTCGGCCCCGACGGCGACACCGGCGTCGTCCAGGAAGGGGCGCAGCAGCAGTGACGACTTCCCTGAAGCCCCGGCGGCCAGTGACAACTCCCTTTACCCGTCCGGAGGTTGCGGCATGAACGACGTGATCCTCTCCCGGATAGCCGAGGCCCTGACCTGGACCGGCCGGTACGTCGAACGCGCCGACGCCACCGGCCGCATCCTCGACGCCTACCTGCACCGCCTGCTGGAAGACCCCTGGCGCGACGAGGACGCGGCCTGCCGCTCGCTGTACGCGATCCTGGGTGTGGACGCCGGGGACCAACCCGTCGACATGCGGCAGGTGTTGGAGCAGCTGGCCTTCGAGTCCCGCTCGACGCACTCCATCGCGGGCGCCCTCGGCGCGGCCCGCCTGAATGCCCGCAGCGCGCGCGAAGCGGTGTCGTCCGAGATGTGGGAGTGCCTCAACTCCACCTGGCACGCGCTCGCCGACCAGCGCACCGCGGCCCGCCGCACCGGCCCGTACGCCTATCTGGAGCTGGTACGACGCCGGGCCGCGCTCTTCTTCGGGCTCGCGGACTCGACGATGAGCCGGGACGACAGTTGGCGTTTCGTCGTGCTGGGGCGCAGTCTGGAACGCGTGGACATGACCGTACGGCTGCTGTCCGTACGGGTGTTGGACGCCGTGCACGCACCCGACTGGACCACGCTGCTGAGCGCGAGCGGCGCGGACGAGGCGTACGCGCGCACGTACAGCGGGTTCGGCGACAGCCCCAGGGTGGCCGAATTCCTGTTGCTGGACCGGTCGTTCCCGCGTTCGGCCCTGCACGCGCTGACGACGGCGGAGGAGTGCCTGGCGGCGCTGGGGCGCCCGCGCCAGGACCCGGCCAGACGCCCGATAGGCCGCCTGCGCACCAGACTGGAGTACCTGGACTCGACCGCCCTGGAGGAACAACTCCCGCTCCTCCTCAAGGACTTGGGCCAGGCGTGCATGGCGTCGGCGGACGCGGTGGCGGAGAAGTTCTTCCCCTACCAGGGCCCGGTGGAGTGGGCACAGGAGGGCGCGTGATGAGACCGCCGACAACAGCCCCCGGGAGCAACGGAAAGGACCAGGTACGAGGATGACCCGCCGACTCCGCATCAAGCACACCACCCGCGTCGAGTACGCCCAGCCCGCGGCCTCCTCGCACAACGAGGTCCGCATGACACCGCTGACCCTGCCCGGCCAGACGACCCTGGACGGACGGGTGTTGGTGAACCCGTCGACACCGACCTGGGCGTACTGGGACTACTGGGGCACCCAGGTGACGGGCTTCGACCTGATGGAACCGCACGACCACCTGACGATCACCGCCTCCAGCCTGGTGGAGACGTCCCCGTCGGACCCCCTCGAAACGGCCCCCACCTGGGCGGAGTTGAAGCAGGCGACGGCCGACTCCCGCCTCCTGGAATTCCTGAACCCGACCAGCCGTACGACGATCCCGCCCGAGCTGATGGAGAAGGCCCGCGAGGCCGCCCTGGGCATGGACCCGCACGAAACGGCCTGGGCGGTGTCCTCCCTGGTCGCCGACCGGGTGGCGTACGTACCCGGCGCGACGAGCGTCAACACGACCACGGCACAGGCATGGGAGCAGGGCGCGGGCGTCTGCCAGGACATCACCCACCTCACCACGGCCATGCTCCGCGCCCTCGGCCTGCCCACCCGCTACGTCTCCGGCTACCTCCACCCCGAACGCGAGGCCGAACTCCACCGCCCGGTGGCCGGCCAGAGCCACGCCTGGATCGAATACTGGGCGGGCGACTGGACCGGCTACGACCCCACCAACCGCACCCTCGCCGACGAGTCCCACGTGGTCGTCGGCCGGGGCCGGGACTACGACGACGTCACCCCGCACAAGGGGATCTACCGGGGGGTGGCGGGGGGACCGCCGGAGGTGACGGTGGAGTTCACCCGGGTGGCGTGAACACGGGCGGTATGAACACGGGCGGTATGAACACGGTTGACATGAAAGCGGGTTGCGTGAACGGCCGCGTCCGCGTGTGAGGCAAGCGTGGCCGTCCGGGCGCGGTTCGGTCACGGTGCGCATGGCTTGATCGCGATGGTGATCGAATCGAGCCATGCACAGAACGACCTTCGGCTCTGCCTCCCTTGTCCGCGTCACCCGCCCCCTCCGTGGGGGTGCCGTTCTCGCCGCCGCGCTGCTCGCCGTCGTGGGCGGTCCCGCGGCCGTCGCCTCGGCCGCCGGGACCGCGCCCGCGCAGTGGTACCTCGGGCCGATGAAGGCCGAGGCGATGTGGAAGGTCAGTACCGGGGCCGGGATCAAGGTCGCGGTCATCGGCACCGGGGTGAATCCGGACACGGCCTCGCTGCGCGGGCAGGTGCTCACCGGGGTGGACGCCTCCGTCGAGGCCGGTAACACCACGGGGAGTTCGACCGACACCGCCGACACCACCGGCGAGGGCACCACCGTCGCCGAACTCATCGCCGGTACCGGAAAGGGCGGCGGCATCCAGGGGCTCGCACCGGGCGCGCGGATCATCCCCATCCGCGTACCGGCCATCAAGCACGACGACATCCCCGACATCGACTACCCCCTGTCCGCCGCCGTGGAGGCCGCCGTCGACAGCGGGGCGCGGATCATCGACTTCGCCGTCGGCAACCAGTACGTGATCGGCAGCCAGTTGGGCGGCGACGAGGCGTTCACGTCCGCGGTGAAGAAGGGCGTGCTGATGATCGCGGGCGTCGGAGATGTCGCCAAGGAGGGCAACGACCCGCAGTACCCGGCCGCTTACAACGAGGTCGCGGGCGTCGGCGCGGTCGACGAGACCGGCACGATCGCCCCGACCTCGCAGTGGGGCCAGGAGACCGACCTCGGCGCGCCGGGCACGAACATGCCGCGCTGGTGCGACGCCACGTTCACCAGGTACTGCACCGACAGCGGCGGCAACACCATGGCCGCGTCCGCCATCGCCTCCGCCTCTGCCGCCCTGCTGTGGGCCAGGCACCCCGACTGGAACGCCACCCAGGTCTGGCGCGTCCTGGAGGACACGGCCGGCCGCTCGTGGCCCGTCAACGACCCCAGCATGTACGCCGGTTACGGCATGACCCGGCCTCGTATCAACCTCCTTGAGGGCAAGGGGAATCCGGGCAGCACGAAGCCGGACGCCGCTCCCTGGTTCGTGTACCCGGCCACCTCGAAATCCGCCAAGTCCACCAACTCGCCCACGCCTTCCCCCAGTTCCCCCTCACCGGGCGCCACCGCCGACCGCGTCATGACCGCCGCCGCCCCGGACGACGGCCTCTCCGCGCTCAACGTCCTGGCCACGGTGGCCGCCTTCGCCGTACTGGCGGGCGGCGCGGCATGGGCCTTGGTAGTGGTACGACGGCGGCGGCAGGCACGCTGACGAGTGACGAGTGCGGTACGACCGCCGCAGACGGTCGTACCGCAGCCGCAAAACGTCCCCCTGCCGATATCAACTCACCGTGCACGCCGTCCCGTTGAGCGTGAACCCCGACGGCGCCGCGCTGTTCCCCGTGTGGTCGGCCTGGTACCCGATGGTCACGCTCGCGCCCGGGGCCAGGGTGCCGTCGTACGACGCGTTGGTCGCCGTCACCGCCCCCGAGGCCGGTGCGTACGTCGCGCCCCAGCCGTTGGTGATGGTCTGGCCGGCCGGCAGGGTGAAGGCGAGCTGCCAGCCGTCGACCGTCGTCGTACCGGTGTTGGTGAGCGTCACGGACCCGGTCAGACCGGTGTTCCAGGCGCTCGTGGTGGCGGTCACCGTGCAGGCGCCGACCGGGGGTTGGGGCGCGGAGCCGCCGCTGTCGAGGCCGAAGAAGGTCAGGACGCGGGCGGCCATGCCCCAGGCGTACAGGTTGTGGTCGACGCCCTGGAGGCTGATGGCCTCGACGGGCGCCTGGTCACCGGTGGAGCCGTAACGGGTGCGAGTCCAGCCGGAGTTGGGCGTATCCGTGGCGGCCGGGGTCTGGCCGACGCCCGCCACGTTCGTCCACTGCTTGATCTCCTCGCCGAAGTTGGGGTACTGGAGAACGGCGTCCGCCGTGCCGTGCCACAGCTGCATGCGCGGCCTCGGGCCGGTGTAGCCGGGGTCGGCGCCACGCACCAAGTCGCCCCATTCCTGGGGGGTATGGGTGACCGTGCCGTTCGCGCACGCGGTGTTCCACTCGGAGCCGTCGGTGGTGGCGAAGCAGCCGAAGGGCACGCCGGAGAAGGCGGCGCCCGCGGCGAACACGTCCGGGTAGTCGCCGAGCAGGACGTTGGTCATCATCGCGCCGGAGGAGATGCCGGTGGCGAACACCTTGCCGGTGTCGGCGTTGTAGTGCTGGACCACCCAGTCGACCATCGACTTGATGCCGACGGGGTCGCTGCCGCCGTCCCGTTTCAGCGCGGCGGGCGAGGACACGTCGAAGCACTTGCTGGCGCGCGTGACCGACGGGTAGACGACGACGAACCCGTACTGGTCGGCGAGTTGGGCGTACTCGGTGCCGGAGTACATGGCCGGGCCCGAGCCGGTGCAGTAGTGCACGGCGACGATGACGGCCGGGTGCGCGGTGACGTTCGTCGGCACGTACAGGTACATCTGGAGGTTGCTCGGGTTGGCGCCGAAGTTCGTCACCTCGGTGAGCGCCGCCGCGGCCTGGGCCTGCCGGGGTACGGCGGCGGAGGCAGCGGTTGCGGGCGGCCCCACGAGCAACAGGCTTGCCAGCAAAGGCAGTAGCCCCCCGAACAGCACAGTGAGCAGCACGGCGAGCACCGACCGACGCGGTCTCGTGCCGGTGATCGTGACAGTGATGGACACGTCCATGTCCTTCCTAGTCCCCACCGCATCGTGGCATGCGCATGCCCGCCATGGAAGCGCTCCCACAGCGCTGTTCCGGACAGTGTCCGGGGGCCGAGGAACACCCGTGCCGGATCGCGCGCCGAGCGCCCTCGCGGGAGTCGGGCACGGCCGCCGTCGAAAACCCGCCCCACTCCACCGCCTCGAACGCCCTACTTGAGCCCAGCCCCCGCACAGGCCGCCTTGTAAGCCCCCGTGCAGATCTGCCCCACCGTGTAGATCCCGTCCTGAATCACGGTCCCCTGAATGTTCGCCTTCGTGAGCGCGACCACGGGCACCAGCTGCGACGGAATCCCCTTCTGCGTGGGCGAGTTCACCTTGTCCCGGGTCAGCCCGTCGAACTCGATCGACCGGCCCTGGACCCGCGCCACGGCCATCTCCGCCGCCGCGGTGGCCTCCTGGGGATACGACTTGTAGACGGTCATGTACTGGTCCCCGGACAGGATCCGCTGGACCGCCGCGAGGTCCGCGTCCTGGCCCGTCACCGGTGGGACCTTGCTCGCGCCGGCCTCCTTCAGGGCGTCGATCACCGCACCGGCCATGCCGTCGTTCGCGGAGAGGACGGCCTTGATGTTGCCGAGCCCGATCGCCCGGATCGCCTTCTCCATGTTGGACTTGGCGTTCTGCGGCGCCCAGTCGGCGGTGTCGTACGACTTGGCGATGGTGACCTTGCCCCGCAGCTCGCTCAGCGCGCCGGACTTGAAGACGGCGGCGTTCGGGTCGGTCGGGGAGCCGTTCATCATGACGATCTTCTTGGCGGTGGCGTCCGCGCCGAGCGCCTCGACGATCGCGCGCCCCTGCACCTGCCCGACGAGTTCGTTGTCGAAGGAGACGTACGCGTCGATCGGCCCCTGCGCGAGGCGGTCGTAGGCGATGACGGGTATGCCCGCGTCCTTGGCCTTCTTGATGCCGGGCTCGATCGCCTTGGCGTCCACGGCGTCGACGAGGATCACGTCGACGCGGTCGGCGACCATCCGCGCCAGCTGCGCGCTCTGCTTCGTCGCGCTGGACTCGGCGTTGGCGTAGACGACCCTGCCCTTGTTCTCGGTGAGCGAGGCGACCTGCTGCTTGATGATCGGGTAGTCGAACTTCTCGTACCGCTGGTTCTCCTTCTCGGGGAGCAGCAGCCCGACCGCGAGGTCGTCCCCCTTCGTCGGGCTCGCCGAGCCGCTGCCGCTGCCACCGTCGACCGCCCCGCACCCGGTGAGCACGGTGAGCGAGACGGCGGAGCCGAGGGCCGCCAGGGTCATGCCACGACGGCGCACGGCGCGCACGGCGGTCTTACGAGGGGTGCCAGCGTTCACTTTCGGGGCCTTCCGGGCGTGAGGGCGGCACTGCGCCCCCGGTTGACCGAAAGCCAACGGGCCCCCGCCCCCGGAGTCAAGAAGCAGGGGTTAACGAGATGGCAACAGGGTTTGCGTGAGGATCAAGTGAAATTTAACTCCCGTACGTGACAAGGGCGTTCAGGAGTGATGGAAGACCGCAAACGAAACGCAAAGTTCCGTACAACCGTTCCCCATCCCCGTGAGTCCACCCCCACATGATCACCGTCAGACGTACGACGGCGGCCGCCGCCACCGCCGTCGCACTCACCACCACGGCCACCCTCCTCACGGCCACCCCCGCAACCGCCGCCACGACCTGCGCCTCCCCCACCTACAAACGCCAGCTGTACGCGAACACCACCTTCAAGGGCACCCCGAAACAAACCGCCTGCGACGCCACCGTCAACGAGAACTGGGGCACCAAGGCCCCTGCCAAGGGCCTCCCCAAGGACAACTTCGCCGCCCGCTGGACCGTCACCCGCGACTTCGGCTCCGGCGCGCGCTCACCGCCGCCGCCCTGGACGGCATCCGCGTCTACGTCGACGGCGTCCGCAGGATCGACCTCTGGAAGAACGTCACCAAGACGCAGAAGAAGACCCTCAACCTCACCGTCCCGAAGGGCAGGCACACCCTCCGCGTCGACTACGCGAGTTGGACCGGCTCCGCCGCCGTCACCTTCGCCTACACCCCGCGCACCGCCGCCACCGTCGACAAGACCGAGCCGCTGGCCCCGACGGGCGCGAAGGCCACGTACTCCCCAACCACCAACACCACCAAGCTCACTTGGGCGAAGAACAAGGAGATGGACCTCGCGGGCTACCGCGTCTACCGCCGCCCCGCCACCAGCACCACCTGGGCGAAACTCGCGACGGCCACCGCGACCACGTACACCGACACCCCGCCCGCGACCGGCCAGTCGTACGCCTACGAGATCCGCGCCTACGACAAGGCGGGCAACGAGTCCGCCGGCACCGCCGACCAGAGCGTGACCACCGTCGACCGCCCCCCCCCCGCCGTCCCCACCGGCCTTACCACCGACGGCAGTTACACGAAGGGGCTGCACCTCGACTGGACCGCGGTCGCGGACGCGGTGTCGTACCGGATCTACCGCGCCGCGAGCGCGGGCGCCGCCCTCGTCGAGGTGGGCCGCACCGACGCCGTCTCCTACCTGGACACCTCCGCCGAGGAGGAGGTCGCCTACTACTACCGCGTGAGCGCCGTCGACGCCGCCGGGAACGAGTCCGCGCCGTCCGCCACAGTCGCAGACAGCCGCGAGGACCTCACCCCGCCGTCCGCCGTCACGGGCCTCGTGGTCACCCCGACCGAGTACGGCTTCGCGATGGAGTGGGACCCCAACCCGACGCCCGACCTGACGCGTTACGTCGTCTACGGCGGCGTCGTCCTGGGCGAGGAGGGCGAGCAGCAGGTCTGCTCCGTGCACGACGTGGCATGGCTGTACACCGCCACCACCTCCTACGACTACGCCACCCTCCCGGACGGCGACGAGCGCTGCTTCTTCGTCGACGCCATCGACGACGCGGGCAACTCCCAGTACAAGTGGACGCGTTCGCCCAACATCGTGGTCGCGACCAAACTCGACACCACCCCGAGCGTGGCGACACCCGACGGCTCGCCCCTCACCCTCGACGCGGTCCCCGACGGCGCCGACGACAGCCTGACGTGGACCACCACCGAAGCGACCGCCCCCGCCGGCTACCGCGTCTACCGCTGGAACCCGGCCACCGCCGCCTACGAGCGGATCGCCGAGACCGACGGCAGCCGTACCTACCGCGTCGAGAACGCGCCCCGCGGCACCGCGTCCTACTACTGGGTCACCGCCGTGGCCGCGGACGGCACGGAGTCCCTGCCCGCGGGCGACTACACGGTCACCGCGCCGCGGGAGTGAGCGTCAACTCACGCGAAAGGCCCGGGAGTTCACGACCAACCGTGAACTCCCGGGCCCCACAAGCGCCTTGACGGACCGTCAGGGCCGTCACCCGTAATGCCTCAGTCCGACCCCGGCCCCGGCTGCCGCGGCTTCGGCCGCCACACCACCAGCGCGCTCGTCTGCTGAACCTCCTGGTACGGCACCAGATCCCGCCGGTACGACGCGTGCACCGCCGCCTCGCGCTGCCGCATCGTCGCCGCCGCGCCGTCCAGCGCCGACTCCAGTTCCGCCACCCGGGACTGGAGCGCGGCGACCTGGTTCTCCAGCTCGATGATCCGCTTGATGCCCGCCAGGTTGATGCCCTCGTCCTGCGACAACTCCTGCACCTGGCGGAGCAGTTCGATGTCGCGGGCCGAGTAGCGGCGGCCACGGCCGGCCGTACGGTCCGGGGAGACCAGCCCCAGACGGTCGTACTGGCGCAGCGTCTGCGGGTGCAGACCGGAGAGCTGGGCTGCCACCGAGATGACGTAGACCGGGGTCTCCTCGGTCAGCTCATACGGGTTACGACGACGGCCGGGTGTGTCCATGGCGCCTTCATTCTCCCTTCGCGGCCTGGAACAGCTCCGCTCGCGGGTCCTCGCCCGCGGTCGCCTCGCGATACGCCTCCAGGGCGTCACGAGCCTTCCCCGTCAGGTCCCTGGGAACACTCACCTCGACGGTCACCAGCAGGTCCCCGCGGGTACCGTCGCTACGGACGGCGCCCTTGCCCCGGGCCCGCATCGTACGGCCGTTGGGGGTGCCCGGGGGCAGTTTCAGGGTCACCGGCGGGCCGCCCAGGGTCGGGACGCGGACCTCGCCGCCGAGCGCCGCCTCGGTGAAGCTCACCGGGACGGTCACCGTCAGGTTGTCGTCCTTGCGGCCGAACACGGGGTGGGTGTCCACGTGCACGGTCACGTACAGGTCGCCCGCCGGGCCGCCGCGCTCGCCCGGCGCACCCTTGCCGCGCAGCCGGATGCGCTGGCCGTCGGAGACCCCGGCCGGGATCCGCACCTGCATCGTCCGCGACGACTTCGCCCGGCCGCTGCCCTTGCAGATCATGCAGGGGTGCTCCGCGATCAGACCGCGGCCCTTGCAGTCGGGGCAGGGGTCGGTGAGCGAGAAGCCGCCGCCCGAACCGCGCGCCACCTGGCCGGTGCCCACGCAGGTCGGGCACACGCGCGGGGTGCCGTTCTTGTCGCCCGTGCCGGAGCACGCCTTGCAGGGCGCCTGCGAGGACATCCGCAGGGGTACGGTCGCGCCCTCGATGGCCTCGGTGAAGCTCAGCGTGACCTCGGTGTCGATGTCCTGGCCGCGCCGGGGCTGCGTCCGCGTGCCGGTACCGCCGCCGCCCCGGTTGAACAGGCCGCCGAACACGTCACCGATCCCGCCGCCGAAGCCGCCCGCGCCACCACCCGTGCCGCCGGCCCCGCCCTGGGCGCCCCCGAAGAGGTCACCCAGGTCGAAGTTGAACGAGCCGCCGCCCGCGCCGGGACCCGGCCGGAAGCCGCCGTTGCCGAAGAGGGCGCGCGCCTCGTCGTACTCCTTGCGCTTCTTGGGGTCGCCGAGGACGTCGTTCGCCTCGGAGATCTCCTTGAAGCGCTCCTCGGCCTTGGCGTTGCCCTTGTTGGCGTCCGGGTGGAACTCGCGGGCGAGCTTCCGGTACGCCTTCTTGATCTCGGCCTCGGTGGCGTCCTTGGGGACGCCGAGGACCTTGTAGAAGTCCTTCTCGATGAAGTCCTTGGTACTCATGCCCGGCGTCCCTCCTTCCGTCCGTCCACCGTGCCGTCCGCGTCAGCCCTCGTCCGGGCCACCGCTCTCCTTGCCGCCGCCGTCGCCGCCGTCCGCCTCGGAGGACGCCGCTGACGACGACTCCTCGGCCTTCACCGTCTGCGCGCCCGGCTGCGGTTCGGCCACGGCCACGCGCGCGGGGCGAATGGTTCGTTCGCCGATGCGATACCCAGGCTGGAGAATCGCCACGCACGTCGTCTCCGTGACGTCCGGCGCATACGAGTGCATCAGGGCCTCGTGGATCGTCGGGTCGAAGGGCTCGCCCTCCTTGCCGAACTGCTGAAGCCCCATCTTGGCGGCGACGACCTCCAGCGATTCGGCGACCGACTTGAAGCCGCCGACGAGTTCGCCGTGCTCACGCGCGCGCCCGATGTCGTCGAGCACGGGCAGGAGTTCGGTCAGGAGGTTCGCGACCGCGATCTCCTTGACCGCGATCCGGTCCCGCTCGACCCGGCGGCGGTAGTTGGCGAACTCGGCCTGGAGCCGCTGGAGGTCCGTGGTGCGCTCGCCGAGCGCCGTACGCACCTGGTCCAGCTGTGCCGTCAGGGCCGTGACCTGGGCGGCGGACCGGTCGTCCGCCTTGTCCGCTGCTGCCGTGTCCCCGGCCGGGGCCGCCCCCTCCTCGGGGGCGGCCTTCGGCTCGGCGTCGTCAGAGGTGGCGCCGGAGGGGACGTCGGGCTGCTGCGGCTGAGCCGACTGCGGCTCCTCGCTGCCGAAACCCGGAGTCTCCTCGGTCACGCGGCACCGTCCTTGCGGTCCTCGTCGACGATCTCGGCGTCGACGACGTCGTCATCGGCCTTCGGGGCCTCGGCGCCCGGGGCGCCACCGGCGGCCTGCTGGGCCTGCGCGTCGGCGTACAGGGCCTGGCCGAGCTTCTGCGAGACGGCGGCGACCTTCTCCGTCGACGTGCGGATCTCGGCGGTGTCCTCGCCCTTGAGGTGCTCCTTGAGCTCCTCGACGGCGGCCTCGACCTCGGTCTTGACGTCGGCGGGGACCTTGTCCTCGTTGTCCTTGAGGAACTTCTCCGTCTGGTAGACGAGCTGCTCGCCCTGGTTGCGGGTCTCGGCGGCCTCGCGGCGGCGGTGGTCCTCGTCCGCGTACTGCTCGGCCTCCTGGCGCATCCGGTCGACCTCGTCCTTCGGCAGCGAGGAGCCGCCGGTGACGGTCATCTTCTGCTCCTTGCCGGTGCCGAGGTCCTTCGCCGTGACGTGCATGATGCCGTTGGCGTCGATGTCGAAGGAGACCTCGATCTGCGGGACACCGCGCGGGGCCGGCGGCAGCCCGGTCAGCTCGAACATCCCGAGCTTCTTGTTGTACGCCGCGATCTCGCGCTCGCCCTGGTAGACCTGGATCTGCACGGAGGGCTGGTTGTCCTCGGCGGTGGTGAAGATCTCGGACCGCTTGGTCGGGATCGTCGTGTTCCGCTCGATCAGCTTGGTCATGATGCCGCCCTTGGTCTCGATACCGAGGGACAGCGGGGTCACGTCGAGGAGCAGGACGTCCTTGACCTCACCCTTGAGGACACCGGCCTGGAGCGAGGCGCCGATCGCGACGACCTCGTCCGGGTTGACGCCCTTGTTGGCCTCGCGACCGCCGGTCAGTTCCTTGACCAGCTCGGCGACGGCCGGCATACGGGTCGAACCGCCGACGAGGACGACGTGGTCGATCTCGCCGAGCTGGATGCCCGCGTCCTTGATGACGTTGTGGAACGGCGTCTTGCAGCGCTCCAGCAGGTCCGCGGTCAGCTGCTGGAACTGCGCGCGCGTGAGCTTCTCGTCGAGGTGCAGGGGGCCCTCGGCGGAGGCGGTGATGTACGGCAGGTTGATCGAGGTCTCGGTGGAGCTGGACAGCTCGATCTTGGCCTTCTCGGCGGCCTCGCGCAGGCGCTGAAGCGCCATCTTGTCCTTGCCGAGGTCCACGCCGTGGCCGGAGCGGAACTGCTGCACCAGGTAGTCGACGACGCGCTGGTCCCAGTCGTCACCACCGAGGTGGTTGTCGCCGTTGGTGGCCTTCACCTCGACGACGCCGTCGCCGATCTCCAGGAGGGACACGTCGAAGGTGCCGCCACCGAGGTCGAAGACGAGGATCGTCTGGTCGTCCTTGTCGAGGCCGTACGCCAGCGCGGCGGCGGTCGGCTCGTTGACGATGCGCAGGACGTTCAGACCCGCGATCTCACCGGCCTCCTTGGTGGCCTGGCGCTCGGAGTCGTTGAAGTACGCCGGGACGGTGATGACCGCGTCGGCCACCTTCTCGCCCAGGTACGCCTCCGCGTCCCGCTTCAGCTTCTGCAGGATGAAGGCGCTCATCTGCTGCGGGTTGAAGGTCTTCCCGTCCAGCTCGATCTTCCAGTCGGTACCCATGTGGCGCTTGACGGACCGAATGGTCCGGTCCACGTTGGTGACCGCCTGGCGCTTGGCGACCTCGCCGACGAGCACTTCGCCGTTCTTGGCGAAGGCGACGACGGACGGCGTGGTCCTGGCGCCCTCTGCGTTGGTGATGACGGTGGGCTCGCCGCCTTCAAGAACGCTGACGACGGAGTTTGTCGTGCCCAGGTCGATGCCGACCGCACGTGCCATGGTGGTTTCCTCCAGCTGACTTGAGTGGAACGGACTCAAGTGTGCATCAAGGCCGCCACCGGGTCAACAGAGCTGAGTCGAGCGGACTCAACTCTTATCCGTTCCTTACGCGCAATGGCCCGCTGAGCTGCGGTTTCACCCGCACTCGGGACAGCCCCAGCACGGTGACCAGAGCCCCCACGGCCACCCACGCCACCGCCGTACCGCCCACGAACCCGAGATCGGCGAGCACCCCGACGAGCACCCCCGAGAAGGCCCCGACCCCCACGACGACGACGGCCCCGCGCGAGGTGAGCCCGAGGAGGCGCAGCCGGTGCGCGAGATGCGGAACGGGCCCCCGGCCGGCGGACGCCACGGCCCCCGACCGCCGCCCACGCGCGCGTGGACCGACGGCGAACACCCCGGCCAGCGCCACCAGCACAAGATCGGCGCTCGCGACGGCGGTGAGCGCGAACAGCACCCCCACCGCCTCCCCCGGCTCCCGCCCCGCCTGGGTGAGCACGGCCGCCGAGGAGACGACGAACCCGGTGAACAGCGCCCCGCAGGAACCGATGCCCACGCGCGCGGGGTGCCAGTTGTGCATGAGGGCACCCGTCAGCGCGGCGGCGAGCACGCTCAGCAGCGCGGCGAGCCCGTCCATGACCTCGCCCACCGCGCAGGCCCCCACCCCGAAGGCGGTGAGCACCCCCACGGTGCCCACCACCCCGTCGGCATGGTCGAGCCCCCGGAAGGCGAGCGAGACGAACACGATCCACGCGACGGCGAGAACGCCCCCCAGGACGCCGACCTCCCCGTAGGGCACCACGAAGGCGGCGGCGACGGCCGTACCCACCACGAGCACCCGCCCCCGCACCCGCCACAGGTCGGCCGCCAACCCGAGCCCCCCGACGACGGACCCGGCCACCAGCAGCCGCCCGGTCCCGCCCCCCAGCGGCGCGACCCCGAACCATTCCCCCGCGCGCGCGACCAGCACGGTGGCGACCACGGCGGCGAACCCCCCGACCACGGGCAGCGCCCGCCCCCGCCGCCGCTCGACGAGCCCGACCCGGAGGGCGGGAACGCGCAGCAGTGCGGCGAGGAGGGCGGCGAGGAGAAGGGCGGAGGTGGCGGCGATGATCCCGTAGAGCACGGTAATAAATTACGCACGAATGTAGCAATTCGGTACGAATAACACGATCTGTTTTGTGGGCCGGTTCGACCAGGGCACCGACCGGGAGCCGGCCAGGGCGCCGACCGGGGGCCGACCAGGGGCATGCGGCTGACCGCCGCCTGACAGGGGCTCACACAGGGCCACCTCAGCGACACAGATCACCACCCCGCTGGCTACAGTGCAGTTGGGGATACGGGTAGTCTCAGAGGATCACATAAGTTACCGTCCAGTAATCACGCGTTCCGTCGCGCGTCCCGTTCTCCCCCTCGCAGGCCCGAGGAGCCCCCAATGCAACTCGCCGCGATCATCGTGTCGCTGACCCTGACCGTCGTCGGCGTTGCTCTGCTCGCACGCGCCATCGGCCAGTTCGTCCGGTACTTCCGGCTCGGCCAGCCCGTGCCCGCCGGTGCCCGGTTCGACAACCCCTACCAGCGCAGCGTGACGCTGGTGAAGGAGTTCCTCGGGCACACGAGGATGAACCGGTGGGGCATCATCGGCGTGGCCCACTGGTTCGTCGCGGTCGGCTTCCTGACGCTGCCGCCGACCCTCGGACAGGCGTTCGGCCAGCTCTTCCAGGCGGACTGGACTCTGCCGTGGATCGGCGACTTCCTGCCGTTCGAGCTGTACATCGAGTTCATCGGCGTGATGACGACCCTGGGCATCATCGTGCTCATGGCGATCCGGCTGCTGAACCTGCCCTCCCGGCCGGGCCGCAAGTCCCGTTTCGCGGGCTCGAAGATGGGCCAGGCGTACTTCGTCGAGTACGTCATCCTCACCATCGGCCTGGCCATCTACACGCTGCGCGGCCTGGAAGGCGCCCTGCACCACGTGGACCACTACGAGGCCGCGTACTTCGCCTCGTACCCGCTGGTCCTGGCCTTCAAGGGGCTCGGCGTCGCGACGCTGCAGAACCTGGTCTACCTGGTCGCCACGATCAAGATCGGCACCTCGTTCGTCTGGATGATCGTCGTCTCGCTCAACACCAACATGGGCGTGGCCTGGCACCGCTTCCTGGCGTTCCCGAACATCTGGTTCAAGCGCGACGCGACCGGCGGCACCGCCCTCGGCGGGCTGCTGCCGATGGCCTCCGGCGGCAAGCCGATCGACTTCACCGACCCGGGCGACGACGACGTCTTCGGCGTCAGCCAGGTCGAACAGTTCAGCTGGAAGGGCCTGCTGGACTTCTCCACCTGCACCGAGTGCGGACGCTGCCAGTCGCAGTGCCCCGCCTGGAACACCGGCAAGCCGCTCTCCCCCAAGCTCCTGATCATGTCGCTGCGGGACCACGCGCACGCCAAGGCCCCGTACCTGCTCGCGGGCGGCGGCAAGACGGCGGAGGGCGAGGAGAAGGCGTCCGCGGAGCAGCTCGCCGACGTCCCCGCCGCGGCCCTCGCGGAGGCCGAACGCCCGCTGATCGGCACCGCCGAGGAGAACGGCGTCATCGACCCCGACGTGCTGTGGTCCTGCACCACGTGCGGCGCGTGCGTCGAGCAGTGCCCGGTGGACATCGAGCACGTCGACCACATCGTCGACATGCGCCGCTACCAGGTGATGATCGAGTCCGCGTTCCCGTCCGAGGCGGGCACGATGCTCAAGAACCTGGAGAAGAAGGGCAACCCCTGGGGGCTGGCCAAGAAGCAGCGCCTGGAGTGGACCAAGGAGGTCGACTTCGACATCCCCGTCGTCGGCCGCGACTTGGAGGACCTCTCCGAGGTCGAGTACCTGTACTGGGTCGGCTGCGCGGGCGCGCTCGAAGACCGCGCGAAGAAGACCACGAAGGCGTTCGCGGAACTCCTGCACATCGCGGGCGTCAAGTTCGCGATCATGGGCGGCGACGAGAAGTGCACCGGTGACTCCGCCCGCCGCCTCGGCAACGAACCCCTGTTCCAGGAACTGGGCATGGAGAACGTCGCCGCGCTGAACATGGCGTTCGGCGAGGACGACGAGGATCCCTCGACCCTGAAGCCCAAGTCGGCCAAGAAGATCGTCGCCACCTGCCCGCACTGCCTCAACACCATCGGCAACGAGTACCCGCAGCTCGGCGGCGACTACGAGGTCATCCACCACACCCAGCTGCTGCAACACCTCGTGGACGAGGGCAAGTTGATCCCGGTGACCCCGGTCGAGGGCATCATCACCTACCACGACCCGTGCTACCTGGGCCGCCACAACAAGATCTACACCCCGCCGCGCGAGATCATCGCGAGCGTCCCCGGTCTGCGCAACGAGGAGATGCACCGCCACAAGGAGCGCGGCTTCTGCTGCGGCGCCGGTGGTGCGCGGATGTGGATGGAGGAGCGGATCGGCAAGCGCATCAACAACGAGCGTGTGGACGAGGCCCTTTCGCTCAACCCGGACATCGTCTCGACGGCCTGCCCGTTCTGCCTCGTGATGCTGACCGACTCGGTCAACGGCAAGAAGGCTGCATCTGATAGCGGCTCCGCCGCGGGTGGCCAGGCGAAGGAGTCGATCCAGGTCGTCGACGTCGCCCAGCTGCTCCTGGAGTCGGTCAAGACCCCCGTCGACGACGAACCGCCCGCGGGCGAGGCGGAGTCGGAGAGCGCGCCGGAGCCGCAGCCCGTGAAGTAGCGCTGCCGGTACGGCAGTTGTAGGCGCCCCCGGACCACACGGTCCGGGGGCGCCGTCACAACGTCCCCAAGACGTTACCCAATTCCCGTACAACCCTTACGTGTTCCCGAAGGTCTCCCGTGCGGCGAACCACTGCGCACCGCGAGGCTCGGCCGCTCGACGGCTCGGCGCCTGCGGAACAGGACGGTTCCCGCCCACTGACTGTGGATGCCCACGGCATCCCCGCATGCACGGGAGAACTCGTATGTCTCAGCACCACCTGAGACTCGCCCTCGCGACGGCCACCGCCGCCGCGCTCACGGGCGGACTCCTCACCTTCGCGACGACGGCCGCGACCGCCGCCGACTCCACGAAGGTCGCCCAGGCCGACTTCAACGGCGACGGGATCGGCGACATCGCGACCTCGGCGGCCACCTCCTACGTCAACGGCCACAAGAACGCCGGCCAGGTCGTCGTCCTGTACGGCTCCAAGTCCGGTACGACGGCGGCCAATCGCTCCCGGATCAACCAGGACACCGCCGGCGTCCCGGGCATCGCGGAGGCCGGCGACGAGTTCGGCGCGGGCCTCGCGTACGCCGACTTCAACGGCGACGGCTACACCGACCTCGCCGTCGGCTCCCCGGGCGAGAAGACCGGCTCGGACACCAACGCCGGTGCTGTGGCCATCCTTTGGGGCTCGGCGAAGGGGATCACCGGCGCGGGCATCTCCGTCGCCGACCCGACCCCCACCACCCACGACTACTGGGGCAAGCTCCTGGCCGCGGGCGACTTCGACGGCGACGGGACGGACGACCTGGCCGTCGGCGCCTCGACCCGCACGATCTGGGTCTTCAAGGGCGGCTTCACCACCTCCGGCACTCATGGCGCCGGCTACACCATCAACCCTCCGATCCAGAAGGGCTCCGACTCCTTCCCGTACGGCCCGTTGAACCTCACCGCCGGTGACGTCAACGGCGACGGCAAGACCGACCTCGTCGTCGACGGCTACAACACCACGTCGTCCTACGGCTGGAACACCAACTACTGGATCCCCGGCAGCGGGGTCGGCCTGCGGGCCGCCGCCACCAAGGTCCTCAAGACCGGCCTGGTCACGGGCATCGGCGACATCAACGGGGACGGCTACGGCGACATCGTCAGCGGCGCCGACTGGAACGGCACGCTCTCCGACGGCACCACCGTCCCGGACTCGGCCAAGGGCGGCAAGGTCAACATCACCTACGGCACGGCCGCCGGCCCCGGCACGACCGCCGGCGTCACCCAGAACAGCGGCACGATCCCCGGCGTCTCGGAGTCCGGCGACGGCTTCGGCTGGGACCTCGACCTCGGCGACATCAACGGCGACGGCTACCAGGACCTGGTGGTCAGCGCCCCGGACGAGACGATCGGCAAGGCCGTCCGCACCGGCCAGGTCACCGTCCTGTACGGCTCCAAGACCGGCATCCGCACCGCGTCCTGGGCCCAGGTCTTCAACCAGAGCACGCCGGGCGTCACGGGCACCGACGAGAAGAACGACCTCTTCGGCGCCGACGTCAAGCTCGACGACGTCAACGGCGACGGCAGGGCCGACCTGATCATCGGCTCGTACGAGGACGGCGGCGACGGCCAGGTCATGTACCTGCCGTCCAACGGCACGAAGATCGTCACCACCGGCGCCCACACCATCTCCGCGACGGCGGCGGGCATCTCGACGGTCGGAACGCCGCAGTTCGGCGCGCTGTTCGCGGACTGACGGACGCGGGGGTGCGGCGGAACCCCAAGGCTCCCCCGCACCCCCGTCCGGCTACGCGGCCCCGTCCGGCTACTTGGCCCCGACCGGCCCGGCCTGCTGCACGACCTCGAAGGACCACAGGGTGGACCCGGAGGCGGCGGGCTTGGGCCGCTCGGCGCCCTCGCCGCCCTGGTGGGCCGCCTTCATCGGGCCCTCCATCCACGCCTGGAAGGACTCCTCGTCCCGCCAGCGGGTGTAGACGAGGTAGGTGTCGGTGCCCTCGACGGGCCGCAGCAGCTCGAACCACTCGAACCCGTCGGAGTTCTCGACGGCGTGAGCACGGGACGCGAACCGCTTCTCAAGAACCTCGCGCTGCTCGTCCGGCACGGTAAGTACGTTGATTTTTACGACGCTCATGGCCCCATCCTCCGCCATGCGCCTCCCGACGGATCGCGCACCCCGACCCCTTGGAGCGACCCCCTTGTTGCCAAGACGCATGACCGGCTTCTTCACGGCCGCGTTCCTGGCCACGGCCGCGGCCGTGACGGCCCCCGTGGCGCTGGCCACCCCCGCCGCGGCGGCGACCGCGAAATACCCCGACGACTTCAACGGCGACGGCTACCGCGACCTCGCGATCGGCAACCCGAACGCGAAGGTCGGCACCGTGAAGGGCGCGGGCGCCGTCCTCGTCGTCTGGGGCACCGCGAAGGGCCTGGACTTCGGCAAGAAGACGATCGTCACGCAGAACAGCCCGTACGTCGCCGGCACCGCGGAGACGCACGACTTCTTCGGCACGAAGATCACCACGGCCGACCTGAACAAGGACGGTTACGCCGACATCGTGGCCACCGCGCCGGGCGAGGTGGACGGCAAGTACCACGGCACGATCACCGTGCTGTGGGGCTCCAAGTCGGGCTTCAGCAACGGGAGTTCGTACCACCATCCGAGCTGCACGACCTGCCACTTCGCGACGACGGGCATCGCGGCCGGGGACTTCGATGCGGACGGCCACCCGGACATCGTCGCGACGGACGCCAACCACGTCTGGTACCTGCGCGGCCCGTTCACGAAGGCGGGCAAGCGCGGCACGGCCACCGTCCTGGACCACCGGGCGAGCGGCACGTACATCGACCCGACAGGCGTGGTCTCGGGCCGGGTCACCAAGGACGGCACGTACGACTTCGCGGTCGTCGGCTACGACAACACGTGGCACACCCGCGTCTGGTTCTACCGGGGCGGCGCGAAGGGCCCCGGGGCGCCGGTGAAGAAGGTACGGCTGCCGCTCGACGTCTACGACGTGAGCACCACGATCGCCGACTTCAACCAGGACGGCTACGGCGACCTGGCGATCGGCGCCTACGACAACGGCAAGGGCGGCGCGGTCTACGTCCTGCCGGGCACCTCGACGGGCCCCAGCACGAAGATCAAGACGTTCACCCAGGCCACCGCGGACGTCCCGGGCACGCCCGACAGAACCGATCAGTGGGGCGAGGACATCTCCGCCGCGGACGCGAACGGCGACGGCTACCCGGACCTGGCGATCGGCAACCCGACGGAGACGCCGGGTACGGCCACGTACCCCAGCGCGGGCGAGGTCACGATCCTGCGCGGCGGCCCGGCGGTCCTGTCCGGGAAGTACTCCCACCAGTACGACTACACGACGCCCGGAATCGTGGCACCCCCGGACGCCGACGAGGTCGACACCTGGTTCGGCGCACATGTGCTCCTGCGGGACTACAACCGCGACGGCCGCGCGGAGCTGCTGTCGGCGGCGACGGAGGCGGGCGACGTGTACCTCCTGCCGGGCACGTCCGGCGGCCCGACGGGCACGGGCAGCCTCCGGCTCACGGCGGCGGAGCTGGGGATGGGCAGCTACACCTCGTTCAGCCCTCAGTTCACGGACTGACCCCACACCTGCGGGGCGGCTTCGTCACCGAGCCACCTCGATGCCGTACTCCCGGAACTCCCCGAAAACGGACACGACGTCATCGATGAAGCCGCCCCCCAGCGCTTCGCGCGAAAAGGAGGAATTCCGCCACTCCAGATGAAATTCCGGAGAGTTCTCCCTCCGCATGGTCCGAAGGCAGTCAAAAAGCGCGTCGAGATTCGACCCGAAATATCCGCCGGTTCCGTTGACCGCCTCCCCGAGAGCGCAGTAGAAGGCGTCCCTGGTAGTAATTCCGGCGCCGTCGAGGACCGCGGTTCCGGCGGATTCGTAACGGGTCGCCCTCTTCCCGGCGGAAAACCAGGCGGTCTGTACGACGTGCAGCCAGCTCGCGTGCCATTCGGACGGCTGCCGAGCCCATTCCCCGGGCTCGGGGCCGCCCGCGGCCCACTTCTTCCAGACCTCCCCCGCGTACGGAAACTCGCAGGTGTACCCGGAGAGGGAGTAGTCCAGATCGGGGTGTGCGCCGATGTCCGGGGTCGGGGCCGTGGGGAAGACGGCCGCCACCCGCCCGAGGTAGTAGTGCCCGATCCGCTCCCCCTGTCGGTCCACGACCTGCAGTTCCGCTTCTTCGGTCCTCTTCCTGGTGACGCCGATCCGGTGCACCCTCGCGAAGGTGACCGCCTGCGGCGGCTCCTGGTCGGGTGCCACGAAGAAGCCCAGGATTTCCTCGGCCGCCAGCAGAACCCTGCCAGAATCCTTGTCCACGAGCCGGTACAGAATGTCGTCCACAGAATTCCCTTCGAAAGCCCTCCGCCGCGGGGAGACCGGAGAGAGCCGAAGCCGCGCGGTCATGTCGGCAGAGTTCCCGACAATACACCACGCGGCTTCGCCTCGTTACGGACCGCTAATTTTCGCTACTTTTCCTTCTTCGTCCAGCCCCAGTCCGGGAAATGCGGAGCGGTGAAGCGCTGGATCTTCTTGTAGTGGGTCGCGGTCCACCCGATGACCTCGATCCCGTTCGGAAGCGTCAGGACCAGGATTCGCTCGTTGTCCGAACCACCCGGAACCGCGTATTCCAGGGCGCCCTTCCAGTTCGGCCATTCCTTGCCGCCGTAGACGTCGTGCGACACGAGCTGCCCCCGCTTGTAGAGGTCGTATCCGGACGCCAGCTCGTTGGTCATCCCCTTCGGCAGCTTGTCCGACAGGCGGCCGTTGGGGCACCGGTCGTTGTGCACCAGGACCGGGGTGGTGCCCGCCAGCACGTAGTACGTGTGCAGGTCGGCGACGGTCAGGTTGTGGACGCGCTGGTCCCGGACGGCCCAGGACCTCACCGCGGTGACCGGTACCTGCGTGCCCGTCGCCGTCGTCAGTTGCGTTCCCGGCCGCAGTTCCGCCGCGTCGCGCCAGGCGTTGGTGGTGCCCGCCGTCCAGAACCGGTGCTTGTCCGTGGACGTCACCGTGCCGGTCGCGCCGGGGCCGTTGCCCGGGACCTCGACCCGGACGAGGTTCTTGTCGCCCCGGCTGGTGATGGTCGCCTCGACCGGCTCGGCCCGGGTGAGCCCGGACTCCGGGTCGGTGGCCAGCACCTGGTCGCCGACGTCGACGTCCTCGATCGCCTTGGTCCGGCCGTCGCTCAGCAGTACCCGGGTGCCCGGGACGAAGCTGCTCTTGCCGCACGGGAGCCTCTTGAGCAGTTTGAGCTTGAGGGCGCTCTTCGCGAGGTCGTCGAGGCACGAGATCGACTTGCCCGTCAGGCACTTCTCGATCTCCTCCTCGCCCACGAACCAGGCGATGAGGCGGTCGAGGTAGGTGCTGGTGATGCAGCCCATCCCGCCGGCGCCGTCCGAGCCGCAGACCAGCATCGTCTCGCCCGGCTTCAGGTCCCCGTCGGCCAGCAGATCGTGGCGGTACTCGACCAGCCGCTTCTCCAGGGACCTGCGCAGTTCGTCGTCGGACAGCGGCTTGCTGCTCTGCTGGGCCTCCTCCTTGATCTGCGCCTTCAGTTCCGCCACCAGCTTGTCGGCGGCGGTCTTCATGGCCGCCGTCGCCTCCTTGGCCGCGGCGACCGCGTCCTTGCCGGCCGCCTCGGCGGAGATGCCGGCCTGGTAGGCCGAGATGCCCGCCTGGTAGGCGTAGTCCCCGGCGACCCCGGCCGAGTGCTCGGCGCGTTCCGCGGAGCGGGCCGCCGACTGGGCGTCCTGCTGGGCGGAGGCCGCGGCGGCGCGGGCCGTCTTCGCGGACTCGGCGGCCCGCTGGGCGGACTCCTCCGCCTGGTCGGCGGACTTGTCGGCCTGCGTGGCGTAGTCGTTCGCCTCGTCGGAGGACGCCTTCGCCTTGTTCGCCCACTGGGTGGCCTCGGCGGCGTTCTTGCGCGCCTCGGCGGCGACCTTCTGGGCCTCGGCGGCGTTCTTCTGGGCGAGCGCCGCCGACTTGTAGGCCGCCTGGAGCAGGATGTTGACCTCGGCGATGTGCGCGGCGGCGTTGGCGTCGCGCTGCCGCGCCTTGTAGAGGCCGATCTCCAGGAAGGTGCGCAGTCCGGCAGGCGGACCGGACAGTACGGCCTGTGCCGCGGCCTGGACCTCGGGACCGCCGTTGGCGAGGGCCTCGCTGACGGCGACGCGGTCGTCGTCCTCCTGCGCCGCGTACTGCCCGGTCTCCAGGAACTCCGCGAGGTCGGCCGCGGTGCCGTCGAGCGCCTTGCTCGCGGCGGCCTTCACGCCCGGACCGCCGTCGGCGGCGATCTTGGCAACGGCGACCCGGTCGTCGTCCGCCTTGCCCGGGTAGGCGCGGGTGCGCAGCCACTCCCGTACCTGGTCCACCGGCTGGTCCAGGACGTCCAGGGCGGCCTGTTGCTGCGCGGGGATCTGCGTGGTCGCGGCGATGTGCGCCACGCTCGCGCGGTCGTCCTGTTCCAGGGCGATCGTCAGTTGGGCGCGCACGAACTCGGCGACGTCCGCGTCGGTGCCCGACAGGGCGGTCTCGGCGGCGTCCTTCACCCAAGTCCCGCCGCTGTCCAGCATGTTGACGGCGGCCTGGCGTCCCTTGGTGGCCGTGACCGCGGGGTCGGTCGCCGCCGTGGCGTCCGCCAGCAGTTTCCTGGTGTCGGCGTCGAGCTGCTGGAGGCGGCCGATCTCCCACTGGGCGGTGGCCACTTGGGCGTCGTGGGCGCGACTGGCCTCCTCGGCGGCCAGTACTTCCTCGTCCTGCTGCTGGGCCAGCCGCTCGGCGTCCGCCTTGCGTGCCAACTCCACGACGGTGGACGCCTGTTCGGCCGCCGTCAGGGCGTCGTTCGCGGCCTCGGAGGCGGCGTTCGCGGCGGCGGTGGCGTCCTTGGCGGCGTCGACCGCCTTGCCCGCCTCGTCGGCGGCCTTGTTCGCCGCCGTCGCCGCGGCCTCGGCGTGCGCGGCGGCGGCGTTGGCCGCGTCGCGGGGCTGCCGGGCCGCCGTGGCGGCCTGATTCGCGTTCTCCTGCGCGGAGTTGGCGGCCCGCGTGGCCTGGTCGGCGAGCCGCTTGGCGCGGGCCGCCGCGGCGGCGGCCTCGGCGCTGTCGGCACCCGCCTCGCCGGCCCAGCGGCCCGCGGCGGCGGCGGCCGCGGCAGCCGCGGCGGCGTTGAGACCGGCACTGGCCGCGGCCGAGGCCGCCTTCGCCGCGTTGTCGGCGGCCACACCGGCCTGGTGCGGG
>LJCV01000016.1 GCA_001298575.1 Actinobacteria bacterium OK074
CAGGGATCCCCTAATGGCGGGGGATGTGGGGGAGCCTACCGTTGAGGGCTTCGCTTTGGACAGGGGGGGCGGAGGGAAGGGGGGGGGGGGGGGGGAGGTATTGAATACTTTCCGCGGGAAGCGGAGAAGGCGTCGGTGCGGAGAAGGCGTCGGCTCGGAGAAGGCGTCGGCTCGGAGAAGGTGTCGGCTCGGAGAAGGTGACATCGCTTCTGCGAGAAGCGGCGAAGGCGCCACCCCCGTTATCCCCGTGCCGCCGCCAACTCCCCGAACAGCGCCTCCCACTGCTCCCGGATGCCCGCGGGCGCGTACCGCTGTGCCGATACGACCGCGCGGGCGCCCATCTCCCGGCGCAGCTCGGGGTGTTCGACCAGCGAGGTCAGCGCCTTGGTCAGGCCCGCCGTGTCGCCGGGCGGTACGAGGATGCCCTCGTCGCCGGTGATGATCTCCCGGGGCCCGACCGGGCAGTCGAACGACACCGGCGGCACCCCGTGGCTCATCGCCTCCGCCAGCACCATGCCGAAGCCCTCGTGCCGGGAGGCGAGCGCGAACGCCGACGCCTTGGCCAGCTCCGCCTCCAGATGCGGGGTGGTGCCCATCAGGAACACGTGGTTGTACAGGTGGCGGTCGAAGATCAGCCGGCGCAGCCGGTCCTCGTCCGGCCCCGAACCGTAGATCCGCAGCTGCCACTCGGGGTGGTTGTGCGCGATCGGCTCGAACGCCTCGATGAGCCGCGCGAACCCCTTCGGCTTCACCAGCCGCCCCGCGCTGACGATCAACGGCCGGTCCAGCGACGAGCGTTCGGGGTTGTGTGCGGGCAGCAGGTTCGGGATGTGCGCCACGCGTACCCGCCCGGCGCCGCCGGCCGGACGGAGGTCGTAGGTGTTGCGGTGCGCGTCGGAACCGGTCAACCGCCGTGCGTACGTGGCGAGATCGGCCTCGGTGAGGGTGGTCAGGGCGTCCAGCCGGGGGTACCAGCGGTCGATCTCCCGGGCCAGCCCGGGCCGGTGCTTGCGGTGCGGCACGTGCTCCTGGCCGACGGTGATCACGCTCGGGGGCGCGAAGCGGGCGGCGAGCAGGGTGAGGGCGGGCCGGGTGGTGACGAGCACACCGCCGTTCAAGGACCGCAGATGGCGGACGAGTCGGCGGTCGGTGAGCCCGTCGAAGCGGCGGTACTTCACCTCGTCCGGCGGCACCAGTTCGCTCGGCCGGGCCGCGAGCCGGCTCTCACCGCGCCGCCGTAACCAGGACGGGGGCACGGTGGCGTCGACCAGGGTGCGCAGCCGTACCGCCGGGTGCGCGGGGAACGCCGGGGCGGGGCGGTCGCGGTGCACGCTGGTGATCTCCACGTCGTGTCCGGCGTCGGCCAGCGCGTTCGCCTGGTTGACGACCGTGCGGACGGTGCCGCCGACGGCGTACGCGTTCAGCAGCAGGAAGCGGATCTTCACGTGCCCTCCCGGCGGCGGGGTGGTCGAGCGGCCGGGTCTCCGGCGCAACGCGGGGGTGCGGTGCGCCTGTTGATACGGGCGGGCGGGGCGGTGCCGTTCAGGGGGTACGGCGGTGTCGTTCGCGACGGCGCGACGGTGCTGTTCGGCGGGCGCGTCGGCGGGGTCCGCCCCGGCCGTCGCGGGAACCATTCCCGCAGCGGTACAAGGGCCCAGTACATGGCCCCGGTTTTCCGTGGCCTCGAAAACGGGGCCGTATTACTGGGTGTTTCCTTGACACCATCCGGCCCGTGTTTGATCGTTGGTCACGTCCAGCGTGGAAGAACGTGACAACATCCCAGGACAGGGGGCCTGATGCAGCGCCCTATAAGTGAGATCTCCTACTATCCGGTAAGCGATCACCGAATGGTCCGCGGAGAGGGAATCCACCTTTTCGACGAGGGCGGCAGAGGGTATATCGACTGCGCCTCGGCCACCTTCAATCTCAGTCTCGGATATTCGCATCCGGCGATCGTGGAAGCCCTGCAGAAGCAGGCGGAGTCGGTCATTCACGTGACCTCCTCCTTCCAGACGGACCCCGTCAACGACGTCGCCAGAAAACTGGTCGCCCTCTCCCCGGACAACCTCACCAGGGTCCACCTCAAGGTCTCCGGCGGCTCCTCCGCCAACGAGGGTGCCATCAAGATGGCGCAGGTGGCGACGGGTAGGCGGGATGTGATCACGCTCTTCCGCAGCCATCTGGGGCAGAGCATGATGATGACGTCGATGTCCGGCCACGCCTTTCGCAAGGCGCCCTTTCCGGTGATCTATCCGGGCTCGCTCCAGGTGCCCGACCCGTACTGCTACCGGTGTTTCTACGGGCAGCAGCGCGACAGTTGCGGACTGATGTGCGTGGACCGGCTCGACGATTTCCTCGAATATGCCAGCAGCGGCCAGGTCGCGGCCGTCGTGGTCGAGCCGATATCCGGGAACGGCGGCAACATCGTACCGCCCGACGGATATCTGCAAAAACTGCGTCAATTCTGCGACGAGCACGGTATCAAGCTCATATTCGACGAGATCCAGACCGGCATCGGACGCACCGGCCACATGTTCGCCGCGGATTATTTCGGAGTGCGGCCGGACGCGCTCACGACCGGAAAGGGGCTCGGTGGCAGCGGCGCCCAGATAGCGGCGATCCTGACCAGTGAGGAACTGGCCGGACTGCCCGCGCACCACCACTCCTTCACCTATGGCGCGAACTCGCTCGCTGCCGCCGCCGCTGCCGTCACCCTCGACATCGTCAGTCGGCCCGCGTTCCTCGCCAACGTACGGACCACCGGCGGCCACATCATGGAGCGGCTGTACGACCTCCAGCGGCGCCATCCGTGCATCGGGGACGTCCGCGGTGTCGGCCTGATGATCGGCTTCGAACTGGTCCGCCCGGACCGCTCGCCCGACGTCGCCCTCACCAACGAACTCGCCGCGCGCGCCATGGAGTTCGGCCTGATCCTGCGCACCTCGCGCTACGGCCACGGCAATGTCATCAAGATCCGGCCACCGCTGATCCTCACCCCGGCCCAGGCCGACGAGATCTGCGACGGGCTCGACGCGCTCCTGTCGGCGGTGGCCGGATGAGCGAGCTGCGCGACCTCCTCACCTCGCTGGCCCGGGCCGTCCGCGAGGCCCTCGACACCCGCCGCACCACCCCCGACCGGCGCTCCGTGCACGGCGAATCCCCGGGCGGGGACGCCCAGTTCGACATCGACGAGATCGCCGAACAGGTCGTCCGGGAGCACCTGCGCGAGCGCGTCGGCCCGCCCCTCGCCGTCTACACCGAGGACGCCGGGCTGTGGACCACCGGCGACGACCCCGAGTACGTCCTGGTCGTCGACCCGATCGACGGAACCCGCCCCGCCTCGGCGGGACTGGAGATGGCCACCGTCTCCATCGCCGCCGCCCGTCTCGGCGACGGTGACCCGACCCTCGGGGACGTGATCGCCGCCCACGTACTGGAGTTGAAGACCGGCGCCGGTCTCTACGCCGACGACGACACCCCCGGCATCGAGGCGACCGGCCACCCCTACCCCGTCCCCGCGCTCAGCCCCACCACCGAACTGGCCCGCATGTTCTGGTCCATCGAGTTCAACGGCCACCCCATGGACCTGATGACCCGCGCCTACCGGCACCTGGTGGACCGCTCGGCCAACACCGGCGGCGTGTTCGTCTTCAACAGCGCCTCCTACTCCATCACACGTGTCATCACCGGCCAGTTGGACGCCTACGTCGACATCGGCAACCGCGTCCTGCGCGACCGCCCGGAGACCGAAGGCGCCTTCCGCGCGGCCGGCCGCGGCAGCGTCCTGCACCTCTTCCCCTACGACATCGCCGCCAGCGTCTACCTCGCCCGCCGGGCCGGGGTCACCATCACCGACGCGTACGGCGATCCGCTCGACGCCATGCGGCTGCTCGACCTGAGCCCGCTCAACCAGCGTTCGTGCGTGGCCGCGAGCACCCCGCAACTGCACAAGTCCCTGCTGGAGAACATCCGTTGGGACCTGCCCGCGCCCCCCGAAGTGGGTGCCCCGCAGGTGTCCGGGGGGCGTGACTCCGAGTCCCCGGGCAGGACCCCCAAGGCCCCCGAGGCCGCTTCGGGCAGTGAGGAGCCCCTGTCATGAAGGCACTCGTCCTGACCGCCGACCGCTCGCTCGAACTGACCGACCGCCCGGACCCCGTCTGCACCGCCCCCGACGACGTGGTGTTCCGGGTCGTGCAGACCGGGATCTGCGGCACCGACCGCGGGGTGCTGCTCGGCAAGTTCTCCGCCCTGACCGGCGTGGTCATGGGCCACGAGGCCGTCGGCGAGGTCGCCTCCGTCGGCCCCGCGGTCACCACCGTCAAGCCCGGCGACCGCGTGATCGCCAACCCCACCCTGTTCTGCGGTCTTTGTCCGCCCTGTCGCCGCGGCGAGCTGAACTTCTGCCTCAACAAGACCGGCAACGAGATCGGCATCGACCGCGACGGCGCCTTCGCCGAGTACATGCGCCTGGAGGAACGCTTCCTGTACCGGATCCCCGACGGCATGTCCTACGACCGCGCCGTCCTCGTCGAGCCGCTGGCCTGCGTCCTCAACAACACGCGCGCGGCCGGGGTTTCGGCCGACGACCGGGTCGTCGTGCTCGGCGGCGGGCCGATCGGCGCGGTGGTCGCGCTGGTCGCCGACCGGCTCGGCTGCGCGGTCCGGCTCGTCGAGCCCGACGGCTTCCGGCGCACGGCGCTCGGCGGCTACTTCGTGGACGTGCCCGGCAGCGCCGTCGAGGTGGCCCCGCCCGGCGAGGTCACCGAACGCTCCGCCGACGTCGTCGTGGACACCGTCGGCAGCCTCTTCGACCAGGCGTCCGCGCTCGCCGCCGACCGGGGCCGCATCGTCATCATGGGCTTCAACGAACAGGCCCGCTCGGCCCTGCGCCCGCTGGAGATCCTCCAGCGCGGCCTCAGCGTCATCGGCGCCGGCGACTACAACAGCCTGGTCTTCTCCCGCGCGGTCGACCTCGCCCGCCGGCTGCCCCTGGAGGGCCTGATCACCCACCGCTTCGCCCTCGACGAGGCCGACGCCGCCCTGCGCACGATCTGCGCGGTGCCGGGGGCGGCGGGGGCCTACACGGGCCTGAAGGTGGTCATCGAGGGGAGGACGGCCGCGTGAGCGACCAGGGGTCCTACCTCTACGGCTTCGGGCGCCCCGTCCTGTACGGCGAGTACCCCTACTACCGTGCCGCGCCCGCCCGTTGGGCCGCGAACCTGGCCGCGCTCGCCGAGGCCGGTGTCGACGTCGTGACCTGCTACCTGCCCTGGCGCTTCCACGAAACCGCCCCCGGCACCCACGACTTCACCGGCGAGACCGACCCCCAGCGCGACGTCGTCGGCCTGTTGGGGCTGATCCGCGCCGCCGGGCTGAAGGCCGTGCTCAAACCGGGGCCCTTCGTGCACGGCGAGGTCCAGCTCGGCGGACTGCCCGACCGGGTCAGCCCGAGCCGCGACGACCGCTACGCCCCCGTCCTCAACTCCCTCGGGGAACCCGTCACTTCACAGGCGATGGTGCTGCCGAGCGCGTCCTGCCCGGAGTACACCGCCCAGGTGCGGGAGTGGCTCACCGCCGTCGACAAGTCGGTCCTCGCGCCCGCGCTCGGCGACCCCGTGGTCGGTGTGCAGCTCGGCAACGAGGGCGTCTACAGCGACGCCAACCAGGCGGCCACCGCGCACGACTTCTCCCCGCCCGCCGTCCGGGCCTTCGCCGAGTGGCTCGGGGCGGCCGGTGAGCCGGAGCTCGCCGACACCACCGGCCTTGTACCGCCGAGGAGTTGGCCGCCCGAGCTGCGCACCGCCTGGGCGGTGTGGGGCGGCGAGACGCTGCGCGCGCACTACGCCCTGCTCGCCGACTGCCTCTCCCCGCAGGTCCGCGCCGCCGCCCTGGTCAACCTGCCGCTCCCGGCGCTCGACGGCCCGTCCGGCGCCGTGGCCGCCTGGCTCGCCCGCACCGCACCGCTGGCCGGGGCCGGGTTCGCCGAGGGGTACACCAGCTGGGTCGGCAACGCGGCCCGCTCCCGCACCGCGTTCGCCTCCCACTGGTTCGGAGTACGGGCCCGCCGGTCCGCCAACGTCGAGGACAACTGGGGCTTCACCTGGACCGACCCGTCCTACGCCCGGCCCCAAGTCCCGCTCCACCACGCCCTGTTGGCGCTCGGACTCGGCTCGGTGAGCTGTAGCGCGTACACCGCCTGCTCGACCGGCAGCTGGGGCGGGGTGATCGACCTGGACCCGGCCGGGCTGCGCGCCGAGGGCCTCGACCCGGCCGACTACGCCCCGCCGTACTGCCCCGGCGCCCCACTGCGCGAGGACGGCACGACCGGCCCCAACCTCGGTGCCCTGCACGCGCTGCGGGACCTGCTGCGCGGCCCCGCCGCCGCGCTCGCGGACGGCCACTACGCGGCGGACCTGCTGCTGCTCGCGCCCCGGGGACTCGCCGCGGCCCAGGCATGGCGGCCGGACGGCTCCCAACTCCTCCCCGACACCGTGAAGTTGGCGGAGCAGCTGATGAACCGCCACCAGTACCGGGTGGACGTCGCCACCGAACTCCCCGACGTGGACGCCGACCCGGCCGTCCCCTGGCTGGTCCCGGTGGACGGCCACGAGGACGACGAGGAGCTGTTCACCGCGCTGGCGGACCGTCAGATCCGGGGCGGAGCCGTCGTGTTGCTCTCCGCCGGACCCCTCACCGGCCGCTGGGCCGACTGGCCGGGCCCGGCCGCGACCGCACCGGACGCCGAGGCGCTGCTCCCGCTGCTGCCCCCGCCCGCCCTCGCCGACCCCGGCAGCGGCCCCGGCACCGTCCTGGTCCACGAGAACCAACACGGCCGCCCCGTCGCCGTGTTCGCCTTCAACCCGGGCCGGCAGCCGACCACCGTACGGCGCCGGATCCACGGCACCGCCCTCGTCCTGGGACTGGCACCCGGCGGTGCCGCGCTCCTCGACGCGTCCCTCGACCCCGTACTCGTGCTGCCAGGGCCCGACGACACCTCGTGGACGCCAACGCCCGTGGGCCGCCAGAAGCTCCAGCCCTCCTCGCAGACCCCGAAGGAGACGCCCCGATGACCCTCGCCACCGCTGCCGAAGCCGCCGCCGCGCTCGACCCGCTGCTGGGCCACCCCGACCTGACCTTCGAACGCACCGTCCCGCGCGCCCTGGTGGACCGCGGCGACCCCACCACCGTCCTGATCACCGGCTGGGCCCGCGAGGACAACTCCCTCGCCGTCGCGGCCTGCTGGCCCCGGCTCGGCGGCTACTACTCGCTGCTCGACCGCGGCACCCACGACCCGCTGCTGGTCCTGGAGACCTTCCGCCAGGCGGCCCTGCTCCTCGCCCACGTCGTCCAGGACGTGCCGCTCGCCACCATGCAGGTGATGCGCTCCTTCCACGTCACCGCCGAACCCGCCGCCCTGCGGATGACCGAACAGCCCACCGAGGTACGGCTGTTGGCGCACATCACGGGCAACGAGCGGGGCGCGATCATCCAGACCGACATGACCGGCGAGATGTACCGGGGCAGCACCCTGGTCGGCCGCTGCCTGGGCAAGGCGGTCATCCCGCCCGCGGAGATGTACCTGCGGGTGCGCGGCCGTGACCCCAAGGACGTCGACCTGACCCGCAGGCTCCTGCCCGCCGTCGAACCCCGCACCGTGGGCCGGGAGGCGGAGCGGGACGTGGTCATCTCCCCGGGGGCGGCGCCGGGTTCGTACCGGATGCGGATCGACACCGAGCACCCGAACTTCTTCGACAACCCCACCGACCACACCCCCGGCATGCTGCTCACCGAGATGATGCGGCAGGCGGTGATCGCCGAGTCCGGCGACCCCTGCCTGGTGCCGGTCTCCGCCGACATCCGCTTCCAGCGGTTCGTCGAACTCGACGCCCCCGGCGAGGTGTTGGTGACCCGCCGGGGCGACGAGTACCGCACCGAGATCCTCCAGTCCGGCAAACGCGCCACGCACGCGGTGTGGCGCACGGACACGACGGACGGCCCCGGCCGTGCGTGAGGTGCTCGCCCTCGGCGCCACCGCCGTCGTACGGGCCCTGAAACGGGGCGAGTTGAGCCCGCTGGAGCTGCTGGACGCGGTCGAGGAGCGGATCGCCGAGGTCGAACCGGCGGTCGGCGCCCTGCCCGTGACCTGCCTGGACCGGGCCCGGCGACAGGCGAAGGAGATCGCGGGGCGCCGCACGGAATCCCGCGTGGACGACCCCGGGTGGCTCGGCGGGCTGCCCGTCTCCGTCAAGGACATGGTCGACGTCTCCGGGGTGCCCACCACGTACGGCTCGCCCGGGCTGCGCGGCCAAGTCGCCGCCGTCTCCGACCCGTTGGTCGAGCGGATCGAGCGGCACGGCGGGATCGTCGTCGGCAAGACCAACCTGCCCGAGTTCTGCTCCGGCGCCGACACCGTGAACCCGCTGCACGGCCGCACCCGCAACCCCTGGGACCCGACCGTCTCGTGCGGCGCCTCCAGCGGCGGGGCCGCCGTGTCCGTGGCGGCCGGCGAGGTGTGGTGCGCGCACGGCGAGGACACCGCGGGCTCGCTGCGCATCCCGGCCGCCTTCACCGGCGTCGTCGGCCTGCGGCCCTCCCCGGCCGCGGGCGGCGCCCTCGAAACCCACGGACCGCTCGCCCGGGACGTCGCCGACGCCGCCCTCTTCCACGGCGCGCTGACCGGCGGCCCGCCACTCGAACTCTTCCCGGTGCTGCCCGCCCGTGTGGCCTTCACCGCCGGGTACGCGGGCCGGCTGCCCGTCGAGCCGGACGTGGCCCGGGTGTTCACCGCGGCGGTCGGGCGGATCGCGCGGGCCGGCTGCCGCACCCAGGAGCACGCGCCCGCGCTCGGCAGCATGCAGGACGCCTGCCTGACCCTCATCGCCCACCGGGCCGCCCGCCGCTACGGCGACCTCGTGGACCAACTGGGCGACGAGGCAGGGCCGTTGATCCGCGCCGAGGTGACCTCCGGGCGGTCGCTGTCCGAAGAGCAGCTGCTGGCCGCCGAGTTGGAGCGGGCCGCCTTCGCGAAGTCCTTCGGCACCCTCTTCGACAGCTACGACGTGCTGCTCACCCCCACGATGGGCTGCGCCCCGTGGCCGGTGCCGGACGGCCCCTCGCCGCTCCCGGCCGACGAACACCTGCTGCGCGTCCTCGCGTTGTGGCCGTTGACCACCGCGGTCACCATGGCGGGCTGCCCCGCCGTGTCGCTGCCCTGCGGCCGCACCCCCGCCGGACTGCCCGTCGGCCTCCAGCTGATCGGCGCCCCCGGCCGGGACACCGCCCTGCTGCGCACCGCCCGCGCGATCGAGGAGGTACTGGGAGACGTACGGCCACCGCTGCCGGTAACTCCCGGCGCCGGTACGGCGGTACGGCCGGGCGCGGAGGCGGTCGCATGAGCACCGAGGCGGTGGACGCCGACTCCTACCCCCGGCCCCGGGCGCGCGGCGGCTGCCCCTTCGACCCCTTCGAGCCGGCGCCCGAGTACGCCCACTGGCGGGCCGAGGGCACCCCGCGCCGGGTGCGGCTGCCGAACGGACGCACCGCCTGGCTGGTCACCCGGTACGCGGACGCCCGCCAGGTGCTGCGCGACGCCCGGTTCAGCTCGAACTCCTCCGACCCCGGCTATCCGGCGGTCGGCGCGGCCGTCGAAGTACCGCCGCTGAACACCACGTTCATCGGCCTGGACGGGGCCGAACACGCCCGCGTACGGCGGATGTTCGCGCCTGAGTTCACCCCCGCCCGGGTGGCGGCGCTGCGACCCGGCATCCAGCGGATCGTGGACGAACGCGTCGACCGCATGACCGCCGCCGGGCCGCCCGCCGACCTCGTCGACACCTTCGCGCTGCCCGTCGCCTCGCAGGTGATCTGCCTGTTGCTCGGAGTGCCGTACGCATGGCACGAGTTGTTCGAGCGGGAGACCCACGTGCTCACCGACGGCTCGGCGACGCCCGCGCGCAAGGCCCAGGCGGGCGGCCAACTGCTCGGCATGCTGGAGGAGTTGGCCGCCCTGCGGGAGAAGGAGCCGCGCGACGACCTCACCAGCCGGGTGGTCGCCCGGCACGTCCGTACCGGCGAACTCACCCGGTGGCAGGCGGTCCTGAACCTCGCCCTGCTGCTCGGCGCGGGCCACGACACCTCCGCCAACATGACCGCGCTCGCGGTCCTGGCCCTGACGGCCCAGGGACCCTGGCCCGCCCCCGGAGGCATCGACGAACCGCTGGTGGACGAACTCCTGCGCCACCTCACCATCGTCCAGCTCGGCATCTGCCGGGTCGCCGTCGCCGACGTCGTCGTCGGCGGGCGTCAAGTCCGGTGCGGCGAAGGGGTGATCGTGTCCGTCCAGGCCGCCAACCGCGACGGCGCCGTCTTCCCGGACCCCGGCCGGCTGGACCCGGGGCGGCCCGGCGCCCGGCGCCAGCTGGCCTTCGGGCACGGCGTCCACCAGTGCCTGGGCCAGACCCTCGCCCGCGCCGAACTGCGCATCGCCCTCGACACGTTGGCGGCACGCCTGCCCGGCCTGCGACCGGCCGTACCGGTCGAGGAACTGTCCTTCAAGGACGGCATGGACTTCTACGGACTGCACGCCTTCCCCGTCACCTGGTGAGCGCGGACGGAACGACACGACGGAACTCGACGAGACGGCACGACGGAACAGCACGACGGAACAGCACCAACGAACAGCGAACGGACGTGATCGGCATGACCAGCGCCCTGCCCACCCAGCCGAAGACCACCACCGAGCCGAGGGCCGGTGACCCGCGGTCCGGCGTCCCGGACTCCGCCGAAGCCGCACGCAGGCTCGCGGAGGGCGAACGGAACAAGGAGACCATCCGCCGCTGCTACGAGGAGTTCTTCGGCAGGGGAAACCTGGACGTGGCACCGGAGTTGATCCACGAGGACTTCGTCCAGCACAGCCCCGACAGCCCCTCCGGCCGGGCCGCGTACATCGAACACCTGCGGCACGCGGCCTTCGCGGGGGGCACCTCGCGGGTCCAACGGATCATCGCCGAGGGCGAGTTCGTCGTCGTCCACCACCACATGACCCTGCCCGGCGACGAGGGCCGCGGCATGGCCGTCGTCGACCTGTGGCGGCTGGCGGACGGCGTGGTCGTCGAGCACTGGGACGTCGAACAACCGGTTCCCGACCCCGAGCACGTGCCCAACGGCATGCTCTGACACGGCCGTTCGCACCCGTCGGCCACGCGATGCACGCGCTCCCTACGGCCCCCGTGCCCCGTCGCGCACCGGGGCCACCGCCGACCCGCCCGCCTCTTCCGGCAGCCACACCACCAGGGCCAGGTCCGACGTGCCGTGGGTCGACGCGGTCAGGGTGGTGTAGGTGGTCGGGCCGTGCCGAGGGTGGCGTACGGTCTGCCGCCAGGTACCCGAGGCGTACACGCTCAGGAAGCGTTCCGCGCCCTCCGAGCCGAGCAGCGGATCCTCGGCGACCTGCTGCTGCAGCGCCCGCAACCCGGGATCGCCCGGCAGTCGCGCGAGGGCCACGTGCAGGGCGGTGAGGAGGGCCGGCGCCCAGGAGTCCGCCCAGTCCACCAACAGCCGGTCCCGTACCGGGGTGTGGGTCAGGCCCCAGCGCAGGATATTCCCGCCGTACGTCTGCGTGAACGGCTGCCAGTCGGCCCCGAACACTTCACGGAACTCGGTGTTCCACGCCACGGCGCGGGCGCGGAGGTCCGTCACCACGGCGGGCGTGGTGACGTGGGAGACGACCGTCCGCCAGGCGGCGTCGCAGTCCGCCGCCGCGCCGGTCGGCCGGAGCGTCTCGGGCTGGCGGCCGACCGCGTACAGGTAGAGCGCGGCGCGCTCCTCGCCGGTCATGGACAGCACCCGGGCCACGTCCTCCAGCAGGCCGGTACTCGGATTGTCCATCTGACCGCGTTCCAGGGCGCCGTACCAGCGGCCGGAGCGGCCGAGCAGAAAACCCAGCTGTTCCTGCGAGATGCCGGCCCGCCGCCCGGGTGGACCGACTTCCCCGTCCGGACCCCGGTATCGCTTCCTGCAGGTCATGAGCAGTGCCCGCAGACCTGGTTGATTGACCGTCATCGGGGCTCCTTCGCCGTGAGTCGTCCAAGGGACGGAGAAGTGAGGAGCCCAAGCTTATATACGCGCGGCAATTCCGGAAGTCGGCGCTTCCGGAAGACCACGGATCATTGTCACGTTTTTGGCGGGCGGGTAGAAAGGCGACCGGGGTCGGGGGATCTGCTTGCCCGAGAACGACACCGACATGGCTATTAGGGAAACGCTATGGAAGCTGAGTTTGTGCCTGATGGTGGGGGAACCGGCGCGCACGGATCCCCCGCCGAAGAGTGTTCCGCCACCACCTACGACCGGGCCTTCCGTCTGATCTCGGCGTTTACGGCGCTGGGCCCGGGACCGCAAAGACTTCACGACGTGGCCAGTCGGGCAGAACTGCTGCCCTCGACGACCCATCGAATCCTCCAGGCGGGCATTCGGGCCGGAGTCTTCCGGAAGGCGGGGCGTGGGCGCTACTTGTTGGAATACTCGCGGGTAGCACCGATGGGTACCCCTGATCCCGTGGCGACAATTCGGTCATATCGCCTTGGTTCGTCGATTGAGGGGAGAGCCGAAAACATTCTGGGCGCGCTGCGTCGGACCACCGGGCAAACCGTCATGCTGCACGTCCCGATTTTAGTCGGTGTTCCGTCGCGTTATTGCCTCGCCTATCTCGCCCCCGATCCCGACAGCCTCATGAACGACGCCGAGCGGCAGGTGGTGTCCGACGTCGTGCTCGGCGCCCCGCTGCACGCCGACTCCCAAGGAGAGGCCATGCTGGCCCATCTCGTGCCCCGCGCGGCGGCGGACACCCGGCTGCGCTCCATCGCCGACGCCCGGTTCACCTGCGGCCCGTCCCCGGTGGCGGGGTGGGTGACGGTCACCTCGCCGGTGGCGTGCGGCGGCCGGCTGGTGGCGGCGGTGACCCTGGCCGCGCGCCGCAACTGGCTCGCCCGGCACCGGCGGCCGACGGTCGCCCAGGTGATGCGCGCGGCGGCGGCACTGGGCGACGGCCCACCGGCCGCCCGCGGGGTCCCTCTGCCCGCGCGCGCCGGGGCCACGCCGGTTCCGGTGCGCGACGGCGGCGCCCCCGTAAGGCCGTGGCCCGCGCTGGCGCAGGACAGAGGATAGGGGACAGCCATGACAACGAGCCACAGCCCCGGACAGAGCCCCGGACACAGCCCCGGGCAGAGCCCTGGCCACAGCCACGGTCCCGGCCCCGGTCACGGCCGTCACGCCGTCGTCCTCGGCTGTGGCATGGCCGGTTCGCTGGCCGCCGCCGCGCTGGCCGCCGACCCGGGCATCGCGTCCGTGACGGTCGTCGAACGCGACCGGCTGCCCGCCGGCCCCGAGCACCGTAAGGGTCTTCCCCAGGGGCACCACGCGCACGTCCTCATGTCCGGCGGGGCCCGTACCGTCGAGGCGCTCGTGCCGGGCACCCTGGAGCGGCTCGCCGCCGCCGGGGCGCACCGCATCGGCCTGCCCGACGGCTACGTGATGCTCATGCCGCAGGGCTGGCTGCCGCGCTGGACCACCGACCAGTACGTGATCAGCTGCACCCGCGCCCTGCTCGACCTGGTGGTACGGCAGGCGGTGTTCGCGATGCCGGGCGTACGGCTGCGGGAGGACACCGAGGTCACCGGGCTGGCCGGAGACGCCGCCCAGGTCACCGGCGTACGGGTGCGCGACCGGACGACGGGTGCGGCGGCCGAGCTGCCGGCCGACTTCGTCGTCGACGCCACCGGGCGCGGCTCGCGGGCCCGGGACTGGCTCGCCGCGCTCGGGCTGCCACCGGTGCGGGAGGACGTCGTCGACTCCGGACTCATGTACGCGACCCGGCTGTTCCGCGCCCCCGGCACCGCCGGTGAGGGCTTCCCCGTGGTCAACGTCCAGGCCGACCCCGACAGCGGCGGCCCCGGGCAGACGGCCGCGCTGATGCCGGTGGAGGACGGCCGCTGGCTGGTCACGCTCTCCGGCACCCGCGGGGGTGAACCGCCGTCGGGGGAGGGGGAGTTCGTGGAATTCGCACGGGGCATGCGGCATCCGCTCGTGGGTGACCTGATCGCACGGGCGAAGCCGCTCGGCCCGGTCCGGGTCACCCGCTCCACCGCCAACCGCCGCCGCTACTACGAGGAGTTGGCCGCCTGGCCGGACGGCTTCGTGGTGCTGGGCGACGCGGTCGCGGGCTACAACCCGGTCTACGGCCACGGGATGTCGGTCGCCGCGCACTCCGCCGCCGCGCTGGCCGACCGGCTGCGCGAGGGCGGGGTGCGGCCGGGCACGGCCCGCGCGGTGCAGCGCTCGGTCGCCACGGCCGCCGCGGGCGCCTGGGCCCAGGCCACCGGCCAGGACGTCCGCTTCCCCGGCGCCACCGGACCCCGCCCCGGCCTCACCGACCGGCTGATGCGCCGCTACATGTCCCGCCTGCTGCGCACGGCCCTGGGCCGCCCGAGCATCGCCGAACCGGTGGTGGAGGTGTTCACCCTGTCGGCCCCGATGACCCGCCTGGTCGCCCCGCGCGTGCTGCTCGGCACGATGCTGGGCCCGCAACTGCCCCCGCTGAGCGAACCACCGCTGGGGCGGGAGGAGTTGGCGAGGGTGGTGGACGGGGGGACGGAGGATGGGTGACGAGCGGGGGTGACGTGTGACGGGCGATGGGTGAGGCCGGCTGAGGGACCTCTCACGCGGTGGCCAGCGACACCTCCGTCGACTTGATCAGCGCCACCACGGCCGTGCCCGGCGCGAGGGCCAGGTCGTCCGCGGCCGTCTTCGTGATGACGGAGGTCAACTCGGCGCCCGGCACCGTGACCTTGACCGAGGCCATGGCCCCGCCGGTGGCGATCTCCCGTACCGTGCCGGGCAGTTGGTTGCGTACGGAGACGCCGTCGACCGCGGCGGTGGCGAGCGCGACCTCCGTGGACTTCACCAGCGCGCGTACCGCGGAGCCCGCGGCGAGGCCCAGGGCGCGTACGGCCTCCAGGGTGATCGCCGAGGTGAGTTCCTGGCCGCCGTCGAGGAGCACCTTGACGGCGGCCATCACCTCGCCCGGTGTGACGGCGGTGACCGTGCCGGGGAGCTGGTTGCGGATGCTGAGCGTCGTGTTCAGGGGGGTGTCGAGGGGCATGTGCGCCACCGTAGCCGCAGCGGGGCGTTGTGACCCCTATGCCGGGTACGCGTGTGTCTGTGCCGCCTTGACCGCCGCCCAGACGGGCGCCCCCTCGTGCAGCCCGAGTTCCGCCGCGGCCACCGTCGTCAGGTCCGCGGCCAGCGGGAGTTCCCCGGTGAGCGCCACGCGGATCTGGTCGCCGTGGGTCTCCAGGCCCGTCACCTCGCACCGCCACAGGTTGCGCGCACCGGCCCCGGCGGGCCGCTCGGAGAAGAGGGCGACCGCGCCCGGCGGGAAGGCCACGAAGGCGGGCCCGTCCAGCTCCTCCGTCGTGGTGACCGAGGGGCCCGCGTCCAGCCGTACGGTGTGGCCCTCGGCCGTACCCCGGTAGAGGTTGAGGCCGACGAGCTGGGCGATGTAGTCGGTGCGGGGGCGGCGGGCGATGTCGGCGGGGGTGCCCTCCTGCACGATCCGGCCCGCCTCGATGACGACGAGCCGGTCGGCGAGCACCATCGCGTCCAGCGGGTCGTGCGTGACCAGGACCGCTACCGCCTCGAACTCGGCGAGATGGCGCCGCAGTTGGGCCCGGACGTCCAGACGGGTACGGGCGTCGAGGGCGGCCAGCGGCTCGTCCAGGAGCAGCAGCCGGGGGCGGGTGGCCAGCGCGCGGGCGAGCGCGACCCGCTGCGCCTGCCCGCCGGACAGCCGCCGCGGCTTGGCGCCCGCGTGCTCGGCCAGCCCCATCCGCGCCAGCCACTCGGCGGCCTGGGCGCGGGCCGCGGCCTTCGACGCGCCCTGGCAGCGCGGCCCGAAGGCCACGTTGTCGAGGGCGGTGAGGTGCGGGAAGAGCAGATAGTCCTGGAAGACGACCCCGACGGGCCGGGCCTCCGGCGGCGTACGGTCCAACAGGGCGCCGTCCAGCCGCAGATGACCGCCGGACAGCGGCACCAGCCCGGCCAGCGCCCGCAACGCGGTTGTCTTTCCGGCCCCGTTGGGCCCGAGCAGTGCGACGACGTCCCCGGGGGCGGCGGACAGGCGTACGTCGAGCTCGAACTTGTCGCGGGTGACGAGGAGTTGGGCGTCGAGGCCGGGAGGGGGGCCTGCATTCGGGTCCGGTACCGAGCCGGGCCCCGCCTCCGGATCGGCGGCGGAGGCGGGGCGGTCGGTGGCGCGAGCAGTGAGGTTGCCGCCGTCATCGAGGTCGCTGTCGTTCAAAAGGCCCCTGTCCCGTTCCCGTCGTTTCATGACGCCGTCCGTTTCACGAGTTTCATGACGTCGTCGTCATCCAGCGGTCGCGCAGCCCCGCGAGGACCGCGATCGAGACGGCCAGCAGGACCAGGCTCAGGGCGATGGCCGCGTCCGGGTCGTTCTGGAGGGCCAGGTAGACGGCCAGCGGCATCGTCTGGGTACGGCCGGGGAAGTTGCCCGCGAAGGTGATCGTCGCGCCGAACTCGCCCAGCGCCCGCGCCCAGGCCAGCACCGCACCGGCGGCGATGCCCGGCGCGACCAGCGGCAGGGTGACCCGGCGGAACGCCGTGAACCGGGAGGCGCCCAGCGTGGTGGCGGCCTCCTCGTAGCGCGGATCCGCGGCGCGCAGGGTGCCCTCCACGCTGATGACCAGGAACGGCATCGCCACGAACGCCTCCGCGAGCACTACCCCCGTGGTGGTGAACGGCAGCGTGATCCCGAACCAGGAGTCCAGCCACCGCCCGACCACACCGTTGCGCCCGAGCGCGAGCAGCAGAGCCACACCGCCCACGACCGGCGGCAGCACCAGCGGCAGCGTCACCAGGGCCCGGACGAGACCCCGTCCGGGAAACTCCGTACGGGCCAGCACCCACGCCAGCGGCACCCCCACCACCAGGCTCACCGCCGTCGCCGCGGTCGCGCACACCAGCGACAGCCGCAGCGCCTGCCACACGGCCGCGCTGGTCAACTGGTCCGGCAGCGTGCTCCAGGGCGCCCGGATCAGCAGCGCGAGCAGCGGCAGCAGCAGGAACACCAGTCCGGCGAGGGCGGGCAGCAGCAGGGGGAGCGGAACCCCCGCCCGGAGCCCGCCGCGCCCGCGCCACCTGAGCCCCGTGGGCGGTGTGGGCCGGGAGGTCACGGCTTCAGGAACCCGGCCGCCGTCAGCACCTTCTGCCCCTCGGCCGACTTCACCAGCGCGATGAACGCCTTGGCGGCGGCGGGGTTCGGGGCGTCCTTGAGGAGCGCGATCGGGTACTCGTTGATGGCGTCGGCCGACTCGGGGAAGTCCACGCCGTCCACCTTGTCACCCGCGGCGTGCACATCGGTCTTGTAGACGACGGCCGCGTCCGCCTCCTTCAACTCCACCTTCGTCAGGGCGCTCTTGACGTCCGACTCGTACGACACCGGGGTCAGCTTCAGCTTGCTGGCGGTGAGCGCCTTCTGCGCCGCCGCGCCGCACGGCACGGTCTTCGCGCACAGCACGACCTTCAGCTTCGAGGAGGTGAGGTCCTTGAGGGAGGAGACCTTGTCGGGGTTGCCCGGAAGGGTCGCGATCTCCAACTGGTTGCGCACGAACACCGAAGGCGTGCCGACCGCGTCCTTCTTGTCGGTCACGGTCTGCATGGTCGTGGTGCTGGCCGCGGCGAACACGTCCGCGGGCGCCCCGCTGGTGATGCTCGCGGCGAGCGTGTCACTGCCGCCGAAGCTGAAGGTCACCTTCGTGCCGGGGTACTCCTTCTCGAACTCCGACTTCAGCGTGGTGAAGCTCTCCTGGAGCGAGGCGGCGGCGAACACCGTCACCGCCCCCGAGATCTTCGCGGACGCGGAGGCCGACGACGAGGAGTTCGCCGTGGAGGAGGAGTCGTCGGAGGACGAGCAGCCGCTCAGGGCGAGCAGCACGGCCGCCCCACCACCGGCGACCTGCAACGTCCGGCGGTTCCGACGGGTCCTGCGCACGGAACGGGTCATCACGGGTCCACTCCCTAGTCTGGGCATCTTACGCAGATCATATTCCCGCACATGCGAGGTGTAAGTCTGCTGGTGCATCGCATAAGCGTTACGGATGGGGGAGGGGGTGGGCATGTGCGTTTGTACGGAGGGGCTCTGGGGGCGGCGCCCCATATGACGCCGAAGGCGAACAAGGGGCGCGGGGAACGGCGCGAGCAACCCAGACGCACCCGCACCCGCCAACGAATCCGCACCCGCCAACGAACCCACCCACCCCCGAGCTGTGAGGCGGCTTTTTTATCGGCGAACCCACCCACCACTCACCCCCACATGGGAGGATCCCCGCGATGAGTGCATCCCCCGTGATCAGGAGCATCCGCGCGGCGGTCTTCGCCGTCGTATGCGTCCTGCTCGCAGCCGGGGGACACGCACTGGCGACCGGCGCCGCCCCACCCGTATGGATCGACGGCACCGCCGTCCTCCCCGTCTTCGCCGCGAGCTACGCCCTCGGCGACCGCGAACGCTCCCTGACCGCCATCGCCGGCGCCATGCTCACCGTCCAGGCCGCCCTGCACCTGGCCTTCGACGCGGCCACCCCCCGCACCCCGGCGCCCCCGGCCACCCACCCGCACACGGTGACCATGCCCCCTATGCCGGGCATGCCCTCCGGCTTCCGGATGGTCTCCCCGCACGCGGCCCTCGCCCACGCGCTCACCGCGCACGCCATGGCCGCACACCTCGTCGCGGCCCTGCTCGCCGCCTGGTGCCTGCGCTGCGGCGAGGCGGCCCTGTGGACCCTGCTGCGCAAGGCCGCCGCCTTCGTCCCGGGCCTCGTCGCCTGGTGGCGTACGGCGCCGCTGCCGTCGTACGCGGAGACGCCGCACCCCTGTACCCCCGGCCCGCCGCCGCCCACCCGGCCGCTGCTGCGCCACGCGCTGTCCCGGCGCGGCCCGCCCACCGGAACCCCGTACGCGATCTGACCCTCTTTGACCTTCCGGATGCACCAGTACAGGTACGGAGTTCCCCCAGTCATGTCCTCAGCCATGTCCCCGATACGTACGACCCTGCGCCGCACCGGCGTGGTCGGTGCCCTCGCCGCCGCCGGAGTCCTCACCGCCGCGGGCGTCGCGTCCGCGCACGTCACCGTCCACCCCGAGAGCTACGCCAAGGGCGCCACCGACGGCGTGATCACCTTCCGTGTGCCCAACGAGGAGGACACCGCCGCCACCACGAAGGTGCAGTTCTACCTGCCGACCGACCACCCGATCCTGGGCGTGCTGGTCAGCCCCGAGAACGGGTGGACGGCGCAGGTGACCAACACCAAGCTCAAGACGCCGGTCAAGACGGACGACGGCACCATCACCGACGCCGTCTCCGAGATCACCTTCACCGGCGGCCGCATCAAGGTCGGCCAGTACCAGGACTTCAACGTCGCCTTCGGCCAACTCCCGGACGACACCGATTCGTTGACGTTCAAGGCGTTGCAGACCTACTCGGACGGCAACGTCGTCCGCTGGATCGAGGAGGCGCAGAAGGGCGACGAGGAGCCGGAGGACCCGGCGCCGACCCTCAAGCTGACCGCCAAGGGCACGGCGGAGAGCGACAGTTCGGCGACGGACGCCACCACGACCGCCACGTCCGCCGCCGCCGACACCACGAAGGCGTCCGACAGCGACTCCACCGCCCGCGGCCTCGGCATCGCGGGCCTGGTCGTCGGCGTCCTGGGCCTGGCCGCCGCGGCCTTCGCGATCACCCGCACCCGCGCCGCCACCGCCGGGGCCCCGGCACCGTCGTCGTCCGACGAGTGACCAACCGGCGCCTGCGGTAGACGACTTCGCGTCCGCCTCCGTCAAGGGAGGCGGACGCGAAGTCGAGTGGGGACGTGGGCTAGAGCCGATGACCGATGGTGGTGGCGGTCCTGAGCCCGTCCTTGGCACCGATCCTGAGCCGGTTGCTGACACCGGACTTCAGACCGTCCCCCACGCTGTGCACGCCGTGCTTGTGCCCGGCCTTGTGGGCGGCCACCTTGTGGACCACGGGCTCGCGCTTGAACGTCACGTCCGTGCTCGACAACGTCTCCGGCGCCGCCGAGAACGCGCGCAGCCGGATCCGGGTGGTCGGCTTCGGCAGGACGAACTTCCCGTCGGGCGGCAGGAGTTCGTACGTCGCCGAGGCGCGGGCCCGGAGCGTGACGGGACCGGAGGCGACGGCCCAGTACTTGTTCATGCCCTGGCCGCTGGTGAGCGTGAAGTGCGGAGTCAGCGCGGACGCCGAGGTGTTGGTGACGCGGATCGTCAACTCCCGCACGGTGGACGGCGTCCGCCGCAGATCCAGCACCCGCATGTGCAGCGGCGGCGAGCCGGTCGCCGCCACCGTCACGGCCGCGATCGACGGGACGACCAGGAGCGCGGCCAGCGCCCGCAGCCGCACCCGCCCGCGCAGCCACCTGGGCCGCGGCTGCCAGGCGGTGGTGAACGCCGAGGGCGGCGCGGTGATCGCGGCGGCCAGCCACAGCGGCGTCATCAGCAGGTAGTAGCCGTCCTGCGACCGGGTCGCCAGGAAGAACGCGCACCACGGCAGTACGGTCACGGCGGGCCCCAACCGCCGCATGAACAGCACGGACAGCGCGAGCAGGCCGACGGCCAGCAGCAGGCTCGCGTGGCCGTACCAGGCCAGCCGGCCGCTGCCGTTGGTGAAGTACAGCGAGATGCCGACCACGCCCTGGCCGTGGATCACCGCGTCCTGGGTGATCGGCAGCGCGATCCCGGACAGCCAGGTGCGTGGTTCGCTCACGACGAAGTACGCGTTGATCAGCAGCCAGACGGTCGCCGCGATGCCCGCGATCCGCGCCACCGCCAGCGCGGCGCCCCGCGACCCGAGTTCGCCGCGGCGCAGCGCGTACACCCCGGCGAGCAGGAACGGCGTGAGGAACCACGGCAGTTGCTGTGCCGCGCAGGCAGCGCCCAGACACGCGGCGCGCCCCCAGTCCGCCCGGCCGCCCGCACCCATGCGCGGCCAGTCGGTCACCACCGGGATGAGCAGGGCCAGCGCGACGATCGCCGGATACCCGAGGCGGCCGTACTGGGGCAGCAGCCCGAAACCGAGGCACACCAGGGTGGCCGCCGAGCGCCACGGCACGGGCAGCCGCCACCAGAGATAGACAGCGGCGGCGAGGAGGAAGCCGGTGCTGACGAAGGTGGCGGCCGCCGCGCCGTGGCCGATCCAGAGGAGGGGCGCGGTCAGGAGCAGGAGCAGGGGCGGGTAGCCGTAGGTGTAGTCGTAGCCGCCGGCCATCGTCGGGGTGAGCGCGGTGTGGTGGAACAGCCATGGCCACGGCTGCCCGTACACCGGGTGACCGGCGACGAGCGCGTGCGCGGCCTGCGTGGTGAGGATGGCCTCGTCGCTGCCGCCGTGGTCCATGATGCTCGCGCACACGGCCAGCGTGACCGCCGTGATCAGCACGGCGAGGTCGAGCCGGGCCAGCGAGCGGCGCCCGCGCACGACCAGGGCGAGGACGCCGGTCACCAGGATCGAGGCGTAACAGACCGAGATGACGGCCGCGACCGCCATCCGGTGACTGGCGGCCTGCACCCAGATCTGCCGAGTCCCGATGAACAGACTGATGTCGGCGAGGAGGGTGAGGACGCGATGCCATTGCGGACTCTCGTCCGGGACGGCCTTGGGGGGTGTGGGCCGACTGTTTGTCGACGTATCCGTTTCTGCCAACTGCACGCAAAGGAACGTAACGGGACGGAGTGAATACGGAGGGGCATTGCGTGAAGAGTCGGGTGTGAGCGCGGTAAGAGCACCCCGACAGGGGCGCGGCCCCGTAAGGGGCGCGGCCCCGTAAGGGGCGCGGCCCCGTAAGGGGCGCGGGGAACTGCGCGACAAGCCCCCACGGACCCGCACTCGACAAACGACCCGCAGCCCCCTAGTAGATGTCCCGCCGCCCCCCTAATAGACGTCCCGCACGTAACGCTTCTCCGCCGCCAACTGCTTCACATAAGCCGCGGCCTCGGCCTCGGCCAGTCCCCCGTGCGCCACAGCCACCTCCCGCAGCGCCCGATCCACGTCCTTCGCCATCCGCGAAGCGTCCCCGCACACGTAGAACCGCGCCCCCTCCTGCAACCAGTGCCACAGCTCGGGCCCGTGCTCCCGCATCCGGTCCTGGACGTAGACCTTCGCCCGCTGGTCCCGGGAGAACGCGGTGTCCAGCCGGGTGAGCACGCCCTCGTCGCGCAGCGCGGCCAGCTCCTCCTCGTAGTAGAAGTCCGTCGCCCGGTGCTGTTCGCCGAAGAACAGCCAGTTCGGCGCCCGGTGCCCGAGGGCCCGCCGCTCCTGGAGGAACCCGATGAAGGGCGCGACCCCGGTGCCGGGCCCGACCATCACCATCGGCGTCGACGCGTCCGCGGGCGGCTTGAAGTGCGGCGCCCGCTGCACGAACACCGGCACGTCGGTACCCGTGCCCGTCCCCGTCCCCGAGTCCTCGCCCGCGTCCGCGTCGGCGAGGAACGGCGAACAGACACCGCCCCGGGGCCGCCCGTGCAGGTTGTCGTAGCGGACGACGGAGACGGTCAGCGACACCCGCGCCGGATCGACGAGCGGGCTGGAGGAGATGGAGTACAGCCGCGGCTGGAGCCGCTTGAACACCCCGGCCCACTCCGCCGCGTCCGCCCGCACCGGATGCTCGGCGACCACGTCCACCGCCTGCCGCCCCCAACTCCACTGCGCCAGCCCGTCCTTGTTGTCGGGCCGCATGAGCCTGCGCAACTCCCGGTCGTCACGGGCGCGTTCGGCGACGAACCGGAGCAGGTCCGGAGTGATCCGGGTGATGTCGAGATGCCGGTACAGCGCCTCCCCGAACGGCACCTCACCAACTCCCGGCACCGGTACGGGCGTTGCCGCGTCGATCCCGGTCAGCACGAGCCATTCGTCCACCAGGGAGCGCGAGTTGACCGGCCGCACGCCGAGCGCGTCCCCGGCCTCGTACGACAGCGCCGTCCCGTCGAGGCCGAAGGTGAACCGGCGGACCTCCTTGCCGGCGCCGGGCAGACTGAGCAGCCGGTTCCCGACGAGCCGGGCGGGCGCCTCCTGCTTCTTGGCCGACGACGGTGCCGACTCGGCCGGGGGCGGCGGCAGTTGGGGCGCCGGGGCCGCTGTCGTGCTCGCCCCCAGCGCGGTGAGGACCTGGTCCAGCCACGCCCCCGCGGAGGGCTCGTAGTCGGGTTCGCAGTCCGTGCGCGGGGCGAGCCGGATCGCGCCGAGTGCTTCGAGGCGGGCGTCGAGGCGGCGGCCGTGCCCGCAGAAGTCGTCGTAGGAGGAGTCCCCGAAGGCCAGCACGGCGAAGCGGACGCCGTCGAGGCGGGGGGCCCGGTCCGCGGTGAGGGTGTCCCAGAAGCCGGAGCCGTTGTCGGGGGCGTCGCCGTCGCCGAACGTGCTGGTGATCAGCAACAGGTCGGCGCTGCCCGGGAGTTGACCGGGGTCGGTGTCGTCCATGCCGAGGAGCCGGGCCCGGTGGCCGCTCGCCGCGAGCCGCTCGGCGGTGGCGGCGGCGAACTCCTCGGCGGTCCCGGTCTGCGAGGCCCACAACACGACCACCTCGCGCGTCTCGGGACCGGACGCCTGCGGGGGTACGGCGTCGGCGGCCCCGGCGGCGACCGCGGTGCGCGAATACATGCCGGCGAGCACCCCGTTGACCCACAGGGCGTGCTCGGGCCCGAAGGGCGCGTCCGCGGGAAGCACGGGAACACCCGGCGACCCGGACGGTATCCCCGCGAGGAACCCGGCCAGATACACCCGCTCCTGAGCGGTCAGCACGGGCGGCGGAGCGGCGTCGAGCCCGAAGACCGTGGCCGGTGCTGTGGGTGCTGTGGGTGCTGTGGTTACGGCGGTTACGGCGGTTACGGCCTCGGAGGCGCCAACTCCCGCAGGAAGAACGCCAGTCGGCTCCACCAAAGAGGTCGGCACCGGCCCCGCGACCCTCGCCAGTGACACCGCGCACACCTTGAACTCCGGCTGGAAGGACAGCGGATCGACCGCGTCGCTCGTCACCGCGTTGATGCTGAGGTATTCGCCGAAGAGGTCGTTCCAGTGGAACGGGGCGAAGCAGCCGCCCGGCCGGACCCGGTCGGTGACCACCGCGGGCAGCACGGCCCGTCCGCGCCGCGAGGCGACCTCGATCCGGTCGCCGTCCGCGACGCCGAGCACGGCCGCGTCCTCGGGGTGGATTTCCACGAAGGGACCGGAGTTGAGCTTGTTGAGCTTGGCGACCTTGCCGGTCTTGGTGAGGGTGTGCCACTGGTGCTGCACGCGCCCGGTGTTCAGCACGAACGGGTAGTCGTCGTCGGGCAGTTCGGCGGCGGGAAGGTGCGGCCGGGCATGGAAGACGGCCCGCCCGCTCGCGGTGGGGAACGTCAACTCGCCTTCGGAGTAGGAGGAGTTGCCCCCGACGTACCGAACGGGATTCCGCGCCGGTCCGTCCTCCTCGGCCGCGGGCCACTGCACGGGCGTGGCGCGCAGCCGCTCGTAGGTCACCCCGCGCAGATCCCAGCCCGTCTTCGGGTTCCAGGCCCGCTTGATCTCCTCGAAGACCTGCTCGGCGCTGTCGTACGCGAAACCCTTCTCGTAGCCCATCTCGCGGGCGACGGCGGCGATGATCCGCCAGTCCGCGGTGGCCTCGCCGGGCGGGTCGAGGGCGGGCCGGGCGAGCGTCAGGCTCCGCTCGCTGTTGACGAGGACGCCTTCCGCCTCGGCCCACATCGCGCCGGGCAGGACGACATCGGCGTACGCGTTGGTCTCCGTCTCCACGAACACGTCCTGCGCGACGACGAACTCGGCGGCCTCCAGGCCCTCGATGACCGTCTTCCGATTGGCCACCGAGGCAACGGGGTTGGTGCAGATGATCCAGCAGGCCCTGATCTCGCCGTCGGCCATCCTCTGGAACATCTCGACGGTGCCCCTGCCCACCCCGTCGGCGCGGATCGTGCCCGGCTCCAGCCCCCACAGCTCCTCGGTGAACTCCCGTTCCGCGTCGACGAGTACGGACCGCTGGCCGGGCAACCCCGGCCCCATGTACCCCATTTCGCGCCCGCCCATGGCGTTGGGCTGCCCGGTGAGGGAGAAGGGACCGCTGCCCGGACGGCAGATGGCGCCGGTCGCGAGGTGCAGGTTGACGAGGGCGTTGGTGTTCCAGGTGCCGTGCGTGGACTGGTTGAGCCCCATGGTCCAGCAACTGGTCCACTCACCGGCCTCGCCGATCAGCCGCGCGGCGGTGCGGATGTCGTCCTCACTGAGCCCGGTGGCCTCGGCGACGGTGGCGGGCGGATACTCGGCGAGGAAGGCGGGCATGGCCTCCCACCCCTCCGTGTACCGCTCGATGAACTCCGGGTCGGTGTACCCCTGTTCGTGCAGCAGGTGCAGCAGCCCGTTGAGCAGCGCGAGATCGGTGCCGGGCCGGATCTGGAGGAAGAGATCGGCCTTCGCGGCGGTGGCGGTGCGCCGCGGGTCGACCACGATCAGCTTGGCGCCCGCCTTCACCCGTTCCATCATCCGCAGGTACAGGATCGGATGGCAGTCGGCCATGTTGGAGCCGATGACGAGGAAGAGATCGGCCTTGTCGAGGTCGTCGTACGAGCCGGGCGGCCCGTCGGCGCCGAGCGAGAGTTTGTAGCCGGTGCCCGCACTCGCCATGCACAGCCGGGAGTTGGACTCGATCTGGTTGGTGCGCACGAAGCCCTTGGCGAGCTTGTTCACCAAGTACTGGGCTTCCAGGCTCATTTGACCGGAGACGTAGAAGGCGACGGCGTCCGGACCGTGCTCGTCGACGATGGCCCGCAGCCGTCGCGCGGTCTCCCGCACGGCGAAGTCGAGGGCGGCGGGCGCGGGTTCGGCCCCGCGTTCGTCCCGCACCAGCGCGGTGGTCAGCCGCCCGGTCGCGGCGAGCATCTCGGCGGTGGTCGCGCCCTTGGTGCACAGCCGGCCGCGGTTGGCGGGGTGGTCCTTGTCGCCGGACGACTTCACCACCGTACGGCGGCCGTCGGGGCCCGTCGCGACGTCCAGCACGATCCCGCAGCCCACACCGCAGTACGAGCAGACGGTACGGACCGTACTGGTCTGCTCCGGCGCGCGGGACGGGGCGGTGGGGGACGTGGTCATGTCGCCGACGGTACGAATCGCCCGTTACGCGGAGATGACGCGGCCCGATCTTGAGGAGTTACGCGCACTGCACAACCGCCGGACGGGCGATGTGAGGAGTCAAGAAGGAGATGAGGGGGTATGGGGCGGGCAATGTGAAGACCGTCACAGGGTGCCCAAGGTGGTACCAGAGGGGTGTCATCCGGCCGAAGTGACAGCCGGGACCCGTGCGACCCGTGTCGCTGCTGCGCCGAACGGGTGACGATGCGCGACAATTGCTCGGTACGGATGATGGGTGCGAGCCAGCGGGGAGGGCCGGTGAACAGGCATGATGTCACCGACGAACAGTGGGAGGGGCTCGCTCAGGTCGTGCCGCTACGGGGCCGGGACGCCTGGCCGTCGGCGGTCGGCCACCGCGCGATCCCGGAGGCCGCGGCAGAGGCCCGGCGCCGCTTCGTGGTGCTGCGCGTCAGCATCTTCGCGGACGCCCGCGAGGTCGCGGAAACGCTGATGGCGGGGGTTCCGGTACTGCTCGACCTGACGGCCGCGGAGGCCGACGTGGCCAAGCGGGTGCTCGACTTCAGCACGGGGGTCGTTTTCGGCCTTTCCAGCGCGATGCACCGGGTCGACCGGAACGTGTTCCTTCTCACGCCGAAGGGGACCGAGGTGCAGGGCCTGATGGAAGGTGCGGGTTCCGGGCGGCAGGGGCTGCTGTGAGACGCCGGCGGCTGCCACGGCTGCCGCGGTGGATGTTTTGATCGTTTCGTCGGGCTGATCCCTCTTTCGTAGGAAGGGCGGGGCGGAGGAACGGTTCGCCCGACGGCGGAGCCCTACGGTCCGGATATGTCTCTGTCATCGAGGTCTCCGTGGTCCTCACTGCCCCCACCGTCCCCGCCGCCGGACGCGTCGTCCGCCAGGGTGCCGTCCGCACGGTCGATGCCGTCCGCCGACACGACCCCGGCTACGGATACGGATACGGACACCAGGCTTCCCGTGGCGCGGCCGACCCGGCCGTGCGTCACCGAGTTACGGCTCGCCGCCTTCGCCGGGCACCGGCAGGTCCGCTTCCCGCTCGGCGTGATGACCCTCTTCACCGGCCCCAGCGGCTGCGGCAAGTCCCGCGCGCTCCAGGCGTACGAGGCGCTCGCGCGGCTCGGCGGCGGGGCGACGCTGGCCGAGGCGTTCCCGGACCCCGCCGCCTGCGTACCGCAGAGCGCGCGCCCGGACGCCCAGCGCCGCCGGGGCTTCCGCATCGGCTGCACCGCCGACGGCCCCGAAGGCCCCGTACGGCTCGACGTCGCCGTCCAGGCGGAGCCCGAACTGCGCATCGTGGGCGAGCGGTTGACCTCCGGCGGCCTGGTCCTCCTGGAGACCGCGCTGCGCGATCCGAGCCGCCCGGCGGTGCAGGCGGCCTGGCACACCGCGGGCGCGGCGCCGGTGACCCGCGGCCCGCTCCCCGACGACCGCCTGGGCACCGCGCTGCTCCCGCTGCGGGTCGCGGGCAAGACGGACGGCCAGCGCAGGGTCCTCGCGGCGGCCGAACAGATGGTCGTGGCCCTGCGCTCGGTCTTCGTCTGCGACCCGGCCCCCGAACGGATGCGCGCCCCGGTCCCGTTGGGCGCGGGACGGCTCCTGCCGGGCTGCGACAACCTCGCCGACGTCCTGTGGCGTACGAGCACGGAGTGCGGACGGCGGCACGGCGTGCTGGTCGAGGCGGTGCGGGCGGGGTGCGCGGGCCCGGTCGCGGACCTGGTGGCCGAACCGCTGGGCGACGGCACGGTACGGGCGCTGCTCGACCGCGGCGCCGGACCGCGCACACCCCTGTCGCTCCTCGGTGACGGCGAACTGCGGTACACAGCACTGGCGTTGGTCCTGCTCACCGGCCCGGGCGTCCTGGAGGTCGACCCCGCGGGAGAGGTCCCGGCGGCGCTGCAGACCCTCACGGTGCTGGCCGACGGCCTCGACCGCGGCATGGACCCGGCCCAGGCGGGGGAGTTGCTGCGGCTGGCGGCGCGGATGTGCGAACGGGGCCACATCCGGCTGGTGGGGGCGGTGAGCGACGCGTCGAGGGCGGCGGGAACGGCGGGCGTGACGGTGGTAGACCTGGGCCCGTGAGTGAACCGAACGAACAGCACGTGGACCGCCCTCTCGACGTGGCCCAACTGCGGCACCGGCTCGCGGAGTTCGCCGCCGCGCGGAACTGGGGCCAGTACCACACGCCCAAGAACCTCGCGAGCGCGCTCAGCGTGGAGGCGTCCGAACTGGTGGAGATCTTCCAGTGGTTGACGCCGGAGGAGTCCATGCGGGTGATGGCGGACCCGGAAACCGCACACCGCGTCCGGGACGAGATCGCGGACGTCCTGGCGTATCTGCTGCAACTGTGCGAGGTGTTGGACGTCGACGCGCTCGCGGCACTGGACGCGAAGATCGACCGCAACGAGAAGAGGTTCCCGGCGGGCGGCGAGTGAGGGCCGGCCTGCACGACCCGCCATCGCACACAAGTTCGTCACTCTAAGTAGTGAGTAGCTTGTCCTCAACCAATTCGTTGTCCACAGATTTCGGGCTTCCTCTGGCTTTTCGTCACGAGGGGCCTCACTCTGGGTAGTGGACAGGTGGAGGTCGGACGGAGCGGGGGCAGCGCATGGACGCGGTGCAGCTCATCGTCGAGAACAGACGTGCCCTGGCGGGGAGCGACGAGACGGAACGGACGATGGAGCAGGCGTGGCAGGCGTACGCCCTGGCCCAGGCGATCGGCAGCCGCCTGGCCGTCTCGGGCCCACCCGAACTGCGCGGCGAGGCCCTGGGGTTGACGGAACTGGCGGGCCGCGGCTGCGGCGTCCTGGACGTCCCCCAGCCCAAGGTCTCCGAGTTACGCGCGGCCCAGTTGACCGACCTGGGCGACGCCCGCAAGGCCCTCCTGGACCTGGGCGCCCTGCTCACGGAGGTCGGCATGGCCCTGGTCGCCCTGGCGAGCGCGGGCGCGGACGAGGGAACGTACTGGCAGTGCATGGAAGCGATCGACGCGGCGGACGAGTCGCGAGACAGAGTCAGAGAAATGCTGCGCAGGCTGGCAGCGAAGGAGGGGGAGATACGGGAGCGGGATTCGGCGGCGGGGTGAGGGTGCGTGAGGGCCCTCATCGGGGCT
>LJCV01000017.1 GCA_001298575.1 Actinobacteria bacterium OK074
GGGAGGGGGAGGGGGGGGGGGGGGGGGAGGGGCGGCCCCCGTAGGGGATGTCGGCTGTGGCCTACGCTGGGCGGGTGACGACGTCCGATGCCGAGGAGAACCAGGCCGTGCCCCAGGAAGCCCGTGGGGAGGGGCCCGAGCAGGGGCCCGAGCAGCCTTCCGTCGTGCCGGAGGGGGTGCCTGGGGAAGGCCCGGCTGGCCCGGCGGGAGTGGGGTCCGGCGCCGGGGTTGCGGGGCAGAAGGGCGCGGACGACGGCGGTGCCGTAGGCGTGGGTGGCGGCTCTGCCGCGGACGCCGCTGGTAGCAGTGCTGATGCCGGTGTCGGTGTCGGTGCCGAAGTCGTCGAGCCTCGGCCCGAGGAGCGGCTTGAGCGGGCCGTGCGGGTGGCTGAGCAGGCGTTGATCGAGTACGAGATCGCGGTGGAGACCTTCCGCGTCGAGGTCGACAACTTCTCCCGGCTGCACCACCAGAAGCTCGGGCCGATGTACACGCGCCTCGACGAGTTGGAGGCGCAGATCGCCGAGGCGCGTGCCTCGCGGACCGGCGACCCCGAGGACGTACGCAAGGCCACCGAGGCCCGTGCGCGGGTCATGCCCATGCCCGGTGTCGAGGAGCTGTTCCACGGGTGGATGGACTCCGAGGGGCTGTTCCCCGAGGCCGTGGCGATGCTGACGGACCAGCCGGTGCGGCCCCCGGAGCGGGTGCGTCCCAGCGAAGAGGCCCGCAAGCTCTATCGCGAACTCGTCCGCCAGGCCCACCCCGACCTCGCCCAGGACGAGGCCGAGCGGGCGCGTCGTGACGAGTTCATCTCCCGGGTCAACGCCGCCTACGCCCGTGGCGACGAGCCGCTGTTGCGCGAACTCGCCGAGGAGTGGGCCGCGGGCCCGGTGCCCGAGGAGCGTCGGCCCAGCCGTGCCGAGGAGTTGTACGCCCGTCTCGAATGGCTCGCCCAGCGCAAGGAGTTGCTCTCCGCGCTCGCCCGCGAGCTGGAGGAGGGCGCGATCGGCTCGATGCTCCGGCTCGCCCCGGACGACCCCGACCGTCTCCTGGAGGAGATCGCCGAACAGCTCCTCGCCCAGGTCGCCGAGAAGGAGACCGAGCTGGCGGGCTGGTTGGACAGCGCGGATCACGGACCGTCGACCACGACCGAGCAGACCACGACCGGGCAGACCACGCACGGGCAGACCGCGAACGAGCAGGGACCGGCTGCCGACTGAGCACCGGCTTAACGTTGGCTGTGCGCGGGCCCCTTGGTGCAAGGCCGCGGTGCCTGGGTGTGCCGCAGGGGCGTTCGGGTAGCGTCGGGGTATGCAATTCGGAGCTGGTGTGCCCACGGTCGAGGTCGCGGACCTCAAGGACGGCGACTTCCTTCTGGACGTCCGCGAGGACGACGAGTGGCAGGCGGGTCACGCCGAAGGGGCGCTGCACATCCCCATCAGCGATTTCGTGGCCCGTTACGGCGAACTCACCGAGGCCGCCCCGCAGGACGGCCGGGTCCACGTGATCTGCCGCTCGGGAGGCCGTTCCGCCCAGGTCACGATGTACCTGACCCAGCAGGGCATCGACGCGGTGAACGTCGACGGCGGCATGCAGCTGTGGGCCGCCGCGGGCCGCCCGGTCGTCAACGACCAGGGCGAAACGGGCTTCGTGCTCTAGCCCCAGCTGCCCGCGACGGCCCCGAGCCGCCCGTGCCGCTCCCGAGCCGCCCGTGCCGCTCCCGTGCCGTCCGAGCCGTCAGAGCCGCCTGAGTTCTCCGTGCCCCCGCCGCGCTCCAGCGACCGGACGCGTCCGGTCGCTCAGCCCAGTGGATGTGCCGCCAGTAGATCCCCCAGCGCCTCCTCGTGTGCCGACGCCGGGCCCAGGGACAGTTCCAGGTGTTTGGCCCAGGCGTGGTAGCGGTGCAGCGGGTAGTCGACGTCGGCGCCGAAGCCGCCGTGCAGGTGCTGCGCGGTCTGCACCACCCGCCGTACCCCCTCGGCGGCCCAGATCTTGGCCACGGCCACGTCCCCGGCGGTCGGCAGCGCACCCCGGGACGTACCGGAGGCCGTACCAGCCATACCCGGCGCCTCCGTGGAGAGCCGCCACGCGGCCTGCCACAGCGTCGCCGCCATCGCGCGCAGATCGACGTACCGGTCGGCGGCCTGCACGGCGACCGCCTGGAAGGTCGCCAGCGGGAAGCCGAACTGTTCCCGTCGGCTCGTGTACCGGCTGGTCATGTCCAGGACGGCCTCGCCGAGCCCGAGCGCCAGCGCGCACGTCCCGGTCACCAGCACCTCGTACAGCCGTTCCCATGCCCCGGCCGCGTCGAGGACGTACCGCCCGTCCACCCGCACCGACTCCAGCCGCAGCTCGGCGAGGCGTTCGCCGGTGGTCGAGAGCTGCTCGGCGAGTACGACCCCGTCGGCCGGCAGCGGGACGAGCGCGAGCACGGTCCGGCCACCGGTCTCCCCGACCTCGGTCCGCGCCGGTGCCCGCGCCTCCGCCCGCGCCGGTACGAGGGCGAAGTCGGCGTCGTAGGCCCAGGGCACCGCGGTCTGGACGCCGTCGAGGATCCAGGTGCCGCCCCGTTCGTCCCGCCTCGCCGTCACGGCGAGTTCGGCCGCGTCGTGGCCCGTGCGGCCGTGCGCGGCGACCGTGAGCACGATCTCGCCCCGGCCCGCCCGCGCGAGCAGCTCCGTCTTCAGCTCCGGGCTTCCGTGCGTCTGTACGGTCATGGCGGCGGCCGTGTTCTCCAGCAGCGGGACCCGTGCCAGCACCTTCGCCGACTCGCGCAGCACCAGGCAGAGGGCGATCGTGTCCAGGCCCGCGCCGCCGTACTCCTCGTCGAGCGGCAGGCTCAGCAGGTCCGCGGCGGCCAGCCGTTGCCACAGTGGCCGGTCGCAGCCGTCGGCGACCGCGCCCCGCGTCAGCGCGGGGCTCGGTACGGCGTCCGGCGCGACCCCCGCGAACACGCCCTGCGCCGCCTCGGTCGCGGCCCGCTGCTCCTCGCTGAAGGTGAAGTCCATGGTCCTGTCACCATCTCCCCTCGGACACCGCTCGGACATCGCTCCGGCACCGCCCCGGCTCCGACACCGGTACCGGCAACCGGATCTGACGGTCCGTCAAGATAGAACAGGTTCTAGGAGAGTGCCAGACAAGGTCACGCTTTCCCGGCGCGGAGACTTGCCCGCAGGGCGCGCGGAGAAAGTGGAGAGATGCCGACCGTCCCCCGTACGTGAGCCCTCCCGCCGTGGTGCGCCGTAAGGTGTCAACCGCTGTGGATGACCTCACGGTCGTCGGGAGTGACCGCTGAGGCCGTTGTTACCCGTGAGGGCTGGGCCGGGCGGACGGGGCTGAGTACGGTTCCGAGTGCGAACGCCATGCCGTGTTCGGCACCGGAACGGCGGGCCAGGGCTTCGAAAGGCTGGGAGACGGGGCGGATGGACACGTACGACGAGGGCTCGGCCCCCCGGCGGCAGCCGGGCGACCCCACGACCCCCGAGTCGCCCCCACCACCGGCCTCCCCCAAGGCGCCCGAGGCGCCCAAGACACCCGAGGCGCCCGAGCTCCCGGGGGCGTCCGCCGAGACCCCGGCGCCCCCCGCGGCCCAGCCGCACCCGGAACCCTCGCCTCCGCAAACCGAGCCACTGCCGCAAACCGAGCCACTCGCACAAACCGGGCCACTGCCGCAAACGGACGCCGACCCGGTGGCGGCACCCCCCACCCCACCCCCCCTCCACACCGGCATCGCCTCCCTCTCCCTCCGCTACCAGATACCCGCCGCCTTCGCCCTCGCGATGATCGCGCTGGTCGCCCTCGTGCACGTGGGCATGGTGTTCCTGCACGTGGCGCCCGCGAACACGCTCAGCAAGACGCACGCCGAGGCCGTCAACTCCTGGATCTACCCCGAGTTCGAACAGAACTGGAAGCTCTTCGCGCCCAACCCGTTGCAGCAGAACATCGCCGTCCAGGTGCGTGCCGACGTCCTCACCAAGGCCGGTGACGAGCAGACGACCGGCTGGTACGACCTGTCCGCCCTCGACGGCGCCGCCCTCGCCGGCAACCCGCTGCCGAGCCACACGCAGCAGAACGAACTCCGCCGCGCCTGGGACTTCTACACCTCCACGCACGACGCGAACGCCAACCCCGTGGGCATGCGCGGCGACCTCTCCGAGAGCTACCTGCGCCGCATCGTCGTCATGCGCCTCGAACGGGAGCACGCGGCGGGCGCCGGCGGCACCGTCGAACGCGTCCAGGTGCGTTCCAGCACCACCAACCTGAAGCCGCCCTCCTGGAGCACCGAGAAGGTCTCCACGCAGCCCGTCTACCGCGTGCTGCCCTGGTGGCCGGTCTCGACGTCCGACAGGACGGGGGCGAACTCCTGATGACCACCTCCCACCCGGCTCCGGCCCCGGCAGCCCCGGCACCCCAGGCATCCCCGGTGAACCGTCTCTCCGCCGCCGTCGTGAACGGCATCAACCGCGTCACCGAGACCGCCCTCGGCCCGTACCAGACCGCCGTCGTCCGCATCGGCTTCGCCGCGACCTGGCTGCTGTTCCTGCTCCGCGAGATCCCCAACCGCCAGGAGATGTACGGGCCGAACGCGCCCTGGAGCTTCGACCTGGCCCAGCGGATCGTCGCCGACAACCACGCCTTCACGATCCTGCTGTGGTCCGACGGCCAGGTCTGGTTCGAATGCGTGTACGCGCTCGCGGTCCTCTCCAGCGCCCTGCTGCTGCTCGGCTGGCGCACCCGCACGATGTCCGTGCTCTTCATGGTCGGCGTCCTGTCGCTCCAGAACCGCAGCGTCTTCATGGGCGACGGCGGCGACAACGTCATCCACCTCATGGCCATCTACCTGGTCTTCACCCGCTGCGGCCAGGTCTGGTCCCTGGACGCGCGCCGCGCCCGCCGTGAATCCGCTCTACGCGCGCGTGGCGCCCAGGTGCGTACCGACCTCGTCGGTCCCGCCCTCTGGACCGTCCTCGGTCTCGCCCTCGCCGTGGCCTCCGGTGCCGGAAAGCTCGACGGCGGCTTCCTGGGCGGCTGGCTGACCCTCCTGTGGGGCCTGTGGGCCGTCCACGGCGTGTGGTGGCTGGTCGGCCGCCGGGCGCCCCGCGGTGAGCCGCGCGCGCTCCTGGACATCGTCGCGAACCTCGCCCACAACGCGGCCCTGTTCGTGATCATGGCGGAGGCGTGCCTGATCTACGCGACCGCCGGCTGGTACAAGATCCAGGGCACGCGGTGGCAGGACGGCACCGCCGTCTACTACCCGCTGCACCTGAACTACTTCTCGCCCTGGCCCGCCCTGTCCGACGCGCTGTCGTCGAGCGGCGTCATGGTGATGCTGGTGACGTACGGGACGGTGATGGCCCAGGTCGCCTTCCCGTTCACGCTCTTCAACCGCCGGGTGAAGAACGTCCTGCTCGTGGTGATGATGACCGAGCACGCGGTGATCTCCGTCGTCCTGGGGCTGCCGTTCTTCTCGCTCGCGATGATCGCCGCCGACGCCGTGTTCCTGCCGACGTCCTTCCTGCGCCGCCTGGGCGACTGGACGGCACGCGCGCGTGCCGCACTTTTCACCCGCGACCCCGATTCCGACGCGGATTCCGCTTCCGCCACGGCGCCGGATCCGCACGGACGGCAAACGGACCCGGACACCGGGAGTCCGACCGAGCACGCGCGCGTGGGATCCACACCATGACCGCGCACCCCGCCTCCGAGGGCGCCACGGCCCCCGTACCGGCCGCCGCGGACCCCGTACGGACCTGGCGGCGCCTGGCCCCCGAAACCGTCCTCCTGGACGGCTTCCACGCCCTCAAGCACGCGGTGCGCTTCGGCGCGGACGTCCCCGTTGCCGTCACCGCCGACCGGGCGGCCACGCTCGCCCTCGCCGGCGACCTGGCCCCGGACGTCCGGGACGCCCTGGCCGCGCTGCTGACGGAGGTCCCGGCGGCCACGTACGCCTCCCTCGTGCCGCGCCCGCACCCCACCGAGGTCGCCGCCCTGGCCGTACGGCCCTCCCGCGCGGCCAACCTCGCCGTGCTCGCGCAGCTGCCCCGTACGGCACCCGTCGTGGTCCTCGACAACCCGCGCAACCTCGGCAACGCGGGCGCGGTGATCCGTCTCGCGGCCGGGTTCGGCGCGACCGGGGTGGTCACCACGGGCACGCTCGACCCCTGGCACCCGACGGTCGTGCGCGGTGGCGCGGGCCTGCACTTCGCGACCGCGGTGGAGCGCCTGACGGTGCCCGAGCTGCCGCCGGGCCCGGTGTTCGCCCTCGACCCGGAGGGCGACGACATCCGGGGCCTGACGCTCCCGGACGCCGCCGTCCTGGCCTTCGGCTCGGAACGCACCGGCCTGTCCGTCGACCTACGCGCGCGTGCCGACCACTTGCTGTCCCTCCCGATGCGCCCCCAGGTCTCCAGCTACAACCTGGCGACGAGCGTGGCGATGACGCTGTACCACTGGAGCGCCGGCGCCCCGTAAGCCCGGTGGAGGGCGTTGCCTACCGCCGCACCTCGATCACCCGGAACCGGCCGGCCACGAACGCCCCGTCGCACAGCGCGGCGTTCGCCGCCGGGTTCCCGCCCGACCCGTGGAAGTCCGAGAACGCCGCGGTCTGGTTGACATACACCCCGCCCACCAGGTTCAACGACAGCTGCGCGGCCTCCTCCAGGCACACCTCCCGCACGGCCTCCCCGACCTCCGCCGAGGTCGTGTACGCGCCCACGGTCATCGCCCCCTTGTCCCGTACCGTCCGCCGCAGCAGCTCCACCGCGTCCGCCGCCGAGTCGACCGCGACGGCGAAGGACACGGGCCCGAAGCACTCGCTCATGTACGCGGCCTCGTCGTCCGGCTTGGCGCCGTCGAGCTTGACGATCACGGGCGTGCGGACGACGGCGTCGGGGAACTCGGGGTTGGTGACCTCCCGGGAGGCGAGGGCGACCTCGCCGAGCCCGGCGGCGGCCTCCAGGCGGGCCTTCACGTCCGGGTTGACGAGTGCGCCGAGCAGCGCGTTCGCGCGCGTGTCGTCGCCGAGCAGGCCGCCGACGGCGCCCGCGAGGTCGGCGACCACCTCGTCGTAGGACCGGGGGCCCTGGTCGGTGGTGATGCCGTCGCGCGGGATCAGGAGGTTCTGCGGGGTGGTGCACATCTGGCCGCTGTACAGGGACAGCGAGAAGGCCAGGTTGGCGAGCATGCCCCGGTAGTCGTCCGTGGAGTCGACGAGGACGGTGTTGACGCCGGCCTTCTCCGTGTAGACCTGCGCCTGGCGGGCGTTGGTCTCCAGCCAGTCGCCGAAGGCGGTGGAGCCGGTGTAGTCGACGATCCGGATCTCCGGGCGCAGGGCGAGGGCCTTCGCGCTGCCCTCGCCGGGGCGTTCGCCGGTCAGGGCGACCAGGTTGGCGTCGAAGCCGGCCTCGGCGAGCGTCTCGCGCGCGACGCTCACGGTCAGCGCGAGCGGCAGCACCGCGCGGGGGTGCGGTTTGACCAGGACGGCGTTGCCGGTGGCCAGGGAGGCGAACAGGCCCGGGTAGCCGTTCCAGGTGGGGAAGGTGTTGCAGCCGATCAGCAGCGCGATCCCGCGCGGGACGGCCGTGAACTCCTTCGTGAGGACGAGCGGGTCGCGCTTGCCCTGCGGCTTGGACCAGTCGGCGCTCGCGGGTGTGCGGGTCTGTTCCGCGTACGCGTAGGCGACCGCCTCCAGGCCGCGGTCCTGGGCGTGCGGGCCGCCCGCCTGGAAGGCCATCAGGAACGCCTGGCCGCTGGTGTGCATGACCGCGTGCGCGAACTCGTGCGTACGGGCGTTGATGCGCGCCAGGATCTCCAGGCAGACGGCCGCGCGCACCTCGGGTCCCGCGTCGCGCCAGGCGCGCTGTCCGGCCTTCATGGCGGGCAGCAGGACGTCCGGGTCGGCGTGCGGGTAGGTGACGCCGAGTTCGATGCCGTAGGGGGAGATCTCGCCGCCGGTCCAGTCGTCCGTGCCGGGCTGGCCGAGGTCGAGGCGGGTGCCGGTCAGGGCGTCGAAGGCGGCCTTGCCCGCGGCGGCGTCCAGGCTGCCGTCGTCGCCGTACGCCTTGGGGTGTTCGGGGTACGGGGACCAGTACGCGCGCGTGGCGATGGCCTCCAGGGCCCGGTCCAGGGTGGGCCGGTGGGTGGCGACCAGCGGGTGCGTGGGGGGTTCGGCGACCATGCGGGACCAACTCCTCGTCTCAAGAGCGCTTCATCGGGCTCATGACCTGGGCAGGGACAAGCTGGAACGGAACCTCTGACCCGGGCCGGAGCGCGGGGCACCCGGCCTGGGTGCGAACAGGACGACAGCAGAGCGACAGAGCTAGAGTAACCGAACGATCGGTCGGGACAAGGGGGTCCGCCGCGACTGTGGACAACCCCGTGCGGGAGGATCGCGCGCATGACAGGACTCGACCTCAGCAGCCCCGTGGCCGTGGTCGGCGCAGGCACCATGGGTCAGGGCATCGCCCAGGTCGCGCTGGTCGCGGGTCACGTCGTACGGCTGTACGACACCGTTCCGGGCCGCGCGCGCGAGGCGGCCGACGCGATCGGTGCCCGGCTCGACCGGCTCGTCGAGAAGGACCGGCTGGCCGGCGCCGAACGCGACGCGGCCCGCGCCCGCCTGCTGCCCGCCGCCGGCCTCGCCGACCTCGCCGACTGCACCCTCGTCGTCGAGGCCGTCCTGGAGCGGCTCGACGTCAAGCAGCGGCTCTTCCGGGACCTGGAGGACCTGGTGGACGAGGACTGCCTCCTCGCCACCAACACCTCCTCCCTGTCCGTCACCGCCATCGGCGGCGCCCTGCGCAACCCGGGCCGCCTGGTCGGGCTGCACTTCTTCAACCCGCCGCCGCTGCTGCCGCTGGTGGAGGTCGTCTCCGGGTTCGCCACCGACGTCACCTCGGCCACGCGCGCGTACGAGACGGCCCGCGCCTGGGGCAAGACCCCGGTCGCCTGCGCCGACACCCCCGGGTTCATCGTCAACCGCATCGCGCGGCCCTTCTACGCCGAGGCGTTCGCGGTCCACGAGGCCCAGGGCGCCGACCCGGCCACCATCGACGCCGTGCTGCGCGAGTGCGGCGGCTTCCGGATGGGCGCCTTCGAACTGACCGACCTGATCGGCCAGGACGTCAACGAGGCCGTCACGCACTCCGTGTGGCACTCCTTCTTCCAGGACGTCCGCTTCACGCCCTCCCTCGCCCAGCGCCGCCTGGTCGAGTCGGGCCGGCTGGGCCGCAAGAGCGGGCAGGGCTGGTACGAGTACGGGCCGGACGCCGAGCGTGCCGAGCCGCACACCGCGGAACCGGCCCAGACGCCCGCGTACGTCGTCGCGGAGGGCGACCTGGGCCCCGCGTCCGACCTGCTCGCGCTGATCCGCGAGAGCGGCATCCACGTCCGCGAGGAGGAGGAGGACCACGGCACCCGGCTGGTGCTGCCCAGCGGCGGCCAGCTGGTGCTCGCCGACGGGCAGACCTCCGTGGAGTTCCGCGACGTCGTCTACTTCGACCTCGCCCTCGACTACCGCAAGGCCACCCGCATCGCCCTGTCCGCCTCCCAGGACACCGCCCCGCAGACCGTCGCCGAGGCCACCGGGCTGTTCCAGGCGCTCGGCAAGAGCGTCAGCGTCATCGGGGACGTGCCCGGCATGATCGTCGCCCGTACGGTGGCGCGGATCGTCGACCTCGCGCACGATGCCGTCGCCAAGGGCGTGGCCACCGAGGAGGACGTCGACACCGCGATGCGCCTGGGCGTCAACTACCCGCTGGGGCCCTTCGAGTGGAGCCGCCGCCTGGGCCGCACCTGGGCCTGCGGCCTCCTGGACGACCTGCACCAGCGCGACGCCTCGGGCCGTTACGCGCCCTCCCTCGCGCTCTACCGCCACGCGTACGCCACCGAGAAGCGGGAGGGCACCCCATGACCACCGCGAAACGCGACACGTACACCCCCGAGAGCCTGCTGTCCGTCGCCGTCCAGGTCTTCATCGAGCGCGGCTACGACGGCACCTCCATGGAGCACCTCTCCCGCGCGGCCGGCATCTCCAAGTCGTCGATCTACCACCACGTCACCGGCAAGGAGGAGCTGCTGCGCCGGGCGGTCAGCCGCGCCCTGGACGGCCTCTTCGGGATCCTCGACGAGGAGCACGCGCGCGTGGGGCGCGCCGCCGAGCGCCTTGAGTACGTCGTGCGGCGCATGGTGGAGGTCCTGATCGCGGAACTCCCCTACGTGACGCTGCTGTTGCGCGTCCGGGGCAACACCGGCACCGAGCGCTGGGCGCTGGAGCGGCGCCGCGAATTCGACCACCGGGTCGCCGAGTTGCTGAGAGCGGCCGCCGCTGAAGGCGACGTCCGCGCGGACATCGACGTACGCCTCGCCACCCGTCTCGCCTTCGGCATGGTCAACTCCATCGCCGAGTGGTACCGGCCGGACGGGCGGGGGGTCGGGGAGCGGGAGGTCACGGACGCGGTGGGGCGGCTGGTGTTCGAGGGGCTGCGGGGGGCGGCGGACGGGAACTCCGCCCTGCCAACAGCCTCTGAGGGAAACGATGTTGGCTGAAAGAACGCTCCCGTGATCAGGTAGGGTCTGGTTTCGCGCGTGCGAAGAGTTGCGAAGAATCAGGCACGCGCAGAGCGCTGTGCATTTCTCCCCCGGGCCGGCGCATCCTCATGCCCTTCGGGCGGCCGGACGAGTGTCGCTCCGGCCGGTGTTGGGGGGATTCCGATTCCCCGGTGCCGGCCGGCAATCCCTCTCGGCCGCCTCGTGAATCAAGGAGACGAGAAATGCGTATCGTTCGGAACCTGGCGGCCGTCGCCGCCTTCGCCGCCGTGGTCGTCGGTGGCGCCGTCCTCGCCGCCCCGGCCGCTTCCGCGGCGTCCCTGCCGTCCGCGTGCAACCTGATCGTCACGCAGACCAAGGAAGCCTCGACGTCGGTGAACCTCCGCAGCGGTCCCGGGACGAGCTACACCTCCCTCGGCATCCTGGCCACGGGCGTCGGCTTCACCGAGTACTGCACCAAGGACTACGCCTGGAGCTACGGCAAGGTCACCAGCGGCGCCAACAAGGGCAAGACGGGCTGGGTCAAGTACTCCCTCCTCAACCCCGTCGAGAGCTGACCCGCTCCCGCATTCCGTTTCGCGCGCAAATCACTCTCCGGCGGACGTAGGCGGGTGACTTCGGTGCGCTGATGGTGGGCCTGGCCGGATTCGGTACGTTCGCGTTGCTCCGGGGCGGCCGGGTTCCACTTGTGTACGGAGAGGCGGGGCGGGGCGCCCGGTGGCTCATCCCTGCGGATCCAGGCCCTCCTCCTCGAAGACCAGCAGCGTGCGCGTGCTGAGCACCTCCGGCATCGCCTGGAGGCGGGTGAGGACCAGTTCGCGCAGCGCTCGGTTGTCGGTGGTGTGCACCAGGAGGAGGACGTCGAAGTCGCCGCCCACCAGGGCGATGTGGGAGGCGCCGGGCAGCACCCGCAATTGCTCGCGGACCGTGCGCCAGGAGTTCTGCACGATCTTCAGGGTGATGTAGGCGGAGGTGCCCTGGCCGGCGCGTTCGTGGTCGACGCGGGCGCCGAAGCCGCGGATCACGCCGTCCTCGATGAGCCGGTTGATGCGGGCGTAGGCGTTCGCACGCGAGACGTGGACGCGTTCGGCGACCGAGCGGACCGAGGCGCGGCCGTTGGCCTGGAGGATCTCCAGGATGTCGTGGTCGATGGCGTCCAGGGGGCGCGGCACCGGCGGCGGGGGCCCGGACTCCGGGAGCCGGTCGAGCGCCGCCTCCGGAGGCTCGGCCATTTGTTCAGGTGCCATGTCCCCCCGCCTCCCTACCATGGACGTAGTGGCTCCATCTCAGGCTGTGGAGAACCGTTTGTCCACAGCCTGGGGGGGGCCTGTAGCCAAAATGTGCCGACGACCGAACAATCGGTAGGTGAGGCGCATCACACGCGACGCGTCTGCCGAAGCCGTTCCCATGGGGACCCACGAGGCCCCACGAGGAGGTGCGTCATGACGGTCATGGAGCAGCGAGGCGCCTACCGGCCCGCGCCGCCGCCCGCCTGGCGGCCCCGTACGGACCCCGCGCCGCTGCTGCCCGACGCGGCCCCGTACCGCGTCCTGGGCACCGAGGCGGTCGCCGGGGCCGACCCGCTGCTGCTGCTGCGCCTGTACCGGCAGCTGGTGCGTGGCCGCCGCTACAACACGCAGGCCACCGCCCTCACCAAGCAGGGCCGGCTCGCCGTCTACCCCTCCAGCACCGGCCAGGAGGCGTGCCAGGTGGCCGCCGCGCTCGCCCTGGAGGAGCGCGACTGGCTCTTCCCCAGCTACCGCGACACGCTCGCCGCCGTCGCCCGCGGCCTCGACCCGGTCGAGGCGCTCACCCTGCTGCGCGGCGACTGGCACACCGGCTACGACCCCCGTGAGCACCGCATCGCGCCGCTGAGCACCCCGCTGACCACCCAGCTCCCGCACGCCGTGGGGCTCGCGCACGCGGCCCGCCTCCAGGGCGACGACGTGGTCGCGCTCGCCCTGGTCGGCGACGGCGGCACCAGCGAGGGCGACTTCCACGAGGCGCTGAACTTCGCCGCCGTGTGGCAGGCCCCGGTGGTCTTCCTGGTCCAGAACAACGGCTTCGCGATCTCCGTGCCGCTCGCCCGCCAGACCGCCGCCCCCTCCCTCGCCCACAAGGCCGTCGGATACGGCATGCCGGGCCGCCTGGTCGACCAGAACGACGCCGCCGCCGTGCACGAGGTGCTGGCCGCCGCCGTCCGGCACGCGCGCGTGGGCGGTGGTCCGACGCTGGTGGAGGCGGTGACGTACCGCATCGACGCCCACACCAACGCCGACGACGCGACCCGCTACCGCACCGCCGCCGAGGTCGAGGCATGGCGTGCGCACGACCCGATCGCGCTCCTGGAGGGCGAGCTGACCGCGCGGGGCCTGCTCGACGAGGACGGGGTGCGGGCCGCCCGCGAGGACGCCGAGGCGCTCGCCGCGGACCTGCGCACCCGCCTGAACCAGGACCCCGTGCTCGACCCGATGGACCTCTTCGCCCACGTCTACGCCGGACCGACCCCGCAACTGCGCGAGCAACGGGCCCTGTTGCGGGCGGAGTTGGAGGCCGAGGACGCCGACGGGGAAGGAACGTCGTCATGACCGCCACGGCTGCCGTCGAGCCGCTCGCCGCGGCCAAACCGGCGACCATGGCGCAGGCCCTCACGCGCGCGTTGCGCGACGCGATGGCCGCCGACCCGGCCGTGCACGTCCTGGGCGAGGACGTCGGCACCCTCGGCGGCGTCTTCCGCGTCACCGACGGGCTCGCCGCGGAGTTCGGCCCGGACCGCTGCACCGACACACCGCTCGCGGAGGCGGGCATCCTGGGCACGGCCGTGGGGATGGCCATGTACGGCCTGCGCCCGGTCGTCGAGATGCAGTTCGACGCGTTCGCCTACCCGGCGTTCGAGCAACTGGTCAGCCACGTCTCCCGGATGCGCAACCGCACGCGCGGCGCCCTGCCCCTGCCGATCACCGTCCGCATCCCCTACGGCGGCGGCATCGGCGGCGTCGAACACCACAGCGACTCCTCCGAGGCGTACTACATGGCCACCCCGGGGCTGCACGTCCTCACGCCCGCCACGGTCGCCGACGCCTACGGGCTGCTGCGGGCCGCCATCGCCTCCGACGACCCGGTGGTCTTCCTGGAGCCCAAGCGGCTGTACTGGGCCAAGGATTCCTGGAACCCGGAGGACCCCCCGGCCGTTGAACCGGTAGGACGGGCGGTGGTGCGACGGGCGGGCACCAGTGCCACGCTCCTGACGTACGGGCCCTCCCTGCCGGTCTGCCTCGAAGCGGCCGAGGCGGCGCGGGAGGAGGGCTGGGACCTGGAGGTCGTCGACCTGCGCTCCCTGGTGCCGTTCGACGACGACACGGTGTGCGCGTCGGTGCGGCGCACGGGCCGCGCGGTGGTCGTGCACGAGTCGAGCGGGTACGGCGGTCCCGGCGGCGAGATCGCGGCCCGGGTGACCGAACGCTGCTTCCACCACCTGGAGGCGCCGGTGCTGCGGGTGGCCGGGTTCGACATCCCGTACCCGCCGCCGATGCTGGAGCGGCACCACCTGCCGGGCGTCGACCGCGTCCTGGACGCCGTGGCGCGCCTGCAGTGGGAGGCGGACAACTGATGGCCCAGGTCCTTGAGTTCAGGCTGCCGGACCTCGGCGAGGGGCTGACCGAGGCGGAGATCGTGCGCTGGCTGGTGGCGGTCGGGGACGTCGTCGCCGTCGACCAGTCCGTCGTCGAGGTCGAGACGGCCAAGGCGATGGTGGAGGTCCCCTGCCCGTACGGCGGCGTGGTCACGGCCCGCTTCGGCGAGGAGGGCACGGAACTTCCGGTCGGGTCACCGCTGTTGACGGTCGCCGTGGGGCCTCCGGCGGACGACGGCGGCGGGTCGGGCAACGTCCTGGTGGGCTATGGCACGGGGGAGCCCGCGGCACGGCGGCGGAGGGCGGTGCGGCGGCCGGGGCAGCCCATGGGCGACGGCGGCGGTGGCGGCGGCGTTGGCCCTGCCGCGCGGGCCGCGTTCGAGGGCGCGGCCCACGGCACCGGGCCCGCCGGATCCACCGGACCCGTGCCGGTGATCTCGCCGCTCGTGCGGCGGCTGGCCCGGCAGAACGGTCTGGATCTGCGGGAGTTGGCCGGTTCCGGGCCCGAGGGGCTGATCCTGCGGGCGGACGTGGAGGACGCGTTGCGGGTCGCGGACGGCCGGGGGACGGTTTCCGCATCGCCCGCATCGCCCGCCTCGCCGCCCGCCGAGCCGCCCGTCACCCCGACCGCGGCCCCGACCGCCGCGCCGCACGCGCGCGTGACGCCCACCGCCGTGCCCAACGCGCCCGCCCCCGAGGCCGACCGGTTCGCCCCGGCCGCCGCCCCCCTCCGTGCCATGCCCGAAGGCACCCGCATCCCGTTGCGCGGTGTCCGCGGTGCCGTCGCCGACAAGCTCGCGCGCAGCCGTCGGGAGATCCCCGACGCGACCTGCTGGGTGGACGCCGACGCCACCGAACTGCTGCACGCGCGCGTGGCGATGAACGCCGCCCCCGGGCCGAAGGTCTCCCTCCTCGCGCTGTTCGCCCGGATCTGCACGGCCGCGCTCGCCCGGTTCCCCGAGCTGAACTCCACGGTGGACGCCGAAGCCAGGGAGATCGTCCGGCTCGACCGCGTCCACCTCGGCTTCGCCGCGCAGACCGAACGCGGGCTCGTCGTCCCCGTCGTCCGCGACGCGCACACGCGGCACGCCGAGTCGCTCACCGCGGAGTTCGCCCGCCTCACCGGGGCGGCGCACGCCGGCACCCTGACCCCGGCCGACCTCACCGGCGGCACCTTCACGCTGAACAACTACGGCGTGTTCGGCGTCGACGGCTCCACGCCGATCATCAACCACCCCGAGGCCGCCATGCTCGGCATCGGCCGCATCGCCCCCAAACCCTGGGTGCACGAGGGCGAACTGGCCGTCCGCCAGGTAGTCCAGCTCTCCCTCACCTTCGACCACCGCGTCTGCGACGGCGGCACCGCGGGCGGCTTCCTGCGCCACGTGGCCGACTGCGTCGAACAACCGGCGCTGCTCCTGCGGTCTTTGTGACCGCCCTCGGCCGCGGGAGGAGACCACCCCATGCGTTCCCCGTGATCACGGCGGCACGCATACTCGGGGTGTGACCGCGTACGAGCTTCCGCACGGCGCCGCCGCCAAGGCACCCGAGGCACCCGAGGCATTCGAGGCACCCGAGACACCCGAGGCGTACGACGCCGTCGTGCTCGCCGGTGGTGGTGCCCGGCGGCTCGGCGGGGCGGACAAGCCCGGTGTACGCGTCGGCGGCCGGGCGCTGCTCGACCGCGTACTCGGGGCCTGCGCGGGCACCGCCGTCATCGTGGTCGTCGCCGCTCCCCGGCCGACCGCGCGGCCCGTGCGCTGGGCCCGGGAGGAGCCGCCCGGCGCCGGACCGGTCGCCGCGCTCGCCGCGGGACTCGCGGCCACCACGGCCGCCCATGTCGTCGTCCTCTCCGCCGACCTGCCCTTCCTGGACGCGCCGACGGTAGGGCGGCTGCTCGCCACCCTCCGCGCGAGTGGCGCCGAAGGGGTGCTGCTCACCGATGCGGACGGGCGCGACCAGCCGCTCGTGGCCGCGTACCGCGCCGCCGCGCTGCGCCGGGAGCTGGCCGCCCTCGCCGCCGGGCCCGGCACCCTCGTCGGGCTGCCGCTGCGGCGGCTGACCGGTGGCCTCGACCTCACCCGTATCCCCGACCCGGTCGCGTCCCTCGACTGCGACACCTGGGACGACATCGCCGCCGCTCGGGCACGCATCAGGGAGCATGAGCACGTGTTGGACGAATGGATCTCCGCAGTCAAGGAAGAACTGGGCATCGACCTGGACGTCGACACCGGCGTCCTGCTCGACCTCGCCCGTGACGCCGCGCACGGCGTGGCCCGCCCCGCGGCACCGCTGACGACGTTCCTCGTCGGGTACGCGGCGGGCCGGGCCGAGGGCGGCCCCGAAGCCGTCGCCGAGGCCGCCCGCAAGGCCGCCGCGCTGGCCCTGCGCTGGGCCGACGAGACCGCCGAGGGCGACCCCGGCACCGCACCCGGCACCCCGCCGGGCGCCGCACCCGGCGCCGCCGGAGCCGGGCCGGGCGCCGGATGACCGGGCGTGGCGTCCGGAGCCGCCCGGCCGCCGGAGAAACCGAGGAACTCGACCTGGAGGAGGCACTGGCCGTGGCCGAAGACCGCCATCCGCACCCCGGTCCGGCCGCGGCCCACCGCTCCCCCCGGCCCACCGACCACGACTTCGACGTGGAGGAGGCCCTCGCCCTCGTCCGGGAACCCGCGGGACGCGAGCCGGGTGAACCGGGGGAGCCGGGCGAGTCGGGCGAGTCGGGCGAGTCGGCCGGCCGGCCCCTCCCGCCCGAAGCCACCGGAACACCGCCCTCCCCCACCACGGCCGCCCCCGACGCCCCGCAACCGGCCCGGGAACAACGTCACCCCCACGGCCAAGCCACCCCCTGGCCCCGGGCCCGCGCCCTCGCCGGGCGTGCCGCCCGTGCCGTCCGCCCCCGCACCCCCCTCTCCGTCCCCCTCGACGCCGCCCTCGGTCTCGTCCTCGCCGCCCCCCTCACCGCCCTCACCGACCTGCCGTCCTTCGACACGTCGGCCATGGACGGCTGGGCGGTGGCCGGGCCCGGCCCGTGGGACGTGCGCGGTGAGGGGATCCTCGCGGGCCACGCCGACCCGCCGGGCCTCGGCGACGGCGAGGCCGTGCGGATCGCGACCGGCGCGCGGGTCCCGCCGGACGCCACCGCCGTGCTGCGCAGCGAACACGGCCGCCTCGACGACAAGGGGCGCCTGCACGCCGGCCGGGAGGCCGCGCACGGGCAGGACATCCGACCCCGTGGCCAGGAGTGCCGCAGCGGCGACCAGCTCCTGCCCACGGGCACCCTGGTGACCCCGGCCGTCCTCGGCCTGGCGGCGGCGGCCGGGTACGACACCGTCACCGTCCTGCCGCGCCCCCGCGTCGAGATCCTGATCCTCGGCGACGAACTGCTCACTGCGGGCCTGCCCAGGGACGGGCTGATCCGGGACGCGCTCGGCCCGATGCTGCCGTCCTGGCTGCGCGCGCTCGGCGCGGACGTCACGGCCGTCCGCAGGCTCGGCGACGACCCCGAAGCGCTCCACGAGGCGCTCACGACCTCCACCGCTGACCTCGTCGTCACCACCGGGGGCACCGCGTCCGGCCCGGTGGACCACGTGCACCCCGCGCTGCGCCGCCTGGGTGCCGAACTCCTCGTCGACGGCGTCGACGTGCGCCCCGGGCATCCCATGCTGCTGGCCCGTATCGCGGAGGGGCGGCACCTCGTGGGGCTGCCCGGCAATCCGCTCGCGGCCGTCTCGGGTCTGTGCACGCTCGCCGAGCCGCTCCTGCGCGTCCTGGCGGGGCGGACGGCCCCGGAGCCGTACACGCTGACCGTGCGGGAGACCGTCCACGGGCACCCGGAGGACACCCGGCTGGTCCCGGTCGCCGTCCGCGGCGAACAGGCGCTGCCGCTGCACTACAACGGGCCCGCCATGCTGCGCGGTGTCGCCGCGGCCGACGCGCTCGCGGTCGTGCCGCCGGGCGGGGCGCGGCCCGGTCAGGAACTGGAACTCCTGGACCTGCCCTGGGCGTTGGCGGGGATCGGGGAATGTTTCACGTGAAACACAGGTGCCGGGCCCGTGCGAAACGCAGCTGCCGGGTCATGTTTCACGTGAAACACGGACGGGCGAGCATGTTTCACGTGAAACATGCGAAGGGAGAGTGTTTCACGTGAAACTTCCGGGGCGGGACGCAATCGCCCGCCAGCCGGACGAGCACCTCGTCACCCAGCGGGTGCAGCTGCCGAGAAAGGTCATCGAGCGCCCGATCCAGCAGGTCGCCAAACGGCTCACGATGGCGCTGCTGCTGCTCGCGGCAACCGCCCTCATCGTCTGGGCCGACGGCGACGGCTACCACGACAACGCGGGCGACGGCATCAGCCTGCTCGACGCGCTCTACTACGCGACCGTCACCCTCTCCACCACCGGCTACGGCGACATCACCCCGGTCAGTGACTTCGCCCGGCTCACCAACGTCTTCGTCATCACGCCACTGCGGGTGCTGTTCCTGATCATTTTGGTCGGCACCACGCTGGAAGTCCTCACCGAGCGCACCCGCGAGGAGTGGCGGCTCAACCGCTGGAAGGCAACCTTGCGCGATCACACCGTCGTCGTCGGCTTCGGCACCAAGGGGCGTTCGGCGATACAGACCGTCTGCGCCACCGGCCTGAAGAAGGAACAAGTCGTCGTGGTCGACCCCAGCGCCAAGGCCGTGGAGGCCGCGACCGCGGAGGGGTACGCCGGGGTCGTCGGCGACGCGACCCGCAGTGACGTGCTGCTGCGCGCCGAGGTGCACAAGGCGCGCCAGATCATCATCGCCACGCAGCGGGACGACACCGCGGTCCTGGTCGCGCTCACCGCCCGCCAGCTCAACCGCGGGGCGAAGATCGTGGCCGCCGTGCGGGAGGAGGAGAACGCGCCGCTGCTGAAGCAGTCCGGGGCGGACGCCGTCATCACCAGCGCCAGCGCGGCCGGACGGCTCCTCGGGCTCTCCGTGCTCAGCCCGGCCGCCGGCATGGTCATGGAGGACCTCATCCAGCAGGGCAGCGGACTCGACATCGTCGAACGGCCCGTCGTCAAGGCCGAGGTGGGGTGCGGGGTGCGCGACACCGACGACCTCGTCGTGAGCGTCGTCCGCGGCCACCGGGTGCTCGGCTACGACGATCCGGCCATCGGCGCCCTCCAGCTGACGGACCGGCTGATCACGATCGTCCGGGCCACCGCCGTCACCCAACTGGCACCCGGCGTCCGGCCGCTGCCGCACGACTGACCCCGCGACCGCGGGCCGGTGTCCCCTTCATGACCGAGGAGTAGCGTCCCTTTCATGTACGCGATCACGATTCCTGAGTTCGGCGGTCCCGACGCCCTCGTGTGGACCGAGGTGCCCGATCCCGTGCCCGGCGAGGGCGAAGTCCTGGTCGACGTGGTGGCCAGCGCGGTCAACCGGGCCGACCTCCTCCAGCGGCAGGGCTTCTACTCGCCCCCGCCCGGCGCGCCCGAGTACCCCGGCCTTGAGGCCGCCGGGCGCATCTCCGCGCTCGGCCCCGGGGTGTCCGGGTGGGCCGTCGGCGACGAGGTGTGCGCGCTGCTCGGCGGCGGCGGATACGCCGAGAAGGTCGCCGTCCCGGCCGGGCAGCTGCTGCCCGTGCCCGCGGGGCTCGACCTGCGGCAGGCCGCCGCCCTGCCCGAGGTGGCCTGCACCGTCTGGTCGAACGTCTTCATGATCTCCCACCTGCGTCCCGGCGAGACCCTGCTCGTGCACGGCGGCTCCAGCGGCATCGGCACCATGGCGATCCAGCTCGCGAAGGCGGTCGGCGCGAAGGTCGCGGTCACCGCCGGGACCAAGGAGAAGCTGGACGCCTGCGCCGAACTGGGCGCGGACGTGCTGATCAACTACCGCGAGCAGGACTTCGTGGCGGAGATCCGGCGGGCCACGGACGGCGCCGGGGCGGACGTCATCCTCGACAACATGGGCGCCAAGTACCTGGGCCGCAACGTGGACGCGCTCGCCGTCAACGGCCGTCTCGCGGTCATCGGCCTCCAGGGCGGCGGCAAGGGCGAACTCGACCTCGGCAAACTGCTCACCAAGCGCGCGGCCGTCACGGCGACCTCGCTGCGGGCCCGTCCCGCGGAGGAGAAGACGGCGATCACCGCGGCCGTACGGGAGCACGTGTGGCCGTTGATCGCCGCCGGGCACGTACGGCCGGTGGTCGACCGGGAGCTGCCGATGAGCGACGCGGCGGCGGCCCACCGGGTGCTGGAGGAGAGCGGGCACATCGGGAAGGTGGTGCTGGTGGTGCCGTAGCCCGGGTCCTGGCTGAGAGTCTCAGCCCCGGCGGACCCGCAGGCCGACGAAGGCGAGGCCCAGGCCCAGGCCGACGAGGATCAGGCCGGTGCCGAGGGGGAGGGCCCGGAGCACCGGTTCCGGCCTCTGAGCGGTCGCCCGTCGCTGGACGGCCACGGGGGTGGGGTTTTCGGGGGCGTCTGGCGGCACGATGTCGGCCGGGGCGGGCGGGAGCGTGGGCACGTCTGTTGGGCTGGGGTCCGGGCGTCCCGGGCGCTCCCGGCCCTCTCCCGCGAGGTTCCCCGCGAGGGACGGTTGCGGGGCGGGGCTCCGGCCGGGGGTGGCCGCCCGGCCGGCGTCCGCGGGACCGGCGGCGTGCGCCGGCTGGAGCGCGGACGGCGAGAGCAGCGCGCACGCCGCGAGGGCGAGCGCCGGCACGGCCGTCCGGAACGCACCGGGCCGCCGTCGGGACATCCCTGTCGTGGTGAGTGCCGTCGTACCGAGTCGTGCAGGCATGACCTCAACACCCCCTCCCGCACCGGAAAGCAGGGCAAAAAAGACATCGGGGTCGAGATCCCCAGCCTCACACGTCCCTCTCCGTCCGGCATCTCGGACAAGAAGGGGGCCGGGCGGGTTGGATCATGTTCCTGGGGGGCACCACGCACGTGAGACGGGCCCGTACGAGAGAATGGCGGCATGGAGATGCCGAGGAACGAAAGGTCGCCGGAGAACCCGCAGATCCTGGTCGTAGGCCAGGACGGCATGGCGCTCGGCGCCGCGGGGGACGAGGACTCCCGAGAGATCCCGGTGACGGAGATGGTCGAACAGCCCGCCAAGGTCATGCGCATCGGCAGCATGATCAAGCAGCTCCTGGAGGAGGTGCGTGCGGCACCCCTGGACGAGGCGAGCCGGGTCCGGCTGAAGGAGATCCACGCCAGCTCCGTGAAGGAGCTGGAGGACGGTCTGGCCCCCGAACTCGTCGAGGAACTGGAGCGGCTCTCGCTGCCGTTCAACGACGACGCCACCCCCAGCGACGCCGAGCTGCGCATCGCCCAGGCGCAGCTGGTGGGCTGGCTGGAGGGGCTCTTCCACGGGATCCAGACGACCTTGTTCGCCCAGCAGATGGCGGCCAGGGCCCAGCTGGAGCAGATGCGCCGCGCCCTCCCGCCGGGCGTCGGCGGAGTCGAGGGCGAAGAGGGGCACGGACCGGGCGGGCGTGTGGGCGGCCCGTACCTGTAAGCGTTACCTGTTGATCGAGGCTCAGGGGGCCGGTCCGTCCTACGGGCCGGCCCCCACGTATGTCTCAGGCCGTCCGGCCCGGCGCTTCCGGCATCACTTCCGGTGCGGACACCGATGCCGATGACCGGGTCCGCTCGGAGTTCCGGTACTCGATGCGCTCGATCACCGTGCGCACCACGGCGAGGATGATCAGCGCGACCATCACGGCCAGGATCACGCCGACGACCACGCACGACCGGCGACTCGGCTGCCCTGCGCCGGCCCCCCCCGCCGCGCTCACCGCCGTATCCACATCCACCGGCCGCGGGGCCTGATAGGGCCGGTGCGGCGGATACGACGGCGGAGGCGGCGCGTGCGACCCCCGCGCCACGTCGGGCCCCCGCACCACCTTGGGCGCAAAGACAGGCCCCGCCCCCGCCGCCGCCCCCACCCGCAGACACTCCGCGCGCATCGCCTCCGCGCTCGGGAAGCGCTCGTTCGGGTTCTTCTTCAGCGCGCGGGCGATTAGCGCGTCCACGCCCGGCGGCAGCGCGCGGTTGACCGCGGACGCGGCCGGCGGCTCCTCCTGGACGTGCGCGTACGCCAGCGCGAGCGCCGAGTCCGCGTCGAACGGCAGCCGCCCGGTGACCAGCTGGAACAGCATGACGCCGACCGAGTACAGGTCGCTGCGCTCGTCCACGGCCCGGCCGAGCGCCTGCTCCGGCGAGAGGTACTGCGGGGTGCCGACGACCATGCCGGTCTGCGTCATCGAGGTGACCCCCGACTGGAGGGCGCGCGCGATGCCGAAGTCCATCACCTTCGCGGTGCCGCGCCTGGTGACCATGACGTTGCCGGGCTTGATGTCGCGGTGCACGAGCCCGGTCTCGTGGCTGATCTCCAGCGCGGCCAGCACGTCCGCGGTGATCTCCAGGGCCCGGCCGACGGGCATCGCGCCGCGCCGCCGTACGTCCTCGTCCAGCAGCGCCGCGAGCGGCCGGCCCTCCACGTACTCCATGACGATGTACGGCACCGGCAGCGACGTAACGCCCAAAACGATGCTGCCGTCGGTAGCGCTGCCGCCGTCGGAAGGGACGTCCTCGCCCGTGTCGAAGACCGAGACGATGTTGGGGTGCGTGAGTTTCGCCACGGCCTGGGCCTCGCGGCGGAAGCGTTCGCGGAACGCCGGTTCTCGGCCGAGTTCGGTGTGCAGCGTCTTGATCGCGACCTGCCGGTCGAGCACGGTGTCGTGGGCGAGATGCACCGCGGCCATGCCGCCCGAGCCGAGCAGATCGAGCAGCCGGTAACGGCCGCCGACGAGCGTGCGCCCGGTGTTCCCCGCGTCCTTGCCCATGCTCTGCGTCCCCCGCGTGCGGCGATCGACGGCAACTGTTGAGTAACGGGTGTTCCGTACCGGGGCCGCTGGGACCGGGCGGCGCGGGACCGGGCCCAGTCTGCCGGAGGGCACCCACAGGTCAAGCGCGCCGCCGGTTCCGTGACCGTACGCGCAAGAAGCGGAGACAGAACCGGGGCCGGAGGGTGCGCCGGAAGCCGGACAGAGGGTTGTAAAGGGTGGGAAACGGGGCGCGGGAGGGGCGGTGGGCGACGAAAGAGGCCGTAAGTGGGCGTTAGAGGGCGCGTGCGTGCGGTAGACGCAACTTGCACGGCCGGGCCCGTGAGGGGTTGGATGACCGGTCCGTCCGCGGCTGCTCTCGCATCCGTCCCGGACCGCCGCGTCGCACCGAACCTGTAGCGTGGCCCGACGGAGACCGTAACAACCACCGCGCAGACCGCGGGCAGAAACGACGGCGAGGACCGATGGCACAGACGCAAGGCGCCCAGGGCCCGTCCGACCCCGAGGCGACTGGCGGCGGAATGTCGGACGCGCCGGAGAACTGGGGCAACGGCGGGCTGGTCGGCGACGGCCGTTACCGGCTGACGTACAGACTCGGCCGGGGCGGGATGGCCGAGGTGTTCGCCGCCGAGGACGTGCGTCTGGGCCGTACCGTCGCGGTCAAGCTGCTGCGCTCGGACCTGGCCGAGGACCCGACGTCCAAGGCGCGCTTCACGCGCGAGGCGCAGTCGGTCGCCGGGCTCAACCACCACGCCATCGTCGCCGTGTACGACTCCGGCGAGGACTACGTGAACGGCCAGTCGGTGCCGTACATCGTGATGGAGCTGGTCGAGGGCCGCACCATCCGTGACCTGCTGCTCAACGCCGAGGCGCCCGGGCCCGAGCAGGCGCTGATCATCGTGTCCGGGGTGCTGGAGGCGCTCGCCTACTCGCACCAGCACGGCATCGTGCACCGCGACATCAAGCCGGCGAACGTGATCATCACGCACAGCGGCGCCGTGAAGGTCATGGACTTCGGCATCGCGCGCGCCCTGCACGGGGCGTCGACGACGATGACGCAGACCGGCATGGTCATGGGCACGCCCCAGTACCTCTCCCCCGAACAGGCGCTCGGCAAGGCCGTCGACCACCGCTCCGACCTGTACGCCACTGGCTGCCTGCTCTACGAACTGCTCTCGCTGCGCCCGCCGTTCATCGGCGAGACGCCGCTGTCGGTGGTCTACCAGCACGTCCAGGACCCGCCGGTGCCGCCGTCGCAGCTCCCGGACGGCGCCTGCCCGCCGGAGCTGGACGGCCTGGTGATGCGCTCGCTCGCCAAGGACCCCGACGACCGGTTCCAGACGGCCGAGGAGATGCGCGGGCTGGTCCAGTACGGCCTGCAGATGCTCTACGACCAGGGCGGCCACACCGGCACCTGGAACACCGGGCCCGTCGCCGTGCAGGACGGCCGGCACACCGCCGTCATGGGCGCGGCCGGCACGACGATGATGCAGCACCCGGGCGGCGCGGGCACGACGCAGATCCCGCAGCCGATCCTGCCGCAGTACGGCGACGGCGACGACGGCGGTTTCGAGGGGCACGGCAACCACGGCAGCGGCCGCGGCAAGCTGTGGATCCTCGCGGTCCTCGCGATCATCGCCATCGCGGCGGGTGTCGCGCTGGCCCTGAACAGCGGCGGCAACGGCAGCGGCGGGGCCGGTACGACGCAGTCGCCGACGACCTCGCAGTCCAGCACCGAGGACGACTCCAGCGCGACGCCGAGCGACGAGGCGACGGACCAGAGCACGGAGGACACCAGCACCGGTTCCTCCCAGTACACCCCGTCGTATTCGCCGACCCCGACCTACAGCGAGCCGACGGACACGACGCCGACGACGCCGTCCAGCGAGCCGACGACGGCCGCGACGACGCCCACGGAGACGACGCCGACGGACGGTTCGACGGGTGACGGCGGCGGCGACCAGACCGACCCGACGGCCACGGACGGCGGGACGGACGCCGGCGGCACGGGCGACACGGTGGCCGGCCTGACCGGCGGTTGAAGGACTCCGGCCTTCTGAACCGGCGCCCTTGATCCGGGGCCGGTCCGGGGCCGGTCCGGGGCCGATCCGGTGTTCCGAACGGCCGCGCGGGTGCCGGAACGTCACCCGGTGTGGTCGTCGGTGATGTGGACGGTCGCGAAGCTGGGCGTCAGGCGCAGGTAGACCGGCTCGAAGGGCGCGCCGTCCGCGTGGCGCGGGGCGGGGCCGAACAGCGCGAGTTCGCTGCTGCTCGGCTCGACGGTCTCGCAGACGCCGACGACCTGGACCGACCACCGTTCAGGGGTCTCCGGGGTCTCCGGAGCCTCCCGCGGTCCTTCGGCGCCGTACGCCACCACGCTGCCGGCGCACGCCTGGTGGTAGCCGTAGCCGCGGTGCAGGCGCAGCAGGACCCGGCCGTTGACGACGACGTGCCGGGCGGTGGCGAGGAGGGGCAGGGCGTGTCGGCTGGTCGCGATCCGGCCGTGGGGGACCAGGTCGAGCAGGTCGACGGCGCGCTGGGCGTCGGTCGGCATGCACACCACTCTGCGTGACGGATGCTCACGGCGACAGGGCCGCCCGCCCCGGAGACGAGGGACGTAAGTCCCGAATAAATTGCTCTCGGAGAGAAAGTGGGCGGCCGGGGGAGAAGAACGGCTATCGCTGCCCGCCGCTCCCCGCCTCCATCCGCGCCACGTACGCCGCCGCCTGCGACCGTCGCTGCATACCGAGTTTGGAAAGCAAACTCGATACGTAGTTCTTGATCGTCTTCTCGGCGAGGTGCAGCCGTTCGCCGATCGCGCGGTTGGTGAGGCCCTCGCCGATGAGGTCGAGGATGCGGCGCTCCTGGTCGGTGAGGGAGGCGAGCCGCTCGTCCTGCTGGGGGCCGCCGTCCCGCAGCCGTTCCAGCACGCGCGCGGTGGCCACCGGGTCGAGCAGGGACCGGCCGGCCGCCACGTCGCGCACGGCGGCGATCAGCTCGCCGCCTCGGATGGCCTTCAGGACGTACCCGGAGGCGCCCGCCATGATCGCGTCGAAGAGGGCCTCGTCGTCGGCGTACGAGGTGAGCATGAGGCAGTTGATGCGGGCGTCCTCGGAGCGGATCTCGCGGCAGACCTCGACGCCGCTGCCGTCCGGGAGGCGGACGTCCAGGACGGCGACGTCCGGGCGCAGGGCCGGGATGCGCACGAGCGCCTCCGCCGCCGTGCCGGCCTCGCCGACGACCTCGATGCCGTCCTCGCCGGAGAGGAGTTCGTGGACTCCGCGGCGTACGACCTCGTGGTCGTCGAGAAGGAAAACCGTGATGTTCCGCTCTTCTGACCGCATTTCACCGCCTTCTTCTTGTACGGCGCAAGTGTCACACGACTGCCTTGATCCCGCCCTCTGACGGACCCTTTCCGCGCTCGGGGTGGCCGGGATAACGTGCCGTTGTTCCGGCCCCCTGCAAGGCTGTGACCTGTGTGTGTTCCCGATTTTCGCGATTTACTTGGAAATCAAAGCAAAATCGCAGGTCAGAGGGGGTTACCCAGAAATGTGAACCACTGGGTAACGTGCCTGTTGCAGGGCGCTCGCCGGGGCAACCTGTCACGTCCGTCCGCCATCCGCCGCACCCACCCCGTGCCGCGGGTACACGAGGGACGACCGTAACTGGCCACCCGGCGACCCCGGGTGCCGGACCGACGGAGGAGCACACGTGAGCGTGGAGAGCACTGCCGCGCGGAAGGCGACCGCCAAGAAGGCGGCTGCGACGCCCGCCAAGAAAACGGCGGCAAAGAAGACCGCGAAAAAGAGCCCCCCGAGGAAGCCCGCGGTCGCGGGCCAGGACCCCGGTCTCATCCAGCTGCTGACCGCCGAGGGCATCAGGGTCGCGCACCCCGACTACGACCCGTACGTCGCGGACATCACCCCCGAGGAACTGCGCGGCCTGTACCGCGACATGGTCCTCACCCGCCGCTTCGACGCCGAGGCCACCGCCCTGCAACGCCAGGGCGAGCTGGGCCTGTGGGCGTCGCTGCTGGGCCAGGAGGCCGCCCAGATCGGCTCGGGACGCGCCACGCGCGCGGACGACTACGTCTTCCCGACCTACCGCGAGCACGGCGTCGCCTGGTGCCGCGGGGTGGACCCGGCCAACCTGCTCGGCATGTTCCGCGGCGTCAACAACGGCGGCTGGGACCCGAACAGCAACAACTTCCACCTGTACACGATCGTCATCGGCGCGCAGACCCTGCACGCCACCGGGTACGCGATGGGCGTGGCCAAGGACGGCGCGGACTCGGCGGTCATCGCCTACTTCGGGGACGGCGCCTCCAGCCAGGGCGACGTGGCGGAATCGTTCACCTTCGCCGCGGTCTACAACGCGCCGGTGGTGTTCTTCTGCCAGAACAACCAGTGGGCGATCTCCGAACCCACCGAGAAGCAGACCCGCGTCCCGCTCTACCAGCGCGCCCAGGGCTACGGCTTCCCGGGCGTGCGCGTCGACGGCAACGACGTGCTGGCCTGCCTCGCGGTCACCAAGTGGGCGCTGGAGCGGGCGCGCCGGGGCGAGGGGCCCACGCTGGTCGAGGCGTACACCTACCGGATGGGCGCCCACACCACCTCGGACGACCCGACCAAGTACCGGGCCGACGAGGAGCGCGAGGCGTGGGAGGCGCGGGACCCGATCCTGCGGCTGCGCGCCCATCTCGAAGCCTCAAACCACGCGGACGAGGGATTTTTCGCGGAACTTGAGGCCGAGAGCGAGTCGTTGGGCAGGCGAGTGCGTGAAGCGGTCCGGGCCATGCCCGACCCCGACCGCTTCGCCATCTTCGAGCACGCGTACGCGGACGGACACGCGCTCGTGGACGAGGAACGGGCCCAGTTCGCCGCCTACCAGGCGTCGTTCGCGGATGAGGAGGGGGTGTGACCATGGCGGCAGAGAAGATGGCACTGGCCAAGGCGATCAACGAATCGCTGCGCAGGGCCCTGGAGTCCGACCCCAAGGTCCTGGTGATGGGCGAGGACGTCGGCAAGCTCGGCGGCGTCTTCCGGGTGACGGACGGCCTCCAGAAGGACTTCGGGGAGGACCGGGTCATCGACACCCCGCTCGCCGAGTCCGGCATCGTCGGCACGGCCATCGGCCTGGCCCTGCGCGGCTACCGCCCGGTCGTGGAGATCCAGTTCGACGGCTTCGTCTTCCCCGCCTACGACCAGATCGTCACCCAGCTCGCGAAGATGCACGCGCGCTCGCTGGGCAAGGTCAAGCTCCCGGTGGTCGTCCGCATCCCCTACGGCGGCGGGATCGGCGCGGTCGAGCACCACAGCGAGTCCCCCGAGGCGCTGTTCGCGCACGTGGCGGGGTTGAAGGTGGTCTCCCCCTCGGACGCGTCGGACGCCTACTGGATGATGCAGCAGGCCATCCAGAGCGACGACCCGGTGATCTTCTTCGAACCGAAGCGGCGCTACTGGGACAAGGCCGAGGTCAACGCAGAGGCGATCCCCGGCCCGCTGCACAAGGCGCGCGTGGTGCGCGAGGGCACGGATCTGACGCTGGTGGCCTACGGCCCGATGGTGAAGCTCTGCCGGGAGGTCGCCGACGCCGCCGCCGAGGAGGGCCGCTCCCTGGAGATCGTCGACCTGCGCTCGGTCTCCCCGCTGGACTTCGACACCATCCAGACCTCGGTGGAGAAGACCCGCCACCTGGTCGTGGTGCACGAGGCGCCGGTGTTCTTCGGCTCGGGCGCGGAGATCGCCGCCCGCATCACCGAGCGGTGCTTCTACCACCTGGAGGCCCCGGTGCTACGGGTCGGCGGCTACCACGTCCCGTATCCGCCGGCCCGCCTGGAGGAGGAGTACCTACCGGGCCTGGACCGGGTGCTCGACGCCGTCGACCGCTCGCTGGCGTACTGAGGGAGAGGGTCGTGACGACGATGACGGAAGTGAGCGCGTCGGTGCGCGAGTTCAAGATGCCCGACGTGGGCGAGGGACTCACCGAGGCCGAGATCCTCAAGTGGTACGTCCAGCCGGGCGACACGGTCACCGACGGCCAGGTGGTCTGCGAGGTCGAGACGGCGAAGGCGGCCGTCGAACTGCCCATCCCCTACGACGGGGTCGTACGGGAACTGCGGTTCACCGAGGGCACGACGGTGGACGTGGGGACGGCGATCATCGCGGTGGAGGTCAATGGCGGAGCCGTTCCGGCGGATCAGCCGGGGGGTGAGGCGGAAGCCTCGGCTCCGGCATCTGCATCGGCATCGGAGGCTCCGGCACCGCGTGCGGCGGAGGGCCGTAAGCCGGTGCTCGTGGGGTACGGGGTGGCGGAGTCGTCGACCAAGCGGCGGCCGAGGCGGGCGGGTGCGTCCCCCGCGGCGCCAGCGGCGGCTGCGGTGCCCGCGGTGCCCGCTGCCGAGGACACGCTGTACGCGGCGACGGCGATCCAGGGCGTCCAGGGTGTTCAGGGTGTTCAGGGCGTCCAGAGCGAGTTGAACGGGCACGGGCGCGGGCCGGTTGTGACGGAGGCCCCGGAGCCGGCCGTCTCCGACCCGGTCCTCCCGTCCCCGGCCTCCCGTCCGCTGGCGAAGCCGCCCGTGCGGAAGTTGGCGAAGGACCTGGGGGTGGACCTGGCGACGGTCACCCCGTCGGGCCCGGACGGGGTGGTCACGCGCGAGGACGTGTACGCGGCGGCGGAGCCCGCACCCGTGGCGGCGAAGGCACCGGCGGTCGCCGCCGCCCCCGCCCCCCTGATCCCCACCGCCCCCGCCATGTCGTACGACGCCGTACGCGAGACGCGGATTCCGATCCGGGGTGTGCGCAAGGCGACGGCGGCGGCGGTGGTGGG
>LJCV01000018.1 GCA_001298575.1 Actinobacteria bacterium OK074
AGGGCTTGTCCTCAGTTGCTCGCGTCCACTGTGTTAGTTCTGAGACAACGAACAGTTGTCGGCTTTGAGCAGAACATGAACCAATCAATTTAATTGAATAGTGTGCTTGTTCGCTCGAAACTATTAGGGTTTCGGTGGTTATAGCGTAGGGGAAACGCCCGGTTACATTTCGAACCCGGAAGCTAAGCCTTACAGCGCCGATGGTACTGCAGGGGGGACCCTGTGGGAGAGTAGGACGCCGCCGAACAATCTTTGGAGGACCTTTGGGTCCCAGCGAATAGCTGGGACCCAAAGGTCCTTTTTTGCTTTCCGGAGCGCGCCGGATGCCCGGCTGCGCGAGAATGACTTGCGGTACCGAAGACAGGAGTTCCCCCATGTCCACCAACTCTCCCGACGAGCGACCGGAGCGCGACCAGCGACGCCGGGACAGTGGTGACCGGGGTGACCGCGGCGGGTACCGCGGGGGCCCGCGCCGCGACAACGACCGTGGTGGGAGCGGCGATCGTGGTGGCTTCCGCCGCGACGACAGCCGTAGCAGCGACCGGAGTTCCGGCAACCGCGTTGGCGGCGGTGGCTATGCCGGTGGTCGTTCCGACAGCCGGTCGGACAGCCGTTCCGGCGGTCGTACCGATGGCCGGCCCGCGTTCGGCCGACGTGACGACCGGCGTGACGGTGACCGGGGCGCCGACCGGGGCGCCGACCGGGGTGGACGTCCGCCGTTCCGGCGCGACGATCGTTCGGGAGGGTTCCGGCGCGACGACCGTCCCGGCACCGGTGGCGGGTTCCGGCGCGACGAGCGCTCCGGCACGTCTGCCCCGTACCGGCGTGACGACCGTCCGGTCGGGCCGCGTCGGGACGACCGGGACGGGGGCCGTGACCGTGGCTTCCGTCGGGACGACAACCAGGACAACAGGGGTTTCCGCCGGGACGACAACCGTGACGGCGGGTTCCGTGGCGATCGTGACCGCGGTGACCGTGGTCCCCGTCGGGACGGTGACCGGCCTCCCTTCCGCCGTGATGACCGGCGCGACGACCGTCGTGACGATCGTGGGCATGAGCGTCGGGACGACCGCGGGTTCGAGCGTCGGGACGACCGTGGTGATCGCGGTGGGCGTCCGCCGTTCCGTCGTGACGACCGCCGGGACGATCGTCGTGATGACGATCGTGGTGGGTTCCGCCGGGATGACAACCGCAGTGACAATCGTGGTGACAGTCGCCCTGCCAGCCGTCCCGACCACCGTGGTGACCGTCGTGACTTCGGCGGTGGCCGGGACGACCGCGGTGGCTTCCGGCGGGACGACAACCGGGGCGAACGCCGTGACGACCGGGGCGGATTCCGGCGCGACGACCGCCGCGACGACAACCGTGGTGCCCACCGTGGTGACCGTGGCGGTTTCGCCGGGCGGGACGACCGGCCCGCCTTCCGGCGGGATGATCGCCGTGACGAGCGTCGCGATGATCGTCGTGGTGACGATCGTGGTGGGTTCCGCCGGGACGACAACCGCAGTGACAACCGCAGTGACAGCCGCCCTGCCAGCCGTCCCGACCACCGTGGTGACCGTCGTGACTTCGGCGGTGGCCGGGACGACCGCGGCGGTTTCCGTCGCGATGACAACCGTGACGACCGCGGTGGCTTCCGTCGGGACGACAGCCGCGGTGATCGCGGTGGTTTCCGACGTGATGACAACCGTGGCGACCGTGGCCGGGACGACCGGAGCCACGGCCCCCGGCGCGACGACCGCGGTGGCCGTCCCGGTGGGTTCCGTGGGCGGGACGACCGCCCCGCCGGCTTCCGGCGGGACGACAGCCGGGGCGGTGGCGGCGGGTACCGCGACGGGCGGGACCGTGACCGCGAGCCGATCAAGCGGCTGCCCATCCCGGAGGACGTCACCGGCGAGGAGATCGACAAGGACGTACGGCAGGAGTTGCTGTCCCTGCCGAAGACGCTCGCCGACGACGTCGCCAGGAACCTGGTGATGGTCGCCCGGCTCATCGACGAGGACCCGGAGGGGGCGTACGCCTACTCCCGGATCGCCCTGCGGCTGGCCTCGCGTGTCGCCGCCGTGCGGGAGGCGGCCGGCTTCGCCGCGTACGCCAACCAGAAGTTCAGCGAGGGCCTCGCCGAGTTCCGCGCCGCCCGCCGGATGACCGGGAACGTCGACCTGTGGCCCGTGATGGCCGACTGCGAGCGCGGTCTCGGGCGGCCCGAGAAGGCCCTCGACATGGCCGGGGCGCCCGAGGTGCACAAGCTCGACAAGGCCGGGCAGGTCGAGATGCGGCTCGTCGCGGCGGGTGCCCGGCGGGACATGGGGCAGCTGGACGCCGCCATCGTCACGCTCCAGAGCCCCGAGCTGGCCTCCGGTTCCGTACAGCCGTGGACCGCGCGGCTGCGTTACGCGTACGCGGACGCCCTGCTCGCCGCCGGGCGCGAGGGCGAGGCGCGTGAGTGGTTCGCCAAGGCCGTCGAGGGTGACAAGGACGGCAGCACGGACGCGTCCGACCGGCTCGCCGAGCTGGACGGCGTCGAGTTCGTCGATGCCCTCGGTGACGATGAGGCCGGCGACGACGCCGGCGACGAGGCCGAGGCAGACGTCGATACCGATGCCGAGCCCGATGTCGAGCTGGATCTCGATGAGGACGACGAGGACGACGACGAAGTCGTTGTCGACGCCGAAACCAGCGTGGACGACGATGACGAGGACGACGATGAGCCTCGCACCGGCACAGACACGGCCACCAACACCGCCCCCGTCGTGTCCGACAAGGACTGACAGGCGCGTTTCCGGCAACTAGGTGAGTGGGGCGGGATCCCTTAAGGGGCCCGCCCCACTTCCGTTTTCAGACCTCCAGCGTCCGCAGCACCAGCCCCGACGCCGGTTTGGGGCCGAACGACGTCGACTTGCGCGGCATCGTCACGCCCTGGAGGGCCAGTTCGCGGACGACCTCCTCGCGGACCGGGTGGAGCAGGACGGCCGTGCCGCCGTCGCGTTCCGCCTTCTCGACCGTCGCGGCCGTGTCGTGGATGTACGCGACGTGCTCGGGGGAGTCCTCGGGGATGCCCCAGACGTGGGCCAGGAGGGTGGCGTGCAGGACCGTCGCGTCCAGGGTCCGCCATGCCTCGGGGTGCTCGGGCGGCACCGTACGGGCCAGCAGGTCCGGGGACGGGCGGTCGACGAGGTGGAAGGAGCCGTCGCCCGCCAGGAGGAAGGCGTTGCCCTCGGCCGCCGCCCCGGCCAGGGCCGTCAGGGCCTCTGTCAGGGGGACCTGTAGGTGTCGTACCCGGAACTGGTCCGTCAGCGCGGCCAGGGCGGTGGCGGGCGGGAAACGGTGGAGGAGGCGGTGGATGGGGCGGACGCGCAGCGGGTAGCGGGCCGTGTCGACGAGGAGGACCAGGCCGTAGTCCCAGGCGCTCGGCGAGGGATGCTCCGCGCGTAGACGCAGGTACGTCGCCCAGCGGTGGTGGCCGTCGGCGATCAGGGCCTGGTGACCGGCCAGATCTGTCTGGATTTCGGCCAGATCGGCGGGGTCGGTGACCGCCCACAGCCGGTGCTCGAAGCCGTCGTCGGTGGTGGTGTGCAGCAGCGGGGGGCGGGCGGCCGTGCGTTCCACGACGGCTGCCGTGCCGGTCGTGGAGCCGTTGCCCCGGTAGGTCAGCAGGAGGGGTTCGAGGTTGGCGGAGGTCGCGCGCATCAGGGACGCGCGGTCCGCGATCACGTGCGGCATGACGTCCTCGTGCGGGAGGACCACGCCGTCCGCGGGTTCCGACAGCCGCAGGGCGCCGATCACGCCGCGCTGGACCAGGGCGTCGTCGCGCTGCTCGTAGATGTACAGGCCGGGCTCGGCGTCGGGGGTGAGGATGCCCTCCGAGAGCCAGCTGCGCAGGGTTTTCGCGGCCTGTTCGGTGCGCGCCGCGGAGGTGCCGGCCTGCGGGAGTATCAGGCGGACGATGTTGTGCGGGTCGGCCGATTCGAGGTGGAGCAGGCCGTCGGGGCGTACGACGACGTCGTACGGCGGGGAGGTGACCGCGGCGAGGCTGCCGACCCGGTCGGCGTCGTAGCGCAGTCCGCGGAAAGGCGTCAGTTCGAGGCCCTGGTGTGCTCCCATGGCGGTCGGTACGTCCCCGGGACCTGCGGTGTTCATTGATGCATCGTAAGTGTGTCAGTGCCATGGGGCATGATCGGGGAAAGGATCGGATGAGGAGCGATGCGTTATGAGCCAGACCGCCAGGACGCGCCCCGCGGGCAGCGCACTGCCCTTGGGCGAGGCGTACGACACGGCGCTGCTCGATCTGGACGGGGTGGTGTACGCGGGCGGGAGCGCGATTGCGCATGCCGTCGAGTCGCTCGGCACCGCGCGCGTGGGGGGCATGCGGCTGGCCTACGTCACCAACAACGCGCTGCGGACGCCCGACACGGTGGCCGCGCATCTGACGGCGCTGGGGATACCGACGGGGGCGGCGGACGTCATCACCTCGGCGCAGGCCGCGGCCCGGCTGATCAGTGAGCAGGTGCCGAAGGGCGCGCGCGTGCTGGTGATCGGCGGGGAGGGGCTGCGGGTCGCGCTGCGGGAGCGCGGGCTTGAGCCCGTCGAGTCGGCCGACGACGGTCCCGTGGCGGTCGTCCAGGGGTACGGCGGGCCCGAGATGGCCTGGGGGCGGTTCGCGGAGGCGTGTTACGCGATTGCGCGCGGGGTGCCGTGGTTCGCGTCCAACACCGACCTGACGATCCCGGGCGCGCGCGGCATCGGGCCGGGCAACGGCGCGGCGGTGGAGGTCGTGCGGATCGCCACCGGGGCCGAGCCGCAGGTGGCGGGCAAGCCGCTGCCGCCGATGCACCGCGAGACCATCCTGCGGACCGGCGCCGAACGGCCGCTGGTGGTCGGCGACCGGCTGGACACGGACATCGAGGGCGCGTTCAACGGCGAGGTCGACTCGCTGCTCGTCCTGACCGGAGTGACGGACGGCGCCCAACTGCTGGCCGCGCCGCCGCAGCACCGGCCGACGTACGTCGACGCCGACCTGCGCGGGCTGCTGACCGGCCAGCCGGAGGTGACCGCCACCGGTGCCGGCTTCCACTGCGGAGGCTGGACGGCGAGTGCGGGCCCGGACCGGCTGGAGCTGGCGGGCGAGGGTGAAGTCCTCGACGGGTTGCGGGCGTTGTGCGCGGCGGCCTGGACGGCGGCGGGGGAGGGGGCGTGCGAGCTGGACGGGGGCAAGGCGCTGGCCCGGCTGGGGTTGTGACGGTGGCTGCGACGGGGGTGGCCCGTTCGATGCTGTCGGTGCCGTTGTCGGTGCCGTTGTCGGTGCCGTGAAATCCCCTGGGGGCGTAACAACTCCCGCGCCGTGAAAGCCCTGGTGAGCCTTACCGGGAGCCGACTGTGACAGGAGGGTAGGCTAACCTAACCCCCGTGTTGGTTGACAGTCCTCCCGAAGCGCGCGCGAAGGCCGCCGCCGAGCCCTCAACCCGCCGGGCCGCGCGGGTCGTTGGGCTCTTCGTGGCCCTCGGCGTGCTGGGGATCGTGGCGGTGGCGAGCATCGCGATCGGGGCGAAGGCGCTGCCCGTCGACCAGGTGTGGCACGGGCTGTTCCACGACACGGGGACCTACGCCGACGCGGTGGTCGGCGAGCGGCTGTCGCGTACCGTCCTCGGGCTGCTGGCCGGTGCCGCCCTCGGGCTGTCGGGGGCCGTGCTCCAGGCGCTGACCCGCAATCCGCTGGCCGACCCGGGGCTGCTCGGGATCAACGCGGGTGCGTCCGCCGCCGTCGTCACGGCCATCACTTTCTTCGGCGTCACCTCGCTCACCGGTTATGTGTGGTTCGCGTTCGGCGGCGCCGCCGTGGTCGGGGCGCTGGTCTGGTTCCTCGGCGGCAGCCGGGCCGCGACCCCGGTGCGGCTCGCGCTCGCCGGTACGGCGATCACCGCGGCCCTCAGCGGCTATCTCCAGGCCGTGATGATCATGGACGACGCGGCACTGGCCAGGATGCGCTTCTGGACGGTGGGTTCACTGTCCTCGGCCACCTGGGGAACCATCGCCCAGGTGCTGCCGTTCCTCCTCGCCGGTACCGTCCTCGCGCTCTGTCTGGCCCGGCCGCTCAATGCCCTGGAGATGGGCGACGACACCGCCCGTGCCCTCGGCGCGCACCTGAACCGTACGCGCGTGCTGGCCATGGCCGCCGCCACGCTGCTGTGCGGGGCGGCGACCGCGGCCTGCGGGCCGATCGTGTTCGTCGGGCTGATGGTCCCGCACGCCGTGCGCTCCTTCACCGGCCCCGACCTGCGCTGGATCCTGCCGTACGCGACCGTCCTGTCGCCCGTGCTGCTGCTCGGCGCGGACGTGGTCGGGCGGCTGATCGTGCGGCCCGCGGAGTTGCAGGTCGGGATCGTCACCGCGGTCGTCGGCGGGCCCGTCTTCATCTTTCTGGTACGACGGCGGAGGACGGCGCAGCTGTGAAGACCACCCTCGACCGTGCCGGCCGTACCCCCGCCCTGCGCACCCCCGGCGGGTTCTCCGTCCGGGTCGACGCGCGGGCCTTCCTCGTGGTCGTCGTCCTGCTCGTGGCCGCGTTCGCCGCGGGGGTGGTGCTGATCGGCACCGGGGACTTCCCGATCCCGGCCGCCGACGTCGTCAGGACGCTGTTCGGCGGTGGCAGCGCCGGCCAGGAGTTCATCGTCCGGGAACTGCGGCTGCCACGGCTGCTGGTCGGGCTGCTGGTCGGGGCCTCGCTCGGGCTCGGCGGCGCGCTGTTCCAGGCCATCGCCCGCAACCCGCTGGCCAGCCCGGACGTGCTCGGCCTCGGCCAGGGGGCGACCGCCGGGGCGCTCGTGATGATCGTGCTGTTCTCCGGGAGCGCCGCCCAGGTCGCCCTCGGCGCGCTCGTCGGCGGTCTCGCCACCGGGCTCGCCGTCTACCTGCTCGCCTGGCGGCGGGGCGTGCACGGCTACCGGCTCGTCCTGGTCGGCATCGGGGTCTGTGCCGTCGTCACCGCCCTGAACGGTTATCTGCTGACGAAGGCGGACATCGTCGACGCGGCCCGCGCGGTCGTGTGGATGACCGGGTCGCTCGACGGCCGCGGCTGGGAGCAGGTCTGGCCGCTGCTGGCCTGCTGCGCCGTCCTGGTGCCGCCGGCCCTCGGCAACGCGCGCGGGCTGCGCACGATGGAGATGGGCGACGACGTGTCGTACGCCCTCGGGGTGCGCGTCGAGCGCGTACGGCTGCTGATGCTGCTGGCGGCCGTGCTGCTGACCGCGGCCGCGACCGCCGCCGCCGGGCCGGTCGGGTTCGTGGCCCTGACCTCGCCGCAGCTCGCCCGGCGGCTGACCCGGTCGCCGGGGCCCAACCTCACCGCCTCCATGTGCATGGGCGCGACCCTGCTGGTCGTCGCCGACCTGGTCTCCCAACGGGTCTTCGGCGCCGAGCAGTTGCCCGTCGGCGTCGTCACCGGGGTGCTCGGCGGGCTCTACCTGCTATGGCTCCTGGTGAGCGAGCGCAGGGCGGGCCGGATATGAGCCGTGCCGAGAACAACGAGAAAAGGAGCACCGTGAACCGTCTCTCCGCCGAGAACGTCACCCTCGCCTACGACCAGCGGGTGATCGCCGAACAGTTGTCGGTGGAGATACCCGACAACTCCTTCACCGTGATCGTCGGCCCGAACGCCTGCGGCAAGTCCACGCTGCTGCGCGCGCTGTCGCGGATGCTCAAGCCGTCCCAGGGGCGGGTGCTGCTCGACGGGCAGGTCATCCAGTCGATGCCCGCGAAGAAGGTCGCGCGGACGCTGGGGCTGCTGCCGCAGTCGTCGATCGCGCCCGACGGGATCACGGTCGGGGACCTGGTCGGCCGGGGCCGCTACCCGCACCAGGGGCTGCTGCGGCAGTGGTCCACGCAGGACGAGCGGGTCGTGCGGGAGGCCATGGAGCGGACCGGGGTCGCCGACCTCGCCGACCGGTACGTCGACGAACTCTCCGGCGGCCAGCGGCAGCGGGTGTGGATCGCGATGGCGCTGGCCCAGGAGACGCCGTTGCTGCTGCTCGACGAGCCGACGACGTATCTGGACATCCAGCACCAGATCGACGTGCTCGACCTCTGCGCCGAGCTGCACGAGGAGCAGGGGCGGACCCTGGTGGCCGTGCTGCACGACCTCAACCACGCGGCCCGGTACGCCACGCATCTCATCGCACTGCGGGACGGGCAGATCGTCGCGCAGGGGGCGCCGAAGGACGTCGTCACCGGGGATCTGGTGGAACGGGTGTTCGGGCTCCGCTGTCAGGTGATCGACGACCCGGAGACGGGGACGCCGCTGGTGGTGCCGGCCGCGCGCAAGGGGCGGGCGGTGTCCGCCAAGCCCCAGGGGGAAGCCGTAGGGGCGGTGGCGGAGGGGGCCTGAGCCGGGGCGGAGCAGTCAGAGCAGCTTGCGGAGGCGGAACAGGTCCCTCAGCCCCGCCTCCAGCCGTACCCTCCCCGACCCCCACGCCTTGGCGAAGTTCAGTTCGCCGTCGACCAGGGAGACCAGGTCGTCGCCCGCCATGGTGAGGCGGATCTGGGCCCGCTCCGGGGGCGGGCCCTGCACGGTGTCCGTGACCTCGATCCGGCCGCCCCGCAGCCGGCCCACGAACGTGATGTCCAGGTCCGTGATGCGGCAGCTCAGCGAGCGGTCCAGGGCCGCGGCCTCGCGTACGTCGCCGTCGGCGCCCGTCAGGTTGTCGGAGAGCTTGTCGAGTGCGCGGCGGCACTCATCGATCGTCGCCATCGTGATCGACGGTACCGCAGCCCTTCGCGGTAGCGTCGGGGCATGAACGACTCTGTGCCGGCCGTGCCCGTGCCGGAGGCCGAGGTCACCGCCGTAACCGAGGCAGCCGACACGGCCGACGCGTACGACCCCGCCGGGCCCGCGCCGCTGAACGTCCCCCACACCCCTACGGGCAACCCCGAGGTCGACGCCCGGCTCGCGCGTCTCGCCGATGCCGACCACCTCGCGACCGACGGCCACGTCGAGGTGTACGAGGATGTACACCGGGGGCTGCGCGACGCGCTCACCGCGCTCGACGCCCGCCCGGGACCTCCGGCGCCCCCGTCGTCGTACAGCGATAGGAGCTGAACCGAACGTGGCAGGAGTGGCACGACGCCGGCTCGACGCCGAGTTGGTGCGCCGCAAGCTCGCCCGCTCGCGCGAGCACGCGAGCCAGCTGATCGCCGCCGGGCGGGTCAGCGTCGGCAAGGCCGTCGCGACCAAGCCCGCCACCCAGGTGGAGACCGCCGCGGCCATCGTCGTGACGGTCGACGACGGCGATCCCGACTACGTCTCCCGCGGCGGGCACAAGCTCGCGGGCGCCCTTGAGGTGTTCGTGCCGCAGGGGCTCGTCGTCGCCGGGCGGCGGGCGCTGGACGCCGGTGCCTCCACCGGCGGATTCACCGATGTGCTGCTGCGCGCGGGGGCCGCGGGGGTCGTCGCCGTGGATGTCGGGTACGGACAACTTGCGTGGTCTCTGCAGAGTGATGAACGCGTCACCGTCAAGGACCGTACGAACGTACGCGAGTTGACGCTCGAAGCGATCGATGGGGAGCCAGTGGATCTTGTCGTGGGGGATCTGTCCTTCATCCCGCTCGGCCTGGTGCTGCCCGCCCTGGTGGGGTGTGTGCGGCCGGACGCCGATCTGGTCATGATGGTCAAACCACAGTTCGAGGTGGGGAAGGAACGGCTGGGCAGTGGAGGTGTCGTACGCAGCCCGCAGTTGCGGGCCGAGGCCGTGCGCGGGGTCGCCGCGCGGGCCGGGGAACTGGGGCTCGGGGTGAAGGGCGTGACGGCCAGTCCGCTGCCCGGGCCCTCGGGCAATGTCGAGTACTTTCTGTGGCTGCGAGCCGGGGCACCCGCGCTGGACCCGGCCGACGTCGACCGTGCAGTGGCGGAGGGGCCGCGTTGACCCAGAACCGAGCTCGAACTGTTTTCCTGCTGACCCACACCGGGCGGCCCGCGGCGATCCGCAGCGCCGAACTCGTCGTGAAGGGGCTGCTGCACCACGGGATCGGGGTGCGCGTCCTGGAGGCCGAGGCGGCCGACATCCCGGTGCCCGACAGCGTGCAGCTGGTCAAGGAGGCCACCCCGCAGTGCCTCGACGGGTGCGAGCTGCTCATCGTCCTCGGCGGTGACGGGACGCTGTTGCGGGGCGCCGAGTTCGCCCGCGCCTCCGGGGTGCCGATGCTCGGCGTCAACCTCGGCAGCGTCGGGTTCCTCGCGGAGGCCGAGCGCGACGACCTCGACCGGGTCGTGGACCGGGTGGTGACCAAGTCGTACGAGGTCGAGGAGCGGATGACCGTCGACGTCGTCGTGCACCGCAACGGGGACATCGTGCACACCGACTGGGCGCTGAACGAGGCCGCCGTGCAGAAGGTCTCCGCGGAGAAGCTGCTGGAGGTCGTGCTGGAGATCGACGGGCGGCCCGTCACCGGCTTCGGGTGTGACGGGATCGTTCTGTCGACTCCTACCGGGTCCACGGCGTATGCGTTCTCCGCGGGTGGGCCTGTGGTGTGGCCCGAGGTCGAGGCGCTGCTGATGGTGCCGATCAGTGCGCACGCGCTGTTCGCCAAGCCGTTGGTGACCTCGCCGAACTCGGTGCTCGCGGTGGAGGTGCTGCCGCATATTCCGCCGGGGGTGTTGTGGTGCGACGGGCGGCGGACCGTCGAACTGCCGCCGGGGGCGCGGGTGGAGGTGCGGAAGGGGGCTGTGCCGGTGCGGCTTGCTCGGTTGCACCATGCTTCGTTCACGGATCGGCTCGTCGCCAAGTTTGCTCTGCCTGTTTCTGGGTGGCGGGGGGCCAGGCACTAAGGGGGTGGGGGTTCTGTGCGTTGTCGGCTGCGGGCCTGTCCGTGGCTTGTCGCGCAGTTCCTCGCGCCCCTGGTAAGGCGCCACCCCCCTGGGTGAAATGGGCGCCCTGTGTGCTTCCGTCCACCTGCGGCTTCGTATCGGCGGGGGGGGGGGGGTCGCCGACCCCCCCCCCGACCTCGTATGGTCGTGTCCGTGTTGGAGGAGATGCGCATACGGTCGCTCGGAGTCATCGACGACGCTGTCGTCGAACTGTCGCCCGGATTCACCGCTGTGACCGGTGAGACGGGTGCGGGCAAGACCATGGTGGTCACCAGTCTCGGGCTGCTGCTCGGGGGGCGTGCGGACCCGGCGCTGGTGCGGATCGGTGCGAAGAACGCGGTCGTGGAGGGGCGGATCTCCATGTCCGCGGACGCCTCCGCCGCCCTGCGGGCCGAGGAGGCCGGGGCCGAACTCGACGACGGGGCGCTGCTCATCAGCCGTACCGTTTCCGCCGAGGGGCGCTCCCGGGCGCACCTGGGCGGGCGGTCCGTGCCGGTGGGGGTGCTCGCCGAACTGGCCGACGAACTGGTCGCCGTGCACGGGCAGACCGACCAGCAGGGGCTGCTGAAACTCTCCCGGCAGCGGGGGGCGCTCGACCGGTACGCCGGGGACGCGGTGGCCGTGCCGCTCACCAAGTACGCGGAGGCGTACCGGCGGGTCCGGGTGATTTCTTCCGAGCTGGAAGAAATCACCACGCGCGCGCGTGAACGCGCCCAGGAAGCCGACCTGTTGCGCTTCGGCCTCGACGAGATCGCCGCCGTGGAACCGCGCGCCGGTGAGGACGTCGAACTGGCGGCCGAGGCCGAGCGGCTGGGCCACGCGGAGGCGCTCGCCTCCGCCGCGACGGTCGCGCACGCCGCGCTCGCGGGCAACCCCGAGGACCCCGAGGGCATCGACGCGGCCACGCTCGTCGCGGGCGCCCACCGGGCCCTGGAGTCCGTACGGTCGCACGACGCGGACCTCGGCGCGCTTGCCGGGCGGATCGGCGAGATCGCGATCCTGCTCGGCGACGTGGCCGGTGAACTCGCCGGGTACGCCGACGACCTCGACGCCGATCCGCTGCGGCTGGGCGCCGTCGAGGAGCGCCGGGCCGCGCTGACCGCCCTCACCCGCAAGTACGGCTCCGATGTGGCCTCCGTCCTGGCCTGGGCCGAGGAGAGCGCCGCGCGCCTGACCGAACTGGACGGCGACGACGAGCGGATCGGCGAGCTGACCGCCGAGCGGGACGCGCTGCGGGCCGAACTGGGCGGCCTCGCCCAGGCGTTGACGGACGCCCGGACGGAGGCCGCCGAACGGTTCGCCGCCGCCGTGACCGCGGAGCTGGCCTCGCTGGCCATGCCCCACGCGCGCGTGTCGTTCGAACTGCGCCAGACCGAGGACCCCGAGGGCGTCGAGGTCGGCGGGCGTACGGTCGCGTACGGGCCCTCCGGTGTCGACGAGGTCGAACTGCTGCTCGCCCCGCACCCGGGGGCGCCGCCGCGGCCCATCGCCAAGGGCGCCTCCGGCGGTGAACTCTCGCGCGTCATGCTGGCCGTGGAGGTCGTCTTCGCGGGCACCGACCCCGTGCCGACATACCTCTTCGACGAGGTCGACGCCGGTGTCGGCGGCAAGGCGGCGGTCGAGATCGGGCGGCGGCTCGCGAAGCTCGCCAAGAGCGCGCAGGTCGTCGTCGTCACGCACCTGCCGCAGGTGGCCGCCTTCGCCGACCGGCAGTTGCTGGTGGAGAAGACCAACGACGGATCGGTGACCCGGTCCGGGGTGAAGGTCCTGGAGGGCGAGGAGCGCGTCCGCGAGCTGTCCCGGATGCTGGCCGGCCAGGAGGACTCGGAGACGGCACGGGCGCACGCGGAGGAGCTGCTGGCCTCGGCGCGGGGCGATCTGTAGCCGGGGCCCCGGGCCTGTACGTGTGATGTGTGAGGGGCGTGTGGTGCGCCCGGCGCACACGCGGGTGCGTCGATCGTCGTACGTGCGCCGCGCAGCCACGGTACGCGCCCCGCGCTCCCGTGCGCCGGGTTCCCCGGGTGTGCCGTCGCCGTAGAGTGGGCGGGTCGCGAGGGGTCGCCCGCTGCGCGGCGGGGCCCGGCCGGGGGCGGACCCGGGGACCCGTCCCCTCACTCGTGTGGGTGACTGTGTCCGCCGGAGTTCACCGGGGTCGACCGGTGACCGCCCGGTTCGCCGTGGGCCCGTGTGGCCGTCGGTGCCGCAACACCTGTACGCCCTGGCATCCTTGAGGGTGCGTTCTCGAACCCGTGGGCGCCTCGCGCGGTACACCCCGCTGTGCGATCTTTCTGTACGTTCTCTGTACGTTTCTTCGTGACCGTCCGTCGCCGAACCAGGAGCCCCGGCCACGTGAGCCTCGTGAGCAGCCACTCACCGCACGGCCAGTCGTCGCTGCACACCGTGCAGGTGCTCGGCGGCGGCAGTGCGGGCAGCAGCGCGCATGTGCGGTCGCTGGCCTCGGGGCTGGTCGCCCGGGGCGTGCGCGTGACGGTGTGCGCCCCGCTGGAGGCCGAACAGACGTACGCGTTCACCGGAATCGGCGCCGGGTACGTGCCCGTGCCCCGCTGCGCCGACCCCGGCTCGGTGGGCGCCCTGCGCACCGCCTGCGCGGACGCCGACCTCGTCCACGCGCACGGGCTGCACGCGGCCCTGCGTGCCTCCCTGGCGCTCAGCGGGCGCCGCGTGCCGCTGATCGTCACCTGGCACACCCGTACGCACGTCGAGGGCGCCCGTGCCCACCTCCAGCGCCTCCTCGAACGGCGGGTCTCCAGGGCCGCCGCCGTCGTGCTCGGCACCTCCTCCGACCTCGTCGACCGCGCCCGCCGCCGCGGCGCCCGGGACGCCCGGCTGGCCGCCGTCGCCCTGCCGGGGTCGCGTTCCCCCTCCGAAACCCCGTTCGACGACTGCGAGCGGCTGCGGCTGAAGACCCGGGCCGAACTGGGCGCCACCGACCGGCCGTTGCTCGTCGCGGTCGGCTCCCTGGAGCGGCACCGCGGCTACGACGTCCTGCTCGACGCCGCGCGCGCGTGGCGCCGTCTCGTGCCGGTGCCGCTGCTCGTGATCGCGGGGGAGGGGCCGCTGCGCGGCGAGTTGCAGCGCCGTATCGAGGACGAGGGGCTGCCCGTCCGCCTGGCCGGGCGCCGCGACGACGTCGGCGAACTGCTCGCGGCGGCCGATCTCGCCGTCCTGCCCAGCAGTTGGGAATCGCGTTCGCTGCTCGCCCAGGAGGCCCTCCACGCGCGCGTGCCGCTCGTCGCCACCGATGTGGGCGGCATGCGCGAACTGGTCGGCGACGCCGCCGAACTCGTCCCCTACGGCGACCCGGAGGCCCTCTCCGCCGCCGTCGTACGGCTCCTGGACGACCCCGCGCACCGCGATGCGCTGCGGGAGCGGGGCCTGCGGCAGGCGGCGACCTGGCCGAGCGAGGACGAGACCGTGGCCCAAGTCCTCAGCGTGTACGACGAGTTCACACAGCCCTGGCCGTTCACCTGATTTTTCCGGCTTACGACACGTGCCGCCGTGCCCGTAGCGCCAGGCTCAACGCCAGTACCGTCTGCGGGTCGTCGAGGTCGGTGCCGAGCAACTCGCCGATCCTCGCGAGGCGGTTGTAGAGCGTCTGGCGGTTGAGGTGCAGTTCGCGCGCGGTCTCCGCCTTGCGGCCCGCATGCGCGAGGTACGTCTCCAGGGTGGGCAGCAGCGGCGGGCGGGAGCGCAGGTCGTGGTCGCGCAGCGGACCGACCGCGCGGTCCACGAAGGCCGCCAGGTCCGGGTGGTCGCGCAGCCGCCACAGCAGCAGGTCGATGTCCAGACGGCGGGCGTCGTACCAGGGGAGCGGGGGCAGGCCCTGTGCCGCGGTCGCGGTCTCCGCCGCGTGTCGCAGGCCCGCCGAGGCCGCCGCCCAGCCGCCCGCGACGGCGACCACCACGACCGGCGGCGGGGCCCCCGGGCGGACCATGCCCGCGCGCTCCACCCCGGCCCGCAGGGCCGCCGCGACCCGGTCGGCGACCGCCGGGCGCTCCGCCTCCGAGCGCAGGCCCAGCAGCAGCGGCACCCGGCCCTCGACCGGGCGTACGCCCAGCAGCACCGGCACGCCCACCGCGGCCAGTTCCTCGGCCACCGCGCGGGCCAGCACCGCCCAGCCGCCGCCGGTGGGAGAGAGGCCGTCGGGCAGGCGCATGACCACCGGCAGGAGCGGTCCCGTGCCCGGCTTGAAGCCGAGCACGCGCGCCTGCGCGGGCGCGTCGTCCGCGGTGACGCGGCCCTCGGCGAGGTCGGTGAGGAAGTCGCCGCGCCCGCGCGCCGCCAGTTCCTCCTCCTGCCGGGCCTGCATCAGCACCACCGCGAGGACGCCCGCGGCCCGCTCGGCGGCCATCCGGTGCACCGGGGCGAGCGGGGCGGCGACCGGCAGGAGCACCAGCCGGGCCCGTACGGAGCCGGTGCCGGGGACGCCGCCGGGGACGTCCACGATCGCCGTGCCGGCCGGCGGGCTGTCCTGGTGCCGGTCGCGCAGCCCCTCCCACACCTGGAGCGGGTCCGGGTCCCCGGGGCTCGCCCCGGCCGCGTACAACAGTTGCCCGTCCGGGGTCTCCAGGAAGACCGGGTTGCCGCTGAAGCCCGCCAGGACGCCGAGCACCTGCGGGATGCCACCGCCGCCCAGCAGCGCCTCGGTGCAGCGGCGGTGCACCTCCTCGGCGCGCTGGAGGAGCGCGTAGTGGCCGTTGACGATCTCGGTGTGGATCTCCTCCGTGACCGCCACGAACGGCACTTCACGGTGCAGCTGGACCAGCGGGAGCCCGGCGGTGCGGGCGGTCTCCACCAGGGTCGCCGGCAGCCGGGTGAAGCGCGGGCCCAGCTCCACGACGAGGGCCGCGATGCCGCGCTCGGCCAGCGTGCGCACGAACGCCCGCTGGTCGGCGGGGCGGGTGCCCAGGCCGTAGCCCGTGGTCAGCAGCAGTTCGCCGCCCTTGAGCAGCGAGGCGATGTTCGGCACCTCGCCCGCGTGCACCCAGCGCACGGTCCGCTCCAGCCGGTCGGCCCCGGCCAGCACCTCCGGCAGCCCGCCGCGCAGCCCGGGCAGCTCCAGGGCGCGCCGCACGGTGATCCCGGCGCCTTCGCTGCCGGGCCCGGCGAAAGTGCTGTTCATGGACCGGACGGTACCCGCAGGGGCGCCGCGGGAGCATCTCCGGACCATCCCCGGACCATCTCCGGACCGAGGACGACGACGGCCCCCGGGAAGCCACACCCGGAGGCCGTGCGCCGAACGAAAAGCCGAACGTCAACCGGGACTCAGCCCCCGTACGCCCCCGAAGCCGTCAGCCGCAGCGCCGTGTCGATCAGCGGGACATGGCTGAACGCCTGCGGGAAGTTGCCGACCTGGCGCTTGAGGCGCGGGTCCCACTCCTCCGCGAGCAGGCCCAGGTCGTTGCGGAGGGCCAGCAGCTTCTCGAAGAGTTTGCGGGCCTCGTCCACGCGGCCGATCATCGCGAGGTCGTCGGCCATCCAGAACGAGCACGCCAGGAAGGCGCCCTCGTCGCCCGGCAGGCCGTCCACGCCCTCGTCCGAGCCGGAGGTGGGGTAGCGCAGGATGAAGCCGTCCGGGGTGGACAGTTCGCGCTGGATCGCCTCGATGGTGCCGATGACCCGCTTGTCGTCCGGCGGCAGGAAGCCCATCTGCGGGATGAGCAGCAGCGAGGCGTCCAGTTCCTTCGAGCCGTACGACTGCGTGAACGTGTTGCGTTCCTTGTCGTAGCCGTGTTCGCACACGTCCCGGTGGATGTCGTCGCGCAGTTCGCGCCACTGCTCCAGCGGGCCGTCCGCGTCGCCCGACTCGATCAGCTTGATCGTGCGGTCGACGGCGACCCAGGCCATCACCTTGGAGTGCACGAAGTGGCGGCGCGGGCCGCGCACCTCCCAGATGCCCTCGTCCGGTTCATCCCAGTGCTGCTCCAGGTAGCGGATCAGCTTGAGCTGGAGCAGGGAGGCGTAGTCGTTGCGGGCCAGGCCGGTCATGTGGCCCAGGTGCAGGGCCTCGGTGACCTCGCCGTACACGTCGAGCTGGAGCTGGTGGGCGGCGCCGTTGCCGACGCGGACCGGGCCCGAACTCTCGTAGCCGGGCAGCCAGTCCAGCTCGGCCTCGCCCAGCTCGCGCTCGCCCGCGATGCCGTACATGATCTGGAGGTTCTCCGGGTCGCCCGCGACGGCCCGCAGGAGCCACTCGCGCCAGGCGCGGGCCTCCTCGCGGTAGCCGGTGCGCAGCAGCGAGGAGAGGGTGATGGCCGCGTCGCGCAGCCAGGTGTAGCGGTAGTCCCAGTTGCGGACGCCGCCGATGTGCTCCGGCAGGGAGGTCGTCGGCGCGGCGACGATGCCGCCGGTGGGCGCGTACGTCAGGGCCTTGAGCGTGATCAGGGAGCGGACCACCGCCTCCCGGTAGGGCCCGTGGTACGTGCAGTGCTCCACCCACTCGCGCCAGAAGTCCTCGGTCGCCGTCAGCGACTGCTCGGGCTCCGGCAGGGCGGGCGGCTGCTTGTGCGAGGGCTCCCACGAGATGGTGAACGCGATCCGGTCGCCCGGCGCCACGGTGAAGTCGGCGTACGTCGTCAGGGACTTGCCGTACGTCTCGACGTCCGTGTCGAACCACACCGAGTCGGGCCCGGCGACGGCCACCGTGCGGCCCTCGTGCTTGTGCACCCACGGCACGACCCGGCCGTAGGAGAACCGCATGCGCAGGGCCGAGCGCATCGGGACGCGGCCCGTGACGCCCTCCACGATGCGGATCAGCTGCGGGGCGCCGTCACGCGGGGGCATGAAATCGGTCACGCGGACCGTGCCGCGCGGGGTGTCCCACTCCGACTCCAGGATCAGCGAGTCGCCCCGGTAGGTGCGGCGGGTCGCGTCCGGCGGCGGGGCGTCGGCCGCGTGGGCCGGGCCCAGCCGCCAGAAGCCGTGCTCCTCCGTGCCGAGCAGTCCCGCGAAGACGGCATGGGAGTCGAAGCGGGGCAGGCACAGCCAGTCCACTGTGCCGTCCCGGCAGACCAGCGCGGCGGTCTGCATGTCTCCGATGAGTGCGTAGTCCTCGATGCGCCCGGCCAATGCAACTCCAGTCGAACGGCCGCGTCGCCCCCGAAGGGGCGGTCGCTCTGTGCGGTCAGGGGGTCGATGAGAAGGCGTCGTCGCCCACCCACTGATTCGTAGTCGATGTGGTGGATGTTCAACGAGGCGATGTTCAGGGCGCTGACGAGCCGGTGTTGGTCCGGTGACGGGCGGGGGTGGTGCCGTTCGCCGGGACCTCTCGGCAGCGATGGTCCGAGCAGGATACGACGCACCCAGGTGATCCGCGCGCCGCTCCGGCCAACGCGGTTGGGCCAGTGGAGTGATCAACAAGTCAGCGACTGGTAAGCAGCGCGTGTCCGTGTCGACACGTGTACGTGGTGTGGCCGCACGAATCCCCGGGTACGCGCGCGTGCCGGGCGCTTCCGGGAGCGTGCCCACTCACGAGACGTGCACGCACACGCGCGGCTGTGCGAATTCCGTGTTCGCGCGTGTACGGAACGTGGACGGAGTGTGGCCCGAAGCGGGCTCCCGCGGTCGCTGATACGCTGGTAGCCCGTGGAGCGGTGGGCGCCCGCGAAGGGACAAAGCCCCCGAACCGCAGCGACGGCTCCCCCGGAAACCCCCGGCGGTCCGGCCGTACCGCACCCCAGACCGCGACCACGGGAGCCCCGTCTTGGCCATGCCGCCCGCTGCTTTTCGAAACAGCACAGTCACGACGACCAAGCACATCTTCGTCACCGGGGGTGTCGCCTCCTCGCTCGGCAAGGGCCTGACGGCATCCAGCCTCGGCATGCTGCTCAAGGCGCGTGGCCTGCGCGTCGTGATGCAGAAACTCGACCCGTACCTGAACGTCGACCCGGGCACGATGAACCCCTTCCAGCACGGCGAGGTGTTCGTCACCAACGACGGCGCCGAGACCGACCTGGACATCGGCCACTACGAGCGCTTCCTCGACCGCGACCTGGACGGCTCGGCGAACGTCACCACCGGCCAGGTGTACTCCACGGTCATCGCCAAGGAGCGGCGCGGCGAGTACCTGGGCGACACCGTCCAGGTCATCCCGCACATCACCAACGAGATCAAGCACCGCATCCGCCGGATGGCCACGGACGAGGTCGACGTCGTGATCACCGAGGTCGGCGGCACCGTCGGCGACATCGAGTCGCTGCCGTTCCTGGAGACCGTCCGCCAGGTCCGCCACGAGGTCGGCCGCGACAACGTCTTCGTCGTGCACATCTCGCTGCTGCCCTACATCGGCCCCTCCGGCGAACTGAAGACCAAGCCGACCCAGCACAGCGTGGCCGCGCTGCGCAACATCGGTATCCAGCCGGACGCGATCGTGCTGCGCTCCGACCGCGAGGTGCCGACCTCGATCAAGCGCAAGATCTCCCTGATGTGCGACGTCGACGAGGCGGCCGTGGTGGCCTGCCCCGACGCCCGCTCGATCTACGACATCCCCAAGACCGTGCACAGCGAGGGCCTGGACGCCTACGTCGTCCGCAAGCTGGACCTCCCGTTCCGCGACGTGGACTGGACGACCTGGGACGACCTGCTCGACCGTGTCCACAACCCGCTGCACGAGATCAACCTGGCGCTGGTCGGCAAGTACATCGACCTGCCCGACGCCTACCTCTCCGTCACCGAGGCCCTGCGCGCCGGCGGTTTCGCCAACAAGGCCCGCGTGAAGATCAAGTGGGTCACCTCGGACGACTGCAAGACCCCCGCGGGCGCCGCCGCGCAACTGGCCGACGTGGACGCCGTCTGCATCCCCGGCGGCTTCGGCGACCGCGGTGTGTCGGGCAAGGTCGGTGCCATCCGCTACGCCCGCGAGAACGGGATCCCGCTGCTGGGCCTCTGCCTGGGCCTCCAGTGCATCGTCATCGAGGCCGCCCGCAACCTCGCCGGTGTCGCGGACGCCAACTCCACCGAGTTCGACTCCGCCACCGCCCACCCGGTGATCTCCACCATGGCCGAACAGCTCGACATCGTCGCCGGCGAGGGCGACATGGGCGGCACCATGCGGCTGGGCATGTACCCGGCGAAGCTGGCCGAGGGCTCCATCGTGCGCGAGGTCTACGACGGCAAGGAGTACGTCGAGGAGCGCCACCGCCACCGCTACGAGGTCAACAACGCCTACCGCGCGGAACTGGAGAAGAAGGCCGGCCTCCAGTTCTCCGGCACCTCCCCGGACGGCAAGCTCGTCGAGTACGTCGAGTACCCGCGCGACGTCCACCCCTACCTGGTCGCCACCCAGGCCCACCCCGAGCTGCGCTCCCGGCCCACCCGCCCGCACCCGCTGTTCGCGGGGCTGGTGAAGGCGGCCGTGGCCCGCAAGACCGGCCAGAAGTAGGCGAGTACACCGCCGTCCGGGCGCGTCCGGACGCGAAACACGAGAGCTGTACGGTGGCCGGGGTGCGCGTCTTTGCGGCGCGTGCCCCGGTTTTCGTACGTATGCGGGAGGAACGCGGCCAGATGACGATCAAGGACACCGCCGAGGAGTGGGAGGTCAGGGCGAGCGAGACCCCGTTCGTCGGCAACAAGACCTCCGTCCGTACCGACGACGTGGTCATGCCCGACGGCTCGGTCGCCCGCCGCGACTACCAGGTCCACCCCGGGTCGGTGGCCGTGGTCGCCCTCGACGCCACCGGGCGCGTACTGGTCCTGCGCCAGTACCGGCACCCGGTACGGCACCGGCTGTGGGAGATCCCCGCCGGGCTGCTCGACGTGCCGGGCGAGAACCCGCTGCACGCCGCCCAACGCGAGCTGTACGAGGAGGCGCACGTCAAGGCCGAGGACTGGCGGGTGCTCACCGACGTCTTCACCACGCCCGGCGGTTGTGACGAGGCCGTGCGGATCTTCCTGGCCCGCGACCTGTCCGAGGCGGAGGGGCAGCGGTTCGAGGTCGAGGACGAGGAGGCCGACATGGAACTCGCCCGGGTGCCGGTGGGGGACCTCGTGCGCGGGGCGCTGGCGGGGGAACTGCACAACAACTGCCTTGTGGTGGGCGTGCTGTCGCTGGTGGCGGCGCAGAACGGGGAGGGGCTCGACGCGCTGCGGCCCGCGGAGGCGGCCTGGCCCGCACGGCCGTTCGAGTCCTGATCCCGACCTGACACTTCCGGTCGTACGATCGGCTGATCCGATCGGGGGACGTCCCCGCCGTGCTCCGCCGGGATCGTCGCAGAGCGTGAACTAGGCTCTGGAAACGACCCGACCGGAGTCCCGGCGGGCTCGTGCGCGCAGTGGGACGGGAGCGTGGCCCGTGACGGATCAGGCGGTGGACACGGACGGCGTCGAGCTGTCGGAGAAGGATCGGCGCCGCGCCGTCCCGGACGATTTGACCAACAGTCAGTTCCTCGGCCGGACAAGAGAGTTGAAGGAACTGCGGGCCGACATCGAGCGCGCGGGACTGGACACCATCTCCGGCCGCAAGGCCCCCCGCGCGCGCGTCCTGCTCATCGCCGGACGGCCCGGCAACGGCCGTAGCGCGCTCGCCGAGGAACTCGTGCGGCTGGTGGCGGACCGTTACCCCGACGGGGTGCTGCGCGCCCGCCTCACCGAGCCCGACGGCACCCCGGTGCCCACCGAGCGGACCGTGCGCGAGTTGCTCACCGTGCTGGACCTGCCCACCCCGCCCGGCGCCGCCGAGGACGAACTCAGCCAGCTCGTGCGCGAGGCCCTCGGTACCCGCCGCATGCTGCTCCTGCTCGACGACGCGGCCGACGCCGAACAGGTCGACGCGCTGCTGCCGGACACCCCCGACTGCCTCGTCGTCGCCGTCTCCGACGGCCCGCTGACCGGGATCGCCGACGTACGGCCGTGCACGCTCGGCGGTCTGGACACCAAGTCCGCCGTCGAACTGCTCGCCCGCTACACCGGCTCGGTCCGCATCACCGTCGACCCGCGCGCCGCCGAGGGCCTCGTCGAGGAGTGCGCCGCCCAGCCCGCCGCTCTGGTCCTGGCCGGGGGCTGGCTCGCCGCCCGCCCCAAGGCCGCCGTCGCAGACCTCGCCAAACACCTGCGCGGCGACGACACCGACGGCACCCCGCTGGCTCGGGTCTTCCGGCTCGCCCACGCCGGGCTGCCGAGCGCCGCCCAGCGGATACTGCGACTGCTGTGCCTGGCGCCCGCGGGGATCGTCGACCCGCAGACCGCCTCCGCCCTGGCCGGCTGCTCGGTCGGCGCGGCCCGCACCACCCTCGACGACTTCGCGGCCCTGGGCTTCCTGCGGCCCGTCCCCTCGGCCCTGCCGCAGTACGAGGTCCCCGGCTGCCTGCACGCCCTGCTGCGCGGCCTCATGGAGAGCCACGACCGGCCCGCCGAGGTCCAACTGGCCCGCGCCCGCATGCTGGAGCGGACCGTACGGCTGCTGCAGTCCTGTCGGGCCATCACCGAGACCGACAGCCCCCAGGCCCGCGAGAAGCTCCAGGCCATGCCCGACGCCCTGCGGTTCCCGACCCCCCGGGCCGCCGCCGACTGGCTGCGCATCCGCCAGCCCGCGCTGCTCGCCTCCGCCCGCCTCGCGGTGGCCGACGGCGACCTCGACACCCTGGCCCGGCGCCTGATGTCCCAGCTGGTGCGCGCCCTGGTGGCGCACTTCGGCACCCAGGCCGCGGCCCCCGAGCTGTACGGCATCCACCGGCTCGTCCTCGGCGTCGCCGAGCGCCGCGAGCTGCCCCGGGAGCAGGCCGCCGCGCTGCTGAACCTCGGCGACCTGGACGCGCAGACCGGCCGCACCCAGGAGGCGCTGGTCCGCTTCCGGGCCGCCCTGGACGCCGGGCGCGCCGCGAACGACCCGTATGCGACCGGCCGCGCGATGGAATCGGTAGGGGGCGCCCACCAGGAGCTCGGGGATTACGACCGGGCCGCCGACTGGTTCGGCCGGGCCCTGGCCCAGCGGCTCGCGCGCGACGAACGCGCCGACGCCGCCCGGCTCTACGGCCGGATCGCCGCCGCGCACACCTACGCGGGCCGCTACGGCGAGGCCCTGCGCGGCTGGCGGGCCGCGGTCGCCGGACACCGCAAGAACGGCGATGTCGCCGCCCACGCGCGCGCGTTGAGCGAACTGGCGCGCGTCCAGGAGTACGCCGGGCGGCCCGAGGAGTCGCTGGACACCTGCCAGGAGGCGGTGGAGTGGGCGCGCCGCGCGGACGACCTGCGGCTCCAGGCCGCGCTGCACCTGCGGATGGCCGACACGCTGGACCACCTCGGCGACCCGACGGCGGCCCGGCTGCACCGGGGGTCGGCGCAACGGCTGCTGCCGGAGGAGCTGAGCGGCGACGAGGGTGCCGCTGCTGTCGTCGGCGGTGCCGGTGCTGATGCTGGTGTCGGCGCTGCGGACCTCCGTGATCCGGATCCCGCGCCCGGTGATCCGGCCGTGGAATCAGCGGCGGAGCCCGTGGCCCGGTCGGTGGCGGAATCACAGGCCGCGGCCCCCGAATCCGATGATCCGGAGTCGGAACACGGTGCTAACGCCTGCGAAATCCGTAGTACATCCACCAAAGGCTGATGCATTGAAAGGCTAGACACGGGGAAGACCTTCATTAGACTGGTTCCGCCGCACCTTCTCCTGCGGTGTATCCCGGTGTGCCCCATGCGTCCGGGTACTTCTGTGTTGCCCTCCCCCTGAGCCAAGGACCGTGATCGACGTGAAGGTCGGCATCCCCCGCGAGGTCAAGAACAACGAGTTCCGGGTGGCCATCACCCCGGCCGGCGTCCACGAACTGGTGCGCCACGGCCACGAGGTCGTCGTCGAGCAGGGCGCCGGGACCGGCTCGTCGATCACGGACGCCGAGTACGTGGCCGCCGGTGCCGTGATCCTGCCGACCGCCGACGAGGTCTGGGCCGCCGCCGACCTGCTGCTCAAGGTCAAGGAGCCCATCGCCGAGGAGTACCACCGGCTGCGCAAGGACCAGACGCTCTTCACCTATCTGCACCTGGCCGCCTCCAAGGAGTGCACCGACGCGCTGCTGGAGTCAGGCGCCACCGCGATCGCCTACGAGACCGTCGAACTCCCGGGCCGCGCGCTGCCGTTGCTCGCGCCGATGTCCGAAGTCGCGGGCCGGCTCGCCCCGCAGGTCGGCGCCTACCACCTGATGCGCGCCAACGGCGGGCGCGGTGTGCTGCCCGGCGGGGTGCCCGGGGTGGCCGTGGGGCGCGCGGTCGTCATCGGCGGTGGCGTCTCGGGCTGGAACGCCGCGCAGATCGCCGTCGGCATGGGCTTCCATGTCACCCTGCTCGACAAGGACATCAACAAGCTCAAGGAAGCCGACAACGCCTTCGGTACCCGGATCCAGACCGTGGTCTCCAACGCCTTCGAACTCGAACGCGCGTGCCTGGACGCCGACTTGGTCATCGGTGCCGTCCTCATCCCGGGCGCCAAGGCCCCGAAGCTGGTCACCAACGAACTCGTGTCCCGGATGAAGCCCGGAAGTGTTCTTGTCGACATCGCCATCGACCAGGGCGGCTGCTTCGAGGACTCCCGCCCCACCACCCACGCCGAACCGACCTTCCAGGTCCACGAGTCGGTGCTCTACTGCGTCGCCAACATGCCCGGCGCGGTGCCGAACACGTCCACCTACGCGCTCACCAACGCCACGCTCCCGTACGTCGTCGAACTCGCCGACCACGGCTGGGTGGAGGCGCTGCGCCGGGATCCGGCGCTCGCCCGGGGGCTCAACACCCATGACGGCAAGGTGACTTACCGGGAGGTCGCGGAGGCGCACGGCATGGAGCACGTGGCGCCGGAAGCCCTGCTCGGCTGAGTCGTCGGCCGGTAAAAAGCGATTCGTCAACACAGGTCGTCAACACCGCACACCAGGCCGGACCTTGACCGACAAGGTCCGGCCCGATGTGTGTATGGTCACTTTGCCGCACTCGCTCAACTCGCCACGAACGCAACCCTTCAAACCGATTCGTGCACCGGTGGAAGCTGCCGTGCGATGGCCGTACGCCCTTGACAGAGGGATGTTTCATTGCCGACACATCGGGCCGGGTCCGGCGGATTGTGTTGCTGCGGACGCCCGACACGCCATAGAGTCGCCGACTGTCGGCATGGTGCCACGCTGACCTGTCTAGAAGTTTCCTGGTCACCAAGGAGGTAAGACGACTTGTGAATGAGTCGACATTTTCTCCCGGGGGTGGTCAACCAGGAATGCCGGCACGGGGTCAGGGGCCTGCGGGATTCGAGGCTGTCGGCTCCGTCGCGGTGCGCACCTTCGCAGCCCACCAGGGTTCTCCCGTCTCCAGGGCGACCCTGCCAGCACACCAGAGCATGGATGGCCATCACGTGAACGCCATGGCCGGCGACGGAAGGGGCGCGCCCCACAACCACTTCGCCGACTACGACGAACTGCCCGACGGGCACTTCTACGACCCCGACGCCGAATACGAGCCCGACCCGGAGTACGCGGCCACGCTCGCGCCCGACGCGGCCCGTCAGCGCCGCGAGCGCATCGGCCCGACCGGTCGCCCGCTGCCGTACTTCCCGATCCCGGGTCCGCTGACCGATCACGGACCCGCGAAGATCATCGCGATGTGCAACCAGAAGGGCGGCGTCGGCAAGACCACGTCGACCATCAACCTGGGTGCCGCGCTCGCGGAGTACGGCCGTCGGGTACTGCTCGTGGACTTCGACCCGCAGGGCGCGTTGTCGGTCGGACTCGGCGTCAACCCCATGGAGCTGGACCTCACCGTCTACAACCTGCTCATGGAGCGGGGCATGTCGGCGGACGAGGTGCTCCTGAAGACGGCGGTCCCCAACATGGACCTGCTGCCCAGCAACATCGACCTGTCGGCCGCCGAAGTGCAGCTGGTGAGCGAGGTCGCGCGCGAGTCCACCCTCCAGCGGGCGCTCAAGCCGCTGATGGCCGACTACGACTACATCGTGATCGACTGCCAGCCCTCGCTCGGCCTGCTCACGGTGAACGCGCTCACGGCCGCGCACAAGGTGATAGTGCCGTTGGAGTGCGAGTTCTTCGCACTGCGCGGAGTCGCGCTGCTCACCGAGACCATCGAGAAGGTCCAGGAACGGCTCAACCCCGACCTGGAACTCGACGGCATCCTCGCCACGATGTACGACTCCCGCACGGTGCACAGCCGCGAGGTGCTCGCGCGCGTGGTCGAGGCGTTCGACGACCACGTCTACCACACGGTCATCGGGCGCACGGTCCGCTTCCCGGAGACCACGGTCGCCGGCGAGCCGATCACCACGTACGCCTCCAACTCCGTCGGCGCCGCCGCCTATCGCCAGCTCGCCAGGGAGGTGCTCGCCCGGTGTCACGCCGAGTGAGTCTGCCCGGAGCCGACGAACTGTTCCGTACGACAGGGGGGATGGCGCTCCAGTCGTCGACCCCCCGCCGGCAGGCGGGCGGCGGGGCCCGGGTGCCGGGCCCCGCGGGCGAGAGCGACACGACGGCCGCGACGGAGGACGCACCGCCCTCGGTGCCCGTACAGGGCGGCGACGGCGAGGGCGACGAACACGTCGCCGCGGACAGCGCCGACGCGGAGACCGGGGAGTCGCGCATGCGCGCGCCCGGCGGCACGGAGCGGTCCGCGCAGCGGTCGTCGGCGCAGGAAGGTTCTGCCACCTCCAGCGGCCCCTCCGGCGCGGCTCAGGAGCAGCCGCGCAAGCGGGGACGCGGCGGCGGCAACCGGCGGCCCAGCGGGCGGGAACGGCACGACGAGAAGATCACCGTGTACGTCTCCGCCGAGGAGCTGATGGACCTGGAGCACGCCCGGCTGGTGCTCCGCGGCGAGCACGGGCTGGCCGTCGACCGGGGCCGGATCGTACGGGAGGCGGTGGCCGTGGTCCTGGCGGACCTGGAGTCCCGCGGCGACGCGAGCATTCTCGTACGTCGGCTTCGGGGGCGGTAAGGGGTAGCCTGCGACGGCTATGACCTCGTATGACCGTTCGTCCTCCGCTCCCTCTCCCGCTCCGGCTTCGTCTGCGCCTTCCGGCCGTGGGGCCGGGGGGCGGCGTGCGTTGGGGCGCGGGCCGGGGGTGGCGTCCGGGGCCGAGGCGGAGGTCGAGCCTTCGGTCGAGGCCGGTGGGCACGACGTCGAAGAGGCGCCGCCGCCTCCTGTCGAACACGAACCCGAACCGGAACGCGAACCCGAGCATGAACCGGAACCCGAGGCCGCGCCTGAGCCCGAGCCCGAGGTCGACGACGGTGTCTTCAAGGTCCGGCTCGCGAACTTCGAAGGGCCCTTCGACCTTCTCCTCCAGCTGATCTCCAAGCACAAGCTCGACGTCACCGAGGTCGCGCTGTCCAAGGTGACCGACGAGTTCATGGCGCACATCCGGGCCATGGGGCCGGACTGGGACCTGGACCAGACCACCGAGTTCCTGGTCGTCGCCGCCACGCTGCTCGATCTGAAGGCCGCCCGGCTGCTGCCCACCGCCGAGGTCGAGGACGAGGCCGATCTCGCGCTGCTCGAAGCGCGGGACCTGCTGTTCGCGCGGCTGTTGCAGTACCGGGCGTACAAACAGATCGCCGACATCTTCCAGCGCCGGGCCGAGGACGAGGGCCGCCGCTACCCCCGCACCGTCGGGCTCGAAGCACACCACGCGGAACTGCTGCCCGAGGTCGTGATCAGCATCGGGGCGGAAGGGTTCGCGCGGCTCGCCGTCAAGGCCATGCAGCCGCGGGCCAAGCCGCAGGTGTACGTCGACCACATCCACGCGCCGCTGGTCAGCGTGCAGGAGCAGGCCGGGATCGTCGTCGCGCGGCTGAGGGAACTCGGCGAGGCCAGCTTCCGGGTGCTCGTGGCCGACACCGACGACACCCTCACCGTCGTCGCGCGCTTCCTGGCCCTGCTTGAGCTGTACCGGGAGAAGGCCGTCGCGCTCGACCAGGAGGAGGCCCTCGGGGAGCTGGTCGTGCGCTGGACCGGGGACGGGGCGGCCGAGCCCGTGGTGACCGACGAGTTCGACCGGCCGCCCGAGACACCCAGGGACGAGGCCAAGGGCACGTCCAAGGACACCGCCAAGGAGAAGACGGCGTGAGCGAGGAGCCCATCGTCGGACCGGCCGGACCGCACAGCGTCGCGGATCTCGACCTCAAGCCCGCCCTGGAGGCCGTCCTCATGGTCGTGGACGAGCCCGCCACCGAGGAGCACCTCGCGAAGATCCTGGAGCGGCCCCGGCGGCAGATCGCCCGTGCGCTGCGGGAGCTGGCGGACGACTACGCGGTGCAGGGGCGCGGTTTCGAGCTGCGGTTCGTCGCGGGCGGCTGGCGGTACTACACGCGCGCGGAGTACTCCGCCGCCGTGGAACGCTTCGTGCTCGACGGGCAGCAGGCGCGGCTCACCCAGGCGGCCCTGGAGACGCTCGCCGTGGTCGCCTACCGGCAGCCGGTCAGCCGCAGCCGGGTCTCCGCCGTGCGCGGGGTCAACTGTGACGGGGTCATGCGGACCCTGCTCCAGCGGGGTCTGGTCGAGGAGGCGGGCACGGAACCCGAAACAGGTGCGATCCTGTACCGGACGACGAATTACTTCCTGGAGCGGATGGGCCTGCGCGGTCTGGACGAACTCCCGGAGCTCGCGCCCTTCCTCCCGGAGGCTGAGGCGATCGAGGCCGAGACGCAGGAAGGCGTTCCGTCGTTCGACGGGGACGCGCCCGACGACGACGTGCCGGGCACTCCGGGTAGACCCGGTACCCCGGGGACTCCGGGTACCGACGACGCAGACGAGCAGACGGAATTTTGATGCGAAGCAGTGGCAGCGGCGGCGGCAGCGGCCGCAACGGCGGGAACGGCGGGCGCGGCGCGGGCAGTGGCGGGCGCGGCGCGAGCGGCGGCAGCGGTGGCCGTG
>LJCV01000019.1 GCA_001298575.1 Actinobacteria bacterium OK074
GACAGCGGTGGTGGCGGTGGTCGCGGCGCGAGCAGTGGTGGCCGCGGGAACTACCGCGGGGCCGGCAACGACCGCGACGACAGGCCGGGGCAGGACCGCCCCCGCAAGCCCCGCCCCGAGGAGCGCCGCTACGACGTGGGCCCCGGCGCGACCAAGGACGGCCCCAAGGCCGGGCGCGGCGGCGCGGCCCGCGGCGGCGCCAAGGGCGGCCCCCGGCAGCCCCAGGGCACCGGGCGCGGCCGTACGGCACCCGGCACCTCCCGCGAGTACGAGGCACGGGCCGAGGAGCGCAACAGGGAGCGGTACGCGGGCAAGCAGGACGTCAAGCTGCCCAAGACCTTCCCGGGCGCCGAGCAGGAGGGCGAGCGGCTACAGAAGGTGCTCGCGCGCGCGGGCTACGGCTCCCGGCGCGCCTGCGAGGAACTCGTCGAGCAGTCCCGGGTCGAGATCAACGGCGAGATCGTCACCGAGCAGGGCCGCCGGGTCGACCCGGAGAAGGACGAGATCAAGGTCGACGGGCTGACCGTGGCCACGCAGTCGTACCAGTTCTTCGCGCTGAACAAGCCCGCGGGCGTGGTCTCCACCATGGAGGACCCCGACGGGCGGCAGTGCCTGGGCGACTACGTCACCAACCGGGAGACGCGGCTCTTCCACGTGGGGCGGCTCGACACCGAGACCGAGGGTGTCATCCTGCTCACCAACCACGGCGAGCTGGCGCACCGGCTGACCCACCCCCGGTACGGCGTGAAGAAGACCTACCTCGCGCACCTGGTCGGGCCGATCCCGCGCGACCTGGGCAAGCAGCTCAAGGACGGCATCCAGCTGGAGGACGGGTACGCGCGCGCGGACCACTTCCGGGTCGTCGAGCAGACCGGCAAGAACTACCTCGTAGAGGTCACCCTCCACGAGGGGCGCAAGCACATCGTGCGCCGCATGCTCGCCGAGGCGGGCTTCCCGGTCGACAAGCTGGTGCGCGTCGCCTTCGGGCCGATCACCCTGGGCGACCAGAAGTCGGGCTGGCTGCGGCGGCTGTCGAACACCGAGGTCGGCATGTTGCTGAACGAGGTCGACCTGTAGGAAATGTGGCCGTCCCGTGGTCGCGGTGTGATCGCGGGCGGCGAGGTCGACTTGTAGACAATCCTTTGGGTGTCGCGGTCTTGTGAGCGGTCACCGCCCTCTTTTATCGTCTTAGTGACATAAAAAAATAGAGGGTGGTCGCGCCGTGCGCCGCCCAGGGAAGGACGGCCTTGCCGATGACCACCACCTCGCCCCTCGCCAAGCACGCCGCCACCGGGTCGCTGCTGGGGCTGGCCCTCGGGGACGCGCTCGGACGGCCGACCGAGTTCAGCGACGTGGCGTCCATCGTGGCCGGGTTCGGGCCCTGGCGGGGCATGGAGCTGCCGAAGCCGGCGCTGGTCACCGACGACACCCAGATGACCCTGGCGCTCGGGCGGGGGCTGCGGGCGGCCATGGGGCGCGGCCTGCTCACCCCGCTGGGGATGCACCGGCCGGTGCGCGAGGAGTTCGTGGGCTGGCACGCCTCGCCCGAGAACAACCGGGCGCCCGGCCGCACCTGCATGGTGGCGTGCGACCTGCTGAAGGCCGAGGAGCGCCCCTGGCAGGAGGCCAGCCAGACGGCGTCCAAGGGCTGCGGCGCCAACATGCGGGTCGCGCCCGTCGGCCTGCTGTCCGGGCTGAGCGACGAACAGCGGGCCGGGGCCGCCCAGTTGCAGGCCGCCCTCACCCACGGGCACCCCACCGCGCTGGCCGCCTCCGACCTGACCGCGCAGGCGGTCCGCCTCCTCGCGCACGGCACCGCGCCGAACGCCCTGGTCGCCCGGCTGCGCTCGTACGCGACGGAGAACCGCAGCCGCTACCACGAGCGGTGGCTGGGCAACCTGTGGACGTACGCCGGGGACGCCTCGCCGCAGGGGTACATCGCGCGCGGCTGGGACGAGTGCCTGGCGATCCTCGACCGGCTGGAGGACGCCGTGCGCACGGTGTCACCGGAGGACGACCCCTGCCTGGCCACCGGCGAGGGCTGGATCGCCGAGGAGGCCCTCGCCACCGGCCTGCTGTGCTTCCTGCTCTTCCCCGAGGACCCGGTCACCGCCCTGCGCCGCGCGGCCTGCACCTCCGGCGACTCGGACTCGATCGCCTGCCTCACCGGCGCCTTCGCGGGCGCCCACCTCGGCGCGGACGCCTGGCCGCGGGACTGGGCCGACCGCATCGAGTACAGCGGCGAACTCCAGACCCTTGGGGCGCTCTGGGACTCCTGAACGGACGTCTGTACGGATGTCCTAGACGCCAGTACAAGACGCCAGTACAAGACGCCAGTACAAGACGCCTGTACAAGACATGTGTACAAGACGTCTGTACAGATTCCGGTACGGCTCCGGAGAACCGTTACGGCAGTGCCGAGGTGCGGCGGACGCGGAACAGGAAGTCCGCCACGCGCGCGTGGTCCGGTTCCGGCGGCAGCGGGCTGCGGGTGACCGCATCGTCCGCCTCCGCCGTCAGCCGGGCCATCCAGGACTCGACGGACGCCCACGACACCTCGCCCCGCTTCACCGCCAGGAGCCGCTCGCGCTCGTCGCCCACCTCGATCGTCAGGGCGCCCGTGCGCAGCAGGTCGCGGCAGGACGTCAGCAGGCGCAGCAGGTGCATCGCGTGCTTCCAGCGCGGGGCGCCGTGCACGCGGACGTCGGTGTCCAGCCTGCGGCGCTGGCCCAGCGCGTACCGCACGAACGTGGTGTGCGCCTGCCGGGAGAGGAACGCGCCCCGCAGGGACCGCAGTTCGCGCCCCCGGTCGTCGAGGTGCTCCACCAGAGAAGAGTGCAGGCACTCCAGGACGTTCGGGTTCGCGCGCAGCGCCAGTTCGCAGAAGCGCTCCAGCTCCCAGGCGAACTGTTCGGCCGCCGGGCCCTCCACGTGCGTCGGCGGCTTCTCGAACCGCCAGAACAGTGGCGTCGGCGCCACGAACACGCCCCGGCGGTCGGTGTCGCTGCCTTCCGTGGCCAGCCCGAAGGCGCGCGAACCGATCACGCAGGAGTAGATCGTGTGGTCGCGGACGAGGTCGAGGGCGGCGGCTGCGGGCTGGGACATGCCGGGAGCGTACGGCGTCGGCTAAGCGAGGGTGATGGAATTTCCGGTGACCTCGATCTTCTCGGACGGCAGCGGACTCGGCGCCGGGCCCCCGGCGACCGAACCGTCCGCCACCCGGAACCTGCTGCCGTGGCAGGGGCAGCGGATGGTGCCGTCCTTCACCTCGGCCACCGTGCAGCCCGCGTGCGTGCAGACCGCGGAGAACGCCTTGAACTCGCCCCGCGTCGGCTGGGTCACCACGACCTTCTCGTCCTTGAAGATCTTGCCGCCGCCGACCGGGATGTCCCCGGTGGCGGCCAGCTCGGTGCCCGCGGACGCCGCCGGTCCCGTATCGCCCCCGCTGTCGCCGTACTGGCTGCACCCGGCGGTCAGCGCCGCGGCCGTGCCCGCCGCCAGGACCGTACGGCGGGTCGTCATGTCGTCACCCCGACCGTGCGGAAGAACCACAGCGCGGACGTCAGCCAGATGACCGTCAGGACGGTGAAGACGAGGCCGCCCACGAACGGCAGCAGCCAGCCGGGCAGCCGGTCCGCGCGCAGCAGCAGCATCTTGGCGCTGAACGCCCCGAAGAAGAAGCAGCCGAGCAGCGAATGCACCAGCACGCGCGTGGAGTAGGTCTGGTAGCCCAGCGCGTACAGGCAGTGCACCGCGACCGGCACCGCCACCAGGAACGCCACCCGGCCCGACCAGCGGTGCAGCGCCGGTGACCAGCTCGGGCCCGGCAGTCTGCCGTACACCATGAACGCCGACACCAGCTGGACCACCGCGAACAGGACCGCCACCGTCGCCAGCCACGACTTCACCGCGCCCGTGCTGCTGAACCCGGCCAGGTTGAAGGCGGTCCCGGCCGGGTCGTGCAGCCGCCCGTACACGCCGAGCGCGAGCGCGACCCCGGCCGCGACCAGTGCGGGGACCAGGTAGCGGGCCGGGCTGGGCCGGCGGTGCGGGCTCGGCCGGAAGGGGAAACCCTGGGTGGGGGCGTTCGGGTCCGCGGTCATGGACGGCTCCCTCGGGCTGACGGGTGGACTGGGGGGTGGCTGCTTACGGGGTGACGGGCCGTGCCGTGAGCCGCTCTCCGTCCACCGTGACCGCGCCCGTGGCCGGGTCGATCCGGGGCGCGGGGGAGGGCTTGCCGCCGCGGGTGAGGATGCCGACCTGGCGGCCGGTCGGCAGCACGATCCAGCCGCCGTCGAGCTTCGCGCCGCGCACGGTGGCCGTCGCGCGGTACAGCCCCGAGGGCTTGACCGCCTTGTCGGCGGTGAACGGGTAGCGGGAGCCGTCCAGGTGGACGGTGCCGCGGATGCTCCTGCCGTTCTTCAGCGTGCCGTCCAGTTCGGCGCCGTTCTTGCCGGTCAGCTTCATGGTGCCGTCGGCGGCCACGTCACCCTTCAGCCACGACTCCTTGTCGCGGCCGTCGCAGAAGTACGCGATGGCCCGCCCGTCCCGCAGCGAGACGGCCACCGCGGAGGAGTCGTCGTCGGTACGGCCGGCGTAGTCGGCGTTGGGCGGCGGGGGAGTGGGGGACGGGGAGGGGGACGCGGTCGGTGTGGTTCTCGGTGCCTTGGACCGGGTCGGGCGGTCTTTTTCGGCTGTGGTCGTGCGCGACTGGTCGTACGCCGAACTCCTCGTCCCCGTCGTGGAGTTGAGCACCAGCAGGCCCGCTGCCAGCAGTACTCCCGCGAGCAGGGTGAACAGCGGTCCGGGACGTTTCACACGAGCCTCCCCCCGAGGCGGCGCCCACGGCACGAAAGCCGTGGAACGGCATGACAGCCATGAGAGCGGACGCGCGCGCCCGCGTCCAGAGGCGTACCGATGCTTGTGGCCGCGCCCCGCGTCTCGGCAGCCGGGCGCCGCACGCCACTACGTTGCGGGCTGACTACGCTGGTGTGACCAGACGTGTCCGTACATCAGCAAGGAGCATCATCGTGGCGGTACGAGCGGTCCGGGGCGCCGTCCAACTCGAACGGGACGAGGCCGGGCACATGGACGAGCAGGTCGGCGAGCTGCTCACCGCCATCCTGGAGCGGAACGGGCTGACCTCGGACGACCTGATCAGCATCTGGTTCACGGCCACGCCCGACCTGCACAGCGACTTCCCGGCAGCCGCCGCCCGCAAGCTCGGCTTCGCCGACGTGCCGCTGATCTGCGCCCAGGAACTCGACATCGCGGGTGCGCTGCCCCGGGTCGTCCGCGTCCTCGCGCACATCGAGTCCGACCGGCCGCGCGCCGACATCGCCCACGTCTACCTCGGCGCCGCGGCGGCCCTGCGCAAGGACATCGCCCAGTGAGAACCGCACTCGTCATCGGTACGGGGCTGATCGGCACCTCCGCGGCCCTGGCGCTCGCCGGGCGGGGGGTCACCGTCCACCTCGCCGACCGCGACCCCGAGCAGGCCCGCACGGCCGCCGCGCTCGGCGCCGGCACGGACGAGGCGCCCGAGGGGCCCGTCGACCTCGTGATCGTGGCCGCCCCGCCCGCGCTGGTGGCCGGGGTGCTCGCCGACGCCGTGCGGCGCGGGCTCGGGTACGGCTACCTGGACGTGGCCAGCGTCAAGGGCGGGCCGCGGCGGGAGCTGGAGGCGCTGGGCCTGGACCTGTCGGCGTACATCGGCACCCACCCCATGGCGGGGCGGGAGAAGTCCGGCCCGCTGGCCGCCACCGCCGACCTCTTCGAGGGCCGCCCGTGGGTGCTGACGCCCACCCGGGACACCGACACCGAGGTCCTCAACCTCGCCCTGGAGCTGGTCTCGCACTGCCGTGCGGTGCCGGTGGTCATGGACGCCGACGCGCACGACCACGCGGTCGCCCTCGTCTCCCACATGCCGCACCTGGTCTCCAGCCTGGTCGCCGCCCGGCTGGAGAAGGCCGAGGAGTCCGCCGTACGGCTGTGCGGGCAGGGCATCCGGGACGTGACCCGGATCGCGGCCTCCGACCCCGCCATGTGGATCGACATCCTCTCCGCCAACCCCGGCCCGGTCGCCGACCTGCTCACCGACGTCGCCGGCGACCTGGCGGAGACCGTGCGCGCGCTGCGGGCGCTGCAGTCCGCCGACGAGGACGAGCGCGGCAAGGGCGTCACGGGCGTCGAGGACCTGCTGCGCCGCGGCAACGCGGGCCAGGTCAGGGTGCCGGGCAAGCACGGGTCGGCGCCGCGGGCGTACGAGGTCGTGGCCGTCCTCATCGACGACCAGCCCGGCCAGCTGGCCCGCATCTTCGCGGACGCGGGGATGGCCGGGGTCAACGTCGAGGACGTGCGCATCGAGCACGCGACGGGGCAGCAGGCGGGTCTCGTGCAGCTGATGGTGGAGCCGAAGGCCGCGCCCCTGCTCACGGCGGCGCTGCGGGAGCGGGGCTGGGCGATCCGGCAGTAGCCCCCGGGGCCTTGCCGGGCAGCCGCCAGTAATACGGGGCCGTGGGAGCCAGTAACCTTGTGCGGGGCGTGTTGGCGCCCCGCACACTCCTCCCCCCTTCACCAGGAAGGTGTCCCCACCGTGGAAAACGGCGCCGCCAAGGCTGCTCCGGCCGTCATCGTTGCCATCGACGGCCCCTCCGGCACCGGCAAGTCGAGCACCTCGAAGGCCGTGGCCGCGCAGCTCGGGCTGAGCTATCTGGACACCGGCGCCCAGTACCGGGCGATCACCTGGTGGATGGTGACCAACGGGATCGACATAGAGGACCCGTCGGCGATCGCCGCCGTCGCGGGCAAGGCCGACATCGTCTCCGGCACCGACCCGGCCGCCCCGACGATCACGGTCGACGGCACCGATGTCGCGGGCCCCATCCGCACCCAGGACGTCACCTCCAAGGTCAGCGCGGTCAGCGCGGTGCCCGAGGTGCGCGCCCGGATCACCGAACTCCAGCGCTCGATCGCCGCCGCCGCGGAGCAGGGCATCGTCGTCGAGGGCCGTGACATCGGGACGACCGTGCTGCCGGACGCCGACCTGAAGATCTTCCTCACCGCCTCCGCCGAGGCGCGCGCCGCCCGCCGCAGCGGCGAGCTGAAGGGCGCCGACGTCAACGCCACCCGCGAGGCCCTGATCAAGCGGGACGCGGCCGACTCCAGCCGCAAGACCTCGCCGCTGGCCAAGGCGGACGACGCGGTCGAGGTCGACACCACCGAACTCACGCTCCAGCAGGTCATCGAGTGCGTCGTCACGCTCGTCGAGGAGAAGCGGGCCGCGAAGTGAGCGAGCTGCCCTCCGCGAGGGGCGCCGAGGTCGGGCGGCGCATCGGCGTCGGTCTGATGTACGGGCTGTGGAAGCCGCGCGTGCTGGGCGCCTGGAAGGTCCCCGCGACCGGCCCGGTGATCTTCGCCGTCAACCACTCGCACAACATCGACGGCCCGATGGTCATCGGCGTGGCGCCCCGGGCGTCGCACTTCCTGGTGAAGAAGGAGGCGTTCGTCGGCCCGCTCGACCCGTTCATGACCCGGATCGGCCAGATCAGGGTCGACCGGGACACCACCGACCGCACGGCGATCACCCGCGCGCTCGGCGTCCTGCAGAACGGCGGCGTCCTCGGGATCTTCCCGGAGGGCACCCGCGGCGAGGGCGACTTCGCCGCACTGCGCGCAGGGCTCGCCTACTTCGCCGTACGGGGCGACGCGCAGATCGTGCCCGTCGCCGTGCTGGGAAGTTCCGAGCGGCGCGGACGGTTGATAAAGGGGCTGCCCCCGCTGCGCTCCCGCGTCGACGTCGTCTTCGGCGACCCGTTCGCGGCGGGCGACGGCAGCGGGCGGCGCACGCGCAAGGCGCTGGACGAGGCGACCGAGCGCATCCAGAAGCAGCTGGCGGCCCACCTGGAGAACGCCAGGCGCCTGACCGGGCGCGGGTAGGACCACCGGGCCGCGGCAAAACGCCGGGCGCCCGGCCGGGCGCTGGGCGACACTTGAGTACTTGAGTAGTGGATCGTCCGGTACGGGCGATTCCACCGATCACCACGATGAACGAGGTACGGACTTCATGAACGACCAGATCCACTCCGAGGGCTCGGGCGAGGAGCACGACCACGGGGCGCTCGGCGACGCCGAGTATGCGGAGTTCATGGAGCTCGCCGCCGTGGAGGGCTTCGACATCGAGGACGTCGAGGGCGCCATCGACGAGGCGGGGCACGGGCCGCTGCCCGTCCTCGCCGTCGTCGGCCGCCCGAACGTCGGCAAGTCGACCCTCGTCAACCGCATCATCGGCCGCCGCGAGGCCGTCGTCGAGGACAAGCCGGGCGTCACCCGCGACCGCGTCACCTACGAGGCCGAGTGGGCGGGCCGCCGCTTCAAGGTCGTCGACACCGGCGGCTGGGAACAGGACGTCCTCGGCATCGACGCGTCCGTGGCCGCCCAGGCCGAGTACGCGATCGAGGCGGCCGACGCGGTCGTCTTCGTCGTCGACTCCAAGGTCGGCGCCACCGACACCGACGAGGCCGTCGTACGGCTGCTGCGCAAGGCCGGCAAGCCCGTGGTGCTGGCCGCCAACAAGGTGGACGGACTCAGCGGCGAGGCCGATGCGGCCTACCTGTGGTCCCTCGGCCTCGGCGAGCCGCACCCCGTCTCGGCGCTGCACGGCCGCGGCACCGGCGACATGCTCGACAAGGTCCTGGAGGCGCTGCCCGAGGCCCCCGCGCAGACCTTCGGTACGCCGGTCGGCGGCCCGCGCCGCATCGCCCTGATCGGCCGCCCGAACGTCGGCAAGTCCTCCCTGCTGAACAAGGTGGCGGGCGAGGAGCGCGTCGTCGTCAACGAACTCGCGGGCACCACCCGCGACCCGGTCGACGAGCTGATCGAACTCGGCGGCATCACCTGGAAGTTCGTCGACACGGCGGGCATCCGCAAGCGCGTCCACCTCCAGCAGGGCGCCGACTACTACGCCTCGCTGCGCACGGCCGCGGCCGTCGAGAAGGCGGAGGTGGCGGTCATCCTGATCGACGCCTCGGAGTCCATCTCGATCCAGGACCAGCGGATCGTCACCATGGCCGTCGACGCGGGCCGCGCGATCGTCGTCGCCTACAACAAGTGGGACACCCTCGACGAGGAGCGCCGCTACTACCTGGAGCGCGAGATCGAGACCGAGCTGGCCCAGGTCGCGTGGGCGCCCCGGGTGAACGTCTCGGCGACGACCGGGCGGCACATGGAGAAGCTGGTCCCGGCGATCGAGACGGCCCTCGATGGCTGGGAGACCCGGGTCCCGACGGGCCGCCTGAACGCCTTCCTCGGCGAACTGGTCTCCGCCCACCCGCACCCCATCCGCGGCGGCAAGCAGCCCCGCATCCTCTTCGGCACCCAGGCCGGCACCAAGCCCCCGCGCTTCGTCCTCTTCGCCTCCGGCTTCATCGAGGCGGGCTACCGCCGCTTCGTGGAACGCCGCCTGCGCGAGGAGTTCGGCTTCGAGGGCACGCCGATCCACATCTCGGTACGGGTGCGGGAGAAGCGCGGGCGCAAGAAGTAGGGATTGGACGGCGGCACGGCTTACGGCCGTCCGGCGCGGTACGACGAAGGGGCGGCTCCCCGTTGCCGGGGGAGCCGCCCCTTTCCGCATCCATGGTCAGTAGCCCCGGCGCGGCCCCGGCGGCAGTGCGGCCGGGAGGAGGTGGTGCATCCCGTTGCCGTGCCGCGCGCCGTGGGCCCCCGCGCTGAACGCGCTCAGCGCACCGTACGAGCTGTACGCGGGGGCGGGCACGTACGCCCCCGGATACGGCTGCGCACCGGCCGGGTACTGCGGAGGCGGCCCGAACGGAGCGAACCCGGTCTGCTCCTCACCGCTCCGGTCCCCCGGCAGCGCCCGGAAGGACCTGACCCACTCGGCGTAGAGCCGGTCGTAAATCGGCGTACCCGACCCCCCACCACCCAACTCCCGCCCCGCCCGCAGGGGCGGCAACGACTGGGGAGGCAACTGGTAGGGCGCGCGGCGAGAGACGTCGTATGCGTACACGCCACTCCAAACGAGGCGGGGGGCGGAGGGGATGCGGTCATATTTCCGCGTGGGGGCGCGAGGTTTGACTCCGGGTGCCCACGCGTTTTTTTAGGGGCGCGGGGCTGTGACATCTGCGGCTCCGCCGCGTGGGCGCGAGCAACCACGACGGACCCGCACCCGCATACGACCCAAGCCCCAACGGCGATGAATCACGTACCTGCCAGAGGCAACGCCGCCGCCACCAACTGCCCCCCCGCCGCAGCCTTGTCGAGCGCATCCCGCAACAGATCCTCCCGCGGCTGCCGCCCGATAACCCCCGCCGGCGAGGCGAACATCAACACCTGCTGATGCTTGTTCGCCGCGGCCCGCCACCCTTCCGTCACCTGCAACGGCTGATGCGCCTGCCACCACGCCATCGGCTGCGACCCGTGCGCCCCCGGCTGCAGCACCGCGTGCAGCTGCCCCATCGCCAGCAGCACCGACCACCCGTGCAGCACGGCCGGCACCGTGGTGATCTCGTGCACCGGCAGGAACCCGTGCTCGGCGAGCAGCGGCAGGAAGTCGTCGCCGGGCCCGGTCGTGCCCGGCCGGGCGATCGGCCCGGTCGGCTCGACGACGAGCGCCGGGTGCAACTCCCCGGCGATCAGCACGAGTCCGCTGGTCACCCCGAGCACCGCCTGTTCGGCCGTGGCGTTCGCGGGCCGCCCCTCCGCGGTGATGGAGCGGACGGCGCCCTGGAGCTGTTCCTCGGTCACCTGGACGACCTGCGAGGGCAGGCACCCGGCGTGCGCGAAGGCGAGCACCGCGCTCTCGTCGCCGACGAACAGGACGGTGCTGGTGGGCTCCTGGGCGGAATCGCCGGGCGTGCGGCAGGAGGTGCAGTCGTAACTGCCCGGGGCGTTTTCTCCGGCGAGCAGCCGGTCGGCCTCTTCGTCGCCGATCTCGGCGCGTACGTCGTCGCTGACGTCGAGCATGCGCGGCACGGGTGACTCCCTCGGGATTGCGGTGGTGCGTGACGGCGCCGGATGGCTTCCGGTCCATGCGCCGGGGGTTCCGGCCCATGAAGAGCACAACGGGTCAGCTGTGGCCGGAGTCACGCCCGACGGCGATCGGAATCCCCTCAACCGACGCGCAGCGTGAAACCCCGAGCGGAGTTGCTCACTCCCCGTCAACTTGGCGGGCTGTCTAGCGAATTCAGGCGGTGAGGTGCATCACGGGCGCTCTCACCGCTTGGTCGACATGTCATGAAATAAGGTGAAGAAGTGGGTGGCCGGAAATCTCTGTTACCTCGGGTAACGTCCAACTGACCTGGAACGACGGGAGGTTGGTTGATTACGAACGGGTTACGAACCTAGATTCCTCCGCCGTGTGCACAGAGCACCGCTCGGGACACGTCCGCCGGACGAGCCGGAACCTCGGCTCGCTGCACCACCTCCGGCGGACGGGGTGGCACACGGGAACCGCGCTCAACGCGCCGGGATCCGTGGCCGCTTGGGGGACCCCGGGTACGTAGAGAGGGAAATGCATGTCCGCATGTGCCGACAACACTCGTAAGGCCCGTACGACTTCGACGCGTACGGCGGCGGTCCTCGCCGGAGCGGCTCTGCTCGCTCCCGTCGGACTGCTCGCCGCGAGCGGTGAAGCCGCCGCGGCCGACAATGGAGTGTGGGACCGCATCGCCCAGTGCGAGAGCGGCGGCAACTGGCACATCAACACCGGCAACGGCTACTACGGAGGACTCCAGTTCTCCGCGAGCACCTGGCGCGCGTACGGCGGCGGAGCCTACGCGGCGACCGCCGACCAGGCCACCAGGGAGCAGCAGATCGCCGTCGCCGGCAAGGTCCAGGGCGCGCAGGGCTGGGGCGCCTGGCCCGTGTGTTCGGCGCGTGCCGGGGCGTCCGGCAGTGCTCCCGCCGCGTCGGGCAGCAGCAGTTCGGCCAAGTCCGGCGGTGGTTCGTCCTCCTCGTCCAGCTCGAAGTCGTCGTCCTCGTCCTCGTCGTCGGCCGGTTCGAACCGGACCGAGTCGACCGCGTCCGAGCGCACGACGACGCACACCAACCGCAGCGAGACCCGCTCGATCGCGAGCAAGAACGCCAACTACACCGTCCGCGACGGCGACACGCTCAGCGAGATCGCCGAGAGCCACGGGACCATCTGGCAGAAGGTCTACGCCGAGAACAAGGCCGTCATCGGCGACGACCCCAATCTCATCGTGCCCGGGCAGCGGTTCGAGGTCTGAGCCTGCTCCCCCAAGGGGCCCCGACTCCGCGTCGGGGCCCGGTCCGGGCACCGGGGGCCCACCCGGTCGGCCGACCGGGTGGGCCTTCCGGCGTGGACGCGCCGCAGGGCCCTGGGCGCCGGGGCGCGCCGCCTAGCGTGGCGCGATGCCTCCCGCCCTCCGTCCCGGCCTCCGTCCCGCCCCCGCCGCCGTCGCGGCCGTCCTCCTGGTCCTCTTCGGGCCGCTCTCCGGGGCGTTCGCCGCTCCGCCGCCCCCGCTGCCGGGGCCCGGCACGGCACCGGTGTCGTACGCGTGCGCGACCGACCAGTGGCCCTGGGGGTGCCTCGCCGAGTGCGAGAGCGGCGGGCGGTGGGACGCCAACACCGGGAACGACTTCTACGGGGGGCTCCAGATCTGGCAGCCCACCTGGGAGGAGTTCGGCGGACTGGCGTACGCCCCGCGCGCGGACCTCGCCACGCGCGAGCAGCAGATCGCCGTCGCCGAACGCGTCCTGGCCGTCCAGGGCTGGGAAGCCTGGCCCGTCTGCTCCCGCCGCTACCGGCTCGCGGGCCGGGTGCACGTGGTGAAGCCCGGCGAGACGCTCTCCTCCATCGCCCGCCTGTACGGCGTCGTCGGCGGCTGGAAGGCGCTCTACGCCGCCAACAAGGACATGGTCGGCAGCCACCCCGACCGGCTGAACGTGGGCACCGAGCTGGTCATCCCGGACACGTCGGCCGCTCCGGTCACTCCGGCGGGCGGCGCCACCGGGCGCGTTCCGCCGCCTCTCCCGCCTCTCCGCTGAACACGACCGCCCCGCGGCGCAGTTCGTGCACGAGGACGGTACGGCCGGCCACCGCGGTGCGCAGCGCGGGCGGGAGCCGCTGCTCGGCGACGACCACGCACGCGTCGAGGGCGACGAGCACCTCGTAGGTGCGGGCCGCGACGGCCGGTGCCATGCCCTGGGCGGGCTCGTCGAGCAGCACGACACGCGCGCGTGCCAGCAGGGCGCGGGCGACGGCCAGCATGCGCTGTTCGCCGCCGGAGAGGACGCCCGCGCGGCGCGGCAGCAGGCGGGCGAGGCGCGGGTAGGCGTCGAGCGCGGGGGAGAGGCCGTGGTCGTCGACGGCCGCGAGTTCCAGGTTCTCGCGGACGGTGAGCGAACCGAAGACCGCCCGCCGCTCCGGGACCAGGCACAGCCCGCGCCGGGCCCGCTCGAACGCGGACAGGGCGGTGACGTCGGCGCCGTCCCACAGGAGTCGGCCGCCGGACAGCGGGACCGTTCCGGCGAGGGCGCGCAGCACCGTCGTACGGCCCGAGCCGTTGCGGCCCAGCAACACGGTGAGCCCCGGGCCCGGGACGGTCAGGGACACGCCGTGCAGGGCCTCCAACGGGCCGTAGCGCACGCGCGCGTGGCGCAACGAGAGCGTGGTGGCGGGTGGCGGCGCGGGTGTGGTCATGGGCGCCCCGGGTGGTCCAGGGCGTCCGCGCCGGTCGGGCCGTCCGGACCGTTCAGAACACCGTCGGCGGAGCCGGAGGCCACGATCCGGCCCGCGGCCAGTACGTGCACGGTGTCGGCGAGCCCGGCGACCAGGTCGAGGTCGTGCTCCACGACGAGCAGCGCGGTGCCGTCGGCGGCGAGGGCCCGCAGCACGCGCGCGAGGGCGGCGACCTCCGCGCTGTCCAGCCCGGCGGCGGGTTCGTCGAGCAGCAGCACCCGGGGGCGGGCGGCCAGGGCGCGGGCCAGCTCGACCCGGCGGAGGGTGCCGGTGGGCAGGTCGGCGGCGGGCAGCGCGCGTACGGGGCCGTCGAGGCCGAGGAGACGCAGGACGGCCGCCACGGCCGCCGGGTCGGCCCGGTGGCCCTGCTCGGCGCCCACCTGGACGTTCTCGGCCACCGTCAGCGACGGGAAGACGGCCAGCTGTTGGAAGGTCCGCGCGATGCCGAGCCGGGTGCGGGCGGATGCGGGGAGCCGGGTGATGTCACGGTCACCGAACCGGACCCGCCCGCGCGCGGGGCGCAGGGTTCCGGCGAGACAGTGGAACAGGGTGCTCTTTCCGGCGCCGTTGGGGCCTATGACGGCGGTGATCCGGCCCGGCGGTACGTCCAGGGAGACGTCGTCGAGGGCCGGGAAGCCGTCGTAGGTGACGTGGAGGTGGTGGGCGTGGAGGGGGGGGATCGGGCCGGGGGCGAGTGTCTTCGGGGTGGGTGCGTTTGGTTTTCCAACGGGCGGACGGGGGTTGTGGGGTGGTGGGTTGGGTTTCCGGACCGACGGGCTCGCGCCCAGGGTCGGTGGGTTGGGTTTCCGGACCGACAGACCCGCGCCCAAGGCCGGTGGGTTGGAATTCTGGACCGACAAGGCCGCGCCCAGAGCCAGTGGGTTGGAATTCCGGACCGACTCCAGCCGCTCCCGCACCCGCATCCCCAACGGCGTGAGCACCGCCGTGCCGGGCGGCCGGGCCCGCAGCCGTGCCGCCGTCCCGCGCAGTGCCTCGTACGGTCCGCCCGGGAAGCGGCCCACCAGGACCGCCAGGACGCCGATGACCGCCGCCGCGATGCCGCCCCGCGCGCCCGCGTCCAGGCCCACCAGGAGCGCCGCCGCGGCCAGGGCGCCCAGGACGCTGTCCGCGCCCAGCACCACCACCGCCGCGAACCACAGCAGGCCGCGCACCGGGTCGTATGCCGCCGGGTCGAACGCGCGCACCCCCATGCCGAGCAGACCGCCGCCCAGCGCTGCCAGTGCGGCGCCCGTGACGAACGCGGCGAGCTTCAGCCGGGGGACACGGACACCGGCCGCCTGCGCGCCCGCCTCGTGGTCGCGCAGCGCGGCCAGGGCTCGCCCCGTACGGCCCCGCCGCAGCGCCGTCACCGCGAGCGAGGCGGCGGCCAGGAGGGCCAACTCCAGGACGTAGTACGCCCGGTCGCCGTCGAAGCCCGCCGGGCGGTCCAGCGTCAGCCCGGACGTCGCGTACGGCTGGGCGAAGACGAACCGGCTCACTCCGACGCCCACCGCGAAGGTCGCGAGCGCCAGCGCGAGCCCGTGGCGGCGGATCGCGGGCCGGCCGGTGAGCAGGCCCAGCGGCGCCACCAGGCACACCGCTGCCGCCAGCGCGGCCAGTTCGGGCAGCCGGGGCAGACCGGGGAAGCGGCCGGCGGCCAGCAGCGCGGTGAACAGGGCGCCCAGACCGGCGTACGCGGCCTGCCCCAGGGAGATCTGGCCGCCCCGCCCCGACACCACGACGAGCGACAGCAGCACCACGCCCAGGGCCGGGACCTGGACCGAGGTGTGCAGGTCCGAGCCCGCGAGGCCGAGCGGCAGCAGGAACAGCACCACCGCCACGATCCACGCCCCCGGCGGCGTCGGCACGCGCGCGGTGGCCGTGCGCGGGAGTGCGTCCCGGTCGCCGATGCCGGGCAGCACGAGCGCGGCGACCAGGAGCGCCACGACGAAGAGGTTGGCGCCGACGGCCTGCGCCAACGGTTCGAACCGCCCCGACGGATGCCACCGCGTCAACTGGCTCTGCGCGACGCCGATCCCGAGCGCCACGACCACGGCCACCGTCAGGCTGCGCATCCGCGCGGCCACCGCGACCGCGAGCACCTCAAGGACGAGCAGCGGCAGACCGTACGGGTCCAGGCGCACGTACGGGGCGAGCAGCACGCCCGTCAGGCCCGCCGTGAACGAGCCGAACGCCCAGCCCGCGGCGGCCACCCGGTCCGCGTCCACGCCGCCGAGCACGGCCAGCGCGCGGTCGTCGACCACCGCGCGCAGCTCGCGGCCGAAGGCCGTCCACCGGGTCACCGCGCCGACCCCGGCCGCGAGGACCACCGCCACCGCCAACTGCCCCCAGGGGTCCGCCGACACGAGCGTCGGCGCGTCCGCCCGCGCCCCCGTGCCCCACACCAGCGCGGCCACGCCGACCAGCAGCACGAACACCCCGATCGACGCCACGAGGGTCCCCGCGTCACCGCTGCCGCGCACGGCCAGCGGCCGGAAGACGAACCGCTCCAGGGCCATGCCGATGCCCGGGGCCACCACCAGCAGGGTGAGCACCGCGGCAGGCCACAGCGGCCAGCCCCACCCGGCCGTGAACTGCCGCAGCAGATAGGCGCAGACCATGGCGACCGCCCCGTGCGCGAAGTTCAGCACGCCGGTCGCCCGGTGGGTGACGACGAGCCCGATCCCGGTCAGCGCCGCCGCCCCGCCGACGGAGAGCCCGGCGAGGGTGAGGTCGTAGGTGAGGGAGGCCATGGGGGCGCCGGTGGGCTCAGCCGTGGTCTTCGGCGGAGGTGGCGGTGTTGGCTTCCGTCTCGGTCGAACTGCCGTGCGGGGCAGGGGTGTTGCCGTCCCCGGACGTCCCCTCCAGCGGATCCACCCCGTACCCCGGCGGCTCGCAGATCGGGCACGGGCCCAGGTCGCCGCCGGCCAGGACGTGCGAGTCCACCGGTATCGCCTCCGGCTTCCCGGCCACCAAGGGGCAGTCCGCGCGGTGCCACAGGGTGCCGCCGGGCACCATCAGCAGGTCTTCGCCGGAGGCGAGCGGCGGCACGGCCCGTAGCGCATCCCGCGTGCCGTCGGTGGGTTCGGCCGCGGCGACCAGGAGCCCGTACAGCTCCTCCACGCGCGCGGTGGCCGACGCGTCCCGGCCGTGGGCGAGCAGCACCGCGCCCGCGACGATCAGTGCGGCTCCCGGGACCGTGCAGGACGCGAGGTAGGGCAACTGCCGTTCCGCGAACCGCTCGCCGGAGACGCCGTACCAGCCGATGACGCACAGCACCGCCCCCGCGGTGAGCGCCGCCCAGCCCGCCCACTGGACGGGGTGTACGGTCCGCAGTCGCGCTGTCCGCATCCGTGGCTCCCACGTCATGAGTCTGTCCATGTCAGCCGATGGCTTGCACTATGCCTTCTGCAAGCCCAACCCTGAAAGCACCGGGCACGCGTGCGTGGCCCGGACGACACCCGGTGGTGAGCCAGATGGTTCTCGGGAGCGAAGTCAGGAACACGGCACGAGGAGGCGGGAGTCGGCAGGTCACCGGCGGCGCCGCACCTGCCTCGGGCCGCCGTGGACGCGTGACCGTCCGGGCCCGCGGTGGACGCGTGGCGTTCCGGACCCGCCGCGGACGGGTGGCCCTGCGTGCCGCCGTCGCCGTTCTGCTGCTCGGCGGGGCGCTCTCCGCGTGCGGCGACGACAGCGGTGGCGCCGAGTCGAACCCGCCGACCCCGTCGATCGCGTCCCCGACGAGCGCGACGGCCAGTCAGACCGCCCCCGAGGACCCGGTGGCGGCGGAGAAGGAGATCCGGCGGAACTGGGAGAAGTTCTTCGACCCGGCCGTCTCCGCCAAGGGCAAGCAGGCACTCCTGGAGAACGGCGACAAGATGACCGCGGTCATCGCCAGTTTCAACGGCGACAAACGCGGCGGCCAGGTCGCGGCGCACGTCACGAAGGTCGAGTTCAAGAGCCCGACCGAGGCCGAGGTCACGTACGCGCTCACCCTGAACGGCGCCACCGCCCTGCCGAACGCCTCCGGGACCGCCGTCCTCCAGAAGGGCGCCTGGAAGATGTCCGTGAACACCCTGTGCGCCCTGGTATCGCTGAGCGGCAACGGCACCCCGGCGGCGGGCTGCTGAGCCGGTGCGCGGCCTCACACGGGCACGGGCGCGCGGGCTCACACGGGCACGGGCGCGCGGGCTCACAGGAGCACGAGCACGCGGCGTCACACGGGCATGGGCACGAGCACGAACACGGGCACCCGGGCTCGCGAAGGCCCCGGCACGCGGCCCCGCCGGGACGGCCGCCGCCGCCCTGCTGCTCCTCCTGGCCACCGCCTGCGGCAGCCGCCTCCCCGAGAGCGACTTCACCCACCGCGCGACCGCACCCGGGCCGTCCACCTCCTCCGCTGCCGCCGGACCGATCCGCATCGGCATCCTCACCAGCGCCACCAGCCCCGTCGGCGGCGCCGCCTTCACCGGGCCGCGCGACGGCGCGCAGGCGTACTTCGCCGCGCTCAACGCGCGCGGCGGCATCGACGGCCGCAAGGTCGAGGTCCGCACCTGCGACGACGGCGGCAGCGGCGTCGGCGACAACACGTGTGTGCACAAGCTGGTCGACGAGGACAAGGTCGTCGCCCTGGTCGCCACCAGCGTCCTCGACTACGCGGGCGCCTCCCGGGTGTCCCACGCGCGCGTGCCCGACATCGGCGGCCAGCCCGTCGGCGCCGCGTACGACACCTATCCGCACCTGTACGGCATCTACGGCAGCCTCGCGCCCCGCGACGGCACGCCCGGCTGGGGCGGGCAGTTGTACGGCGGCACCGAGGTGTACCGGTACTTCAAGCGCGAGCAGGGTGCCCGTACCGCCGCCGTCGTGTCGTACAACCAGTCGGCGTCCGCCGCCTACGCCCGTCTGGTGAGCCGGGGGCTGAAGGCCGAGGGCTACCGGGTGGTCGACGAGCAGGTGGACTTCGCGCTGCCCAACTTCCGGGCCGCCGCGGCCGACCTGAAGCAGCAGGGCGCCGACCTCGTCTTCGACGCCCTCGACACGCACGGCAACGCCCAGCTGTGCCGGGCCATGGACCAGGTCGGCGCCAGGGTCGTCGCGAAGGTCACCAACGTCCAGAACTGGACGTCGACGGTCCCGGAGGACTACAAGGACGCGCCGGACTGCCGCAACGCCCTGTGGGCGACCGGATCCAGCCGCGATTTCGACGACACCTCCGACCCGGCGGTCCGCGCCTTCCGGAACGCGACCAAGGGCCTGAAGACCCACTCCCAGTGGCAGTTGGAGGGCTGGGCCGCCGCGATGTGGTTCACGGACGCGGCCAGGTCCTGCGCGGCGGACGTCACACGCGCGTGTGTGGACCGTTTCATGAGCCGCGGCACACCGTATACGGCCGACGGACTGCTGCTGCCCGTCGAGTTCCGGCCCCGGGCGAAACCCCCGAAGACCCGCCGGACCTGCCTCTCCGTGGCCCGCTGGCGCGACGGCCAGGGCTGGGTGAGCCAGGGCGACATGAACCGCACCTGCTTCACCGTGCCGCAACTGCCGTACACACCCTGAGCCGGTACGGGCACGGCGACTGCCGACCCCGGCGTATACCCCTGATGCGTTATCCGGTCGAAAGGTTCCCGAAACGGGCTATCAATAGGGCAACCGTTCAAGAACAAGATGATGTGGACGGCCAACCGTCTGCCGCGCGCACCGGTCTCACTCCACAGTAGGAACACGGCAAGAACACAGAAAGACCGCCGGGTGAGCACGCGAAGGCGGGCCGCGCGGGCCAACGTGGGGGGACACGGCACCACATGCACATCTCTTTCCTGATCCACAACGCGTACGGAATCGGGGGGACGATCCGGACCACCTACAACGTGGCGAACACGCTGGCCGAGCAGCACGACGTGGAGATCGTCTCGGTCTTCCGCACCCGCGACGAACCCGTCTTCACGCCCGGACCCGGGGTCCGGCTGCGCCACCTCGTCGACACGCGCGCGGACGGCGCCGACGCCGGTCACCCCGACCTGGCGCGCCCGGCCGCGTTCTTCCCCCGGGCCGAGATCCGCTACGGCCAGTACAGCGCGCTGACCGACCGGCGCATCGCCGAGCACCTCGCGCGCGTGGAGGCCGACGTGGTCGTCGGCACCCGGCCCGGCCTCAACCTGCACCTCGCCCGCCAGACCCGCCGCGGTCCGCTGCTCGTCGGCCAGGAGCACCTCACCCTGGAGGGCCACAGCCCCGAACTGCGCCGGGAGTTGCGCGGCGCCTACCCGCGGCTCGACGCGCTCACCACCACGACCGAGGCCGACGCCCGCGCCTACCGGCGCACCATGCGGCTGCCCGGCGTACGCGTCGAGGCCGTGCCCAACCCGGTGCCCGCCCCCCCCGTCGCCCCCGCCGACGGCAGCGCGAAGTGGGTCGTGGCCGCGGGCCGGCTCGCCCCGGTCAAGCGGTACGACCTGCTCGTCAAGGCGTTCGACAAGGTGCGCGCGGAACGGCCCGACTGGCGGCTGCGGATCTACGGCGGCGGCAAGCAGAAGGACAAGCTGCGCGCCCTCATCGACCGCCTCGGCCTGTACAACCACGTGTACCTGATGGGCCCCGCGCACCCGATAGAGCCCGAGTGGGCCAAGGGTTCGATCGCCGCCGTCACCTCCAGCACGGAGTCCTTCGGCATGACCATCGTCGAGGCGATGCGCTGCGGACTGCCCGTGGTCTCCACCGACTGCCCGCACGGTCCCGGCGAGATCATCGACGACGGCGTCGACGGCCGCCTCGTCAAAACGGGCAGCGTCAGGGCCATCGCCGCGGGCCTGCTCGAACTCATCAACGACGACGGGCTGCGGCAGCGCATGGCCGCCGCCGCGATCAAGGACGCCGAGCGGTACGACCCGGCCCACGTCGCCGAGCGGTACGAGACCCTCTTCGCCGGTCTGGACCGGCGCGGCGGCCCCTCCCTGGGCAGCCTGCTGCACCGCACCAGGGCGGCCCTGCTGGGCGGCGCGTACGCGGTCTCGGACGCGGGCCGGGCCGCCTTCACGAGGGGGAGCACCGCATGACACCGCGTACGGACCGGCCCGAACGGGCAGCGGAATCACACCAGTTCGAGGAGGCGACCGTCCTGCCGCCGCGCGCCGACTGCATCGCCGACTCCGCGGGCGGGCTGACCTTCGACGTCACCGACCCCGGCGCGGACGGCCCTGCCCACCTCGTGCTGCGCCGCCGCGACGGCGACACCCGGGTCCGGCTGCCGCTCGCGCCCGCCGCGCACGGCCGGCTGCGGGCCGCGCTGCCCAGCAGCGTCGACCTGCCCGAGGGCCGCTGGGACGCCTACGCCGAGGTGGCCGGCGGCGAACCGCGCCGCCTCGCGCCCGGCGTCAGCGACCTGCGCTCCCTCGTCGACCGCGAACCCGGCGACAGCGGCGGCCCCGTCGCCGTCCGCATCCCGTACGGCACCGCGCACGGCAACCTCAGCGTCCGCAGCTGGCTGCGCGCCCCGCACGCCGAGGCGGGCGAACTGCACGTCGAGAAGACCGAGTTGGACGTACGCGGCCGGGTCTACGGCAGCGCACTGACCCCGGACGCGTATGTCGAACTGCGGCCCAGGCAGCGGCCGGACGAGAGCGAGACACAGCGGGCCGCCGCCACCGTCGTACGGACCGAGCCGCTGGAGTTCCGCTGCACGGTGGACTACGAGGCGCTCGCGGCGGGCGTGTGGGACCTCTGGCTGCGGCCGGCGGGGGAGGGCGGGCCGCGGGTGCGGATCGCCCGGCTGCTCGACGACGTGGCCGACAAGAAGGCGATCTACACCTACCCGAAGGTCACGCTGGGCACGGACCCGGGACGGCTGCGGGCGGGGCCGTACTACACGCGGGACAACGACCTGTCGGTGGAGGTCACCGCGGTGGAGTGAGCGCGGAAGCGGAATCGGCGCCGCCGTCGGCCGTCGTCGCTTCTCGGCCGCGAACACCCGGGCCCGGGGCCGCCGGGTTCCCGGGCGGTGGTGGGGCCAGTGGGGCCGGTGGGACCTGCCCCGTCCGGGCCGCGGGCGTCCGTGACGACGTCTGGAACACCTGGAATCGGAATGGAAAGTGACGAACCGGCCGGCTCCGACAGCCTTTCCACAGGGGTTATCGGGAACCTCTTCGGGCGACGGCCGCGCGTGGCTCGAATTACTTCATGGGACGCGCCTCGCAAGCCCGGAACCGCTCGAACGTGTGACGGAGTCGGGGCGAAACGCGTGCCGTGATCCTGTGACAGAAGTGTGACCGGAGAGGGCGGCGCGAGATAGCCGCGGGAATCGTTCCGGGGTTCCGTGCGGGCGGCCCGCCGCCTACCGTGGGCCGCATGGCACCCACTCCCACCCCGCCCGCCGAATCCCAGGACTCCCCGCAGGCATATGTCGGCCTGGCCGCCGACCGGGCCGAGCAACTCGCCCGCGAACACGGCTGGCCCACGGTGCGCTCGCTGCCGCCGGGAGCGGTCATCACCATGGAGTTCCGCACGGGACGGCTCAACTTCGAGGTCACGGACGGCACGGTGACGCGCTGCTGGAAGGGCTGAGGCGCCGCCGTAGGCCGACAGGCCGAAGGCCCCCGGATCCCATGGGATCCGGGGGCCTTCGGCCTGTCGTGCGGGCCGTTCAGCCGCCTGCCACGGGCCGGGCGGCCGGGGTCGGGGCGGTACCGCGCGGCACCCGGTCCGCGTGCGGCGGGCGGCGGCTGCCGACCGGGGTGACCGGGGTGCGCTCCGCGCGCGTGGAGTGCGGCCCCGGGGCGAGGTAGACGGGCGCGCGGGCCGAGCGGGGCGGGGCCACGGTCTCCCGTACCGGCGCCTCCTCCTCGGTGAACGCGGAGGCCGCGACCGGCGACCGGGCACCCGCGGGGGCGGGCACCGGGACCGGGGCGGGTACCGCACGGCGCTTGCGCATCCGGTCCCGCAGCCCGAAGAGCCAGGTCTCGGCCTGGGCGATCGGCTGCTCGAACCAGGGCAGCGCGAGCAGCACCAGGAGCCCGGCGGCCCAGCCGAGGATGACGTCGCTCAGCCAGTGCGTACCGAGGTAGACGGTGGTGAGGCCGACGCCCAGCGAGGTGACCGCGGAGATCGCGGACAGCCAGCGGCGGGCCCACGGGGCCGAGGCCAGATAGGCGAGGATGCCCCAGGTCACCACGGCGTTGGCGGTGTGGCCCGAAGGGAATATGTCGCCGCCGCCCCACATCTCGTTCGAGCCGATCGTGGTGGCGTAGTGCGGACCCAGGCGCCCCATGCCGTACTTGGCGGCGCCGACGGTGATGTTCAGCAGGAGCAGGGCGGCACCCAGGGTGAGCAGCGGGCGCAGTGTGTGCTGCCGCCAGGAGCGCCAGCCCAGCCAGGCCGCGACCATCACGGCGGTGGGGCCGCGCTGGCCCAGCACCACGTAGTAGTCGAGGAACCAGTGGATGCTCGGCCACTGCTGGTACGGCCGGAAGAACATGACCTGCCAGTCGAAGCGGACCAGCCACGAGGTGGTCACCACGGCGTAGACGATCGCCACGTAGAAGGCGAAGGTCGCCGAGAAGAGGACCAGCCGGTGGCGGCTCATTCGCGGCACGTCGAGATGGGCCGGTCGTCCCGGCTCTCGGTCGAGCCGGGCGAAGAGCCGGTCCAGACGGGTCAGCTTTCGTTCGCTACGCACTCAATCGACGTTACAGCGAGTGAGCTGTGATCCCGCCCCTATCGATGGCTTTGTGATGACGATGTGATGTGGCATTCCTCTCAACGAGACGTTTATTTCTGTGGATTCGCTAATCACCGGCTCAATCGCGAGGCCAATCGCGGGCCCGGCGGGCCCGCAATTCATTGATCGCCGCGGGTTCTCGCTTTATGACTCTTACTAATTGTTCACCAAAAGGTGGCCTGGGATTCCCCTGGGGATCACCGGGCGGCCGGGCCCCGCGGGCCGCCCCGCGACGGCTTCAGGGCGGCCCCGAACCGTTCAGCCAGAAGGCCCCGTACAGCGCGGAGGCCACCGCGACCCCGCCGAGGATGGTCGCTGACCTGCGTGGACGAATCCGGGCCAGGGACAGCGCGAGCGGCAGCAGGAGCGGGAAGGCGGGCATCAACAGGCGCGGTTTCGAGCCGAAGTAGCTCGACGCGCACAGGGCCAGCGCGACGACCACGCCCGCGTACACGAGCAGCGGGAGCGGCTGGCGCTGCCTTGCACAGACGGCGTACAGCCACAGCAGCAGGGCGACGCCGACGACGATGCCGGCGCCCGCCAGGGCCGGCAGCGGGGCGTCGAACTTTGCTCCGACGAAACGGGCGAAGGCGTAACCGCCGTCGAAACCGTTGCGCCAGCCGGCCTGGACGTCGAGGTAGCCGAGCGGGCCCTCGCCGGTGCGGTGGCCGACCCACAGGACGTACCCGAACGCGCCCAGCGGGGCGAGGACCATGCCGAGGACGCGGTGTACGAGAGCGGCGCCGGACCCCCGGCCGTCGCGGGCGAAGGAGGCGACCGCCGCCGCCCACACGGCCGCCGCGACCGCCATGCCGACCGGGCGGGTCAGGCCCGACAGCAGGGCCAGGGTGCCCGCGGTGATCCAGCGGCCGGTGAGGACCGCGTACAGCGACCAGGCGGCGAGCGCGGTGAACAGCGACTCGCTGTACGCCATCGACTGCACGATCCCGACCGGCAGCACCCCCCACAGCAGCACCGCGCACACGCCCGCCCGCGAGCCGTACACGAGATCGGTGACCTTGAAGATGCCCCAGGCGGCGGCCAGCGAGGCGAGTGCGCTCACCAGCAGGCCCGCGTCCGCGTACGACAGCGGGCTCAGGGCCCGGCCGGACCGCTCCAGCCAGGGCAGCAGCGGGAAGAACGCGAGGTTGGAGTGGACGTCCCCGTTGGGCAGCCGGACCTCGAAGCCGTAGCCGAGCCGGGCGACCCGCTCGTACCAGAGGGAGTCCCAGCGGGCGCTGAGCAGCGTGTGCGGGCTGGTGCCGCGGGCGGCGCTCCAGACGGCGAGGACGACGAGACCCAGGGCGCGTACGGCCGCGTACCCGAGGAGGGCGGCCGCCACCGGGGCGATCCTCGGCGGCGTCGTACGCGTTTCAAGATCGGTCACGTGCTCGATTATCGGTGCCGGGTGGGTTCGGCGGGCGGACAGGGAGAAGGCAGGTAGTGGCAGCGTGGCACACGCCACATCGCATTGGAGGGCGGTCGTGAGAGGTGGGCCACGTGCACACGGCCGGAACTCGCGTACGCTTGCGGCTCACTCGCTGCGGTGCTGGGCCTTGCCGTCCGAGTTCCGTCGTTCGCCCGAAGGGCGGGCCGCGCGGCGTCTGGTGCGTGCGATCGCAAGGCGCCGAAATGTCCTCGTAGCGGAGCTACTAGGGCGTTTCGGCAACGCCGCGAGCGTGCGTGCCAGGCGTCGCGCGGCAGACGGAACTCGGACGGCAAGGCCCAGGGGCCAGGGAAGAACCGCTCCTTCTTTGGCCGTTGTCGCGGGGAAGACCCCACCCCGTGGATCCGCCGAGCGAGGGACCATGGGAGGTACGCACATGTCCGGGACGGCCATGGCCGCTGTGCGGCGCCGTCGGGATACCGCGGCCGGTGCCAACCGGTGGCTCGTACTCGTCGTGCTGTGCACGAGTCTGCTGCTCGTCGCCCTCGACGCCACCGTGCTGCACGTCGCGGTGCCGGCCGTCACCGAGGACCTGCGGCCCGGCGCCGTCGAACTGCTCTGGATCGTCGACATCTACCCGCTCGTCTGCGCCTCGCTGCTGATCCTCTTCGGCACGCTCGGCGACCGCGTCGGCCGCCGCCGGGTGCTGCTGCTCGGCTACGGCTGCTTCGGCGTCGCCTCGGCGGTCGCGGCCTTCGCGGCCAACGCCCAGATGCTCATCGGGGCCCGCGCGCTGCTCGGCGTCGGCGGGGCGATGATCATGCCCGCGACGCTGTCCATCCTGCGCCAGGTCTTCCCCGACCGGCGCGAACGGGCGGTGGCGATCGGCGTGTGGAGCGCGGTGGCCGCGGTGGGCGCCGCCGTCGGACCGCTGCTCGGCGGTTTCCTCATCGAGCACTTCTGGTGGGGCTCGGTCTTCCTGGTCAACATCCCGCTGATGCTGGTGAGTCTGCCCGTCGGACGGCTGCTGCTGCCGGAGTCCAAGGGCGCGGCGGACGGCCCCTGGGACGTGACCGGCGCGCTGACGGCCGCGGCGGGGCTGTTCGGCCTGGTGTTCGGCGTGAAGCGGCTCGGCGGGGGAGAGCCGCCGCTGTCCGTGCTCACGGTGGTGCCGCTGGTGGCGGGCGCGGCGCTGCTGGTGACGTTCGTACGACGGCAGCGGCGCCGGACGCAGCCGCTGGTCGACCTCGGGATGTTCGCGCGGCCCGCGTTCAGCACGTCGGTGGGGTGCATCGTGCTCGCGATGCTGGCCCTGGTCGGGCTCGAACTGATCGCCGCGCAGTACCTCCAACTCGTGCTCGGGCTCTCGCCGTTGCAGACGGGGCTACGACTGCTGCCGCTGACCGTGGCGGCGATGGCGGCCGGGCTCACGGGCTCGACGCTGCTGCACCGGCTGGGCCCGCGGCGGATGGTGGTGTCCGGGTTCCTGCTCACCGCGTTCGCCGTGCTGACGCTGGCCGCGATGGGCGGACACGACAACCCGGGGCTGCTGCTCTTCGGGTTCGTGCTGCTCGGCTTCGGCCTGGAGACCACGCTCTTCGGGGCCTACGAGTCCATGCTCAGCGAGGCGCCACCGGCCCAGGCGGGCGGGGCGGCGGCGATCGGCGAGACCTCGTACCAGCTGGGGGCGGGCATCGGTATCGCGCTGCTCGGCAGTGTGATGAACGCGGCGTACGCGCCCGGTCTGGCGTCCGTACCCGGAGTTCCGGCGTCGGCGTCGGCCGCGGCGGGGCACTCGTTGGGGGAGGCGTACGGGGTTGCTGCGCAGCTTGGCGGTGAGAGGGGGGCTGTGCTGCGGCAGGCTGCCCGGCACTCCTTCGTGCACGGGCTGCATGTGACGTTGCTGGTGAGTGCGGGGTTGTTGTTGCTGGGGGCGGTGATGGCGGTGCGGTTGCCTCGGGCCATGGAGTGCGGGGTGGCTGCCGCCGGCTCGGCGGGAGTGCCGTCACCTCGCGAGGCGATGGCCCCCCAGGTGTCGGCCTGACAACTTTTGCCCACCCGCCCGCCCGATCGGCCTGGTTGCGGGTTCGACCGATCCGGTGGGGGGGGGGGGGGGGGGGCGGGTT
>LJCV01000020.1 GCA_001298575.1 Actinobacteria bacterium OK074
CGTCCCGCCCGGCGCCGTCCCGACCCCGAGATCCTTCCCCCACCTCCCCACCCGACTTCCCCGGGTTTCCGACACGAATCAGCGGACCGATTGAGCAGCACGGCCCTCGGAGGGGTACTAGGGGGCACCACTTCGTTCGTTTCCTGGAGCCTTCATGATCCCGTCGATCCAGTCGCTGCACAGGACCCTGGTCATGCAACTCAAGGCAGGGGCCTCGGGCCGCTGCCCGGTGCTGGCCCATCTCGGGTACGAGGCCGCCGATCCGTTCGCGGTGACCGCGTCGTTCAGCCACGAGGGCCGGGTGCTCGCGCGGTGGCGGTTCGACCGGCAGATGCTGGCCGAGGGGATGGTGCGGCCGGTCGGCGAGGGGGACGTGCGGCTGGCTCCCCAGTCCGTCGGGGTGACCGGAGTGTGGCAGGAGCTGCGGGTGGAGCTGTTCGGCGACCCGCGGCCCGACGGCGGCCGGCAGCACGCGGTGATCCTCGCCTGGGCACCCGCGATCGAGCGGTTCCTTCAGGAGACGTACGCGATGGTCCCGCTCGGCCGGGAGAGCGTGGACGTCGACGAGTTCCTCAGTGAACTCACAGGCGGGTGCTGACCGTTCCAGGGCTGTGACGCGTATTCACCGGTGGATGTCAGTGCCGTACGCCACAATAGTGATCATGCTCCGAGTCGTGTCCCGTGCCCGTCCGCCGCTCAGTGCCGGCGGTGCCGAAGTGCTGCGCCTGATCACCCGTCAGCGCACCCCCGTCGTCCTCACCGTGTACGCGAACGGGCGCCTGCGGTACAGCTACTGGCAGTACGCCCAGGCCGGTGGCCCGGTGGTGAACTGCCAGGTGGCGCTGGACACGAAGGAGTGCGAGGCGCTGCGGGAGGCCGGGCGGATAGAGCTGGGCGAGCCGGTGGTGGACCGCACCAAGACGACGTATCCGGTGCGCGCCGTGCCGGTGGCCGCGGCCCGTGCACGCGCCGCGGAGAGCGAGCGGCCGGCCGTCACGAGTGGCCGTCCGGCGGTGACCGAGCGGGCCGCGCGGACGGGAGCACCGGGCAGTGACACCGCCGCGGCCGCTGCGGGACCGTCCGGAACCGCCGAAATTCAGCCGGTTTCCGAGACGGGTGCGCGGGGTGCCGCGACGGCGGGGACCGGGTCGGTGCGGGTGGGCCACCAGGGCCCCGGCTCAGGTGCCGCCACAGGCACCTCCGCAGTGGCCGCCTCCGCCGTCGGCAGCGTGCCGGAGGCCATACCCGAGGACGGGTACGCGGCGATAGGGCTGACCGACGTGTGGGACGAGTGGGCCGCGACGGACGAGTTGGGCGACGCCCTGGACGAACGGGCCGGGCGGGACGCCCAGGACGGCGACCGTGAGCGGCAGTCGGCGGATACGGCGCCGAGGAGACGTACGGCGGCGCTGACGGCCTGACGCCGACGCCATGACGGTGCCGGCCCTCCCCCGGGCCGGCGAGCCGTCGGCGTCTTCCGCCCGGCCTGCTACCAGCGGCTCTCCACCTGGTCCTTGATACGGCGGTCGTACAGGTCCCCGATCGCGTCCAGCGTGTCCTGGGACAGCCGGGGCAGGTGCGTGACGGTCGCGTTGGCGCGGGCCTGTGCCGCCGAGCGGGCGCCGGGGATCACCGTGGTCACACCGGGCTGCTGGGCGATCCAGGCCAGGGCCAGCTGGGCCGGGGTGAAGCCCTCGGGGGCCAGCGAGGTGAACTCGGCCGCCGCCTCCACGCCCGTGGCGAAGTCGACGCCGGAGAAGGTCTCGCCCTGGTCGAACGCCTCGCCGTGACGGTTGTAGGTGCGGTGGTCGTCCGCGCCGAAGACCGTGTCCTTGGTGTAGCGGCCCGACAGCAGCCCGGAGGCCAGCGGTACGCGCGCGATGATGCCGACGCCCGCCTCCCGGGCCGCCGGAAGGACCTCCCGCAGGGGCTTGGTGCGGAACGGGTTGAGGATGATCTGGACGCTCGCCACGTTCGGGCGGGCCATCGCCGTCAGCGCCTCCGCACAGGTCTCCACGCTGACCCCGTAGGCCGCGATGCGCTCCTCCGCGACCAGGGTGTCGAGCGCGTCGAACACCTCGTCGGAGGAGTACACGGGCGTCGGCGGGCAGTGCAGCTGCACCAGGTCGATGCGGTCGACGCCGAGGTTGCGGCGCGAACGGTCGTTCCAGTCGCGGAAGTTGTCGAGGACGTAGTTCTGCGGGACCTGTTCGACGCGGCGCCCCATCTTGGTGGCCACCAGCACGTGGAGGTCCGGCCTGCCGTGCAGGAAGGCGGCGACGGTCTGTTCGCTGCGTCCGTCGCCGTACACGTCGGCCGTGTCGAAGAAGGTCACGCCGGACTCGGCCGCCGCCTCCAGCACCTGCCGGGCGTCCTTGTCCTCGACTTCGCCCCAGTCCGCGCCCAGTTGCCACGTGCCGAGGCCGATGACCGACGCGTGCTGACCCGACCTGCCGAATTCTCGCTCTTCCATGCGGCCAGTCTGGCATCCGCCCAGGCCGGGCAGGGGAACCGCCTCCCACCCGCATCCGGAATGTCGACGTTCACTCACATGGGGGGATTGTGTGGACATGAAACCGTCGGCCGTCATGTCCTGCCTAGCGTGGGGCGCGTGAGCGAGCAGACACAGAGCGCGGCAGCGGACGGCAACGGCGGCAGAGGTGTGCGGGGGGGCGGGTGACGGATCATCACGCGCCCCCTTCTCGCGGCGGGGTTTCCTCCTCACGGCGGCGGCCTCCCTCGCCGTCGGGTCCCAGGCCGTGGTCCGGATCCCGGCGGCGGCGGCCGATCTGCCGGGCTTTCCCGCGGGGGTGGACGTCTACCGGTCCGGGTACCGCAACTGGGTCGGCGACATCACCGCCGTCGGGCTGTGGGCGTGTGCGCCCCGGGACGGGGACGAGGCCGTCGCGGTGGTCAACTGGGCCCACCGGCAGGGGTGGACGGTCCGGGGCCGGGGCAGTTCGCACGGCTGGTCGCCGCTGACCGTCCCGGAGGGCGTCGCGGCCGGTGCGCCCGTCCTCCTGGTCGACACCGCGACACATCTCACCGGCCTGGCCCTGGAGTCCACCGGTCCGGCCGCGGTCCGGGCGGGCACGGGGGTCACCCTCGAAGCGTTCCTCGGCTTCCTGGAGGGGCACGGCCTCGGCGTCACCGCATGCCCCGCGCCCGGCGACCTCCCGCTCGGCGGCGCCCTCGCCGTCGACGCGCACGGCACGGCGGTGCCCGCCCTGGGCGAACAGCGGCTGCCGGGGCACACCTACGGTTCGCTGAGCAACCTCGTGGTGTCACTGACCGCGGTGGTGTGGGACGCGGAGGCCGACGCCTACGTGCTGCGGACGTTCCGGCGCGAGGATCCCGAGGGCGCGGTGCTCCTCGCCCACCTCGGGCGGGCCCTGGTCACCGAAGTCGTGCTGCGCGCGGGCGCCAACACGAACCTGCGCTGTGTCAGCCGCGTCGACGTCCCTGTCGGCGAGCTGTTCGCGGCGCCCGGCAGCGACGGGCGTACGTTCGCGAGCTTCCTGGACGAGTCGGGGCGGGCGGAGGCGATCTGGTTCGCGTTCACCGACCACCCCTGGCTGAAGGTGTGGAGCGTGGCACCCCGGCGGCCCCTCCTGTCCCGGCACGTGACATCGCCGTACAACTATCCCTTCTCGGACAACGTCCCGACCCTGGTGGCCGATCTGGTGGGCCGGATCGCCTCGGGAGCGGCCTGGTATCTCGCGCCGGTGCTCGGCAACGCCCAACTGGACGCGGCCGTGCTGGGGTTGACCGCGACGCTGTCCTCGGACATCTGGGGGCCGTCGAAGAACACGCTGCTCTATCTGAAGCCGACCACCCTGCGGGAGACGGCGAACGGGTACGCGGTGCTGACCTCGCGCGGCCAAGTGCAGCGCGTGGTGCACGAGTTCACGCGGTTCTACCGCGAGCGGCTGGACGCGTACGCCGCCCGGGGCCGCTTCCCGGTCAACGGCCAGGTGGAGATCCGGGTGACCGGTCTGGACGACCCGGCCGACGTCGGCGTGACCGGTGCGCTCGCCCCGTCGCTGTCGGCGCTGCGCCCGCGCCCCGACCGGCCCGAGTGGGACACCGCGGTCTGGCTGGACATCCTGACCCTGCCGGGCACGCCGTACGCGCCGGAGTTCTACCGGGAGGTGGAACGCTTCCTGCTCGACACCTACGACGGCGGCGACGCGCTCGCCCGGGTCGAGTGGTCCAAGGGCTGGGCCTACACGGACAACGCCGCCTGGTCGGACGCGGAGGTCATCGGCACGGCCGTACCGGCGTCGTTCGGCGATTCCGCCGGTCCGTCCTGGGACCGGGCGGCCGCCGGGCTGGAACGGCTCGATCCGCACCGGGTGTTCGACAACCCCTTCCTCAGCCGGCTGTTTCCGTGACCTGAGTCCCGGCCGGTGCATCGGTCGGCGTGCTCTGCCGCAACTTGCGGACGGCGAGGGCGAGTTGGAGTCGCAGTCGGCCCGCGGGGGCGCGGACGTCCCAGCCGAGCAGGTGTTCGGCGTGGGTGAGGCGCTCCTGGAGCGTCGAGTGGTGGACCGTCAGCTCCGCGGCGGCGGCCCGCAGGCTGGGCGACACGGCGACGGCGTACAGGGTCGCGGCGGCCCACGGCACCTCGGTGACGGCGCGTTCCACGGCGGCCACGTCGGGCACGGCCGGTGTGCCGGGGCCGACCGCGTCGGCGAGCAGGGTCAGGGCGCCCAGGTCGTCGGCGTACACCGTGCGCGGGCCCGGGTCCCGGGCGGTTCCCTCGGCGGTCAGCCGCAGCGCGATCCGCGCGGCAGCCCAGGAGCGGGGCAGGTCGGCGAGGTCGACGGCGGGGCCGATCCCGGTGCGGGCCGTCCGGGTGCGCTCAGCGGGTGCGGGAGCGGCAGCGGTCTCGATACGGGCGCCGCCGTCGGACGACGCGACCGCGCGCACCGGCCGTTCGGCGTCGAGCCCCAGCCGGGCCGCCGCCCGCAGCCGGACGGGCAGGGGCGCCGACGCGTCGAGGAGGACCTCGACGAGCGCGGGGTCGTCGGCCGGGGCCCGTCCCCGCGTCCGTTCGAGCACCGCTCGTACGGCGGCCGTGGCGCGCTCCAGGACCATGGCGTGGACGCCGTCGGGCGGGCCGGGGTGCTCCAGGAAGAGGGCGCCGCCCGCGGTGCGTACGGCCACGTCGGCGCCCGGCGTCAGGGGTGCCCGGGGCCAGGCCGGGTCGACGGGGCCGTCGTCGTCGGCCCGTCGTCCGTCGGGCCGGACCCGCATACGGACGCCGCGTTCGGTGTCGACCAGCCGGGCCGGGCTGCCGGAGAGCACGGCCGCGGCGCGCACCAGGGCCTCCAGGCCCGCGCGGTGCTCCAGCAGCCGGTCGAAGTACGCGATGACACGCAGCGCGGCTCCCGCGTCCGGGTCCAGGGCCGCGAGCCGCCCAGCCAGCTCTTTCACGGCTCCATCCTGCGCCGGGGGACGGTTCCTGCCAAGGTCCGGGGCCCGTCGGCGCCGTATCCGCCGGCCGGCGCCCGGTGGGCCCTTGCGCCCCCGGCGGGCCGGACCCACAATGCTGCGACGAACCGAAGGGAAGGGGCCCTCACCATGTCGTGGTGGGCTTCGAGCCGTGGTGTGCGGCGGGGCCGGCGCCCCCCAGCGGTCCGGTGAGCCGCGGTGGCGCCCCGGGCTCGCGGGTCCGCGACGCGTGCGCGTGGCTCGGTCTCACGGATCTCGGGCGGCGGGGCCGGGAACTGGAGCTGCTGCACCGGTCGATGGGGTTCGCGACGCTCGCGCTGGTCACCCTGGCGCCGCTGCTGATCGTGGTCGCGGCGGCCGATCCGCTGGGGCGCGGCGGTTTCTCGCTGTGGCTGGTGGACGGCATGGACCTGTCCGGCCGCTCCGCCCGCGTCCTCACGGACGTCTTCAACTCGCCGCGCAAGGTGGTCAGTACGACGAGCGTGTGGAGCGGCGCCCTCCTCGTACCGTTCGGCCTGTCGTTCGCGGCGAGCGTGCAGAACGGCTACGCCCGGGTCTGGGCGCAGACCTCGAACGCGCGGTCCCGCATCTGGCGCCAGGCCGTCTGGCTGTTCGTGCTCACGCTGTACCTGTACACGCAGGTGCAGACCCGGGGCATCCTCGACGGCACCGTCCGCATCGTGCTGAGCATGGTGACCGGAACCTTGTTCTTCTGGTGGGGTCCGCACTTCCTCCTCGGCCACCGAATCCGCCCCCGCGCCCTGCTCCCCGGCGCCGTCGCCACCATGGCCGGACTGGTCGGCCTGCGCGGCTTCTCCTACCTGGTGTTCACCCCGCTGATCGTCACAAACGCAATCAGCTACGGCGCCGTCGGCACCGTCCTGGTGGTCGAGTCCTGGCTCACGGGCGTCGGATTCGTCCTGTACGGCGGTGCGTTGCTCGGCCGGGTGCTGTGGGAGCGGTTCGGGAGCGACGAGGACTCGGACGGAACCGGTGACTCCGGCGAGGACGGCGGCGTCGCCGTAGCGGAGGTGCCCGGACCCCGCTAGGGCCTGTCCGGCGGATCAGGTCGCAGGAATGCAAGGGTGCCTTGTAGCTGCCGGTGAGCGGGGGCATGGGGGTCCCCCCGCTCGAGCGAAGCCGAGAGTGGGGGAGCGTGCGGCTGCAAGGCGGAGGAGGGAGGCGACGCGGAGCGTCGTTGACCGACGACAACGCGGCTGGGGGTCCCCCACGCCCTTGAGGCAGTGGGGGAGTGCGTGCCAGACCCCGCGTCTGCGGCATGATCCGCCGGACAGGCCCTAGGCCGCCAGGATTCGCCGCAGCCAGACCGGGCGGGCGTCGCGGGACGCCTGGGAGAGGGCCGCCTGGGGTGCCATCAGGTCGAAGCCGTGGAACCCGCCCGGCCAGACGTGGAGTTCGGCCCGGCCGCCCGCCTGCCACAGGCGGGTCGCGTAGGTGACGGCCTCGTCGCGGAAGGTCTCCGCGGAGCCGACGTCGATGAAGGCCGGCGGCAGTCCGGACAGGTCCGTGGCGCGGGCGGGGGCCGCGTACGGCGATACGTCCGGGCCGCCGCGGGCGGCGCCGAGCAGCGCGGTCCAGCCGGTCTCGTTGGCGCCGCAGTCCCAGATGCCGCGGCCCGCCATCTGCCGGGCGGACACCGTGTCGTTGCGGTCGTCCAGCATCGGGCACAGCGGCATCTGCCCGAACAGGGCCGGGCCGCCGCGGTCCCGGGCGAGCAGGGCCAGCGCCGCGGTCAGGCCGCCGCCCGCGCTGGCGCCGACGACCACGATCCGCTCGGCGTCGATGCCGAGTTCGGCGGCGTGTTCCGCCGTCCACACCAGGCCCGCGTAGCAGTCCTCGACGGGCGCCGGGTGCGGGTGTTCCGGGGCCAGCCGGTACTCCACGGAGATGACGGCCAGGCCCAACTCCGCGGCCCATTCGAGCGGTTCGGTGACGCCGACCCGGTTGTCGCCGATGATCATGCCGCCGCCGTGCACGTGGTAGAGGGCGGGTACGAGGCCGGCGACATGCGTCGGGCGGCAGATCAGGAGGGAGATGTCCGGTGCGCCCTTTGGGCCCGGGACCGCCCGTTCCTCGATCTCGAAGGCGCCGTCCCGGCTCAGTTCGTCGTCGGAGAGACGGAAGATCCCGGCGCGCTCGCGCAGTTCGCCGATCGTCTCAAGCCTGAAGCCCCCGCCGAGCTGTTCGGCCATGACCTCCAACGCGGCCGTGAGCTCCGGATCGAAGGGCGGAGGCGGAGGCGGGTTGTCGCTGTCGGCACCCATGGGTACGGGGGACGTCGTCGGCTCGGCGGTCATGGCGGCTCCTCGCGTCGTGGCCACACCGGTGTGGCCAGGTCGTTCATCGTCCTCGCACTCCGGGGCTCCCGGCACGCGCCGTCCGGCGGGAGAACCCCGCCGAACGGCGGGCGGGGCGGGTGGCCGACGCGACCGCACACCATCGGGAAATCGTTTGCTAAAGCAAATATTCGAACCTTTCGAACCATGCCAGCTTCCCACGACCGGACCGTCCGCCGCGGTACGCCGGCGCTCTCGCGGGCAGGCCGGAACGCTCCCGCCCGGGGTCTCCCCCACCCGCCCCCGGGCCGCCTCCCCCTACGACCCCCGCGCGGCCCGACCCCGCTGGTCGGCACTGTCCGTGAGCTATGTTGACCGCGTGGGACGTGAACGAGGCACACCGGTGCCATCGCCGCAGCAGGCACGCGCGCAGGCATCCGCGATCACCGCGGGCAAGACGGTTCCGGAGGTGGGTGCGGCCCCGACGTCCCAGCTCAGGGAGTTGTTCGACGGCCCGCATCTGTCGCCCGGACACCGCCGGATCGCGCAGTACCTGATCGAGCACATCACCGAGGCGGCGTTCCTGTCGATCACGGATCTCGCCGAGCGGGTGGGCGTGAGCCAGCCCTCGGTGACCCGGTTCGCCACCGCGGTCGGTTTCAGCGGTTACCCCGCGCTACGGGAGCGACTTCAGGCCATCGCGCTCAGCACCCTGGGCAGTGCGCCCACGGTCACCCCCGCCGAGAACCGCAGCAACGAACTCCAGGCGGCGGTGGACGCCGAGATCGAGAACCTGGAGAACCTGCGCCGGGACTTCGCCGACCCCGACCAGGTCATCGACGTCGGACGGGCCCTGTCGCAGTCCACCCCGCTGACCATCCTCGGCCTGCGCATCTCGGGCGCCCTCGCCGAGTACTTCGCCTACGCGGCCCGCCGCATCCACCCGGACGTCCGGCTGGTGACGCAGGGCGGCAGCGTCGCGTACGACGCCCTGCTCCAGTCGCGCGAGGCGGGCGGCACCTGGGTGCTCGCGTTCTCCATGCCCCGGCACGCCCAGGAGACCCTGACCGCGGTGCGCGTGGCCCGCGGGGCCGGGCTGCGGGTGGCCCTGGTGACCGACCTGGGGCTCGGGCCACTGGCGGACGAGGCCGACGTCGTCTTCGCCTCCGGCACCGGCTCGCGGCTCGTCTTCGACTCGTACGCGGCCCCCGGCCTGATGGCGGCGGCGCTGCTCCAGGCCATGACGGACGCCGACCCCGAGCGGACCCAGGCACGGCTTGAGGACTACGAGCAGACCGCCGACCGGCACCAGTTCTTCCTCCGGGACTGACACCCGCCCCGCCCCCTCCAGCACTCTCTTCCCTTAAGAACATCCAGCACATCAAGGGATCAATCACCCCATTTCCGGGATGAATTTTTTCATGTTCTTGCACATCCGGAGGTATATATAAATACTGCTCACGGGTGGTGTCCCGGGAGCCTCCGGGTCACCTGACGCCGAGGTACCCGGAAGCGATGAACATGGCCCTGACGACCTACTCCCCGATCAGCACCGACTGGCCGTGCCAGGTCAAGACGCCCGGCAGTTACGACTGGGAGCGATCGGCGGTCAAGTGGCTGCGCGAACTGGTGCCGACCCGCTACGCCAGCTACCCGCACCTCATCCGGCACCCCGTGCTGCTCGCCCGGCACGCGCACATCCAGGTACAGCACGAGATCCGGGTGGCCCGCACCGCCCTCCAGACCGCACGCGCCGAACTTCCGGCGCTCGGCCTGCCCGAGTCGGTGATCGAGCACACGATCAAGCTGTACGCGGCCGAGGTTCTCCAGCTCCAGCACATCGCCCGCAGTGTGCGGGCGGTCAGCCGGGCCATGGTGGAGCACGGGCACGGCACCACCCACCCGTGACGGACCGGAAACGGCCCTCCCTCCCGGTAAGCCCCTCGTCCACTCGGCGCAGTAGCCGTCGCCCTCGGTGGAGATGACCGCCCCCGGACGGGGAAGACGTACTCACGGCGGACCGGAAGGCACCTGACCGGGTGCCGACACCCGACCGGGTGGTGGTCCGCCGGGGACTCCCAGGCTTCGGGAAGGGCGCATGGACTCCAAGGCATGGACCATTGCCGTCATCGTCGCGCTCCTGTGCGCGGCCGTACTCGGGGTGGCGGTCGCCGTCCTGGTCCGGCTGGTGCGCACCCGCCGGGACCTGCGCCGGGCGGGACTGCCGACGGGGTCGCGCTGGGTGTTCTGGGGCGCCGTCGCGTATCTGATCCTGCCGACCGATCTGCTGCCGGACCCCATCTACCTGGACGACATCGGGGTGCTCCTGCTGGCGTTGCGCTCCATGCGGGCGGCCCAGCCCCGGGGCGGCGGCCGGTTCGGGAAGCCGGGCGGCGGGACCGATCTCCTGGAGTGACCGGGGCTACGGCGACGGCGGACCGGTCACCCCGAGACACTCATGACGCGTCACGCGATGAACCGGCCCGACGCGCCCGGCCACTTGTCCGGGTAAGCGAAGGCCGTCCTCAGCGTGTCTCCGAACTCGCCCGGCGTCGTCCCGCCCCAGAGCGTTCACCGTCCCGCCCGGGAACCGCCGCACGCATACCGGACGTTGTCACCGTACGCACCACTTCTGCGACGGGCGGCACCGATGAACGAGCTGGTACCCGGGGGCAACACGCCCCTGCCGGGCGGGGTCCTCACCCTGCGCGTGCCCGGTCCCTTCGACGTGTCGGCGCTCGTCACGGACGACGGCGGCAGGGTGCGGGGCGACGCGGACTTCGTCTTCTACAACCAGCCGTCCGCGCCCGGGCTCCGGCTGCACGGCGACACGCTCACCGTCGACCCGCGCACCCTGCGGGCCGGGGCGAGCCGGGTGACGGTGGTGGTCAGCCCCGAGGACCCCGCCGTCCCGCTCGGCCGACTGCCCGCACCGGTGCTGCACGTCGGCGCTCCGGACGGCCGCGGTCTCGCCCGTTTCGCCCCGCCACGCCCACAGCGCGAGACGGTGCTGCTGCTCGCCGAGCTGTACCGGCGGGGCGCCGCCTGGAAACTGCGGGCGCTCGGGCAGGGGTACGCCGACGGACTCGCGGGTCTCGCCCGGGACTTCGGGGTCGACGTCGTCGAGGACACCGCCGTCGCGGGACGCGGTACGACGAACACCGCCGGGCCCGCCGCCGCCCGTTCCGTTCCGGCACCGGGGCACCCCGTCTCCTCCGCTGGTCCGTCCGACGACGGTTTCCTCGGCCTGGCCAACCGGGCGCGGGCCGGGGCCGGTTCACCGCCCGTCACGCGTGACGCCCGGCTGTCCGGCGCGGCCCGGGAGCACGCGACGGCCATGGCCGCGCTGGGGCGGCTCGGCGGCGAGGGTGGCGACGGCGTCTCGGTACACCAGCGCGTCACCGCCTCCGGTTACGCGTATCTGACGATCGGTGAGCATCTCGTCTCCGGGCCGCGCACCGAGGCCGAGTTCGTGGAGTACTGCCTGGGCGAAGAAGGGGCCCGGCGCACGCTGTGCGATCCCGCGTTCGTCGACGTGGGGGTGGCGCACGCCGCCGATCCGCGCTCCGGCACGCTCTACTGGACCGCCCTGTGGGCGCGCCCCTTCACCCCGGCCGGGCTGGCGCGGACGGCCGACGAGGTCGTGGCCCTGACCAACGCCGAGCGGGCGGCGGCCGGGCTGCCCCCGCTGGCCGTCGATCCCCTGCTGACGGTCGCGGCCCAGGCGCACAGCGCGGACATGGTGGCCCGCGACTTCTACGCGCACACCTCGCCCGAGGGCGGCGAGCCCTGGGACCGGGCCGCGGCGGCGGGGTCCACCCGGCGGACCATCGGGGAGAACATCGCCTGCGGCCAGCGTTCGGCCGCCGAGGTCGTCACCGGCTGGATGAACAGCCCCGGCCACCGCGCCAACATCCTCAAACCGGCCTTCACCCACATAGGCGTCGGCTTCGTGGGCGGCGGCCGGGCGGGCACGTACTGGACCCAGCTCTTCGGCGCCTGAACCGGCCGGCCGGACGGCCGCTCCCCTCCCGTTTCGCCCGATCGCGCGCGTGCCGGTGCCGCCGGGCCGGGCGCCGGGCGCGTAGACGTGGTGCCGTCGCCCGTGTCCGCGGCGCGGCCCGGCACCGGGAGCCCGGCTCCGGTCACAGCACCAGCCACGGGAGACGTACGCCCATGCGCACACCGACGCGAACTCCGGCCCGCACGGCAACGATCGGCAGAGGTACCGCTCTGGGCGCGGCCCTGCTGTGCCTGCTGGCATCCACCGCACAGGCCACACCCGCACAAGCAATCTCCACACAGACCGCCTCCGCACCGGCCCCCCCCCCCGCGCCCGCGCGCGTCGCCACCGCCCCGGCCCTCCCCGCCCCGGACCTGGCCGCGCTGCGCCGTGTCCTGCGTACCGCCGTCGCCCAGGGTGCTCCGGGCGCGCTGGCCCGCGTCGACGACCGGGGTGCGGTGAGCAAGGTGACGGTGGGTGTCGCCGACAAGGCCACCCGGCGGGCCATGACCACCACCGACCGGTTCCGCATCGGCAGCGTGACCAAGACCTTCTCCGCCGTCGTCCTGCTGCAACTCGCCGACGAGGGACGGCTGCGGCTGGACGCGCCGGTGAACACCTACCTGCCCGGGCTGCTGCCCGACCGCCGGATCACCGTGCGCCAGGTGCTGGGCCACCGCAGCGGGCTGTACGACTACACCGAGGACCTGTTCGCGCGGACGGTGCCGGGCTTCGAGGCCGTACGGAACAAGGTCTTCACCTACCGGCAGTTGGTACAGCTCTCGCTGCGGCACCGGCCGACCAACGCGCCCGGGGCGGCGTACTCCTACTCGAACACCAACTTCGTGGTCGCGGGCCTGCTCATCGAGAAGCTCACCGGACGACCGGTGGCGACCGCGTACCAGGACCGGATCATCCGGCCGCTGGGCCTGCGGGACACCTTCTACGTCCACCCCCGCACCACGATTCCCGGCGCCCACACTCACGGTTACCTCACTCCGGACCGGGCCGGGGCCCCGCTGGTGGACGCCACCGAGCAGACCGCGTCCTGGGCACAGAGCGCGGGGGCGATGATCTCCAGTGCGCGCGACCTGAACACGTTCTTCTCGGCGCTGGCCCGCGGCAAGCTGCTCGCGCCCGCCCGGCAGGCCCAGTTGGAGCGGTTCCGGCAGGTCAGCAGCACCACCGCGTACGGGCTCGGGCTGCGCCGCCGGCTGCTGTCGTGCGGGGTGTCGGTGTACGGGCACACCGGTCTGGTGCAGGGCTACTCGACGTACGCGTTCACGTCGACGGACGGCCGCCGCACGCTCACCGCGCTCGCCAACACCTCCAACAACGGGGCGGTCCTCACCACCCTGTACGGGTCGCTCGACGCCGTCTTCTGCGGGAGGTCCGCGGACCGGGCGATGGCCACCCCGCAGCGACCGGCGCCCTGACAACCCCGGATTGCTCATGGGATTCATTTTCATATAGCGTCGCGGTGTCCGGGCCCAGAAGGGCCACCGCAGTCCGCCCGAACAGCGAAGAGGAATCCCATGGCCGTCCCCAAGCGGAAGATGTCCCGCAGCAACACCCGCCACCGGCGCGCCCAGTGGAAGGCCAGCACCGCACAGCTCGTGCCGCTGACCATCGAGGGCACGACGCATCTGGTGCCGCAGCGGCTGGTGAAGGCGTACGAGCGCGGGCTCCTGCGCCCGGAGGGCTGAGACCGTGGCGCACGGCCGACTGCCCGTCACCGTCCTGTCCGGCTTCCTCGGGGTGGGCAAGACCACCCTGCTCAACCACGTGCTCGGCAACCGTGACGGCCTGCGCGTCGCGGTCATCGTCAACGACATGAGCAAGGTCAACATCGACGCGGCGCTCGTCCGCGGCGGCGGGGCCGCCCTGTCGCGGACCGAGGAGCGCCTGGTCGAGCTGACCAACGGCTGCATCTGCTGCACCCTGCGCGACGATCTCCTGGAGGAGGTGGACCGGCTGGCCCGCGAGGGCCGGTTCGACTACCTCCTGATCGAGAGTTCGGGTATCTCGGAACCCCTTCCCGTGGCCGCCACGTTCGCGTTCGCGCGCGACGACGGCGCCACGCTCGGCGATCTGGCGCGGCTCGACACCATGGTCACGGTGGTCGACGCGGCGAACTTCCTGCCCGAACTCGCCACCGGGGACGAGCTGGTGGAGCGCGGGCTCGACCAGTACGAGGACGACGAGCGCACGGTGAGCGATCTGCTCGTCGACCAGATCGAGTTCGCCGACGTCATCGTCGTCAACAAGCTGGACCTGGTCGACGCCGGGGCGGCGGACCGGCTGCGGGCGGCGCTCGCCCGGCTCAACCCGGTCGCCCGGATCGTGCCCGCCGTGCACGGCCGCGTCGATCTCCACCAGGTCCTGGACACCGGGCTGTTCGATCTGGAGCGGGCCCAGCAGGCGCCCGGCTGGGTCATGGAACTCAACGGCGACCATGTGCCGGAGACCGAGGAGTACGGCATCTCCTCGCTCGTGTTCCGGTCCGAAGTGCCGTTCCATCCGGGGCGGTTGTGGACGTTCGTGACGGAGGGGCTGGACAGCGGCGACTACGGCGAGGTGCTGCGGTCCAAGGGGTTCTTCACGCTGGCGAGCCGTCCGCACGTGACGGGGCTGTGGTCGCAGGCGGGGGCGGTCGCCCGCTTCGAACCCTCCGGGGCACATGCCGACGGCTCCCCCGGCGGGCAGGAACTCGTCTTCATCGGGACGCGGTTGCGCGCCGAGGAACTGCGGGCGGCCCTGACGGGGTGCCTCATGACGGCCGGGGAGGGCGTCGCGGCGGTCGATCCGTTTCCCGCGTGGGACACCCAGGGGGTCGACGAGGCGTGCGAGCACGAGTACGAGCAGCCGTTGGGTCTGGTGGCGGGCGCGGTGTGACGGGCTGCCCGTAGAGAGACCGGTGGCCGGGCGTCCGCCCGGCCACCGTCCGCATTTCTCCGGTCAGTTGAGGTGCGCCACCCGCCCCGACGCCTCCGGTCAGTTGAGGTGTGCCACCCGCCCCGGTGCCGGTGCCGCGCGCAGCCGTGCGGGCAGGGTGCCGTCGTCCGGCAGCCCGGCGCGCAGCCAGGCGGCGACCTTCTCGGCGTCGGCGTCCGTGGCGATCGGGCCGAGCGGTGTCGCGGGTGCGTCCGCCCGGCGGCCCCGGTCGCAGGGCTGGGCGACGGCGTGCAGTCCGCGTCCGGGGCGGCAGCGCAGCAGGCCGCCCAGGCAGCCGGTGGAGACCATCACCGCGTGCGGGCAGCCGCGCACGGCCCCGCGCAGCCGGTCCATCGCCGCCTCCCGCGCGCCGCCCGGACAGGAGCCGCAGACGACCAGGGTGTAGGGCCGGTCCCGGCCTGCCGCCGTGCCGTCGTCCATGTTGACGCTCCTCGCCACCGTGCCCCCAAGTCCCTTTTCGAACAGATGAGTTGGCTGACCAGGGATTTGACACCCGGTCGCGACCCCACCAGCATATGCTCATGACTTCCATTTCCAATAGGGGAGGCTGACCGTGCGCGTCGCGTTCGTCGGCAAGGGCGGCAGCGGCAAGACCACCCTGTCGGCCCTCTTCACCCGCCACCTGGCGCACTCCGGGGCACCGGTCGTCGCCATCGACGGCGACATCAACCAGCACCTGTCCCACGCCCTCGGCCTCGACGAGGACACCAACTTCCCCGCCCCGCCGCTGAGTTCGCGCATCGGCGAGATCAAGGACTTCCTGCGCGGCACGAATCCGCGGATCCCCTCCCGGGAGGCCATGGTCAAGACGACCCCGGCGGGCCGCGGCTCCCGGCTGGTGCGGCCGCTCGGCGACGACGAGATCCACGCCCGGCACGTGCACCGGGTGGACGGGGTGCCGGTCATGGTGACGGGCGCCTTCGACGAGGGCGATCTCGGGGTGTCCTGCTACCACTCGAAGCTGGGCGCGGTCGAGTTGTACCTCAACCACCTCGTGGACGGCCCCGGCGAGTATGTCGTGGTCGACATGACGGCCGGGGCGGACGCGTTCGCCTCGGGGCTGTTCACCCGGTTCGACCTGACGTTCCTGGTCGTCGAGCCGACCCGCAAGAGCGTCTCGGTCTACCGCCAGTACCGCGACCACGCCGCCGAGTTCGGCGTGCCGCTGGCCGTGGTCGGCAACAAGGTCACCGGCGAGGACGACCTGCTGTTCCTCAAGGAGCACGTCGGTGACGACCTGGTCGCGCACTGCGTCCAGTCCGCCGCCGTGCGCGCCCGTGAACAGGGCCGCGACGGGGGCGGGTTGGAGGCGCACAACCTGCACGCCCTGGGGCTGCTGCGGGCCGCGGTGGACGCCCGGACCAAGGACTGGGACACCTTCCAGCGGCACGCCGTCGCCTTCCACCTGCGCAACGCCGAGGCGTGGGCGGACGCGGCCACCGGGCAGGACCTCGCCACCCAGGTCGACCCGGAGTTCCGGCACGGCCCGGCGGCACTGGCGTCCCTCGCCCGAACTGCCCACACCTGAACCACCGTCACCCGACACAGCACCAACTCAGTACTACAGACAGGACACTTCCCCATGTCGCTCGACGTCTCCCCGCAGCTGCTCGCCGAAGCCGAGTCCGGCGAGGTCCGGGAGGAGGACTTCGTGGCCACCGTGCGCACGTCCCTGCCGTACGCCTACGACCTGGTCGCCGGGCTGGTCGGTGAACTGCGCGCGGGCAGCGCCCCGTTCGCCGACAACCAGACCCCGCCGCCGTCGGAGAAGGAGCGCGGCCAGCTGCTGCGGGCCCTGTCCAGCGACGCCATCAAGGGCAGCCTGGAGCGGCACTTCGGCGTCGCGATCGCTTTCCAGAACTGCCACCGGGTGGCCGTCTTCCGCCCCGAGGACCGCGGCGGGGCGACGTACACGAAGTTCACCTCGCTGCGTTCGCAGATCCTCAACCAGTCGCCGGAGTTCCGCGACTGCTGATCCTGCGTGGGCAGTTCGGCGGCCGGGCCCCGCAACCGGCCGCCTCACCACGGGGGTTGGTCAACTCGCCGTGCTGTCACGGTTGTTGGGGCGGCGATGCAGCGGCTGTTCCGGGGCCGGGCGGGGTTTGAGCAGCGGGATCTCGCGGTGCTGCGGCTTGTTGCCGTCCACCGTGACGGGCTCGCCGTGGTGATGGAGCGTCAACTCATCGCCCTGCAACAGGGTGTAGGTGGCCGCCGTCCGGCCGATCTCCACGCGCAGCCGGCTGCCCCGGATCTGGAGGTTGAAGGCCAGGCGGCGGAACTTCTCCGGCAGCCGGGGCGCGAACCGCAGGCTGTCGCCCCGGTGGCGCATGCCGCCGAAGCCCGCGACCAGGGCCGTCCAGGTGCCGGCCAGGGAGGCGATGTGCAGCCCGTCGCGGGTGTTGTTCTCCAGGTCGTGCAGGTCCATCAGCGCGGCCTCGTGGACATAGTCGTAGGCGAGCGGCAGATGGCCGGCCGCGGCCGCGATCACCGCCTGGCAGCAGGCCGACAGGGACGAGTCGCGGACCGTGAGGGGCTCGTAGTAGGCGAAGTTGCGGGTCACGTGCTCGTCGTCGAAGTGGTCGCTGCACAGGTACATCGCGAGCACCAGGTCGGCCTGTTTGACGACCTGTTTGCGGTAGAGGTCGAAGTACGGGAAGTGCAGCAGCAGCGGGTACTGGTCGGCCCGGGTCGCGGCGAAGTCCCAGCGCTGGTAGCGGGTGAACCCGGCGTGCTGCTCGTGCACGCGCAGTTCGTCGTTGTAGGGGACGTGCATCGCCTCGGCGGCGTCCCGCCAGGCGGCGGACTCCTCCTCGTCGACGCCGAGCGCCTGCGCCTTGCGGGGATGGCGTTCGACGGCGTCGGCGGCGGCCAGCAGGTTGGTGCGGGCCATGAGGTTGGTGTACGTGTTGTCGTCGGCGACCGCGCTGTACTCGTCGGGGCCCGTCACCCCGTCGAGGTGGAAGGCGCCGTGGTGGTCGTGGTGGCCCAGCGAGCGCCACAACCGGGCGGTTTCCACGAGGAGTTCGACGCCGGTGTCGCGTTCGAAGCGTTCGTCGCCGGTCGCGGAGACGTAGCGGATGACGGCGTCGGCGATGTCCGCGTTGACGTGGAACGCGGCCGTTCCCGCGGGCCAGTACGCGGAGCCCTCCGCGCCCTCGATGGTGCGCCAGGGGAACGCGGCGCCGTTCAGGCCGAGTTGGACGGCGCGCTCGCGGGCGGCGGGCAGGGTGTTGTGCCGCCAGCGCAGCGCCTCGGCGACGGCGTCGGGCGAGGTGTAGGTGAGCAGCGGCAGGACGAAGGTCTCGGTGTCCCAGAAGGCGTGGCCGTCGTAGCCGGAGCCGGTGAGGCCCTTGGCGGGGATGGCGCGCTGTTCGGCGCGGGCACCGGCCTGGAGCACGTGGAAGAGGGCGAAGCGGACCGCCTGCTGGATCTCCTCGTTGCCGTCGACCTCGACGTCGGCGCGGGCCCAGAAGTCGTCGAGATAGGCGCGCTGTTCGGCCACCAGCCCCTCCCAGCCGGTGGCGGTGGCGGCGGCGAGCGCGGCGTCGACCTGGTCGCTGACGGCGGGCAGCGAGCGGGCGCTGGACCAGCCGTAGGCGACGAGTTTCTGCACCCGCAGGCGCTGGCCCGGGTCCAGCGCGGAGGTGATGGTGAGCCGGGCGAGGTCCGCGCGCGACTCGCTCTCGGCGGTGGTGCCCGCGGGCCCGGTGACGACGTGGTTGGCGGCGGCGCCGACGCGCAGCCCGCTCCTGCGGGTGCGGTGCACCAGACGCAGCCGGTTGCCCTTCGTGTGGTGCTCCTCCGCCTCCAGCGGCGACTGGAGCACGATCGCGGCGCGCGGATCGCCGCCCTGCTCGGGGAGTTGCTCGCCCGCGACCAGTTCCGACTGGACGACGATGCGGGCGCGGCCGTCCAGCGGCTCGACCTCGTAGGAGACGGCCGCGACGGCGCGCTGGGTGAAGGAGACCAGGCGCCGGGAGCGCACCCGGACCCGGGTGCCCGCGGGCGAGGTCCACTCGCAGGTGCGGGTGAGCAGGCCGGTGCGCAGGTCCAGGACACGTTCGTGGGAGTGCAGGCGGCCGTAGCGCAGGTCGAAGGGCTCGTCGTCGACGAGGAGGCGGATGACCTTGCCGTTGGTGACGTTGATGACGGTCTGCCCGGACTCCGGATAGCCGTAGCCCGCCTCGGCGTACGGCAGCGGGTGGCTCTCGTAGACGCCGTTGAGGTAGGTGCCGGGCAGGCCGTGCGGTTCGCCCTCGTCGAGGTTGCCGCGCCAGCCGACGTGTCCGTTGGAGAGCGCGAACACGGACTCGCTCTGCGGCAGGACGCCGAGGTCGAGCTTCCGTTCGCGCAGGCACCAGGGTTCGACGCCGTACTCCTTGTGGGTGATCATGCCCGCTCCCCCGCCGTCATGAGGTCCGCGAGGTCGTCGACGACGATGTCGGCGCCGTGGGCGCGCAGGGCGGCCGCCTGGCCGGTGCGGTTCACGCCGACGACGTAGCCGAAGTGGCCGGAGTGGCCGGCGTCCATGCCGGCGAGGGCGTCCTCGAAGACGGCGGCGGCCTTGGGCCGTATGTCGAGGTCGTGGGCGGCGGCGAGGAAGGTGTCGGGGCGTGGTTTTCCCGGCAGTCGGCGTTCGGCGGCGACGATTCCGTCGATGCGGACCTCGAAGAGGTGCTCGGCGCCGATCGAGCGCAGCACGTCCCGGCAGTTGGCGCTGGAGGAGACCACCGCGGTGCGCAGCCCGGCGGTGCGGGCGGCCTCGACGTAGCGGATGGTGCCGTCGTACGCCTCGACTCCCTGGGTGCGGATCAGTTCGAGGAGGAGGGCGTTCTTGCGGTTGCCGAGGCCGTGCACGGTCTCGCGGTCGGGCGGGTCGTCCGGGGCGCCCTCGGGCAGGTGGACGGAGCGGGAGGCGAGGAAGGTGCGCACGCCGTCGGCGCGGGGGCGGCCGTCGACGTACTCGTCGTAGTCGGTGCCGTCGAAGGGGCGGAACCCGGCGCCCTCGCGGGCGCGCAGGAACGGGTCGAACGTCCGCTTCCACGCGGCCGCGTGGACGACGGCGGTACGGGTGATGACACCGTCCAGGTCGAAGAGGCACGCCTGGATCTCTTGCGGAAGACCGAGCTGCTCTGTCATGGGCTCACCCTCCCATCCGGGCCGGGACGGGAGGGTGACGCGAGCCACAATTCCGGCGGTGCTCACATCTTCGCCGCCCCCGCGGCGAGGTCCCGCAGGAAGTGCCGGGCGCCGATCAGGAACACGACGATCAGCGGGACGACGCTCATCAGCGCCCCGGCCATGACGACGGCGTAGTCGGTGTTGTGGGCGACGTTGAGGTTGGCGAGGGCGACCTGGAGGGTGACCCGGTCGGGGTTGACCATGACGACCAGGGGCCAGATGTAGTCGTTCCAGCTGCTGATGAAGGTGAAGATGCCGAGGAAGGCCAGCGCGGGCCGGAACAGCGGCACGGCGACCTGCCAGTAGAGGCGGAAGAAGCCGGCGCCGTCGATTCCGGCCGGCGTCCAGGAGTTCGTCGGGCAGCGAGTTGCGCGGGGATCATGGAGGTGGCCATCAGGGTGCCGAAGAGGAACTTCTTCGCCGGGAAGTCGTACTTGGCGAAGGCGAAGGCGGCCGGCGAGTCGAAGAAGAGGACCAGCGCGGTGCCGGTCACGGCGACCACGACGGTGTTGAACAGCGACGTGAAGAACGCGATGCGGTGGATCACCTGCTCCATGTTGTGCAGCAGGTGGGTGCCCGGCACCAGCCGGGGCGGGTGGGCGAGGATCTCCGGGGTGGTGATGGAGGCCATCACCACCAGCCAGTAGAAGGGGAACAGCGAGACCAGGACGCCGAGGAGCAGGGCCACGCGGACGGCGATCCGTGCCCTCCTGCTTCCGGCGCCGATGGCGAGGCCCGCGGGGGAGGCGGTTCGGTCAGCGGCCATGGCGGGCCTCCTTGCGCAGGTCGATGCCGCGGCGGTCGGTGCGGTCGGAGCCGGACACCAGCCGCCGGTTGACGATGGCGAAGAGCGCGATGACCGCGAACAGCAGCCGGCCCATCGCCGCTCCGTAGCCGAGCTGGTGGTCGATGAACGCCTTCTGCCACAGGTAGAGCACGACGGTCAGCCCTTGCCGGCCGGGACCGCCGGTGGTGCCCGGGTCGTCCGAGTAGAAGAGCACCTGGGGTTCGGTGAAGATCTGCAGCCCGTTGATGGTGGAGGTGATGACGGCGAACAGGATCACCGGTTTGAGCTGCGGCACCACCACCCGGAAGAGGACCTGCCGGCTGCCGGCCCCGTCGACCCGGGCGGCCTCGAAGAGTTCGGTGGGGATGGCCTGGAGACCGGCCAGGAAGATCAGCGCGGTGTAGCCGACCCACCGCCAGATGATCATGACCGAGATCGCCGACTTGATGCCCAGCGAGGAGCTGAGCCAGCCGACGCCGTCCAACCCCACTGCTTTCAGTGCCGAGTTGGCCATGCCCGCCCGGGCGAAGACCGAGCCGAAGACGACGGTCATGGCGACCATCGAGGTGACGTTGGGGATGAAGTACGCCACCCGGTAGGCGGCGGAGAACCGTACCTGCGCGTGCAGCAGGAAGGCGAGGACCAGGGCCAGCAGCAGCATCGGCACCGTGGACAGGAACCAGATCTGGAAGGTGTTGGAGATCGCGTGCCAGAACACCGAGTCCTTCAGCAGCCACGCGTACTGCTGGAGGCCGACGAAGCGCATGGCGCCGATGCCGTCCCAGTCCTGGAAGGACAGCTAGAGCGACCTCACCACCCTGCCGTTCACCCGCAACGTCATCGGCTCCATGGACTTCACCCCGGGCGGCTTCCAGCGCGTCGGGCTGCGCCCCGACTCGGATGCGGCCGAGGTCGGTCTCACCGTCGCCCACGAGTCGGGCCTCCAGCTGTTCGCGGGGACCCCGCAGTCGTACGACGACCGGCCGCTCGCCCGGAGCTTCCTCGACCAGCTTCCCGCGGCCTGGGACGACACCCGGCTGCCGGCCGGGGAACCCGGGTCGAGGTCGTGTCCAACGGCGGCTTCGCCGGGATCGCGTGCCCCTGGAAGCCGGGCGTCGAAACCTGCTACCGCTGACGGCCGTTCACCGACGTACTCCGGCCCGCGGCCCCTGTGCGCGGAATGCGGCGCGTCAGTCCTCGTCCGAACGGGACAGGGCCTCGGTGATCATGCGGGTGGCGAAGTCGGGGTCGTCGGTGATGCGGTTGATGTGCTCCGCGAGCAGGAAAGCGGTGGCTTCCAGGGGATTCATCTCCGCCTCGGTCCACTGTCCGTACTGCTTGCGCCACAGGTTGGGGCTCAGCCCGGTGCCCGCGGCGATCACGAGACCGGCCATGGTGGGAATGGCCTCGGGGCGGATGCTCCGGTGCATCATGCGCATCGTGGCCACGAGGTTGGGCACCACGTACTCGATGACGTCCTTGTCGTGGTCCTCGTGGGCCTTCCGCAGCCACGTCATGAACATGTAGATGAGGGTGCACGCGCCGTCCAGCAGGTCGTTGACCCCCTTGGGACCCAGTGACGCGGTGAACTGGTCGATCAATTCCTGCTGTTCGGGGTCGGTCTCGGTCCTGCCCGAGTGAATGCTCTTGAGCCGGGAGTCGACCATCATGAGCGCTGCGCCCACATCACCGGCGGGGGCGTTCTCGGGACCACAGGGCGATGGCACAGGATTCCTCCTCGGGCGGTTGCGACGGGCAACGCGGCGTGTTCGTAGCGTAGATGGCCGACGGGACGAGGGTCGGCGAGTTATCACCTTCACGGCAGTGGTGTGGTAATGGAGCCCATGCGCGCCCGGGTCCACGAGGGTCGCGCCTCGATATCGGCGGCATTCCGGGAAATTAACCAGTTTGGCGATATTTGCTGCAAGAATTCCCTTCCCTGGAGAGAGAACCCAGCTTGCAATTTATTGAAATACTGCTTGACCCAAATGAAAACGTTAATCTAGCTTACCTGCCGCGGGGCTCGCCTCCTGACGAAAGGCCCACGGCATGACCACCACATGCGGCAGACGATCACGCATCCGTCGTTTGGCACAGGCGGTCGCCACGACGATCGCCCTCCTGATCGGCACCACCGCCGCCACCGGCGTCGGGCACGCCGACAACGCGGCGCCCGACTCGCCGTCGTCCGCGGCCAGTCCACAGGTCACCGGACCCATCACCGGTGGCAACGGCACCGTTCAGCTGCAAGGCACGGCATTCGACCTGGACCAGGTCGGCTACCAGCAGTCCGAGTACTTCCTGTCCGGGACCGCCGACAGCTACCAACCGGTCGACCCCCTGACCGCCGACGGCAAATGGACCGTGGAGCCGGCGAGCAACGCGGCGTACACCACCCGTATCGTCGTGAACACCCCGAAGGATCCCCGGCGTTTCAACGGGACCGTGGTGGTCGAATGGCTCAACGTGTCCGGCGGGGTGGACGGCGCCATCGCCTGGCTCCAGGCCCACAACGAACTGATCCGTGAGGGCTACGCCTGGGTCGGCGTCTCCGCCCAGGCCGTCGGGGTGAACGCCACCAAGGCCATGGACCCGGAGCGGTACGCCGCCCTGTCGCATCCCGGCGACAGCTACTCGTACGACATCTTCTCGCAGGCCGGACAGGCGGTGCGCGACTCGGCGGCCACCGTCCTCGGCGGACTGCGGCCCCGTACCGTGCTGGGCATCGGCGAGTCCCAGTCGGCGTTCCGGCTCACCACGTACGCCGACGCCGTACAGCCCCTCGTCCACGTGTACGACGGCATCCTCCTGGAGAGCCGCGCCGGTTTCTCGGCGGCGCTCTCCCAGGCCCCCCAGGCCGACGTCCCGGTCCCGGACGGGCTTCTCACCCGTACCGATCTGCGGATACCGGTGCTCACCTTCGAGACCGAGACCGATCTGCTGTCGCTCGGTTATCTGGCGGCCCGTCAGCCCGATTCCGCCGAATTCCGTCTCTGGGAGGTCGCCGGAACCGCCCACGCCGACACCTACATCACTCCGGTCGGCGCCACGGACACCGGCGACGGGCAGGGCGACGCCCGTGCCTTCGCGACCCTGCTCGACCCCCCGACCACCCCCGATCCCCCCCCCCCCCAGATCACGTGCTCCACGCCGATCAACGCGGGCCAGGGGCACTACGTCCTGGAAGCCGCGGTCCACGCACTGAACCGGTGGGCGACGACAGGAGTGGCGCCCGCACCGGCGCCGAGGCTCGAAGTGGCCGCCGACGCGGCCTCGTTCGTCCTGGACGCCGACGGCAACGCCAAGGGCGGCATCCGCACCCCGGCGGTCGACGTCCCCGTGGCGGCCCTCTCGGGTCTGGGCCAGACGGGCTCGCAGTTCTGCTTCCTGTTCGGCACCACCGTGCCGTTCGGCGCCGAAAAGCTCGCCGCCCTGTATCCCACCCACGCGCGGTTCGTCTCCCGCTGGGCCGCGTCCACCGGGTTCGCCGCGGCGCGCGGCTACCTCCGGCCCGCCGATGCCCGCGCCCTCGTCGTGGCCGCCGCCGACTCCACCGTGGGCGGCTGACGCCCGCGACGGCGACGCGACCGGGGTCACGGCGGGCCGAGCCGCCGTGACCCCGCGCGGCCCGCACCCCTACGCGACCCGCATTCCGCGTCGCATCGCGCCGACCGCTTCGGTGATCATCCGCTGGCTGACCTCCGCGTCCATGACCGCGGTCGAGGCGTGGAAGGTCCCGGGGAACAGGTGCAGTTCGGTGCAGACGCCCGCCTGGACCAGGCGCTGGGCGTAGGCCAGCCCCTCGTCGCGCAGCGGGTCGAACTCGTTGACGGCCACGTAGGCGGGCGGCAGACCGGAGAGGTCCTCGGCGCGCGCGGGCGCCGCGTACGGGGACACGTCGTCGCCGCCCCGGATCCCGGGACCGCCGAGGTAGTAGTCCCAGCACGCCTCGACGTCGGCCCGCCGCAGGGCCGGCGTGTCGGTGAACGCGCGCATCGACGGAGTCTCCAGCCGGTCGTCCAGCACCGGCATGCCCAGGTACTGGAAGCACGGTGCCGGGCCGCCCCGGTCCCGGACCAGCAGGGCGAGCCCGGCCGCGAGTCCGGCGCCGGCGCTGTCGCCGCCCACGCCGATCCGCTCCGGGTCGATGCCCAGTTCGGCGGCGTGCTCGGCCGTCCACACCAAAGCCGTGTAGCAGTCCTCCAGCCCCGCGGGGAACGGGGCCTCGGGCGCGAGCCGGTACTCCACCGAGACCACCACCGCGCCGGACCGCGCCGCGAACATGGAGGTGCCGCCGTTGGACAGGGCGGTGCTGCCGAGGCAGAACCCGCCGCCGTGGAAGTAGACCAGCGCCGGCCGGGTCTCCTCGGCGCCCTTGGGGGTGTAGATCCGCACCGGAACGTCGGGCGTGCCCGCGGGGCCCGGCGCGGTCGCCTCCCGCACGTCGACCGGGAACGCGTTCTCGCGTCGCGCCAGCATCGTGATCAGGTGCGACTCCTGCGCACGGGCGGCCGGGAGATCGTCGAACGGCACCGCGGGGAGCATGGCCACCCAGGGGGCCAGCTCGGGATCAAGGGCGTAGGGCATGGCGTACTCCTCGGCATTCCTGTCCTGACGTCGGTCTCTCCCCCGCCCCGGCGCCGATCACCCATCCTGCGCAGGTCACGGGGGTGGCACCAGCCGTCATCCGGCGGACCGCGGCCGTCGTCGACCGCCAACTGGCGGGCGTAGCCTTGCCGCCATGAGGACGCTGCTGCTGCGACTGTCGGAGCTCGACGCCGACGCGGACGCGGAGAACGCCGTCCGCGTGGTCACCTTCTTCGACGGGCTGATAGCCGGCCGCGCTCCTCTGCCCGTCGCGCTGCGCGCCACCGCCCGCCTCGCCGAGTGCCCGGTCGGTGTCGTGGACGCGGAGCTGGGCGTGTGCCTGCGTTCCGACGGGGACACGGTCGCCACCGCCGACGCGGTTCCCGACGCCGCCGCCACCCGCGAACTCGCGCCGGGCAGCCGGGTCTGGCTGGAACGGGACGGTGCTCCGCTGCCCCTGGACGGCATCCTCCTGGAACGCTTCGCGATCGCCGTCGCACCGCTGCTGGACCCCACGCGCGTACCGCTGCCCGGGCTGGGCGACACGGCCCTGCTGGAGCTGACGCTCTCGGAGAGCGCCGGTCAGGCCGAGCGGGGCCGGGCCCTGCGCCTGCTGGGATACGAGCCGACCACCCCGCTGCACGCCCTGGCCGTCACCGGTGAACCGCAGAGCGTCAAACGCTTCCTCACCGCCCTGCGGGATTCGGGAACGCATGTGCGGGCGGCCTGTCTGGGCCCGGTGCACGCCGTCCTGGCCCCGGCGCTCCCGGCCGCCGTGACCGACCGGCTGCCGCCGGGCGTGGCCGTCGGGGCGGGTCCCGCGCTGGCCGCGGCCGAGGCCCCCGCCTCCTGGCGGCAGGCCCGCACCGCGCTGCGGGTCGTCCGCACGGGGCGGCCGTGGCCCCCGCGCGCCCCCCCTCGTCCCCCTCGCCGGCGTGCCCCGCGACCCCGCGCCCCCTCACGCGGGCCC
>LJCV01000021.1 GCA_001298575.1 Actinobacteria bacterium OK074
CTGGCGGTGGTCGCCGGTTCGGCGGTCAACCAGGACGGCGCGTCGAATGGCCTGACCGCGCCCAACGGCCCCTCCCAACAGCGCGTGATCCGGCAGGCGTTGGCGGGTGCGGGACTCAAACCCGCCGATGTGGACGCGGTCGAGGCGCACGGCACGGGGACGACGCTCGGCGACCCCATCGAGGCGCAGGCGCTGCTCGCCACGTACGGGCAGGACCGCCAGGCGGACCGGCCGTTGTGGCTCGGCTCGGTGAAGTCGAACATCGGCCACACCCAGGCCGCCGCGGGCGTCGCGGGCGTGATCAAGATGGTGCTGGCGCTGCGGCACGGCCTGCTGCCCCGCACCCTGCACGCCGACGAGCCCTCCTCGCACGTCGACTGGACGGCGGGCGCCGTACAACTGCTGTCCGACAACACCTACTGGCCCCGCACCGAGGACCACGCGCGTCGCGCGGGCGTCTCGTCCTTCGGCATCAGCGGCACGAACGCCCACGTCGTCCTGGAGGAGGCACCGGAGGACACGTCGGAGGAAGCACTACAGGGGGCCGTCGCACCGGGCGCCCTTGCATCGGGCGCCCTTGCACCGGCCCCGGAGGCCCCCGAAACCGTACGCCCACCGGAGAACACCGCCGCGAGGCCGACGCCGATCGTGCCCTGGATCGTCTCCGGCCGTACGGCGGCGGCGCTACGGGCCCAGGCCGGACGCCTCGCCGAGTTCGCGGCCGGCGACGCGACGCCGGGCCCGGCGGAGGTCGCGAACTCGCTGGTCCGGTCCCGGTCGCTGTTCGAGCACCGGGCCGTGGTGTGGGGCGCGGACCGCACGGAGCTGGTCCGGGCCCTGGAAGCGGTCGCCGCCGACGCGGAGGCCCCCAACGCCACCGCGGGCACCGCCCGGCGCGGTGCCCGGACGGCGTTCCTGTTCGCCGGACAGGGCTCCCAACGCCTCGGCATGGGCCGCGAGTTGTACGACCTCCACCCGGCCTACGCCGCCGCCCTCGACGCCGTGGACGCGGAACTCCCGTTCAGTGTGCGGGAGATCGTCTTCGGCGAGGACGTCGAGCGCCTGAACCGGACGGAGTTCGCGCAACCCGCCCTGTTCGCCCTGGAAGTGGCCCTCTTCCGGCTCCTCGAATCGTGGGGAGTGCGGCCGGACGTACTCGCCGGCCACTCCATCGGTGAGATCGCCGCCGCGCACGTGGCGGGGGTGTGGTCCCTGCCGGACGCCTGCCAACTCGTCGCCGCACGCGGCCGGTTGATGCAGGCCCTCCCGCCCGGCGGCGCGATGGTCGCGCTCCAGGCCATGGAAGGCGAAGTCCTCCCGCTGCTGACCGACCCCGACGCCGTCGGCATCGCGGCGGTCAACGGCCCCCGAGCGGTGGTGATTTCGGGTGCCGCCGACGCCGTAGAGGAGATAGCGGCCCACTTCCGCGCCCAGGACCGCAAGGCGACCGCCCTGCGCGTCAGCCACGCGTTCCACTCCCCCCTGATGGAACCGATGCTCGACGAGTTCCGGGCCGTGGCGGAGCAACTGACCTACGGGCGGACGACGTTGCCCATCGTCTCCATGGTCACCGGGGAAGCCGCGACCGCCGACGAGCTGATGTCGCCGGAGTACTGGGTGCGGCACGTGCGGGCGACCGTCCGGTACGCCGACACCGTCCACACCCTGGCCGACCAGAACACCGGCCGCTACCTCGAACTCGGCCCGGACGGCACCCTCACCGCCCTCGCGCAGACCACCCTGGACAGCTCCGACGCGGCCGTGCTCGTGCCCGTCCTGCGCAAGGCCAGGCCCGAGGGCGGCACGCTGCTCGCGGCCGTCGCCCGGCTGCACGTCGACGGTCTCCCCGTCGACTGGACGACCCAACTCCCCGCCATGCGGCCGGTGTTGCTGCCGACGTACGCCTTCCAGCGGCGCCGCTACTGGCTGGCCGCGACCGCGCACCCCGGCGATGTGACGGCCGCCGGGCTGGAGCGGGCCGAACACCCGCTGCTGGCGGCCGCGGTGCGGGTCGCCGAGACCGGGGGACTGGTGTTCAGCGGACGGCTGTCCACGCGCACCCACCCGTGGCTCGCCGACCACACCGTCCTGGGCCGGACCATCCTGCCCGCCACCGCCTACCTCGAACTCGCCGTGCACGCGGGCGATGTGGTCGGACTCGGCCATGTCGCCGAACTGACCCTGGAGACCTCCCTGGTGCTGCCCGAGCGCGGCGCCGTACAGCTGCAACTCGCCCTCGGCGGCGCCGACGAGGAAGGGCGGCGGCCGTTCGCGGTGTACTCGCGGGCCGCCGACGCCGAGCCCGGACGGCCCTGGACCCGGCACGCACAAGGGCAGTTGACCGAGGAGCCGGGCGAGGCGCCGCCGGACACCGGGGCCTGGCCGCCGCCGGGTGCCGTGCCGGTCGTGGCCGACGTGACGGGCAAACTGGACTGGTACGAGCGGTTCGCCGCCGGAGGCTTCGACTACGGGCCCGCGTTCCAGGGGCTGCGCCGCGTGTGGCGGCGCGACCAGGACGTCTTCGCCGAAGTCGAACTGCCCAAGGACCACCGCGCCGAGGCCGCCCACTACGGACTGCACCCCGCCCTGCTCGACGCCGCCATGCACACCCTGCTGGTCGACGCGCTGGACGCCGCGGGCGACGAACAGGCCGTGGCCAGCCTGCCGTTCGCGTGGAGCGGCGTCTCGCTGTACGCGACCGGGGCGAGCGCGCTGCGCGTCCACCTCGCGCCCACCGGCCGCCCCGACGAGTACACCGTGTCCGTCGCCGACCCCGACGGCCGGCCCGTGGCCACGGCGGACAGCCTCGTACTCCTCCGGGTCGCCACCGGTCAACTCGCCGACGCCACCGAGGGAGTTGACGCCGACGCCCCGCCGCCCCTGCTGGTCCAGCGCTGGCGGCGCGCCGAGCCCCAGCCCGTCGCCCCGGCCGCCGAGACCGTACGGTGGGCGCTGCTCGGGCAGGGCGACGAAGGGCTCGCCGAAACCCTGGACGCGGCCGGGGTGCACCTGGAGTGCTACGCCGACCTCGCCTCCCTCGCGTCGGCCGTCGACACCGGGGTCGCCGTACCCGGAGTCGTCCTCACCGCCTGCGGCACGACCGGCGCCCCCGCCCCCCAGGCCATCAGGGAAGCCCTGGTCGCCGCCGTGGAACTGATCCGGAACTGGGTCCGCGACGAACGGTTCGCCCACTCAAGGCTGGTCCTGGTCACCCGGGGTGCCCTCGCCACCACCGCCGGGGAGGAGGTCGGCGACCTCGCGTCCGCCGCGCTGTGGGGCCTCGTCCGCTCGGCCCAGGCCGAACACCCGGACCGGCTGCACCTGTTGGACCTCGACGCGACCACCGGGAGCGGAGCCACGGCCGGAGCCACGGCCGGAGCCACGGCCGGAAACCCGGTCGGGGACACGGCAGTTGACGGCGAGACCTCGCGCGCCACCACGGCCGCGATTGCCGCCGCTCACTTCCAGGCCGCCGTCCGCGACGGCGCACTCCTCCTGCCCGACCTCGACGCGGCCCTCCCCGAAGCGGCCCCCGCACCTGCCGTACCCCCCGCACCCGATACATCCCCCACACCCCCCTTCGCCCCCGACGGCACCGTCCTCCTCACCGGTGCCACCGGCGCCCTCGGCACCCTCGTCGCCCGGCACCTCGTCACCGCCCACGGCGTCCGCCACCTCCTGCTCGCCTCCCGGCGCGGCCTGAGCGCCCCCGGCGCCGAGGCCCTCGTCGCCGAACTCACCGCGCAGGGCGCCCGGGTGACGCTCGTCCGCTGCGACGTCGCCGACCCCGGTGCCCTCCCGGAGTTGCTCGCCCAGGTCCCCGACGAGCACCCGCTGACCGCGGTCGTGCACGCCGCGGGCGTCGTCGACGACGCCACGCTCGTCACGATCACCGACGCCCAGGCCGACGCCGTTCTGCGCCCCAAGGTGGACGCGGCCTGGCAGCTGCACCGGCTGACGGCGGGGCTCGACCTGTCGGCGTTCGTGCTGTTCTCGTCCGCCGCCGGCACCTTCGGCGCGGCCGGACAGGCCGCGTACGCGGCGGCCAACGCCTTCCTGGACGGCCTGGCCCACCACCGCCGGGCGCACGGGCTGCCCGCCACCTCGATCGCCTGGGGGCTGTGGGCCGCCGACAGCGGAATGACCGCCCGGCTGAGCGCCGCCGACCGGGAGCGCATGGCCCGCTCCGGCATGCTGCCGCTGACCACCGAGGCGGGCCTGGCCCTGTTCGACGCGGCCCTCGCCGTACCGGACGCGGCCGTGGTCGCCCTCGCCCGGCAGGCCCCGGACGCCGTACGGCCCGCCGTGCGCCGGACGGCGGCCACCGCCGACGGCGGCCGGTCACTGGCCGCACAGCTCAAGGGACTTGACGCCCCGGAGCGGCTCGCGGTGCTGCTCGGCACGGTCCGCGCCCAGGTCGCCGCCGTCCTCGGCCACGACACCACCGACGAGGTGCTGCCCGAACGGCATTTCGCGGAGCTGGGGTTCGACTCGCTGACCGCCGTCGAACTGCGCAACCGGCTCGCCGCCGCGACCGGCTGCCGACTGCCCGCGACCCTCGTCTTCGACCTCGACACCCCCGAGGCCCTCGCCGCCGACCTGGCCGAACGCCTCGCGGACGACGGCGAGTTGACGAAGTCCGGCGAGGAGCCGGAACGGCAGTCCGCCCGGCCGGGGGAGTCCGGGGCCGCGGACACCATCGGCGCCCTCTTCCGCACGGCCTGCCAACAGGGCCGTATCGACGAGGGGTTCACCCTGTTGCAGGCGGTCGCCGAACTGCGGCCCGTGTTCGAGTCGCCCACCGAACTCACCACCGCCGCCACCGGGTTGAAGCTGGCCGCAGGCGACGAGGGCGCCGCCCTGGTCTGCTTCAGCTCGTACGTGGCGCTGGCCGGCGTGCACCAGTACGCGCGGTTCGCCGCCGCGTTCCGCGGACGCCGGGACGTGTGGGCGCTGCCCACCCCCGGCTTCGGGCGTGGCGAACCCCTGCCCGCCTCCCTGGACGTGGTCGCCCGGACCCAGGCCGAATGGGTCCTGCGGTGCACCGACGGCAGGCCGTACGTCCTCACCGGCTCCTCCTCCGGCGGCATCCTCGCCCTGGCCGCCGCCCGCCACCTGGAGAAGTCCGGGCACCCGCCGCTCGGCGTGGCCCTGCTCGACACCTACATGCCGCGCGCGGACTCGCCGTTCACCCGGTTCTCCGCCGAGATGCTGAGCGGGATGTTCGACCGGGAGTCGATGTTCGCGCACATGGACGCCGACCGGCTGTCCGCGATGAGCTGGTACATCCGGATGATCGGCGAATGGGACCCGGGCACGCTGGAAGCGCCCGTCGTCCTGGTCCGCCCGAGCGAGCCGCCCGTCAGCCTGGGCCAGGACGGGCCCGTCGAACCGGGGCAGTGGCAGAGCGCGTGGGACGGCGCCGGAACCGTCGTCGACGTGCCCGGCAACCACTTCACGATGATGGAGTCCCACGCCACCGCCACCGCGGGCGCCCTCACCGACTGGCTCGACACCGTGCCGCCGCCGACCGCCGCCGGCCGCGCACCGGCCCACCGAACCGAGGGAGCATGATGCGGGTCCTGTTCGTCACCCTGTCCGAGAAGTCCCATGTCTACCTGATGGCCCCGCTGGCCTGGGCGTTCATCGCGGCCGGGCATGAAGTGCGGGTGGCCAGCCAGCCGATGGCGACCGAGACCATCACCCGCGCCGGACTCACCGCCGTGCCCGTCGGCAGCGACCACACCATCCACCACGACATGGCCGGCTACCGCGAGTCGCAGGACTACCGCACCGCCAACTGGAGCCGCTGCGAACGCGCCGACGTCGACTGGGCCGAACTCAAGGAGCGTTACGGGCTGAGCGTGCCGTACGCGTTCGCCGTCTACAACGACTCCATGATCGAGGACCTGGCCGCCTTCGCCGACAGCTGGCGCCCCGACCTCGTCGTCCGCGACCCGCTCGCCTACGCCGGTGCCGTCGCCGCCCGGATCAGCGGCGCCGCCCACGTACGCCTGATGTGGTGCGCCGACGTGTGGGGCCGCACCCGGCAGACCTACCTCGAACTGATGGCGGAGCAGCCCGAGTCGGAGCGCACCGACCCGCTCGCCGAATGGCTGGGCGCGCGCTCGGAACCGTACGGCTTCGGCTGCGACGAAGAAATGCTGCACGGCCAGGCCACCGTCTCCACCCTGCCCGCCGCCCTCGCCCTGCCCACCGCCTCGCCCGAACTGCCCATGCGGCACGTGCCGTACAACGGCCGCGCGGTCGTCTGGGACTGGCTGCGCGAGGCACCCAAACGGCCCCGGATCTGCCTCAGCCTCGGTGCCTCCAACACCGAGGACTACGGCGGCGACTACGTCTCCGTACCCGAGATCCTCGACGCCCTCGCCGACGAGGACCTGGAGGTCGTCGCCGCCCTACTGCCCGCCCAGCGCGAGCAGTTGACGAACGTTCCCGACAACGTCAGGGCCGTCGACTCGGTTGCCCTGCACACCCTGCTGCCGAGCTGCTCGGCCCTCATCCACCACGGCGGCTACGGCAGCTTCGCCACCGCCATGGCCGCCGGAGTGCCCCAACTCGTGCTCTCCACCCTGGTTTCCGACCACGAACTGCGCGGCCGGGCCCTGCAACGCGCGGGCGCCGGCGTCTACGTACACCACCGGGACGCCACCGCGCGGACCGTCCGCGACCACGTCCGGCGGCTCGTCGGGCAGCCCGAACACGGCGCGGCGGCGCGGCAGTTGAAGGCCGACTGTGAGGCGATGCCCAGCCCGCACGACGTGGCGCGGGAACTGGAGCGGCTGGCGGGAGCCGTCCGACGGCGCAACCGAACTGTCCGCTGAACACCTGCCCGAGAGCACCCGTACGAACTGGGCAACCCATTCCGGAGAACCCCGCACCCCGTACGCCCCGTAGACCTCCGTAGAAACAGGGAGCATCATGAAGATCAACGTGGACCGTGACCGCTGTGTCGGCGCTGGCCAGTGTGTGCTGGCCGCCGCCTCCGTCTTCGACCAGAGCGACGACGGCCTTGTCGAACTGCTCAGCCCCGAACCCGCGCAGGAACAGTACGACGCCGTGCGCGAGGCGGAGTTGATCTGTCCCTCCGCCGCCATCGAGATCCAGCGCTGACGGCCGCACCCCACACCGACGACGTCAGTCAGACGGGACGGACACCGTGAAGGCTCTTGTGCTCTCGGGCGGCGCGGGCACCCGGCTGCGGCCGATCACCCACACCTCCGCGAAGCAGTTGGTGCCGGTCGCCAACAAACCCATCCTCTTCTACGGCCTCGAAGCGATTGCCGACACCGGGATCACCGAGGTGGGGATCGTGGTCGGCGACACCGAGGCGGAGATCCGCCAGGCGGTCGGCGACGGCTCCGCCTTCGGGCTCGACGTCACCTACCTGCGCCAGGAGGCCCCCCTCGGGCTCTCCCACGCCGTACTCATCGCCCGCGACTTCCTCGGCGACGACGACTTCGTGATGTTCCTCGGGGACAACTTCGTCTTCGGCGGCATCAACGACTTCGTCGACGAGTTCCGCAAGGCGGGCCCGGACGCGCAACTCCTGCTCACCCGGGTGCCCAACCCGTCCGCGTTCGGCGTCGCCCACCTCGACGACGACGGCCGGCTACTGCGCCTGGAGGAGAAACCCGAACGCCCCACCAGCGACCTCGCCCTCGTCGGCGTCTACCTCTTCGGCCCCGCGATCCACGAGGCGGTGCGCGCCATCAGCCCTTCCGCGCGCGGGGAGTTGGAGATCACCGACGCCATCCAGTGGCTCCTCGACCGTGACCACGACGTGCGGACGACGCTGATCACCGGCTACTGGAAGGACACCGGCAACGCCGCCGACATCCTCGACGTCAACCGCCGCCTCCTGGACCTCCTCGAACACCGTGTCGAGGGCGACGTCGACGAGGCCAGCGAGATCGTCGGCCGGGTCCGCATCGACGCCGGGGCGGTCGTCCGCCGCTCCCGCATCGTCGGCCCGGCGATCATCGGGCCCGGCACCCTCGTCGAGGACTCCTACATCGGCCCCTCGACCTCCATCGCCGAGGACTGCGTGATCCGCAACAGCGAGATCGAGTTCTCCATCATTCTGCGCGAGTCCGGCTTCGACAGCATCCGCCGGGTGGAGGGCTCACTCGTCGGCCGCAACGTCCAGGTCTCGATGGGGCCCACGACGCCCGCCACCCACCGGCTGATGATCGGTGATCACGGACGGGTACAGATCTCGTCATGACCGAACCGAGGACTACCTCCGCCGCTCCTTCACCTTCTGTTTCCGGCTCCGCTCCTGCCGGGGCGCGGGTGCTGGTGACGGGCGGTGCGGGCTTCATCGGCTCGCACTACGTACGGACGCTGCTGGGCGCGAGTGGGCCGGGTGGGCCGGGTGGGCCGGGTGATCCGGGTGGACCGGGTGGTCCGTTCAGCGGATCGGTCACCGTCCTGGACAAACTCACCTACGCCGGCAACCCGGCCAACCTGGACCCGGTCCGCGACCACCCCGGCTTCGCCTTCGTCCAGGGCGACATCTGCGACGGGGAGTTCGTCGACGACCTCATGGCCCGCCACGACGACGTGGTCCACTTCGCCGCAGAGTCCCACGTCGACCGCTCCATCCTCAGCTCCGGCGAGTTCGTCCGCACCAACGTCCTGGGCACCCAGACCCTCCTCGACGCGGCCCTGCGCCACGGCATCCGCACCTTCGTGCACGTCTCCACCGACGAGGTCTACGGCTCCATCGACACCGGCGCGTGGACGGAACAGAGCCCGCTGCTGCCCAACTCCCCCTATTCGGCGGCCAAAGCCTCCTCCGACCTGCTCGCCCTCGCCCACCACCGCACCCACGGCCTCGACGTCCGGGTGACCCGCTGCTCCAACAACTACGGCCACCACCAGCACCCGGAGAAGGTCGTCCCGCTGTTCGTCACCAACCTCCTCGACGGCTTGACGGTGCCGCTGTACGGCGACGGCGGCAACGTCCGCGACTGGCTGCACATCGACGACCACGTCCAGGGCATCGAACTGGTCCGCACGGGCGGCCGGGCGGGCGAGGTCTACAACATCGGCGGCGGCACGGAGTTGACCAACCGTCAGCTCACCGAACTGCTCCTGGAGGCGTGCGGGGCCGGTCCCGACCGCATCGAGTACGTTCCCGATCGCAAGGGGCACGACCGCCGTTACTGCGTCGACTGGACCAAGATCCGCGACGAGCTGGGGTACCGGCCGCGGAAGGACTTCGCGGCGGGGCTGGCGGAGACGGTGGAGTGGTACCGGGAGAACCGGGGGTGGTGGGAGCCGCTGAAGAAGGGGTAGCGGGTGGGGACTTGGGCGGGGGCGCCGTTCATGGACGGGGAGGCCGGCGGCGCCGTACGGTCGGCGGCGTGACGTGCGAACATGGCCGAATCGCGCCGTCGACCGCTGAGCCCTCGACCCGTGCGCGAGGGCTCAGCGGTCCACGGCGGGCCCCGTGCCGCCGTCGTAACCCCCCTCGCCCCGCGGGTCGTTGAGCGCGGGCGTCAGGATTGGCCACAGGCCCGCGCGGGCGTGGTAGACGTTCACGATCACCAGCATCAGCAGCGTGAAGACGCCGTACTGGGCGCCGTTGAGCGCGGGCACGACATGCACGGGGAGGGTGTACGCCATCAGTGTGCGGATCCCCGAGTCCACCAGCAGGCCGATGCCCCAGATCACCGTGGTGACCCGCCAGATCCGGCGGAACTGCGGTACCTCGTCCCAGAGTTCGTCCCAGTCCCGGCCCCCCGCGGCCCGCCGCTCCAGCAGTTTGCGGGAGAAACCGAACGCCAACGGCCGCCGCCCGCGCAGGGACACCAGGAAGCCGAACCCGGCGACGCCGGTCAGCCAGCCGTCCCGCACCAGGAGCAGCCGCGCGCTCCCGCCGACCACGGACACGACGATGCTGAGCACCAGCATCGTCGTCACGAACACACCCAGCACGTCCAGCCGCCGTGTCCTGGCGAACCGCCACAGCACCGCCACCGCGGGGACGACCGCACCGGCGGTCAGCGCGAGCACGTCGTCGACCCCGGCCGCCGTCAGCCCGTAGTACAGGCCGATCGGCACGCCGAAGTCGATGAGCACGGTCAGCAGGAAGGGCGGGGCGCTGTCGGACCCGGCGGAGTCGGTGGAGTCGCGAGCCGCGCGTCCGTCGGCATCGCGGTCGTTGCCGGGGGCGCCGTCGGGGGAGCCGTGGACAGAGCCGTCGGAGGGCTGGTCCGGCAGGGTGCTTCCGCCGCTGTGCATGCGTTCTCCGTCCAATGGGACCGTACGGAACGGTGGTTCGGGCCGCCCTCGCGTCAGCCCCGTCACGTCAAGGCGGGGGCCCAGCTCACAGGGTACGTGCGGCCCGCGCCCCCGTCCCGCGGCGAGGGACGCATCGCGCCAACACTTTGGAATTCCCTAGACCTGGGCGACGGTTCGCCGGCCCGCGCCCGCCCGGTGCTAGCGTCGGGCGCCAAGTCCACCCGAACGTATCTCCCCTTTTCCCGCCGCGGCCGCAGGAACCGGTTATCCGCACAGCCGTCTCGGCCTATCGAGTCCTGTCACCCTCCGCTGATCCAGGAGACATCCGTGACCGACGTTCGAACAACCCCCGAGTCGCCCGCGCCGACCGAATCCATACCGAGCCCGCCCCCCATGCGGCTGAAGGAGATGCGGGAGGTCATCAGGAACGTCCCGCGCTATCTTTCCGGACTGCGCGACAAACACGGGCCGATCGTCCGGGTTCCGATGGGAAAGACCGACGCATTCCTCATCGGTGATTTCGACGTCGTCCAGGACGTGATCATCGCCTCCAGCCGCCGCTTCGACAAAGACGCCCAGAAAACCGGGCCCGGCCCCGAGGACTGGGGCTCCAGCCTCGAACGCATGCTCGGCAAGGGCCTGGTGACCAGCGTCGGCACCTACCACCGCCGCCAGCGCCGCCTCATCCAGCCCGTCTTCCACCGCCAGCGCATCGCCGGATACGGCACCGCCTTCGCCACCATCGCCGACCAGGCGTCCGCCGGGTTCACCGAGGGCAAGCGGTTCAACTTCCACGAGTCGATGTACGAGCTGGCCCTCGGCATGGTCACCCGCACCCTCTTCGACATCTCCCTCGAAAGCGAGGCCGCGGACTGCATCCGCACCGCCTTCCCCCGCGAGGGCGGCCCGCTGCGCTGGGAGATGAGCCCCTTCGGGAAGATCCTGCTGCGCCTGCCGCTGCCCGCGAACCGCCAGTTCAAGCGGGGTCTCAAGGCCGTCGACGACATCGTCTACGGCATGATCGACGACCGCCGCAAGGGCTCCGGCGACGGCGAGGACCTGCTGTCCGTACTGCTCACCGTCACCGACGCCGACACCGGCGAACACCTCACCGACCTCGAACTGCGCGACGAGGCCATGACCCTGCTCATGGCCGGCCACGAAACCTCCTCCGGCTCGCTCACCTGGGCGTACTACCTGCTCGGCACCCACCCCGAGATCCGCGAGCGGATGCACGCCGAGATCGACGAGGTCCTAGGCGACCGGCTGCCCACCGTCGAGGACCTGGCCCGACTGAAGTTCACCGACGCCGTCTACTCCGAGGCGCTGCGCCTGTACCCGCCGGCCTGGGTCCTCGTCCGGCGCGCCCTGGAGGACTACACGGCCAACGGCTACCACATCCCGCGCAACAGCGTCCTCATGGTCAGCCCCTACGTGCTGCACCGCGACACCACCTGGTGGCCCGAGCCGGAACGCTTCGCCCCTCAGCGCTTCCTGCCGGAACCCGCCGACGACGCCGACGCCCTGGCCGACCCGCTCGCCGGCCACGCCAAGGCGCCCGGCCGCCCCAAGCTGGCGTACCTGCCCTTCGGCGCCGGACCCCGGCAGTGCATCGGCAACGTCTTCGCCCAGATGGAGGGCGTCATGGCCCTCGCGACCCTCAGCCGGCACTGGGAGTTCGAGCCCGTCGGCGACCCGCCGGAGCGTGTGACCAGCGACTTCACCCTCCAGCCGCGCGGTGGCCTGGACATGATCGCCCGCCGCAGGCGCTAGCGGTCTCCGACCGGCACCGAACAAGTAGAAGTCTCCCTAGATCACCGGCTGCCCGCGGGACTGGCCCGCAGGCAGCCGCCAGTATGAAAAAGAGCTGGATCCGTAGGGCGGAGGCAGTGCCCGTGTTGCCAGAAGACGCACGCGCGAGGGAAAACACGCCGGAGTCGCCGGAGTTCCCGGATTCACCGGAACTCCCGCCTTCCCCGGCTTCCCTGGAATCCCCGGAATCCTCCGAGAGGTCCGAGCGGCCCGAGAGGGCGGAATCCGCGAACGGCGACGTGGCACGGCGGACGACGCAGACGACGTACGAGAAGCGGGGATTCGGTAATTCGGTGAACGAGCAGCCGTCGTACGAGAGTTATGGGAATGGCGAGAATGCGGCACACGGGCACGTGGACTTCTCGCACGCGCACGGGAAGCCGGTCTCCGATAAGCCGGTCTCCGAGAATCCGGTTCACGGGAACCTGGCCCACGAGAAGCCGGTCCACGAGAACGCGATAGCCGTCGTCGGGATTTCCTGCCGTTTCCCCCAGGCGCCCGACCCCGCGGCCTTCTGGCGGCTGCTCGTCGAGGGCGAGAGCGCCGTCACGGACACCCCCGAGGCGCGCCGCGGCGCCCTCGCGGCCTCCAACACCGTCCGCCGCGGCGGCTACCTCGACCAGGTCGATCGCTTCGACCCCGGCTTCTTCGGCATCTCCCCGCGCGAGGCCCAGGCCATGGACCCGCAGCAGCGGCTGGTCCTCGAACTCGGCTGGGAGGCCCTGGAAGAGGCCGCCGTCCTGCCCGCACGGCTGCGCGGCAGCCGCACCGGCGTCTTCGTCGGCGCGATCTGGGACGACTACGCCACCCTCGCCCGCCGCCTCGGCCCCGAGACCGTCGGCCGCCACACCCTCAGCGGGCTGAACCGCGGCGTCATCGCCAACCGCCTCTCCTACGTCCTCGGCCTGCGCGGCCCGAGCCTCACCGTGGACGCCGGGCAGTCATCCTCCCTGCTCGCCGTGCACCTGGCCTGCGAGAGCCTGCGCCGCGGCGAGTCCGAACTCGCCCTGGCCGGCGGCGTCAACCTCACCCTCGCCCCCGACAGCGACCTCGCCTCCGCCGGTCTCGGCGCGCTCTCCCCGGACGGCCGCTGCCACACCTTCGACGCCCGCGCCAACGGCTACGTCCGCGGCGAGGGCGGCGCCCTCGTCCTCCTCAAGCCGCTGGCCCGCGCCCTCGCCGACGGCGACCGCGTCCACTGCGTCATCCGCGGCAGCGCCACCAACAACGACGGCGGCGGCGACGGCCTGACCGCCCCCCTGCGTGAGGCCCAGGAGGAGGTACTTCGGCTGGCCTACGAGCGGGCCGCGACCAACCCGGCCGACGTCCAGTACGTCGAACTCCACGGCACCGGCACGCCAGTTGGCGACCCCGTCGAGGCCGCCGCCCTGGGCGCGGTCGTCGGCCACGACCGCACCGACGGCACCCCGCTGCTCGTCGGCTCCGTCAAGACCAACATCGGCCACCTGGAGGGCGCGGCCGGCATCGCCGGACTCGTCAAGACGGTCCTGTCCCTCCGCCACGGCCGCATCCCCGCGAGCCTCAACCACGAGACCCCCAACCCCGCGATCCCCCTGACCGACCTCAACCTGAAGGTCGCCACGGCACCACAGCCATGGCCCCACCCCGAACGCCCACGCCTCGCGGGCGTCAGCTCCTTCGGGATGGGCGGCACCAACTGCCATGTGGTACTGGAGGAATGGCCCGCAGGGAGACCGGGGAGCACCTCCGCGGAACCGGCTCCCGGCACCGCTTCTACGACTGTTGCGGCTTCTGCGACTGCTACGGCTGCTACGACGCTGCCGTGGGCCCTCTCCGCTCGCACCACCGAGGCGCTGCGTGCCCAGGCGGGGCGGCTCCTCGCGCACCTGCGTGACAACCCTCGCGTCGGCCCCGCCGATCTGGGGCTGAGCCTGGCGACGACGCGGACGGCGTTCGAGCAGCGAGCGGTGGTGCTGGCCGCGGACGGAGACGGTCTGGAGCGCGGATTGCTCGACCTGGCCGAGGACCGCGTGGTGGGCGGAGTGGTCCGTGGTGCGGACCGGGGTGGGGCCGGCCCGGTGCTGGTGTTCCCGGGGCAGGGTGCCCAATGGGTGGGCATGGGCCGTGAACTCCTCGACACGGCGCCGGAGTTCGCGCGTCGGATCGAGGAGTGCGAGGAGGCGCTCGCACCGTACGTGGACTGGTCGCTGACGGCCGCTCTGCGGGGCGGGCCGGACGCGCCGGACCTGGACCGGGTGGATGTGGTCCAGCCGGTGCTGTGGGCGGTGATGGTGTCGCTGGCGCAGCTGTGGCGTGCGTACGGGGTCGAGCCCGCGGCGGTGGTGGGGCACAGCCAGGGTGAGATCGCGGCGGCGGTGGTGGCGGGTGCGCTGACGCTGGAGGACGGGGCCCGGGTCGCGGCCCTGCGCAGCCGGGCGATCACGGCCATCGCGGGCGACGGCGGGATGATGTCCGTCCCGCTGCCCGCCGAGGATGTACGGGCTCGACTGGAGCCGTACGGCGGCCGGTTGTCCGTGGCTGCCGTCAACGGGCCTGGTTCGGTGGTGGTTTCGGGTGCCGCCGATGCTTTGGACGAGTTGTTCGCCTCGCTGACCGGCGCGGGCGTGCAGGCGCGCAGGGTCGCCGTGGACTACGGCAGTCACTCCGCGCACGTCGAACCAGTGCGTGAGCGGGTGCTCGACGCGCTGGCGGGGCTGCGGCCGGCGTCGGCGGAGATTCCCTTCTTCTCTTCGGTGACGGGTGCGTGGCTGGACGGCGACACGGTCCTGGATGCCGGGTACTGGTACACGAATCTGCGGGAGACGGTGCGCTTCGAGGATGCGGTGCGCGGGCTGCTGGCCGCGGGGCATCGGGCGTTCATCGAGGTGAGCCCGCATCCGGTCGTCGCGTTCGGGCTGCGGGAGACCATCGAGGACGCGGGCGTCGATGCTGTTGTGCTGGGCACACTGCGACGGGACCAGGGCGGCTTGGACCGCTTTGTGACGTCGCTGGCGGAGGCCCATGTCCAGGGTGTGGTGGTGGACTGGGCTGCGGTGTTCGCGGGTGCGGGTGCGGGTTCGGGCTTGGGCTTGGGTGCGGCGGGGGCTCGGCGTGTGGACCTGCCGACGTATGCCTTCCAGCGTCGTCGGTACTGGCTGCCGGAGCCGGTGGTGGGCGGTGGGGCGGGGGTTGCGCTCGATGGTCCGGCAGGCGGACTCGGAGGTCCGGTCGCCGAGAACGAGCTCGATGCCGAGGCCGTGGCTTCGCCGCTGCACGCGCGGCTCGCCCGGCTCTCCTCGCGGGAGCGGCACGGGGCCCTCCTGGAACTGGTCCGCACCCACGCCGCCGACATCCTCAGCCACGACAGCGCGGACGACGTCGAGCCCCGCCGTACCTTCAAGGACCTCGGCTTCGACTCCCTCACCTCGGTCGACCTCCGAGACCGGCTCAAGTCGGCGACCGCACTGAACCTGCCCTCCTCCCTCCTCTTCGACCGTCCGACTCCCGAGGCCGTGGCGGCCTACTTGGACGGCCAACTCTCGGGCACTGAGGCAGAGTTGGCGCTTGCCGCGCTCACGCCGAGGGCCGTCGACGACGATCCGATCGTCATCGTGGGGATGGCGTGCCGGTTCCCGGGTGGGGTGGGTTCGCCGGAGGATTTGTGGCGGTTGGTGAGTGAGGGTGGGGATGCGGTGGGTGGGTTCCCGGTTGATCGTGGTTGGGATTTGGAGGGGCTTTACGATCCGGAGCCGGGGACGCCGGGTCGGGTGTATGTGCGTGACGGGGGTTTCTTGCATGAAGCCCCGTTGTTTGATGCGGGGTTGTTTGGGATTTCGCCGCGTGAGGCGTTGGCGATGGATCCGCAGCAGCGGTTGTTGTTGGAGACGTCGTGGGAGGTGTTCGAGCGGGCGGGTATTGACCCGGCCGCGTTGCGTGGCAGCCGGACCGGCGTCTTCGCCGGAGCCATGGCTCAGGACTACGGCTCGCGGTTCCGGGGGACGTCCGAAGGCGCCGACGGCTACCTCCTGACCGGGAACACGGGCAGTGTCATCTCGGGCCGCATCGCTTACACGTTCGGCTTCGAGGGGCCTGCGGTGACGGTGGACACGGCGTGCTCGTCGTCGCTCGTCGCGCTGCACCTGGCCGCGCAGGCGCTGCGGTCCGGGGAGTGCGACCTGGCGTTGGCCGGTGGCGTGACCGTGATGTCGACGCCGGACACCTTCGTCGAGTTCTCCCAGCAACGGGGTCTTGCGGTGGACGGCCGGTGCAAGGCGTTTGCGGAGGGTGCGGATGGGACGGCGTGGGCGGAGGGGGTGGGGTTGTTGTTGGTGGAGCGGTTGTCGGATGCTCGGCGCAATGGGCATCGGGTGGTTGCGGTGGTGGCGGGGTCCGCGGTCAATCAGGACGGTGCGTCGAATGGTCTGACGGCGCCGAACGGTCCGTCCCAGCAGCGGGTGATCCGGCAGGCGTTGGCGGGGGCCGGGCTGAAGGCCGCCGACGTGGACGCGGTCGAGGCGCACGGCACGGGCACCCCCCTGGGCGATCCGATCGAGGCCCAGGCTCTCCTCGCCACCTATGGCCAGGATCGCGAACAGCCGTTGTGGCTCGGCTCGTTGAAGTCGAACATCGGGCACGCCCAGGCGGCTGCGGGCGTCGGCGGCGTCATCAAGATGGTGATGGCGATGCGGCACGGCGTGCTTCCCCGCACCCTGCACGCCTACGAGCCGTCGTCGCACGTCGACTGGACGACGGGTGACATCAGCCTGTTGACCGACAACGTGGACTGGCCGCAGCCGTCGGACCGTCCGCGCCGGGCGGGTGTCTCGTCCTTCGGCATCAGCGGCACCAACGCCCACGTCATCGTCGAACAGCCTCCGACGGACGAGAGCGACGAGGGCGACGAGGGCGTCGAAGGCGTCGAGTTCGGCGAGCGTGACACCGCCGTACTCGACGCGGAACCCCGGATCGTCCTGCTCCCCCTCTCCGCCGCCGAGCCCCGCGCGCTGCGAGCCCAGGCGGAACAGCTCGCGGCCCTCCTGGCCTCCGACCCCGAACTGCCCCACCAGGACGTGGCGTTGTCCCTCGCGACCACGCGCTCCGCTCTGGACCACCGGGCGGTGGTCGTGGCCGCCGACCGGCAACAGGCCCTGCGTGGCCTCCGCGCGGTTGCCATGCAGGAGCCCGCCGGGCACGTGGTCACCGGCACGACGGTCGCCGGCAGCGGTCGTACGGCGTTCCTGTTCGCGGGGCAGGGGTCGCAACGGCTCGGTATGGGGCGGGAGGTGTACGAGGCGTTCCCAGTGTTCGCGGCGGCGTTCGACGCGGTTGACGCGGAACTTCCCTTCGGTCTGCGGGAGATCGTCTTCGGTGACGACGCCGAGCGGCTGAACCGGACCGAGTTCGCCCAGCCCGCGCTCTTCGCGCTCGAAGTGGCCCTGTTCCGGTTGCTGGAGTCCTGGGGGATCCGTCCCGACGTGCTGGCCGGTCACTCGATCGGTGAGATCGCCGCCGCGCATGTGGCCGGTGTCTGGTCCCTGTCGGACGCCTGCCAACTCGTCGCCGCTCGCGGTCGGTTGATGCAGGCGCTGCCGTCCGGCGGTGCGATGGTCGCGGTGCAGGCATCCGAAGACGAGATCCTCCCCCTGCTGAACGACCGCGTGGGCATCGCCGCGCTGAACGGCCCCCAGTCCGTGGTCATTTCGGGCGCCGCCGACGCCGTAGAAGAAGTCGTGGCCCACTTCCGCGCCCAGGACCGTAAGACGACCGCCCTCCGCGTCAGCCACGCGTTCCACTCCCCGCTGATGGAGCCGATGCTCGCCGAATTTCAGGCCGTGGCAGAGCAACTGGCGTACGAGCGGCCCCAGTTGGCCGTTGTCTCGGCGCTGACCGGGGAACTCGTCGAAGGTGCGGAGCTGGTGTCGCCCGAGTATTGGGTGCGGCATGTGCGGGAGGCGGTGCGTTTTGCCGATGCCGTTGGGCGGGTGCGGGCCGAAGGGGTAGGGAACTGGGTGGAGTTGGGGCCCGACGGTACGCTCACCGCGCTTGCCCAGGGGTGCCTCGACGGTGACGGGCAGCTGCTCGTTCCCGCTCTGCGGAAGGACCGCGACGAGGTCGGCGCGCTGCTGACCGCGGTTGCCGCGCTGTACGTGCGTGGGACCGCACCTCGTTGGCCGGTCCTGTTCGCCGGAACCCGTGCCTGCCGTGTCGACCTGCCGACGTACGCCTTCCAGCGGCAGCGGTTCTGGCCGGGGGCCCCGAGCGCTCCGGCCGGGGATGCCGTCGGGCTCGGGCTCACCGCCTGTGAGCACCCGCTCCTCGGGGCCGAAGTCGCCCTGGCGGAAGGGGCCGGAGCCGTCTTCACCGGTCGGCTCGCGCTCGGCACCCAGCCCTGGCTGCGCGACCACGCCGTGGCGGGCGCGGTCCTCTTCCCCGGCACGGGCTTCCTGGAACTGGCGTTCCAGGCCGGACTGCGCGTCGGGTGCGTCCGCGTGGCGGACCTGACGGTCCAGGCACCGCTGGTCCTGCCGGAACGGGACGGCGTACGCGTCCAGGTGACCGTCGGCGGGCCGGACGAGGCAGGGCGGCGAACGGTGTCCGTGCACGCGTACGCCGACGCCACCGCGAGCTGGGTGTGCCACGCCACCGGACTCCTGGACTCGGACCCGGCCGACTCCGATGCCGTACCCAACGAGGTTGCCACTCCTACGAGTTGGCCGCCCGCCGACGCCGTCCCCGTCCCGCTGCACGGCTTCTACGAGCGGCTCGCGGACGACGGATACGACTACGGCCCGGCTTTCCAAGGACTGCGGTCCGTCTGGCGGCAGGACGACGACGTCTGGGCCGAGGTCCGGCTCCCCGCCGACCAGCACGCCGAGGCCGCCCGGCACGGCCTCCACCCCGCCCTGCTCGACGCCGCCCTGCACGCCTGGCTCGCCGCCGGGCGGACCGCGGCCGACAACTCCGGCGGGGTACGGCTGCCGTTCTCGTGGAGCGGCGCCACGCTGACGGCGGCGGGCGCGTCCGCGGCGCGGGTGCGGCTGTCGCCGGTGGACGAGGACACGATCGCGCTGACCGTCACCGACACCGACGGTCGCGCCGTCGCCCGCGTCGATGCCCTCACCCTGCGCGAGGTCGGCCAGGACGTGGCCGCCCCGGCCGCCGGCGTCACGCCCGCGTCGCACGAGGCGCTGTTCCGGCTGGACTGGACCGCGCTGCCCGCACCGTCCGGGACTCTCTCCGAAAGCGACGCACGGTGGGCTGTGGTCGGACCCGGGGTCGACGCGGCCCCCGGCGGTCACTACCCCGACCTCGCCGCGCTCACCGCCGCGCTCGCCGACGGCACACCCCTGCCGGCCGAGGTACTCGTCGCGTGCGACGCGCCCGCCACGGAACAAGACGCCACCGAACAGGGCACCACCGAACGGGACTTCGGCGCGGCCACCCGCGCCGCACTGCACCACACCCTCGCCCTCGTCCAGAACTGGCTCGCCGACGAGCGCTTCGGCGCCGCCCGGCTGGTCCTGGTGACCCGCGGAGCGGTACCCGCCGACGGGCACCGTGCGCCCGCCGACCCGGTGGCCGCCTCCGTCTGGGGCCTCGTCCGCTCCGCGCAGTCCGAGCACCCGGACCGGCTGGTCCTCCTGGACCTAGCGCAAGAACAGTCGAGCTCCGCCGACCTCATCACCTCCGCCCTCACCTCCGGCGAACCCCAACTCGCCCTCCGCGACGGCATAGTTCTCGTCCCCCGTCTTGCCCCGGCCGGTACCGGCGGCGCCCTCCTGCCGCCGCCCGGGGCGGGCGCGTGGCGGCTGGACGTCACCGTGCCCGGCACCCTCGACAGCCTCGCCCTCGTCGGCTACCCCGAGGCCGAACGGCCGCTCAACTCCGGCGAGGTGCGCGTCGCGATGCGGGCCACCGGTGTCAACTTCCGTGACGTGCTGGTCTGTTTGGGCATGCTCGACCGCGAAGTGCCGGGCCGCGAGGGCGCGGGTGTGGTCCTGGAGACCGGGCCCGACGTCACCGGCCTCGCCCCGGGCGACCGCGTGCTCGGTCTGTTCTCCGGGGCGTACGGTCCGGTCGCCGTCACCGACCACCGGCTGCTGGCCCGTACGCCCGACGACTGGTCGTTCACCGAGGCCGCCGCGGCGCCCATCGTCTTCCTCAGCGCCTACCACGGCCTGGTGGACCTGGCCGGACTGCGCCCCGGCGAGGCCGTCCTCGTGCACGCGGGCACCGGCGGCGTCGGCATGGCCGCCGTGCAACTCGCCCAACACCTGGGCGCGGAGGTGTTCGCCACCGCGTCCCCCGCCAAGTGGCCGACGCTGCGGGCGATGGGCCTGGACGACGACCACATCGCCTCCTCCCGTGACACGGACTTCGAGGCGAAGTTCCTGCGCGTGACCGCGGGCCGCGGCATGGACGTCGTCCTCAACTCCCTTGCCAGGGAACTGATCGACGCCTCCTTCCGGCTGCTGCCCCGCGGGGGCCGTTTCGTCGAGATGGGCAAGACCGACCTGCGCGAGGCGGCGACCGTCGCCGCCGAGCACCCCGGGATCGTCTACCGGGCGTTCGACCTCCGTGACGTCGACCCCGACCACACCGCGGGCATGCTCGCCGCCGTACTCGACCTGTTCGAGCGGCGGGCGTTGCGTCCGCTGCCGGTCACCACCTGGGACGTACGGCGGGCGCCGGAGGCGTTCCGGTACCTGAGCCAGGCCCGGCACACCGGAAAGATCGTCCTGACCGTGCCGGACGTTCCGGTCGACCTCGCCCGCGTCCCCGACACCGGCCTCTCCGCGGCGGACGTCCGCCCTGACGGCACCGTCCTCATCACCGGCGGCACCGGCACCCTCGGCGCACTGCTCGCCCGGCACCTGGTCACCCGGCACGGCGTCCGCCACCTCCTGCTGGTCGGCCGCAGCGGCCCCGACGCCCCGGGCGCGGCCGAACTCCGGGCGGAACTGGAGGAGTTGGGCGCCACCGCCACCGTAGCCGCGTGCGACGCCGCCGACCGCGACGCGCTCGCCCAACTGCTGGCCACGATCCCCGCCGCGCACCCGCTCACCGCCGTCGTCCACGCGGCCGGAGTCCTCGACGACGGCGTCCTGGAAGCCATGACGCCCGAACGCCTCGACCGGGTGCTGCGGCCCAAGGCGCAGTCCGCGTGGAACCTGCACGAACTGACCCGCGACCTCGACCTGTCGGCGTTCGTCCTCTTCTCCTCCGTGGCCGCCACCTTCGGCAGCCAGGGCCAGGCCAACTACGCCGCCGCCAACGCGTTCCTCGACTCCCTTGCCCAGCACCGCCGTTCGCAGGGGCTGCCCGCGCTCTCCCTGGCCTGGGGTCTGTGGGACACCGACACCGGCATGGCCGGCACGCTGGGCGCGGCCGACGTCCGCCGCCTGGGCCGCATGGGGCTCGCCCCGCTGCCCGCCGCCGAGGGCCTCGCCCTGTTCGACACGGCCCTCACCGCCGACCAGGCGCTCCTGCTGCCCACCCGCCTCGACCTGGCCGGACTGGACCGCCGGGGCACCGAACCCCCGTCCCTGCTAAGGGCGTTGGCGCGCACCCCGCTCCGGCGGGCCGCCACCGCCGTCGTATCCCAGTCCCAGTCCCAGTCCCAATCCCAGGACGCGGCGGTGTCGTTCACCGAGCAGCTGCGCCCGCTGTCGGCCGAGGAACGCGAACGGGCCGCCCTGGACCTGGTCCGCGCGCACACCGCGGCCGTCCTCGGACACTCCGACCCCGAAGCCGTCGACACCGAACGGCCGTTCAAGTCGCTCGGCTTCGACTCGCTCACCGCGGTCGAGATGCGCAACCGGCTCGGTACGGCCACCGGCCTCACCCTCCGGGCCACGCTGATCTTCAGCTACCCGACCCCCGCCGTCCTCGCCCGCCACCTCCTCGACCAGTGCGCACCGCAGGAGGCCCGCCCCGAGGAAGCCCTCCTCACCGAACTCGACAAGCTCGAAGCCGCCATGGCCGCACTGGACACCGCGGACGGCGGCGCATCCGGCGGCGGGGCATCCGGTGACGACGGCCTCACCGGCAAGGTGGCGGACCGCCTGAAGGACCTGCTGGACCGCTGGACGGACCGCACGGCCGACGCCACCACTGCCGGTACTCCCGGTACTCCCGGTACGACGACGGCCGGCACCGGGCTCGAAACCGCGACCGACGACGAGATGTTCGACCTCATCAACAAAGAACTGGGCATTTCCTGACCCCGACGACCGACCCCGGACCGCTCAGGACCGACGTCTCCGGATCCCCTCGGGGAACCTCCTAGGAAGTGGCATCGAATGGCGAGCAACGAAGAGAAGCTGCGGGACTACCTGAAACTTGTCACGGCCGACCTTCGTCAGACACGCAAGCGTCTGCAGGACCTGGAGGAACAGCAGCAGGAACCCGTCGCGATCGTCGCGATGGGCTGCCGCTTCCCCGCCGGGGCCGACACCCCCGAGGCCCTGTGGCGCCTGCTGGCCTCCGGCACCGACGCCGTCACCCCGTTCCCCGCCGACCGCGGCTGGGACCTGGACGCCCTCTACGACCCGGACCCCGACCGCCCCGGCACCTCCTACGTCCGTGAGGGCGGCTTCCTGCGCGAAGCCCCGCTGTTCGACGCCGAGTTCTTCGAGATCTCGCCCCGCGAGGCCCAGGCCATGGACCCGCAGCAACGGCTGCTCCTGGAGACCTCCTGGGAGACCGTCGAACGCGCCGGGATCCTGCCCGCCGCCCTGCGCGGCTCGGCCACCGGCGTGTTCGTCGGCGCCATCCCCCAGGACTACCTGCCCCGCTCCCACGACTCCCAGGCCGACCTCGGCGGCCACCTCCTCACCGGCTCCACGACCAGCGTCGCCTCCGGCCGCATCGCCTACTCCTTCGGCTTCGAGGGGCCCGCGGTCACCGTCGACACCGCCTGCTCGTCGTCGCTGGTCGCCCTCCATCTCGCCGTACGGTCCCTGCGCTCGCGCGAGTGCGACCTGGCACTCGGCGGCGGCGTCACCGTCATGTCCGGCCCGGAGATGTTCGTGGACTTCGGCCGGCAACGCGCGCTCGCCACCGACGGCCGGTGCAAGGCGTTCGGCGCGACCGCCAACGGTTTCGGACCCGCCGAGGGCGTCGGCATGCTCCTGCTCGAACGCCTCTCCGACGCCCGCCGCAACGGTCACCCCGTGCTCGCCGTCATCCGTGGCAGCGCGGTCAACCAGGACGGCGCCTCCAACGGCCTGACCGCGCCCAACGGCCCCGCCCAGGAACGAGTCATCCGCACCGCCCTCGCCAACGCCGGACTCACAGCCGCCGACGTCGACGCCATCGAGGCCCACGGCACCGGCACCCCCCTCGGCGACCCCATCGAGGCGGAGGCGCTGCTCGCCACGTACGGGCAGGACCGCCAGGCGGACCGGCCGTTGTGGCTCGGCTCGGTCAAGTCCAACATCGGGCACACCCAGGCGGCGGCCGGGGTCGCGGGCATCATCAAGATGGTCCTCGCCATGCGGCACGGCGTCCTGCCCCGCACCCTGCACGCCGACGCGCCCTCCCCGCACATCGACTGGACCGGCACCGACCTCCGCCTCCTCACGGCCGAGGAGCCCTGGCCCCGCCAGGACGACCGGCCACGCCGGGCAGCCGTCTCCTCCTTCGGCATCAGCGGCACCAACGCCCACCTGATCGTGGAGGAGGCACCTGCGCCGCCGGAGCCGACGGCGGACGAGGGCGCCCGGAGCGCGACGCCGGACGCGGCGGTCCGGAGCACGACGGCGACCGGCGGCGGGGCGGCGGGGGAGACGGGGAAGACGGGGGAGACTGCGGTCGAACGGCCCCTGCCCTGGGTGATCTCCGCCCGCAGCCGCGCCGCGCTCACGGCACAGGCACAACGCCTGCTCACCCACCTCGACCACCTCGATGACGAACTCGACGCTGGCACCGGCCTGTTGACGGCCCCGGCGCGCATTGGCCGTGCCCTGGTGACCACCCGCTCCACCTTCGAACACCGGGCGGTCGTCACCGGCCGAACCCTCCAGGACCTCCGCACGGGCCTCACCGCACTCGCCACGGGCGAACCGCACCCGAACACCGTCACCGGTACGGCCGGACCAGGCGGCCGTACGGCGTTCCTGTTCGCGGGGCAGGGATCGCAACGGCTGGGCATGGGCCGGGAGTTGTACGAGGCGTATCCGGTGTTCGCGGCAGCATTCGACGCGGTGGACGCGGAAGTCCCGTTCGGACTCCGGGAGATCGTCTTCGGCGACGACGAAGAGCGGTTGAACCGGACGGAGTTCGCCCAGCCCGCGCTGTTCGCCTTGGAAGTGGCGCTGTTCCGGCTGCTGGAGTCCTGGGGCATACGGCCGGACGTGCTGATGGGCCACTCGGTGGGTGAGTTGGCGGCGGCACATGTGGCGGGGGTGTGGTCGCTGGCCGATGCCTGCCAACTGGTGGTGGCGCGTGGCCGGTTGATGCAGGCGTTGCCGTCGGGTGGTGCGATGGTGGCGGTGCAGGCGGCGGAGGACGAGGTGCTGCCGCTGCTGAACGACGGCGTGGGCATCGCGGCGCTGAACGGCCCGCGCTCGGTGGTGATTTCGGGCGCCGCCGACGCCGTAGAGGAGATCGCGGCGTCCTTCCGCGCCCAGGACCGTAAGACGACGACTCTCCGGGTCAGTCACGCGTTCCACTCGCCGCTGATGGACCCGATGCTGGCCGATTTCCGGGCCGTGGCCGAGACCCTGATCTACAACACCCCCCGTATCGCGGTCATTTCGAACGTGACGGGCGGACCGGCCGACCCCGCAGAGCTGACCTCCCCGGACTACTGGGTACGGCACGTCCGCCAGGCGGTCCGCTTCGCCGACGGCGTCCGCGCACTGGCGGAGCGCAGGGTCGGCCGGCTCGTGGAGCTGGGCCCCGACGGCCAGTTGACCGCCCTCGCCCAGGGCTGCCTCGACGGCGGCGCGCAGGTCTACGCCACCGTCCTGCGCAAGGACCGCCCCGAACCCGAGAGCCAGTTGGCCGCCCTCGCCCAGCTCTACGTCAGCGGTGTCGCGGTGGACTGGGAGACCGCGTTCCCGGAAGACGTGGAAGCGGCCGATGACCTGGATCCGGACCGAGTACGGGTGAACTTGCCGACGTACGCGTTCCAGCGGCGCCGCTTCTGGTCCCGGGACACGGGCGCCGGGTTCGGCGACCTGGGCGCGGTCGGGCTGGGTTCCGCGGGCCATCCGCTGCTCGGCGCGGCCGTCGAACTCGCGGGCGGCGACGAGCTGTTGCTGACCGGACGGCTCTCCCTGGCCACGCAGGAATGGCTGCGGGACCACGTGGTCGCGGGCGCGGCGGTGTTCCCGGGAACGGGCTTCCTGGAGCTGGCGCTGCGGGCCGGAGAACGGACCGGCTGCGACCGCGTGGCGGACCTGACGATCGCGGCACCGCTGATGGTGCCCGAGCGCGGCGGGGTCCGTGTGCAGGTCCGTGTCGACGCGGCGGACGACGACGGCCGCCGCACACTGGAGATCCACACCCGGACCGAGGACACCCTCGACACCGACCCGTGGACCCTGCACGTGACCGGCACGCTGACGGCCGCCGGGGAGCAGGCGGATCCTGACGGCGCCTTCGACTTCGGTGCGTGGCCGCCGCCGGGCGCCGTCGCGGAGTCCGTCGAGGGCCTGTACGAGCGTTTCGGCACGCTGGGGCTGTCGTACGGGCCGGTGTTCCAGGGGTTGCGTGCGGTGTGGCGGCGCGGCGACGAGGTGTTCGCCGAGGTCGGGCTTGGGGAGGAACAGGAGGCGGTCGCGGGGCGGTTCGGGCTGCACCCGGCGCTCACGGACGCTGCCCTGCACGCGGTGATGTTCACCCCGGCGCTCGGCGACGGACGGGCACGGCTGCCGTTCTCGTGGAACGGCGTCACCCTGCGCGCCTCGGGCGCGCGCGGCCTGCGGGTGCGGATGGTGCCGACCGGATCGGACGCGGTGGCACTGGAGTTGGCGGATCCGGCGGGCGGCCCGGTCGCCTCGGTGGAGTCGCTGGTCCTGCGGGAGGCGACCGGTGCCCTCACCGCCGCCGACCGCCGCCGCGAGGGCCTCTTCCAGGTCGACTGGACCAAACTGCCCGTACCCGCGCGCAGTTCGGACCCGACGATGATCGGCAACTCGTTGCCCGGCCCGGACGAGCCGGTCCCCGCCGACGTATTCGTCCGCGTCGAACGCCCGGCCGGCGACAGCGCGGAGGCCGCGCACACGGTGACGACACGGGCACTCGAACTCGTACGGGACTGGCTGGCGGAGGAACGCTTCGAGGGCGCCCGCCTGGTGGTCGTGACCGAGGGGGCGGTGGCGGTCGACGAGCCGTCCGTGGATCCGGCGTCGGCCGCGGTGTGGGGTGTGGTGCGGGCGGCCCGGGCGGAGAGCCCGGGGCGGTTCGCGCTGCTGGACGTGGATGGGACGGAGGAGTCCTGGGCGGTCGTCGGGTCCGCACTGGCCTCGGGGGAGGCGGAGTTCGCGGTACGCGGGGGCGCTGTCTTCGCGCCACGGCTGGGGCGGGTCGGATCCGGTGGCGAACTCGCCGTTCCGGCGGGGGAGTTGCCGTGGCGGCTCGACGTCGTGGAGAAGGGGACGCTGGAGGGGCTTGCGCTGACGGCTGCTCCTGGGGTTGAGGGCGAGTTGGTGGCGGGTCAGGTTCGTATTGCCGTGCGGGCGGCGGGAGTCAACTTCCGTGACGTGCTCAACGCGCTTGGCATGTATCCGGGGGATGCGAAGGACTTCGGTCTGGAGGGTGCCGGTGTCGTGACCGGGGTCGGTGCGGGTGTGACCGAACTGGCCGTGGGTGACCGGGTGTTCGGGATGTTCTCGGGTGCGTTTGGTCCGGTCGCGGTGGCGGACGCACGGCGGGTGGCGAGGGTTCCGGAGGGGTGGTCGTTCGCGGAGGCGGCGGCCGTACCGATCGTGTTCCTGACCGCGTACTACGCGCTGACGGATTTGGGTGGGGTGCGGGCCGGGGAGTCGGTGCTGGTGCACGCGGCTGCTGGTGGTGTGGGTATGGCTGCCACGCAGTTGGCGCGGCATCTGGGTGCTGAGGTGTTCGGTACGGCGAGTGCTGGCAAGTGGGGCACGTTGCGTGAACTCGGCCTGGACGGCGCCCACATGGCGTCGTCGCGGGATACGGAGTTCGAGGCGGCGTTCCTGGCGGCGACCGGTGGTCGTGGCATGGACGTGGTCCTGGACTCGCTGGCGGGTGAGTTCGTGGATGCGTCGTTGCGGTTGCTGCCGCGTGGCGGTCGTTTCCTGGAGATGGGCAAGACCGATGTGCGGGACCCGGAGGTTGTGGCCGCCGGGTATCCGGGGGTGGCGTATCGGGCGTTCGACCTGATGGACGTTGCTCCGGAGCGGATCGGCGAGATGCTGGCCGATCTGGTGGGGCTGTTCGAGGCGGGTGCGCTGC
>LJCV01000033.1 GCA_001298575.1 Actinobacteria bacterium OK074
CCGTGACCATGGCAATGGGGTTGTTCGTGGTTTCAGAACCAACACAGTGGACGCGAGCAACTGAGGACAAGCCCTCGGCCTATTAGTACCAGTCACCTCCACCCGTTACCGGGCTTCCAGATCTGGCCTATCAACCCAGTCGTCTACTGGGAGCCTTACCCCATCAAGTGGGTGGGAATACTCATCTCGAAGCAGGCTTCCCGCTTAGATGCTTTCAGCGGTTATCCCTCCCGAACGTAGCCAACCAGCCATGCCCTTGGCAGAACAACTGGCACACCAGAGGTTCGTCCGTCCCGGTCCTCTCGTACTAGGGACAGCCCTTCTCAATATTCCTGCGCGCGCAGCGGATAGGGACCGAACTGTCTCACGACGTTCTAAACCCAGCTCGCGTACCGCTTTAATGGGCGAACAGCCCAACCCTTGGGACCGACTCCAGCCCCAGGATGCGACGAGCCGACATCGAGGTGCCAAACCATCCCGTCGATATGGACTCTTGGGGAAGATCAGCCTGTTATCCCCGGGGTACCTTTTATCCGTTGAGCGACGGCGCTTCCACAAGCCACCGCCGGATCACTAGTCCCGACTTTCGTCCCTGCTCGACCCGTCGGTCTCACAGTCAAGCTCCCTTGTGCACTTACACTCACCACCTGATTACCAACCAGGCTGAGGGAACCTTTGGGCGCCTCCGTTACCCTTTAGGAGGCAACCGCCCCAGTTAAACTACCCATCAGACACTGTCCCCCACCCGGATCACGGGCGCGGGTTAGACATCCAGCACGACCAGACTGGTATTTCAACAACGACTCCACAACCACTGGCGTGGCCGCTTCACAGTCTCCCAGCTATCCTACACAAGCCGAACCGAACACCAATATCAAACTGTAGTAAAGGTCCCGGGGTCTTTCCGTCCTGCTGCGCGAAACGAGCATCTTTACTCGTAGTGCAATTTCACCGGGCCTATGGTTGAGACAGTCGAGAAGTCGTTACGCCATTCGTGCAGGTCGGAACTTACCCGACAAGGAATTTCGCTACCTTAGGATGGTTATAGTTACCACCGCCGTTTACTGGCGCTTAAGTTCTCAGCTTCGCCACCCCGAAGAATGACTAACCGGTCCCCTTAACGTTCCAGCACCGGGCAGGCGTCAGTCCGTATACATCGCCTTACGGCTTCGCACGGACCTGTGTTTTTAGTAAACAGTCGCTTCTCGCTGGTCTCTGCGGCCACCCCCAGCTCAAGGAGCAAGTCCTCTCACCGGTGATGGCCCCCCTTCTCCCGAAGTTACGGGGGCATTTTGCCGAGTTCCTTAACCATAGTTCACCCGAACGCCTCGGTATTCTCTACCAGACCACCTGAGTCGGTTTAGGGTACGGGCCGCCATAAAACTCGCTAGAGGCTTTTCTCGACAGCATAGGATCATCCACTTCACCACAATCGGCTCGGCATCAGGTCTCAGCCTCGTGTACGACGGATTTACCTATCGCACGGCCTACACCCTTACCCCGGGACAACCACCGCCCGGGATGGACTACCTTCCTGCGTCACCCCATCACTCACCTACTACAGGTCTGGACCGTCGGCTCCACCACTTCCCCTTGCCCGAAGGCTCCGGGACGGCTTCACGGACTTAGCATCGCCTGGTTCAATGTTTGACGCTTCACAGCGGGTACCGGAATATCAACCGGTTATCCATCGACTACGCCTGTCGGCCTCGCCTTAGGTCCCGACTTACCCTGGGCAGATCAGCTTGACCCAGGAACCCTTAGTCAATCGGCGCACACGTTTCCCACGTGTGAATCGCTACTCATGCCTGCATTCTCACTCGTGAACCGTCCACAACTCCCTTACAGGGCTGCTTCACCCGGCACACGACGCTCCCCTACCCATCCCAACACCCGTTAGGGCTATACGCTGGAATGACACGACTTCGGCGGTATACTTGAGCCCCGCTACATTGTCGGCGCGGAATCACTAGACCAGTGAGCTATTACGCACTCTTTCAAGGGTGGCTGCTTCTAAGCCAACCTCCTGGTTGTCTCTGCGACTCCACATCCTTTCCCACTTAGCATACGCTTAGGGGCCTTAGTCGATGCTCTGGGCTGTTTCCCTCTCGACCATGGAGCTTATCCCCCACAGTCTCACTGCCGCGCTCTCACTTACCGGCATTCGGAGTTTGGCTAAGGTCAGTAACCCGGTAGGGCCCATCGCCTATCCAGTGCTCTACCTCCGGCAAGAAACACACGACGCTGCACCTAAATGCATTTCGGGGAGAACCAGCTATCACGGAGTTTGATTGGCCTTTCACCCCTAACCACAGGTCATCCCCCAGGTTTTCAACCCTGGTGGGTTCGGTCCTCCACGACCTCTTACAGCCGCTTCAACCTGCCCATGGCTAGATCACTCCGCTTCGGGTCTTGAGCGCGCTACTCAAACGCCCTGTTCGGACTCGCTTTCGCTACGGCTACCCCACAACGGGTTAACCTCGCAACGCACCGCAAACTCGCAGGCTCATTCTTCAAAAGGCACGCAGTCACGAGATGCGTGTAAACACGCATCCGACGCTCCCACGGCTTGTAGGCACACGGTTTCAGGTACTATTTCACTCCGCTCCCGCGGTACTTTTCACCATTCCCTCACGGTACTATCCGCTATCGGTCACCAGGGAATATTTAGGCTTAACGGGTGGTCCCGCCAGATTCACACGGGATTTCTCGGGCCCCGTGCTACTTGGGTGTCTCTCAAACGAGCCGCTGATGTTTCGACTACGGGGGTCTTACCCTCTACGCCGGACCTTTCGCATGTCCTTCGCCTACATCAACGGTTTCTGACTCGTCTCATGGCCGGCAGACCATGAAAGAGAGATCCCACAACCCCGTATACGCAACCCCTGCCGGGTCTCACACGCATACGGTTTGGCCTCATCCGGTTTCGCTCGCCACTACTCCCGGAATCACGGTTGTTTTCTCTTCCTGCGGGTACTGAGATGTTTCACTTCCCCGCGTTCCCTCCACATACCCTATGTGTTCAGGTATGGGTGACAGCCCATGACGACTGCCGGGTTTCCCCATTCGGACACCCCCGGATCAAAGCCTGGTTGACGACTCCCCGGGGCCTATCGTGGCCTCCCACGTCCTTCATCGGTTCCTGGTGCCAAGGCATCCACCGTGCGCCCTTAAAAACTTGGCCACAGATGCTCGCGTCCACTGTGCAGTTCTCAAACAACGACCAACCACCCGTCACACACCGCTTGCACGATGCTTCACCGGGGCCGGCACTGAAGGCAGCCACACGGCCGTGCCCTCAGACACCCAACAGCGTGCCCGACCGGACTCCGTCCGGAGATCATGCTTTCCACACTCCGAAGAGCAGTACTCGCAAGCCTCCGACCCGAGACCCCGGCCGACTAATCAACGTTCCACCCATGAGCAACCAGCATCAGACGTTCGCCGATGTACTGGCCCTGGACCACCAAGCAAGACTTGGCGGCCTAGACGCTCCTTAGAAAGGAGGTGATCCAGCCGCACCTTCCGGTACGGCTACCTTGTTACGACTTCGTCCCAATCGCCAGTCCCACCTTCGACAGCTCCCTCCCCACAAGGGGGTTGGGCCACCGGCTTCGGGTGTTACCGACTTTCGTGACGTGACGGGCGGTGTGTACAAGGCCCGGGAACGTATTCACCGCAGCACTGCTGATCTGCGATTACTAGCAACTCCGACTTCATGGGGTCGAGTTGCAGACCCCAATCCGAACTGAGACCGGCTTTTTGAGATTCGCTCCACCTCACGGTATCGCAGCTCATTGTACCGGCCATTGTAGCACGTGTGCAGCCCAAGACATAAGGGGCATGATGACTTGACGTCGTCCCCACCTTCCTCCGAGTTGACCCCGGCGGTCTCCTGTGAGTCCCCGTCACCCCGAAAGGCACGCTGGCAACACAGGACAAGGGTTGCGCTCGTTGCGGGACTTAACCCAACATCTCACGACACGAGCTGACGACAGCCATGCACCACCTGTACACCGACCACAAGGGGGCGACCATCTCTGGCCGTTTCCGGTGTATGTCAAGCCTTGGTAAGGTTCTTCGCGTTGCGTCGAATTAAGCCACATGCTCCGCTGCTTGTGCGGGCCCCCGTCAATTCCTTTGAGTTTTAGCCTTGCGGCCGTACTCCCCAGGCGGGGAACTTAATGCGTTAGCTGCGGCACCGACGACGTGGAATGTCGCCAACACCTAGTTCCCACCGTTTACGGCGTGGACTACCAGGGTATCTAATCCTGTTCGCTCCCCACGCTTTCGCTCCTCAGCGTCAGTAATGGCCCAGAGATCCGCCTTCGCCACCGGTGTTCCTCCTGATATCTGCGCATTTCACCGCTACACCAGGAATTCCGATCTCCCCTACCACACTCTAGCTAGCCCGTATCGAATGCAGACCCGGGGTTAAGCCCCGGGCTTTCACACCCGACGTGACAAGCCGCCTACGAGCTCTTTACGCCCAATAATTCCGGACAACGCTCGCGCCCTACGTATTACCGCGGCTGCTGGCACGTAGTTAGCCGGCGCTTCTTCTGCAGGTACCGTCACTTGCGCTTCTTCCCTGCTGAAAGAGGTTTACAACCCGAAGGCCGTCATCCCTCACGCGGCGTCGCTGCATCAGGCTTTCGCCCATTGTGCAATATTCCCCACTGCTGCCTCCCGTAGGAGTCTGGGCCGTGTCTCAGTCCCAGTGTGGCCGGTCGCCCTCTCAGGCCGGCTACCCGTCGTCGCCTTGGTGAGCCATTACCTCACCAACAAGCTGATAGGCCGCGGGCTCATCCTTCACCGCCGGAGCTTTCAACCACAGACCATGAGACCCGCAGTATTATCCGGTATTAGACCCCGTTTCCAGGGCTTGTCCCAGAGTGAAGGGCAGATTGCCCACGTGTTACTCACCCGTTCGCCACTAATCCACCCCGAAAGGCTTCATCGTTCGACTTGCATGTGTTAAGCACGCCGCCAGCGTTCGTCCTGAGCCAGGATCAAACTCTCCGTGAATGTTTACCCGTAATCGGGTCGACACACACGAGAGCGGAACAACCAGGCGGAATAAGCCCAGCCGTTCACAGCGTCCTCGCTGTGTATTGTTCAAAGGAACCTCGCCACCGAAAGAATCTTCCGATGAACGGGGTATCAACATATCTGGCGTTGATTTTTGGCACGCTGTTGAGTTCTCAAGGAACGGACGCTTCCTTTGTACTCACCCGAGAATCTCTCTCGCGGCTTTCCTCCGGGCGCTTCCCTTCGGTGTTCCCAACTCTATCAGCGTTTTTCCTTCGCTCTGACCACCGTCTCGCAAGCATGCGAAACAGGACCCAGAGATAGGATCTGACAAGTTGGGTGCTGCTCAACCGAGACGCTTGATCGCGTCGCTCGGCCCCGAGCAGGTCTACGACTCTACCCGGGGCCGCGGAGCGGGCGCAAATCGTTTCCGGGCAGGCTCCCCGGGGCAGCAAGCCGTACGTCTCGCGACGACTCATCCGGAACCGGAACTTCATATGACATACGCTGCTGAACAGCGTGCCGTTCGTGACAGGCGGTGACGTCCTCTGTGAATCACCACCCCTGGGAGGCTCCCCATGACCATCGTGTCGTCCCCTCTGACGGGGCGTGTAGTCGGACTCACGGCAGTGCCTGACCCGGTCTTCTCCGGAGCGATGGTCGGGCCCGGAACGGCGCTCGATCCCGTGCGTGAGGTGTCGGAGGCCGTCGCTCCACTGGACGGTGTCGTGGTGTCGCTCCACCCGCACGCGTTCGTGGTGGTCGATGCCAAGGGCCACGGGATCCTCACCCACCTGGGCATCGACACGGTGCAGCTCAATGGGGAAGGCTTCGAGCTGCTGGTCAACAAGGGCGACACCGTCACGCGTGGTCAGGCCGTGGTCCGTTGGAACCCGGCCGCGGTCGAGGCCGGCGGCAAGTCCCCGGTGTGCCCTGTCGTGGCTCTGGATGCCAAGGCCGGCTCTCTGTCCGAGCTCCGCGAAGATGGCGATGTGAGAGCCGGTGACCGGCTTTTCGCCTGGCAGTGACGTCAGCGCCGTATTGGGCGGCGGGGAAGTAACCATCGCGGCGGCGGGACCCGCCGCATTTATCGGAGACGGGTGAGATGGAAGCAACGCTGCGAGGCGTCGGCGTGAGCCATGGCGTGGCGATCGGCGAGGTTCGGCACATGGGAACGGCCGTGCTGGAGCCGCCCGCACGGCAGATACCTCAGGAGGAGGCGGAGCGCGAACAGGGGCGCGCCCGTCAGGCCGTGGATGCGGTGGCGGCGGATCTGACCGCCCGCGGCAACCTGGCCGGGGGCGAGGCCCAGGCGGTGTTGGAGGCCCAGGCCCTGATGGCGCAGGATCCCGAGCTGATGGCGGACGTGGACCGTCGGATCACCGCCGGGAGCAGCGCGGAACGTGCGGTGTACGACGCCTTCGCCTCGTACCGTGAGCTGTTGGCCGGTGCCGGTGAGTACCTCGCCGGTCGGGTGGCCGACCTCGACGACGTGCGGAACCGTATCGTCGCCCGGCTTCTCGGGGTGCCCATGCCGGGTGTTCCGGACAGTGACGAGCCGTACGTGTTGATCGCGCGGGATCTGGCGCCTGCGGACACCGCTCTGCTCGACCCGGCTCTGGTCCTCGGTTTCGTGACCGAGGAGGGAGGGCCGACGAGTCACAGTGCGATCCTGGCGCGGGCGCTCGGTGTGCCGGCGGTCGTCGCCCTGCCCGGGGCCGCCGGGTTGGCCGAGGGCACGGTGATCGCCGTGGACGGCGGTACCGGCGAGATCTTCGTGAACCCGAGTGCGCAGAAGCGGGAGCAGTTGACGGCCGCGGAGGCCGAGCGCAAGGCCGCGTTGTCCGCCTCGTCGGGGCCGGGTGCCACGTCCGACGGGCACCGGGTGCCGCTGCTGGCGAATGTCGGTGGTCCGGCGGACGTGCCCGCGGCGGTCGAGGCGGGGGCGGAAGGGGTCGGTCTGTTCCGTACCGAGTTCCTGTTCCTGGACGACAGTAAGCAGGCTCCTTCCGAGGAGAAGCAGGTCGAGGCGTACCGGCAGGTGCTGGAGGCGTTTCCGGAGGGCCGGGTCGTCGTCCGAGTGCTGGACGCGGGTGCGGACAAACCGCTGGACTTCCTGACTCCGGCCGATGAGCCGAACCCCGCGCTGGGTGTGCGGGGGCTGCGCACGCTGCTCGACCATCCCGAGGTGCTGCGGACACAGTTGACCGCGCTGGCCAAGGCCGCGGAGGGGCTTCCGGTCCAGCTGGAGGTCATGGCTCCGATGGTCGCGGACCGTGCGGACGCCCAGGCGTTCGCGGATGCCTGTCGGGCTGCGGGGCTGCGGGCGAAGTACGGCGCGATGGTGGAGATTCCTTCCGCCGCTCTGCGGGCGCGGTCGATTCTGCAGGAGGTCGAGTTCCTGTCGCTGGGGACCAACGACCTCGCGCAGTACACCTTCGCGGCGGACCGTCAGGTGGGTGCCGTGTCCCGGCTGCAGGACCCGTGGCAGCCCGCTCTGCTCGACCTGGTCGCCTTGTCCGCGGAGGCGGCCGGGGCCGAGGGGAAGAGCTGCGGTGTCTGTGGTGAGGCCGCGTCGGATCCGTTGCTGGCGTGTGTGCTGACCGGTCTGGGTGTCACCTCTCTGTCGATGGGTGCGGCGTCGATTCCTTATGTGCGGGCCGAGTTGGCGAAGCACACGCTGGCGCAGTGCGAGCGTGCCGCAGCCGCCGCACGTGCCACGGACTCCGCCGAAGAGGCCCGCGTCGCCGCTCGGAGCGTGCTGTCCGGCGAGTAGTGGGCCGCGCGCGTCCGGGGATCGTTCCTCGGCCGCGGTGTACGGGTTGGCCTCGAAGGGCGCTCCGTCCGGTAACGCGGACGGGGCGCCCTTCGGCGGTTCCCGGTGTAGCGGCGCCTGGTTTCTCGCGGTCCCCAGCCGTCCCGTGGGGCGCCTCAGTGGGTGTGGTGCGTCGGGTTGCCCTCCTCTCCGAGGTCGGGGGGTGCGCAGTAGTCGACGCCGGATTCGGGGGAAACGATGTCGCCGGACTCGATGTCGGTGCAGTAGGCGTCGAAGACCTCGCCCTCGGTGAGGGGTTCGAGGTTCTCTCCGCGGACGCGCCAGCCGTAGACGCGGTCCGGCCGGTCGGGGGTGGTGGTGCGCATGACGAGTCCGCCGGGGCTGTGGGTGGCCATGCCGACGGCGAGAACCGTGGCGAACTCGAGGGCCTCGGTTTCGTCGAGGTGGTAGGTGCCCTGGGGGTCGCCGGCCGTGCGGAGTACCGCGAGCAGTGTTTCGTGTTCGGCTGTGACGCTGCATACGAGGTGGTGTTCGCCGACGTCGGCGGTGGCGAGGATGCGGACCAGGAGGTCGGAGGCGTGGGAAAAGGCTCCGCGGCCGATGTCCTCGCCGCAGGAGGCGCAGGCGCCGAGGCGGGCGAGGAGTGTGGCCGCGTACTCCCAGGTGGCCTGACGCACCGCCTCGTCCACCAGGTTGGGGACGAGTTCGGTGAGCGGCTGGCCCTCGTAGGGGACGGTGGGTCCTGTGGTGGCGAGTTCGGCGGTGAAGCGGGTGCGGCTGGCCGGGGCGTCCGGTTCCAGGCCGCTCGCGGAGCAGAACTCGGCGTATTCCTCGGGGTCGAAGAGCGCGATGGTGGTGTGGCCGCCCTGGGCCGCGAGTGTTTTCAGCAGGGCTTCGATCTGCTGGAGGTAGGTCTGGTGGTCGTCGAAGGCAAAGGTGCGGTAGCACCGCATCGCGGTGAAGTCTCGTTCGTCGGTGAGCAGGCCGATGGTGCCCGCGATTTCACGGCGCAGGTGGCGTCGGGCGGTCTGGTTGCGGCTGTGTGCCATGGTTCCCCCTGTGAGCGGTCGATCAATGCTCACTCACAGTAACCGGCGGCACTGACAACGCCGGTCGGGTGGGGTCTTGTCGCAGGTCAGCGGCGTTCTCGAGCCAGTTCCTCGTAGAAGTTCAGCAGGTCGAGGTTGTCGATCGAGCCGGGGTTGACCGCCTTCTCCAGAGGGGTGCCCTGGAGGAGCCGTTTGACCGGGACCTCGATGCGCTTGCCCGTGAGGGTGTGGGGGATGCCGGGTACTTCGATGACCTCGTCGGGGACGTGGCGTGGCGAGAGTTGCTGACGGATCGTCTGTTTGATCCGGGCCAGGAGCGTGTCGTCCAGGACGGCCCCGGGGGCCAGGTGCACGAAGAGGGGCATCCAGTAGCCGCCGTCGGCCTGTTCGACGCCGATGACGAGGGATTCCCTGATCTCGGGGAGGCGTTCGACGGCCTCGTAGATGTCGGCCGAACCCATGCGTACGCCCTGGCGGTTGAGCGTGGAGTCGGAGCGGCCGTGGATGACGACGGAGCCGCGGGAGGTGAGGGTGATCCAGTCGCCGTGCCGCCATACGCCGGGGTAGGTGTCGAAGTAGCTGTCGTGGTAGCGGGTGCCTTCGGGGTCGTTCCAGAAGTAGATCGGCATGGAGGGCATCGGGTTGGTGACGACGAGTTCGCCGACCTCGTCGGTCAGGGGTTTGCCGCTGGGGTCCCAGGACTGGAGGTCGGTGCCGAGGGCCTGTGCCTGGAGTTCGCCGATGTGGACGGGGAGGGTGGGGACGGCTCCCGCGAAGCAGGAGCACACGTCGGTGCCGCCGCTGACCGAGGCGATCCACAGGTCGGCCCCGCTGTCGGCGAACTCGTCGTGCAGCCAGGCGAACCCGTCCGGTGGCAGTGGCGATCCGGTGGTGGCGACGCACTGCACGCGCGTGAGGTCGTAGTCGCGTGCGGGGTGTACGCCCGCTTTGCGGCAGGCCATGACGTACGCGGCGGAGGTGCCGTAGAGAGTGGCGCCGGTGCGTTCGGCGATGCGCCACTGGGCGCCGGTGTCCGGATGGCCGGGGCTGCCGTCGTAGAGGACGATCGTGGTGCCGGCCAGGAGGCCGGAGACGAGGAAGTTCCACATCATCCAGCCGGTGGACGTGTACCAGAAGAACGTGTCCTGGGGGCCGAGGTCGCAGTGCAGGCCGAGTTGTTTGAGGTGTTCGACGAGGATGCCGCCCTGGGACTGGACGATGGCCTTGGGCAGGCCGGTCGTGCCCGAGGAGTAGAGCACCCACAAGGGGTGGTCGAACGGGACCTGTTCGAAGACGGGTTCCACCTGTGCGGAGGTCAGGGCGGCCCATTCCAGGGCGTCTTCGGGGGCCTCGGTGCCGAGCAGCGGGATGTGGACCACCGCGCGCAGGGTGGGCAGTTCGCGGCGCAGTTCGGCGACGGTGTCGCGGCGGTCGTGTTCCTTGCCGCCGTAGCGGTAGCCGTCCACGGTGAACAGGACCACCGGTTCGACCTGTTGGAAGCGGTCGAGGACGCTGCGGGCGCCGAAGTCCGGGGCGCAGGAGGTCCACACGCCGCCCACGGCGGCCGTCGCGAGGAGGGCGACGGCCGCCTCCGGGATGTTCGGGAGGTAGCCGCTGACGCGGTCTCCGGGGCGTACGCCGAGGGCGCGGAGTTCGGCGGCCAGGGAGGCTACTTGGCGGCGCAGCTGCGACCAGGTGACCGGTCGGGGCTCGTGGGTCTCGTCGACGGCCAGGAGGGCCGGTTCGTCGGCGCGGGTGTCGGCGGCGCGCAGGGCGTGCTCGGCGTAGTTCAGGGTGGCTCCGGGGAACCACTGGGCACCGGGCATGGCGCGGTCCCCGAGCACGCGCGCGTAGGGAGTCGAGAAGCGGACGTCGAACCACTCGGTGACGGCTTTCCAGAAGGTGTCCAGCTGGTCCACCGACCAGCGGTGCAGGGCCGCGTAGCCGCCCTCCGCGGGTGCTCCGTGGTGTGCGGCCGCCCATGCATGGAATCGCGTGAGTTGTGCCTGGGCGATGCGCTCCGCGTCCGGCTGCCAGAGCGGAGTGGGGTTCGCTGTCATGGGGCGGCTCCCTGACTGTGCGCGTCGTGTGAGTGGCTCGCGCACGGTCCGGGGCGGAGGCCGCACGCAGCTGACACGGACGATGCCATGTGATCGACTTCTGCACCAGGGTGTGCTCACGAGGGCGGCACCCGGCGGACGGCGGCCCTGGGCTGGTGAACGGCAGTTGAACGGCACCCGTGTGCGGGGATGCGAATGGCAGGGTGAACAGCATGGACGGTCGTGACCTGGTGCGTTCGGTGAAGGCGGTCGGTTCGGGGGGTCCCGTGCACGGGTTGCGTACGGTGCGGGCGGGGTGGCGCAGGTGGCGTGCCGACGCCGCGGGGCTGCCTCCTCGCGGGGCGGAGCGCGCGCGGGTGCCGGGGGCGGTGCAGGGCGCGGAGCCGGGGGGTGGCGGTGGTGTGGTGCGGTTCGCGCGGTCCGAGTTGCGGGTGATGGTCGCGATGAACGGGGCCGTGTTCTGGGGCTGGGACGGGGCCGCTCCGGAGCCGTCGTACGCGCTCGTGGGCGGGTGCCCCGAGGCGGATCCGCGGGCTCTTCTGGAGCCCGACAAGGACGGTGGCTGGCGGGTGGTGGCCGAGCGCGCCACGGTCGTCGTATCGCGGCACGGGGCCGTCGAGGTGCTTACGCCCGGTGGAGTGACGCTCCGCCGGGATCTGCCGCCCCGCTGGTGGGAGCCGGTCGGGGGTGGCGGGGCGCGGTGGATGCAGCGGTCGGAGGTGGCGCCGGACGCCCGGTTCTTCGGGCTGGGCGGGCGGGCGTCGGGCCCGCGGCTGCGGGACGGCACCTACCGGTTGTGGAACACCGACCCGGGGCGTGCTTTCGGGCCCGGTGACGATCCGTTGTACATCACCATGCCCGTGCACCTGGTGGTCGCCGACGCGGCCACGCACCTGGTGTTCCACGACTCCTCGTGGGACGGCACGGTGACGTTGCGCGAGGGCGAGGAGGGCGCGGGTTCGGGGCACGACCGGGCGGGGGCCTGTGAGGTGCGGATGGACGGGGGTCCGCTGCGGTGCTGGGTGATCGTCGGTACTCCCGCGCGCGTGCTGCTCGGCTGGGCGTCGCTGACGGGTGCGCCGGCGCTGCCTCCGGAGTGGGCGCTGGGGTATCACCACGCACGGTGGGGGTTCGGCAGCGAGCAGGAGGTGCGGCGGATCGTGGCGGGTTACCGGGAGCGCGGTCTGCCACTGGACGCGGTCCATCTGGACATCGACCACTACGACGGCCACCGGGTGTTCACCGTCGACCGGGAGCGCTTCCCGAAGCTGCCGGTACTCGCGGAGGAGCTGCTCCGCGACGGTGTCCGGCTGGTCTCGATCGTCGATCCGGCGGTGAAGGCGGAGCCGGGCGATGCCGTCCACGACAGCGGCGTGGCCGAGGACGTGTTCGTGAAGGACGGGTCGGGGCGGCCCGTGGAGGGGGTCGTGTGGCCCGGGGAGGCGGTGTATCCGGATTTCACGCACGCGCGTGTGCGTGCGTGGTGGGGTGCTCTTTACGAGGAGCGGCTGGCGCAGGGGTTCGCGGGTTTCTGGCACGACATGAACGAGCCGGTGTCGTTCACCGCGTTCGGTGAGAACACGCTCCCCCGGTCGGCCCGGCACGCTCTGGAGGGCCGTGGCGGCGACCACCGGGAGGCGCACAACGTGTACGCCCTGTGCATGGCCCGGGCGGCGTACGAGGGGCTGCGGGAACTGGCGCCCCGGGAGCGGCCGTTCGTGTTCTCGCGGTCCGGGTGGGCCGGCATGCAGCGCTACGGGGGCACCTGGTCGGGGGACGTGGCCACGGGCTGGCCGGGGCTGCGTGCCTCGCTGTCGCTGGTGATGGGGCTCGGGCTGTGCGGGGTGCCCTATTCGGGGCCGGACGTGGGCGGTTTCGACGGGAGTCCCGCGCCGGAGCTGTATCTGCGCTGGTTCCAGCTCGCCGCGTACTTGCCGTTGTTCCGTACGCACGCGAGTCTGCGGGCCGGGCGGCGTGAGCCGTGGGAGTTCGGTGCGGAGGTTCTTGAGCACGCGCGCGTGGCGCTGCTCGAACGGCGGCGGCTGCTGCCGTACTTCGTGACGCTGGCGCATTTGGCGCGTCGTACCGGTGCGCCTTATGTGCGGCCCTTGTGGTGGGGGGCGTCGGAGGACCGGGCGCTGCGCGACTGCGAGGACGCGTTTCTGCTCGGTGAGGCGCTCCTGGTGGCGCCGGTGCTGGAGCCGGGCGCCGACCGGCGTGCCGTGCAGTTGCCGCGGGGCCGCTGGTACGACACGGTGACCGAGAAGGTGTACCAGGGGCCGGGGCAGGTGCTGCTGGACGCTCCCCTGTCGCGGATTCCGGTGCTCGCGCGCGCGGGTGCCGTGCTGCCGGTGCGGGGTGCGGACGGCGGGCTGGAGCTGGAGGTGTGGGCGCCCGCGCGCGGCCGTACCGGGGGCGGGTACGTGGTGCCGGACGCGGGCGACGGCTGGGACGAACCGGAGGTCGAGCATTATGTGACCCGGCGGCTGGGGCAGCGGGTGGTCGTCGAGCGGGACGGGGAGGACGGTTCGGGTGAGCCCGCGTATCCCGTACGGGTGCGCGGGCTCACCGGCCGCTGATTAGACGTACCGGCCGTCGAAGAACGCCTGTACCGCCAAAGTGTGCAGGGGGAAGGCGAGTTCGGTGGGGCGGCGCAGCAGGCGCCAGCCCTCCGTCTCGTCGGTTTCGGCGGACGGCGGGAGGTCCGCGACCGGGCGCTCCGGGAGGAGCCCGAAGAGCAGCAGGTGGCCGTCGGGCGCGCTCATGGCGTCGATGAGGCGGACGTCGCGGCTGGCCGCGTCGATGCCGGTTTCCTCTTTGAGCTCGCGGGTGACGGCGTGCCGCCAGTCCTCCCGGTGGTCGATGAAACCTCCGGGAAGTGCGATGCCGCCGAGTGCGGGAGGGATGGTTCGGGTGATGACGACCAGGGCGGTGCCTTTGGTGTCGTACACCGGCTGGAGCGCGACCGCGACGGGCAGCGGGTTGCGGTAGGCGACGATGCCGCAGGTGGCGCAGGTGCGGGGCCAGCCGGAGACGCCCTGGGCGTAAGGCGCTCCGCAGTTCGAACAGTGCGAGTCCGGCGCGGAGTTGACGGACTGGTGTTGGGATTCGGACACGTGGCGGACTGTATCCGATCGCCGGAGCGACATCTTCAAGGCGGCCCGGAAGTGGTCGCGTTCGGGAACGTTTTCCCGCCGCTCGGTGTGAATCCGCCCCGGATGGCGTCGCTGCCGTGGTGGGACCGCCCCATCGGTGGAGGGCCTGTGAACGAGGTGGGGACGGCCGGAACCACCCCCGTGGGCCCCGGCCGTCCCCCACCGATATTCCGACGCGGGAACGGCCGGATTGGTTCTGTGTGACGCCTGTCCCCTTTCCGGGACGGCTGCCCAATGTCCGAGGCCCGTGGCACACTGCTGACGATCCGTCAGATCTGCCGTCGCGGAGGGAGCGGAGAGGCCATGTCACACACGCGGACACCTGTCGTCACCGGATGGTTCGCCGGTGCCGGGGACGGCTTCCGGCTGCTCGGCACGCGGTGTTCGGCGTGCGGCTCGGTCTTCTTCCCGCGGGAGGACTTCGCCTGCCGCAATCCCGGCTGCGGGGGCGCGGAGTTGACGGAGGTTCCCCTGTCCCGACGGGGCCGGATCTGGTCGTACACGGACAGCCAGTACCGGCCGCCGTCACCCTATGTGACGAACCCGGAACTTCCGTGGCGGCCGTACGCGTTGATCGCTGTAGAACTGGCCGCGGAGCGGATCGTGGTGCTCGGGCAGGCGGTTCCCGGGGTCACTGTCGCCGATCTGACGGTGGGGATGGAGGTCGAGGCCGTTTCCGGCGTGCTCTACGAGGACGGGGAGACGACCTGGACGACATGGCACTGGCGGCCGACGGGGGGAGACGGACATGAGGGCTGAGCGGGGCCGGGAGACGAACCGCGGGCGCTGCGCGGGACCCACGGGGGTACCGGGATGACGGACGAGGTGGCGGTGCTCGGCGTCGGCATGCATCCCTGGGGCAAGTGGGGGCGCGGTTTCGTGGAGTACGGCGTGGTCGCCGCGCGTGCGGCGCTGGCGGACGCGGGCGTCGACTGGCGGGACGTCGGCTCGATCGTGGGGGCGGACACGGTCAGAGGCGGTTATCCGGGATACGTGGCGGGGTCGTCCTTCGCCAGGGCGCTGGGCTGGCAGGGCGCGCGCGTGACCAGCGTGTACGCGGCCTGCGCGTCCGGCGCGCAGGCCCTCGGGGCGGCGCGGGCGCAGATCCTCGCGGGGCTCGCCGACGTGGTGCTCGTGGTGGGGGCGGACTCGGCGCCCAGGGGGTTCTTCCGGCCGGCGGGCGGCGAGCGCCCGGACGATCCGGACTGGCTGCGGTTCCGGGTCCTGGGGGCGACGAACCCGACGTACTTCGGGCTGTACGCGCGCCGGCGCATGGCCGTGCACGGGGACACCGCGGCCGACTTCGCCCAGGTCAAGGTGAAGAACTCGGCCGCGGGGGCGCTGAATCCGAACGCCCGCTACCGCCAGCGGGTGACCGCCGACGAGGTCGCGGCCTCCCCCGTCGTCGCCGATCCGCTGCGGCTCCTGGACATCTGCGCGACGTCGGACGGCGGGGCCGCGCTCGTCCTGTCGAGCATGGGGTTCGCGCGCCGCCACGGGGTGGCCGACCCGGTGCGCATCCGGGCCGTGTCGACGGTGACACCGCGTTATCCCAACACGGTGCTGGACCTGCCCGACATCGCCACGGACTCGGCGGTGGCGGCCGCGCCCGCGGCGGAGACGTTCCGCGCGTCGATCGCCCGGGCCGCCTACGAGGAGGCGGGCACCGGCCCCGAGGATCTCTCCCTCGCCGAGGTCTACGACCTGTCCACCGCCCTTGAGTTGCAGTGGTACGAGGACCTCGGGCTGTGCGCGGAGGGCGAGGCGGCCAAGCTGCTGCGGGAGGGTGCCACGGCCCCCGGCGGTCGCATACCGGTGAACTCCAGCGGGGGTCTCGCCTCCTTCGGCGAGGCGGTGCCGGCACAGGCCATCGCCCAGGTGTGCGAGCTGACCTGGCAGTTGCGGGATGCGGCAGGGGCGCGGCAGGTGCCCGGGGCACGGGTGGGGATGACCGCGAACCAGGGGCTGTTCGGGCACGGGTCCGCGGTGATCGCGGTACGGTGACCGCCGCCGCGGAGCGACATCGGGCAGTCCCCGCACGGCGGTTGACGGACCGGGCCCCGCGCCCGCGCAGGTCGGCCTCCCTTGCGCCCGGCGCCCGTCCCGGTGCGTCCCGCCCGGCTGACCCTGTCCTCTTTGTCACTCATCAGCCGTTCCCGTCCATTGCCTTGACGCTCTGCGGGTGCCGGAGAACACTGCCGGATGTCAGTCGGCATCGCCGCACCAGGACGCTCCGGGCATCTGTGCCGCCCGGGCCCGTGCCTGCGCGAACGGCCATCCCCCACGGGCGATTCCGCTGCGACGGCACGCTCGTCACGGACGCCGGGCGGGGCGCGGGACCTACCTGCCCTCGGCGTACTCAGCCAGGGCTCGCGCCCTGCACGGTGGGACCGGGGCCGTTGGCCCCGGGTGAGGGCCTAGGAGCCGCCATGAGCAATGGAGACATCTTTCTCGGCGAATTCATCGGTACCGCGATCCTGATTCTCTTCGGCGCCGGAGTGTGCGCCGCCGTCACCCTCAGATATTCCAAGGCACGCGCCTCGGGCTGGGTCGTCATCGCGTTCGGCTGGGGCCTCGGCGTGATGGCGGGCGCGTACACCGCCGCTCCGCTGTCCGGCGGACACCTCAACCCCGCCGTCACCATCGGTATCGCCGTCGACACCGGCAAGTGGGGCAAGGTCTGGGTCTATCTGCTCGGCCAGCTCGTCGGCGCGATACTCGGTGCGATCCTCACCTATCTCGTCTACTTCGCGCAGTTCCAGGCCAACGTCCGGGAAACGACCACCGCCGAGGGCCTCGAAAGCGGCGAGAGCACCGAGGACGGGCCGGTGGCGACCCTCGGCATCTTCTCGACCGTCCCGGAGATCCGGAATCCGGTCGCCAACCTGATCACGGAGATCATCGCGACGGCCGCGCTCGTCCTGCCGATCCTCGCCTTCGGGCTGACCAAGGGGCTCGGCGAGTCCGGGATGACGGTGCTGATCGTCTCGCTGCTGGTCGTCGGCATCGGCCTCTCCCTCGGCGGGCCGACCGGCTATGCCATCAACCCCACCCGCGACCTGGGCCCCCGGATCGTCCACACGTTCCTGCCGATCCCGAACAAGGGCACCTCCGACTGGGGTTACGCCTGGATCCCGGTCGCCGGCCCGCTGATCGGGGGTGTGCTCGCGGGCCTCGTCTACAAGGCCGCCTTCTGAACCGGGAGGCCCGGGAAACACCGCCCGGGCGCGAGCGGTGCCCTTCCCGGGCCTCACAAGGGCCTCGCTCGTCGCGCGCCCCGCCGCACCGCGCACGACACCGGAACCGCCCGCAACCACATACGACATCGACCGAAACCGAGTGATACCGAGCGACCCAAGGGGTTCCCATGCCGGACACCGACCGGAAGTACGTCGCCGCCATCGACCAGGGCACCACCTCCAGCCGCTGCATCGTCTTCGACCAGGACGGCGGCATCGTCGCCGTCGACCAGCGGGAACACCGTCAGATCTTTCCCAAGCCGGGGTGGGTGGAGCACGACGCCACCGAGATCTGGTCCAAGGTGCAGGCGGTGGTCGCGGGCGCGATCGCCAAGGCCGGGGTGCGCACCGAGCAGATCGCCGCCCTGGGCATCACCAACCAGCGCGAGACGACCGTTCTGTGGGACCGCTCGACCGGCAAGCCCGTGCACAACGCGATCGTCTGGCAGGACACCCGTACGGCCGCGCTGTGTCACGAACTCGGCGGCCCGGACGGGCAGGATCGTTTCCGCGAACAGACCGGGCTGCCGCTGGCCAGCTACTTCTCCGGGCCCAAGGCGGCCTGGCTGCTCGACAACGTGCCCGGGCTGCGGGCTCGGGCCGAGCGCGGCGAGATCGCGTTCGGGACCGTCGACTCCTGGCTGATCTGGAACCTCACGGGCGGCACGGAGGGCGGACGGCACGTCACCGACGTCACCAACGCCGGACGCACCATGCTGATGAACCTGGAGACCCTCCAGTGGGATCCCGCCATCCTCACCGCCATGGACGTCCCCGAGGCCGTCCTGCCGGAGATCCGCTCCTCCGCCGAGGTGTACGGCACCGCCGTCGGCCAGCTCGCGGGTGTGCCGGTCGCGTCCGCGCTCGGGGACCAGCAGGCGGCCGTGTTCGGGCAGGCGTGCTACGACGTGGGCACGGCCAAGAACACCTACGGCACCGGCAGTTTCCTGCTGCTCAACACGGGCAACAGGCCGGTGCCGTCGAAGAACGGGCTGCTGACCACCATGGGGTACAAGATCGGCGGCGAGGCGCCCGTCTACTGCCTCGAAGGGTCGATCGCGATCACGGGCGCGCTGGTGCAGTGGTTCCGCGACCAGCTCGGCATCATCCGCAGCGCCGACGAGATCGAGACGCTGGCGGCGAGCGTCGAGGACAACGGCGGGGCGTACATCGTGCCCGCGTTCTCGGGCCTGTTCGCGCCGTACTGGCGTTCCGACGCGCGCGGGGTGGTCACCGGGCTCACCCGGTACGTCACGAAGGCACATCTCGCGCGCGCGGTGCTGGAGGCGACGAGCTGGCAGACGCGTGAGGTCGTGGACGCCATGTACCAGGACTCCGGGGTGCAGATCACCACCCTGAAGGTGGACGGCGGCATGACCGGGAACAACCTGCTGATGCAGCACCAGGCGGACGTGCTGGGCGTACCGGTGATCCGTCCGCGGGTGTCCGAGACGACGTGTCTGGGCGCCGCGTACGCCGCCGGGCTCGCCACGGGCGTGTGGAACGACCTCGACGAGCTGAAGTCGCACTGGCAGAAGGACGCCGAGTGGCTGCCCGCGATGGAGGCGTCGGTACGCGACCGCGAGTACCACAACTGGCGCAAGGCGGTGGAGAAGAGCTTCGGCTGGGAGGACGACGGGGTGGGCTGAGAGGGGGGAAGCCGCCACCGGGGGCAGCGAAAAGCCCTCTATAGGCGCGATTTCGAAAACCGCCCTCCACGCGCGTGTGGCTTTCGCACCGGCCACGCGTGCGTGCACGAACGCGGCCCGTACCCCGGTCGGCGGGGGTACGGGCCGTCCCCGGTCGCCACCGCTCAGGTGGTGACGGGCGCGCGGTTGCCGCGCGTGTACTCCAGGGCGTGCTTCACGACCTCGATCAGGACGTCCTTGGCCGACTCGCGCTCCCGGGCGTCGCACATGATGACGGGGACCTCGTCGTCGAGGTCGAGGGCCTTGCGGACGGATTCGGCAGGGTAACGGGCCGCGCTGTCGAAGCAGTTGACGCCGACGACGAAGGGTATGGAGCGCCGCTCGAAGTAGTCGACCGCGGCGAAGCAGTCCTCCAGGCGGCGGGTGTCGGCGAGGACGACCGCGCCCAGGGCGCCGGTGGACAGCTCGTCCCACAGGAACCAGAAACGATCCTGCCCCGGCGTGCCGAAGAGGTACAGCACGAGGTCCTCGCGGAGCGTGATGCGCCCGAAGTCCATCGCGACGGTGGTGGTGTGCTTGCCCTCCACGCCGGTGAGGTCGTCCACCGGGCGGCCCGCCTCGGTGAGCAGTTCCTCCGTGCGCAGCGGCCTGATCTCGCTGACCGCGCCGACGAGGGTCGTCTTGCCCACGCCGAAGCCGCCGGCCACGAGGATCTTGAGCGTGACGGGCTCGACCGGAGGCTTGCCGCGCTCAGAACGCCCGAAGACCATCGTTTTCTTCTCCTGCTTGCTCGGTGTCGCGCGGCGGTGGGCCGTAGCCCCCGCCGCCGGGGGTTTCGATGACCAGGACGTCGCCGGGGCCGACGTCCGCCGAATCACTGCCTGCGAGGCGTACGACGGTGCCGTCCGCGCGTTCCACCCGGTTGGCGCCGAGCGCTCCGCCCGAGCCGCCGGCCATACCGTAGGGCGGCACCCGGCGGTGCTGGGACAGGGTGGAGACCGTCATGGCCTCGCGGAACCGGATGCGGCGTACGGCGCCGTCGCCGCCGCGCCAGCGTCCGGCGCCGCCGCTGCCGTACCGGATGGCGAACTCGTCGAGTTCCACGGGCAGGCGCCATTCCAGGATCTCGGGGTCGGTGAGGCGCGAGTTGGTCATGTGGGTCTGGACGACGGATGCGCCGGGGAAGCCGTCGCCCCCGACGGAGCCGGAGGCGACGGTTTCGTAGTACTGATGGCGTTCGTTGCCGAAGGTGACGTTGTTCATGGTGCCGGATCCCTCCGCCTGCACGCCGAGAGCGGCGTAGAGGGCACCGGTGATGGCCTGGGAGGTCTCGACGTTGCCGGCGACGACCGCGGCCGGGGGCCTGGGGGCGAGCATCGAGCCGGGCGGGACGACGATGTCCAGGGGGCGCAGGCAGCCGTCGTTGAGGGGGATGTCGTCGTCGACCAGGGTGCGGAAGACGTACAGGACGGCGGCGTTGACGACCGCGAAGGGTGCGTTGAAGTTGGTGGCCAGCTGCGGTGACGTGCCGGTGAAGTCGACGGTGGCGGAACGGTTTTCGCGGTCCACGCGCACGTGGACGCGGATGACGGCGCCGGAGTCGGTCTCGTAGGCGTACGCACCGTCGTCCAGGGTGTCGATGACGCGCCGGACGGCGTCCTCGGCGTTGTCCTGTACGTGCTTCATGTACGCCTGGACGACGTCGAGCCCGAAGTCCTCGATCATGCGGGCGACTTCGTCGACGCCCTTCTGGTTGGCGGCGATCTGGGCGCGCAGGTCGGCGAGGTTGGTCTTCGGGTTGCGGGAGGGATAGGGGGCCTCGGTGAGCAGGCTCAGGGTCTCCGCCTCCCGGAAGCGGCCGTTCTCGGCGAGCAGCCAGTTGTCGAAGAGGATGCCCTCCTCGTCGATGGTGCGGCTGTCGGCGGGCATGGAGCCCGGGGCGATGCCGCCGATCTCGGCGTGGTGGCCGCGGGAGGCGACGTAGAAGAGGACCTTCCGGTCACCTTCCGTGGCCGCGGAGTCCCGCGCGGCGAAGACCGGGGTGATGACGGTGACGTCGGGCAGATGGGTGCCGCCGTGGTACGGGTCGTTGACCGCGTACGTGTCGCCGGGGCGCATCGCGGGGCCGCGGCGGCGGATGACCTCCTGGACGCTGGTGCCCATGGAGCCCAGGTGGACCGGGATGTGCGGGGCGTTGGCGACGAGGCCGCCGTCCGGGTCGAACAGGGCGCAGGAGAAGTCCAGGCGTTCCTTGATGTTGACGGACTGGGCGGTGGATTCGAGGCGGGCGCCCATCTGTTCGGCGATGGACATGAACAGGTTGTTGAAGACTTCGAGGAGAACCGGGTCCGCTTCTGTGCCGACTCGGGAACTCTCCGTAATCGCCGCGCGTTCCATGAGCAGATGCCCGTCGCCGGTCGTCGCGGCCGACCAGCCGTCGTCGACGACGGTCGTCGCACTGGCCTCGGTGATGATCGCGGGGCCGGTGACCGTTTCGCCGGGAGGCAGGTGCTCCCTGCGGTGGAGCGGTACGTCGCGCCAGGTGCCGCCCGTGTGGAGGCGGACGGTCTCGGGCGCGGCCGCGGGGCCTTCGTACGGGGCGAGGGCCGAGAGATCGGGGGGTTCGGTGATTCCGGTGGCTTCCACGGAGAGTGCTTCGACGACGACCGGGCGGTCGAGGGCGAAGGAGTACGTGGCGCGATGACGTTCTTCGAAGGCGTGCTGCATCGCCTCGGGCTCGGCCAGTTCCACGGTCAGCGCCGTGTCCGTGCCGTCGTAGCGCAGTTGGGCCCGGCGCGTGACGCGGATGCGGTCCTCGGGGACGTCCTCGGCCCGGAGTTCGGCGCGCGCTGCGCCCTCCAGGTCGTCGGCGGTCTTCAGGACGGCGGGCATCGAGGCCGGTTCCAGAGGTGCTTCCACGGACTGTTCGCGCATGGCCGTGGTGTCCGCGAGGCCGATGCCGAGGGCGGACAGCACCCCGGCCATGGGCGGGACGAGGACGGTGCGGATGCCGAGCGAGTCGGCGACCCTGCACGCGTGCTGGCCGCCCGCGCCGCCGAAGGTGGTCAGCGCGTAGCGGGTGACGTCGTGGCCCTTCTGGACGGAGATCCGCTTGACGGCGTTGGCGATGTTGGCGACGGCGACCTGGAGGTAGCCCTCGGCGACCTGTTCGGGGGTGCGGTCGTCACCGGTCCGGTCGCGGATGTCGCGCGCGAGGGCGGCGAAGCGGTCGCGGACCAGGATGTCGTCCAGGGGCTGATCGCCGCCGGGGCCGAACACCCGGGGAAAGTGGGCGGGTTGGATGCGGCCGAGCACGACGTTGGCGTCGGTGACGGTCAGTGGGCCGCCGCCCCGGTAGCAGGCGGGGCCGGGGTCCGCGCCCGCCGAGTCCGGTCCCACGCGGTAGCGGGAACCGTCGAAGTGCAGGACCGAGCCACCGCCGGCCGCGACCGTGTGGATGTCCAGCATGGGGGCGCGCAGCCGGACCCCGGCGAGCTGGGTGGTGAAGACGCGTTCGTACTCACCTGCGAAGTGGGAGACGTCGGTGGAGGTGCCGCCCATGTCGAAGCCGATGACCCGGTCGAACCCGGCGAGTTGCGACATGCGGGCCATGCCGACGATGCCCCCGGCGGGCCCGGACAGGATGGCGTCCTTGCCGCGGAACTGCCCGGCCTCGGTGAGCCCGCCGTTGGACTGCATGAACATCAGCCGTACGCCGTCGAGTTCGTCGGCGACGTGCTGGACGTAGCGGCGCAGGACGGGCGAGAGGTAGGCGTCCACGACGGCGGTGTCACCGCGTGGGATCAGCTTCATCAGCGGGCTGACCTCACTGGAGAGCGAGATCTGCGGGAAGCCGATGCGCGCGGCGAGTTCGCCGACGGCCCGCTCGTGGGCGGGGTGGAGGTGGCTGTGCAGGCAGGCCACGGCGAGCGCGCGGATCCCGTCGTCGTACGCCTCCTGGAGCGGGCCGGCGAGGGCGGCCAGGTCCGGGGCGCGCAGGACGGTGCCGTCGGCGGCGATCCGTTCGTCGACCTCGACGACCCGTTCGTAGAGCAGCTCGGGGAGTTCGATGCGGCGGGCGAAGATGCGGGGGCGGTTCTGGTAGGCGATGCGCAGGGCGTCGCGGAAGCCGCGGGTGATCACGAGGAGAGTGCGCTCGCCCTTGCGTTCCAGGAGGGCGTTGGTGGCGACGGTGGTGCCCATGCGGACGGCTTCGATGCGCTCGCCGGAGGTTCGCGTGGCCTTGTCGGTCGCGTCGGTCTCGTCGGCTCCGTCGCGGGAGAGCAGTTCGCGTACGCCGGCCACCGCGGCGTCGGTGTACCGGGCCGGGTTGTCCGACAGCAGCTTGTGGGTCAGCAGGCGGCCGTCCGGGCGGCGCGCGACGATGTCGGTGAAGGTGCCGCCCCGGTCGACCCAGAACTGCCAGCCTGTCGTCACGTCCGTCTCCCCGATCGCACGGCTCGGTACCGCATCCGCTGGCTGGTGGCCGACGTGCCGCGGATGGTCGTCGACGATCGCTCAGATCATAACGGGAGGACTGTTTCAGCGTCCGGTCCGGACTCGGCGGGCACGGGCCCGCGGAACCGCACGGACCCGCGGGCGTCGGGTCACAGCGCCCGCAGGCCGTTGATCACGTCGCGCAGAATGCTCTCGTCGACCAGCTCGGCCGGGGGCACGGGCCGTGAGACATGGACGAGTTCGTCGTCGACGAGGTCCCCGACGAGCACGCGGACCACCCCGACGGGCAGGTCGAGTCCGGTGGCGAGTTCGGCGACGGACTGGGGGGTGTCACGGCAGAGTTCGACGATGTCCACGTGTTCCGGGGACAGCGCCTGGTTCGCCTCCGGATCGTCCGCGCGCGGTTCCGCGACGACGACCGCGATCAGGTCGAGCCGATGCTGGCCCGCGTGGCTGGTCCGGCCCCGGGTCATGGCATACGGACGCACCACCGGTCCGGCCTCGTCGTCGAACCAGTGGCTGCTCCCCCGGACTTCTGCGCTCATGCCATCTCACTACCCGCCCGCGGGCAGATCGGTGCGCGGAGCCGAGGCCAGATGTGTGCCGACCCGCTTCACCAGGAGGGTCATCTCGTACGCGATCAGTCCGATGTCCGAGTCGGAGTCCGACAGGACGGCCAGGCAGCTGCCGTCGCCGGCGGCGGTGACGAACAGGAACGCGTCGTCGAGTTCGACGACGGTCTGGCGCACACCGCCCACGTCGAAGTGCCGGCCCACGCCCTTGGCCAGGCTGTGGAACCCGGAGGCGACGGCGGCCAGATGCTCGCTGTCCTCTCTGCTCAGCTCCTTGGAGACGCCCGTGGGCAGGCCGTCGCCGGAGAGCACGATCGCCTTGCTGATGCTGGCGACACGCTCCACCAGGTCGTCGAGGAGCCAGTTCAGCTCTCCTCCCGCGTTGCCTGTACCGGTGGACCCTGGGCCCATAGGTGCGGTCATCGACCGTCCCCCTCCGTCGTTCCTCGTGCTGCGCCATCGCGGGCGTCGTCGCCCATGGCGTTTTCCTCACGGCCGCGCCGCCAGCCCCGTTGCATGGAGGCCATCCGGCTGCGTACCTCGTCGGCGTCGCGCTGGGCGATGTCCGCCGTGCGGTCCTGGTCCTGTTCGGTGCGCGCGGCCGGTCCCGCCTTCAACTGCGGGGCCAGGCTGGCCTGTCGCACGCGCCGGGGCAGCGGGCTCCCACCCGATTCTGCCTCGCCGGGCCCCGGCCCGACAGGCGGGGTGGCCCGGTTGGCCTGTTCCGCGTCGGCGGCCGGCCGGCCGGTGGTCCGGGTGCGCCGGGGCAGTTCGGGGGCCGCCGACTCGGGGACCGACGGTCCGGAGGCCCGGGTTTCCGGGGCCGGTGCGGAGCCGTCGTCCCGCCGGTGCGCGGCCGGGCGCTCGTCGTGCGGGTGACCGCCCGAGGGCGTTGCCGGTCCGTCGCCATCGCCGTCGCGCCAGGCGCGCCGGGGGTCGGGGCCCGGCTCGGGCACCGGACGGCCGTGCGAGCTGACCAGCTTGGGGGCGCGGCGGCGGGGCAGTTCGAGCGGGGCGTCCGGGCCGGTGACGTCGGTTCCGTGGGGTGCGGGGCCGCCGCGGCTGTCGCGGGCCTGCTGGTGCTGCTCGTCCGGGACACCGGCGACGGGGCGCCTGGGGCGGTACGTCTCGCCGCCGCGGAAGGTGTCGGAGCCGTAGGCGCCGCTGTCCTCGCCGTCGCGGCTGCCCGGGAAGTCGTCCAGGGGGTGCCGGATGACCGGTGCCTCGCGTTCGCCCGACGGGTCGAGGATCGACGCGGGCAGCCCCGGCAGTTGTACGCCGGTGCGGGCGAAGGACGCCTCGTGGTCCGTCGTGCGGCGGGACTCCCGTCGGCTTCCCGCGCGGTCGAGCCGGAAGCCGGTGCCGTTGGTGTCGGGGACGTCGTCGGTGAGCAGCGCGTCGGGGATGAGGACGACCGCGGTGGTGCCGCCGTAGGGAGAGGGCTGGAGGGAGACGCGGACGTTCTGCCGCTGGGCGAGGCGGCTGACGACGAACAGGCCGAGCCGGTCGGTGTCGGAGAGTTCGAACTCCGGGGTCTCGGCGAGCCGGAGGTTGGCCTCCAGGAGCGCCTCGGCCGCCATGCCCAGGCCCCGGTCGTGGATCTCCAGGGTGAAGCCGTTGGCGACACGTTCACCGATGACCTGCACGGCGGTGTGCGGCGGCGAGAACACCGTGGCGTTCTCCAGGAGTTCGGCCACCAGGTGGGTGAGGTCGGCGACCGCGGGCCCGGTGACGGCCACGCGCGGCAGCCGGCGCACCTCGATGCGTTCGTAGTCCTCGACCTCTGCGACGGCGGCGCGCACGACGTCCATGAGCTGGACGGGTTTGCGCCACTGCCGGGAAGGGGCCGCGCCGGAGAGGATGACGAGGCCCTCGGCGTGGCGGCGCATGCGGGTGGTGAGGTGGTCGAGGCGGAACAGGTCGGCGAGTTCGTCGGTGTCCTCGGTACGGCGTTCCATGGTGTCGAGGAGCGTGAGCTGCTTGTGCAGCAGGACCTGGCTGCGGCGGGCGAGGTTCACGAACACCTCGGAGACACCGGCGCGCAGTTCGGACTGTTTCACGGCGGCCTCGACGGCGGCGCGCTGAAGGGTGTTGACGGCCTGTCCGACCTCGCCGATCTCGTTCCTGCCGTACTCCAGGCGGGGTGCCTCGGTCTCGACGTCGACCTGCTCCCCCGCGGTGAGGCGGCGCAGGACGCCGGGCAGCCGGACCTCCGACGCCTCGCGCGCCTCCTGGCGCAGCTGTCGCAGGTCGCGGATGAGGCTCCGGCCGATGCGGACCGACATGAACAGGGCGACGAGCAGGGCGGCGAGGCCCAGGACACCCGCGACGGCGGCCTTGACGATGACGTCGATGGCGACCGGGCGCACCCGGTCGCGGTAGCGGTCGCCCGCCTGGGTGCTCATCGTGTCGAGCCGGTCGAGGACCTGTCCGGCCTCGGTGTCCCAGCTCTTCGCGGTCACTCCGCGCGGCATGGCGGTCGTGGAGGTGGCGGCCGACTGCTCGGCCACGCGCAGCGGAGCGGTGCCGGCGTTCTTCCAGTAGCTCGCGAACCGTTCCCTCTCGGAGGACGGCAGCAGCGGCAGGTTCACCTCGTAGAGCAGGGTGCGCTGGGCGATCAGGTCGGAGATGTCGCGGGTCTCCGCGCGGGTCACCTGGCCGGAGACGAGCGCGGAGCCGAGCAGCGCGTCCTCGCGGGAGAGCAGCTCCCGCGCGCGTGAGACGCCGACGAGGGCGCGGCCCTGCTTGTCCGTCTCGACGTTGTCGAGGACGTGGAGGTTGGCGAGCACGTCGTAGCAGGGGTCGATCAGACGGTCGTACAGGTCGAGGGCCTGGGAGCGGTTGACGGTGCCGTCCTCGACGCTGCGGCGCAGGGCCTCCAGGCCGTCGAGGTCGTCCAGGACGGTGGTCACGCGCGCGTCGGTGCCGTCGCCCATGTCGTCGCGTACGTCGCTGTTCCGGGCGTTGTCGCGGAGTTCGGCGACGGCCTTGTCGGTGGCCGTCCGGCTGCGGTCCAGGGCGGTGAGTGTGCTGGCGGCGCGGGGGTCGGCGAGGTAGACGAGGGTCTGGCGGCGCTCCTGTTGCAGCACGCGCACCGTGTCCTCGGTCGGGAAGCCGACCGACTGGACGATGCGGGACTCGCTGTAGAGGGACTGCGCCTCACGTCCCGTCAGGAAGGTGGCGAAGGCCCAGATGCCCGTCAGGGACAGCAACGGCACGAGGAGCAGCGCCACGATCTTCCGGCGGATGGACTTCCCGCGAAAGCGCATGGCCTCCCCCACCTCGGCCCCCGCCGGCCCGGGGGCACACATGTGCGTCAACAAACGCCGCGAGCCTACTACTGGGACACAGGTTCCTCGAAGGAGCTATGGGGTACCGCACAGAGGTACGAGGAACCGGACATGGGGAGTTGTCATCTCATTACAGGAGATCCGACGTCCGATTCCGGCCCTTGTGGCTGGATCGCGGCCGATCGCGAAAGTCTGTCTGTTGGCCGGAATTTTTCCTTCGGTGGGAATCTTCGGGCGACGTCGATCGTCTTCATGTACAGGAATTAGGTGCGGAATCGGGCCCAGCTGTCGCATGCCGCTCCCAGGCGGCGTAAAAGAGAGCAAGCCGGGCAGCCACAGGGGAGTCGGTGTGCGCGTGCACACCGGGCGATGACCGGCCGAAGGCGGGGAGGGACGAGTCGATGGACACGGCGGAGCGGCGCGAGGCGCCCGGGTACGGCGTCGCGACGCCCACGGTGGCACGGCCGGGGATACGACCGGACGTGCGGGAGACGGCACCGGCGGCATCGGGATACTCGGCGGCGGGGGACGCGGTGCGGATGCCCGGGGGCGAGGAGCGGGCCGCGTCGACCGGGCGTGACACCGTCGGCGGCTACGACAGTGGCTACGACGACGCCGGTTACGCCGTCGAGGAGCGCGAATCCTCCCGCCAGTACCGGCCGTTGTGGGTCGAGGAGCCCGCGAAGCGGCGCAGGCTGCCGGATCCGGTGCGGACGGCGGCCGTACGGGCGGTGCTCGTCATCGCCGTGACGCTGATCCAGGCGGTGATCGCCTTCCTGTGCACCATGGCGGGGTCCTGGCTGGCCTTCCCGATGGTGATCAGCAGCGTGGTCAGTACGGTCGTGGCGACCTGGGGCGCGCTCGACGTCTGGGTCACCCGCCAGATGTGGAACCAGCGCAACGGAGTGGTGTCGACCCCGAGCGCGGCCGCCCGCTCCCTGCGCCGTGAACGCCGCCGCGCCCGCCGCCAGGCGAAGACGGCGGCGCGGACACAGGAGCGGATATCCCGCCGGGGTGGGAGCGGGCAGTTGTCGCACTCGTGAGGTGACACGGGCCCCTGCCCACCGGGGCCCGCGATCCCTCGGCCGTTTCGGTTCGCTTCAGCCACTGGCCGCTTCGGGCTTCGGTCCCTCACGACACCGTCTGCTCCACCGGCCCTCCGCTGCGCGCGAGTTCGCGTCGGGCGCGCATGAAGGGGCGGGGGCGGTCGACGGAGAGGACCGCCGTCGTCCGGCCGTCGCGTTCGTACCGTGCGAGGAAGCCGCCCTCGGCGGGGGCGCCGTCCGCCAGTGCTCCCTCCTCGATCCGTACGGTGTCGCCGTCCTGTCGGCGGCCGGCGAACTGGATGCGGGCGCCGTACTGGTCGGACCAGAAGTAGGGCAGCGAGCGGGCGGTCTCGACGGTGGCTCCGGCCAGCAGGTTGCGTACGGCGACGCGGGGCTGTTCGGTGGCGGAGGTCCAGTGTTCGGCGCGGACCCCGCCGACCCGGGCGACGTCCCCGACGGCGACCACCTGCGGCAGGGCGGTGGCGCAGCCGTCGTCGCAGAGCACCCCGTCGTGCAAGGCGAGTGTGGAGCCCGCGAGCCAGCCGGTGTTGGGGGTGGCGCCGATGCCGACGATGACGATGTCGGCGGGCAGCACCCGGCCGTCGGCGAGTTCGACGGCGGTGACGGACCGGCGCGGGGCAGCACCGTGCGGGCCACCACCGTGCGGGGCAGCACCGCCGGGCTCTTCCGACAGAGCCCACACCGCGGCCGGCGCCGCGGCCGACTCGGCCGCCGCGGCCGTCGTCCCGCCGCTCCGCAGCCCCGCCACCCCCGTTCCGGTGACGAGGGTCGCGCCGCCGCGCCGGTGCAGTCCGGCGCACACCGCGGCCATCTCCGGGCCGAGTTGGGGAACGAGGGGCAGGGGCGCGGCCTCGACGACCGTGACGTCGTGGCCGAGGGCGGCGCAGGAGGAGGCGGTCTCGGCGCCGATGAAACCGCCGCCGATGACGACGACGCGGCGCGCTCCCCCGCCGAGTTCCGCACGCAGGGCGCGGGCGTCGTCGAGGGTGCGCAGGGTGTGCACTCCGGCGAGGTCGTCGCCCGGGAGGCGGCGGGCCGAGGCTCCGGTGGCGATGACCACGCCGTCGGTGGAGACGGTACGGCCGCCGTCGAGGAGGACGGTACGGCCACGGGTGTCGAGCCCCCGGGCCCGGGTGCCGAGCAGCCACTCGACGTCGAGTTCGGCGATCTCCTCGGCGTCGGCGAGGGCGAGTTGCTCCTCGTCGGTGCGGCCGCCGAGGAAGTCCTTGGACAGCGGCGGGCGGTCGTAGGGCCGGTGGGGTTCCTCGCCGACGACCACGAGACGGCCGTCGAACCCCTGGGCACGCAGTTCCCGTACGGCGTACAGCCCGGAGAGCGAGGCCCCGACGACGGTCACGGTCTTCATGCGGTACGGCTCCTCTGGAGGACGGCGGTGACGGCGACGGGCCGGGGCACGGCACCACGAGCGGGCGCGGAGGTGGACGCGAGCCCGACCGCACCACGAACGGGCGGAACGGGCGCGAAAGCCCGCGCGAGCCCGACGGCCGGCGCGAACCCCGCGGGAGACATCGGCCCCACGGAAGGCGTCGGCCCCACCGGAGGCGTCGGCCCCACGGTAGGCACAGCCCCTCCGTCGCGCCCAGCACTTCCCCCGCTCACGCCGCCGTCCCCTCCTCCGCCGCCAGGTGGACGTGGATCATGCCGTCGTCCACCGTGACGCGATGGGTGCGCACGGCACGGCGGGCCGGGAGGCAGGTCGGGGCGCCGGTACGGAGATCGAATGAAGCGGCGTGCAGCGGGCATTCGACCAGACAGCCCTCCAGCCAGCCCTCGGAGAGGGAGGCGTCCTGGTGGGTGCAGGTGTCGTCGATGGCGTACAACTCGCCGTCCTCGGTGTGGAAGACGGCGACGGGCGGGTCGGTCTCGATGCGGACGACCTCACCCGCAGGGAGGTCCTCTACGCGGCAGACGGGTATCACAGGCCCCCCTCTCGGTCCGGGACTCGGGGTCCGGGACCGACTCGGTCCAGGCAGTCAGGGAGTATCGGACCGTCGTTGGTCCGGAACTGTTCCGGTCATCGACCGTCGGTCGCCGATGGGCGGCGACCGGTCGACGACCGGGCCGTCCGGTCCGGTCGGGGAGGATCCGACGAGGATTCGTCCCCTTCCGGGATCCGGACGCTTCGGTAACATGCTGTTTCACATGGCGCACGTGATGGCGCTATGCGCAACAGAATCCGGGCGGGGCGACCGTCACGTCAAGGGGTTCCCGCAGATGCGGCCCAAACAAGGGCCCTCAGGTGGTGAGAGTTGAACTATGACCCGCACGCAGAGGCAGTCCGACAGCGGCGAGGATCACCAGGAGAAGAGCAGCGGAAAGGGCACACCCAGCGCCGTCCAGTCGGTGGACCGCGCGGTCAGCGTGCTGGAGATCCTCGCGCGGCTCGGTGAGGCGGGGGTCACCGAGATCGCCGACGAGCTGGACGTGCACAAGTCCACCGCGTTCCGGCTGCTCGGCGTGCTGGAGAACCGCGGTCTGGTCGCCCAGGCCAAGGACCGGGGCAAGTACTACCTGGGCGCCGGCGTGCTGCGCCTGGCCGGAGCTGCGGCGGTACGGCTGGACATCTCGCAGGAGGGTGTCCCCATCTGCCGCGAACTGGCCGACGAACTCGGCGAGACCGTCAACATCGCGGTCCTGGACGACGACGCGGCCGTCAACATCATGCAGGCCCGCGGCACCGCGTCCGTCACGGCGCAGAACTGGCTGGGCCGGCGCACCCCGCTGCACGCCACGTCCAGCGGAAAGGTGCTGCTCGCGCACATGACGCCCACCCTGCGCGAGGGGTTCCTCGCCCGCACGCTGCCCCGGTTCACGGACCGGACGATCACCGGCGCGGTCACGCTGCGCGCCGAACTGGAGGCGGTGGTCGGGGAGGGGTACGGGGTCACCGTCGAGGAGCTGGAGCTGGGCCTGGCCGCCGTGGCCGCGCCGGTGCGGGCGCACGACGGCAAGGTGATCGCGGCGATCAGCGTCTCGGGCCCGGTGTACCGGCTCAACACCGACCGGCTCCCGGAACTGACGAAACGCACGGTGGCGGCGGGGGCGGAGCTGTCCCGCCGCATGGGCTACGGCTTCTGAGCCGCCGCCCGGCGGGCCGCGGTCGCTGAGCCGCCGCCCGCCGAAACCACCCGCAGAAGCCACCCCCCGAAGCCGCCGCCGAAGACACCCCGGGCCCCACGAGCCCCGCCCCTACGCCATCCGGCGTACCTCCCACCAGACACACCGCAGTCGGCCCCGTCCCCCACAACGGCGCGGGACCAGGAATCCCCTGGTCCCGCGCCGTTGTGTGTCCAGGAGGTTTCGCCCGCCCCGTTCCTTTTGCCAAGGGTTAACCCGTACCTCTTGACGGCCCGGCGGCGCCATTCTCAATATGTTCCTCATCGCGCAACCCATCGTGCATTGCGCAACAGCAGAGGAGCTTGTCGTGCCACACGAGGTCCGTGCCGTAGTCGCCGTCAAGAAAGGCGCACCCGTCGAGGTGCAGACCATCGTGGTGCCCGATCCGGGTCCGGGCGAGGTGCTCGTCAACGTCCAGGCGTGCGGGGTCTGCCACACGGACCTGCACTACCGGGAGGGCGCGATCAACGACGAGTTCCCGTTCCTGCTCGGCCATGAGGCCGCCGGCACGATCGAGGCGGTCGGCCCGGGCGTCGGCGACCTGAAGCCCGGCGACTACGTGGTGCTGGCCTGGCGGGCGCCCTGCGGCAGCTGCCGTTCCTGCCGCCGCGGCCGCCCCTGGTACTGCTTCGACTCGCGCAACGCCACCCAGCCGATGACCCTGCTGGACGGCACCCCGCTGAGCAACGCCCTGGGCATCGGCGCGTTCGCCGAGAAGACCCTGGTCGCGGCGGGCCAGGCGGTGAAGATCGACCCGGCCGCCCGCCCGGAGGCCGCGGGCCTGATCGGCTGCGGTGTGATGGCCGGTTACGGCGCCGCCGTCAACACCGGCAAGGTCGGCCGCGGCGACTCGGTCGCCGTCATCGGCTGCGGCGGGGTCGGCAACGCGGCCATCGCGGGGGCCTGTCTGAACGGCGCCATGAAGGTCATCGCCGTCGACATCGACGACAAGAAGCTCGACCAGGCCGAGAAGTTCGGCGCCACCCACACCGTCAACTCCCGTGGCACGGACCCGGTCGAGGCGGTGCGGGCGCTCACGGACGGCTTCGGCGTGGACATCGCGATCGACGCGGTGGGCCGCCCGGAGACCTTCAAACAAGCCTTCTACATGCGCGACCACGCCGGTCTGCTCGTCCAAGTGGGCGTCCCCTCGCCGGAGTTGAAGGTGGAACTCCCGCTGATCGACGTGTTCTCACGCGGCGGCGCCATCAAGTCCTCCTGGTACGGCGACTGTCTGCCGAGCCGCGACTTCCCGTTCCTGATCGACCAGTACCTCTACGGCCTGCTCGACCTGAACGCGTTCGTCAGCGAGACCATCGCCCTCGACCAGGTCGAGGAGGCGTTCGCCAAGATGCAGCGGGGCGAGGTCCTGCGCTCGGTGGTGGTCCTGTGACCGCCCGGCTGCGCCTGGTGCCGGGCCCCGTACGGGTCGAACGGGTCGTCACCGCGGGCACGTTCAGCCTCGACGGCGACACCTTCGACGTGGACAACAACGTCTGGCTCGTCGGCGACGACGAGGAGGTGCTGATCGTCGACGCCGCCCACGACGCCGAGGCGATCCACCTGGCCGTCGCGGGCCGCCGGGTCACCGCGATCGTGTGCACCCACGCCCACGACGACCACATCGACGCGGCGGCCGAACTCGCCGGCCTCACCGACGCGCCGCTCCTGCTCCACCCGGCGGACCACGAACTGTGGGCCGCCACCCACCCCGACCGCAAGCCGGACGGCGAACTGACCGACGGCGAACGCCTCGCCGTCGCCGGCATCGAGGTCCAGGTGATCCACAACCCCGGTCACACCTGGGGCAGTTGCTCGCTCTACGTGCCGTTCCTGAACGCCGTCTTCACCGGCGACACGCTCTTCAACGGCGGCCCCGGCGCCACCGGCCGCTCGTACTCGGACCGCCCCACCATCGAGGCGTCCATCCGCGACCGGCTGCTCACCCTGCCCGCCGACACCGTCGTCCACACCGGCCACGGCCAGGACACCACGATCGCCGCCGAACGCCCCAACGTGCCCGCCGCGTAAGCGACTTGCCCCCAAAGGCCCCAAGGACCCCAGACCTCCGCCGAGCGACCGCCCCCGCGACCTCCTCCCTGTCGTCCCCGCCACCGCAAGGAGCGGCATGTCCAGCACGCCCGAAACCCGTCCCCAGGGCACGGCCGAAACCCGTGCCTCCTCCCCGCGCGTGGTCGTCATCGGCGCCGGCATCGTCGGCTGCTCCCTCGCCGACGAGCTGACCGCCCGCGGCTGGACCGATGTCACCGTCCTCGAACAGGGCCCCCTGCCCGCGCCCGGCGGTTCCACCTCGCACGCGCCGGGACTGGTGTTCCAGACGAACCCGTCGAAGACGATGACGGAGTTCGCCCGCTACACGGTCGAGAAGTTCAACTCCCTTGAGGTGGACGGCGTTTCCTGCTTCAACCAGGTCGGCGGTCTGGAACTCGCCACCACCCCGGAGCGCCTGGCCGACCTGCACCGCAAGGCGGGCTACGCGGCCTCCTGGGGCATCCGCGGCGAGATCGTCTCCACCGCCCGCTGCAAGCAACTGTGGCCGCTGCTCGACGAGTCGGTGGTCCTGGGCGGCTTCCACACCCCCGACGACGGCCTGGCCCGCGCGCTGCTCGCGTCCCGCGCCCAGTTGGAACGGGCGACCGCGCGGGGCGCCCGCTTCCTGGACCGGCACACGGTCACGGGCATCGAACGGGACGGCGGCCGGGTCACCGCCGTCGTCACCGACCGGGGCACCTTCCCCGCCGACCACGTCGTCTCGGCGGCCGGCTTCTGGGGTCCCGTCATCGGCCGCATGGCGGGCATCGACGTACCGCTGCAACCGCTGGCCCACCAGTACGCGAAGACGAGGCCGCTGCCCGAACTCGCGGACGCGGCCGACGGTGGCGTCCCCGCGGAAGCGACCAAGCCCATCCTCCGCTTCCAGGACCGCGACCTCTACTTCCGCGAGCACAACGACCGTCTGGGCATCGGCAGTTACGCCCACAAGCCGCTGCCCGTCGACCCGTTCGCGCTCCTCTCCTACGACGACGCCCGCGCCGAGAACATGGAGATGCCCTCCTCCTACCCCTTCACCGAGGAGGACTGGGCGCCGAGTTGGGAGGACTGCCGCGGGCTGATCCCCGCGCTGCGCGAGAGCGAGATCGAGACCGGCTTCAACGGCGTCTTCTCCTTCACCCCGGACGGCTTCCCGCTCATGGGCGAGACCCGCGAACTGCGCGGCTTCTGGCTCGCCGAGGCCGTCTGGGTCACGCACTCCGCGGGTGTCGCCAGGGCGGTCGCCGAGTGGATGGTCGACGGCCGCCCCACCACCGACGTCCACGAGTGCGAACTCACCCGTTTCGAGGGGGCGCAGCGCTCGCCGTCGTACGTCACCGAGCGCGGCTGCCGGCAGTTCGTCGAGGTGTACGACGTGCTGCACCCGCTCCAGCCGATGGAGCAGCCGCGCCCGCTGCGGGTGAGCCCCTTCCACGCCCGCCAACAGGCCCTGGGCGCCCGCTTCCTGGAGGGCGGCGGCTGGGAGCGACCGCACTGGTACGAGGCCAACGCCCCGCTCGCAGACGGCATCGAGGTCCCCGAGCGCGACGCCTGGTCCGCCCGCTACTGGTCCCCGATCGCGGCGGCCGAGGCGAGGGCGACCCGGGAGAAGGTCGCGCTGTACGACATGACTCCCCTGCGCCGCCTGGAAGTTACCGGCCCAGGAGCCCTCGACTTCCTGGACCGGATGACCACCAACAACCTCCGCAAGAAGCCGGGCGCGGTCACCTACACCCTGCTCCTGGACGAGACCGGCGGCGTCCGCTCCGACCTCACCGTGGCGCGGCTGGCCCCCGACCGCTTCCAGGTGGGCGCCAACTCCCCCGCGGACCTGGACTGGTTGCTGCGGCACGCGCCGAGTGACGTGCACATCAAGGACATCACGTCCGGCACCTGCTGCATCGGCGTCTGGGGCCCGCTGGCCCGTGCCCTGGTCCAGCCGCTGACCCGGGACGACTTCTCACACGAGGGCTTCGGCTACTTCCGGGCCAAGGAGACGTTCCTCGGCCACGTCCCGGTGACGGCGATGCGGCTGAGCTATGTCGGCGAACTGGGCTGGGAGTTGTACACCACGGCCGACCTGGGGCTGCGCCTCTGGGACACGCTGTGGGAGGCGGGGCAGGAGCACGGCGTGGTCGCGGCCGGGCGCTCGGCCTTCAACTCGCTTCGCCTGGAGAAGGGTTACCGCTCCTGGGGCACCGACATGACCGACGAGCACACCCCGTTCGAGGCGGGCGTCGGCTTCGCGGTGCGCATGGACAAGGAGTTCACCGGCCGCGCGGCCCTCACCCAGGACCCGCCCACCCGCAGGCTCACCCCGCTGCTGCTCGACGACCCCGCCGCCAACGTCCTGGGCAAGGAGCCGGTCCACGTCGACGGCGTCCCCGCCGGCTACGTCACCAGCGCCGCCTACGGCTACACGCTGGGCCGTTGCATCGCCTACGCCTGGCTCCCGGCGGGCCTGGCCACCGGCGCCGCCGTACACGTCGAGTACTTCGGCGAGAAGATCCCCGCGACGGTGGCCGAAGAGCCGCTGTTCGACCCGAAGATGACCCGCATCCGCTGTTAGGAGGCCCCGCGTGTCCCCCAGTTACGACGTGATCGTCATCGGCCTCGGCGGCATGGGCAGCGCCGCCGCCCACCATCTGTCCGCGCGCGGCGCCCGCGTGCTGGGCCTGGAGAAGTTCAGCCCGGTGCACAACCGCGGCTCCAGCCACGGCGGTTCACGCATCACCCGGCAGTCGTACTTCGAGGACCCGGCGTACGTACCGCTGCTGCTGCGCGCCTACGAGCTGTACGAGGACATCGAGCGGGCCACCGGCCGGGAGATCGCCACGCTGTGCGGCGGGGTGATGATGGGCCGCCCCGACTCGCTGACCGTCTCCGGTTCGCTGCGGGCCGCCCAGCAGTGGGACCTGCCCTACGAGATGCTGGACGCGGCCGGGATCCGCCGCCGTTTCCCCACGCTCGCCCCGCAGGACGACGAGGTCGCGCTGTACGAGCGCAAGGCCGGTCTGGTCCGCCCCGAGAACATGGTCGCCGCCCATCTCCAGCTGGCCACCCGGCAGGGCGCCGACCTGCGCTTCGAGGAACCGGTGCTGCGCTGGGAGCCGTACGGGGGCGGGGTGCGCGTCCACACCGCCCAGGACACGTACACGGCGGGCCAGTTGGTGATCTGTCCGGGGGCGTGGGCGCCGCGGCTGCTCACCGATCTCGGGGTGCCGTTCACCATCGAGCGGCAGGTCATGTACTGGTTCCAGCCGAAGAACGGCGTCGAGCCGTTCCTGCCGGAGCGGCACCCGGTCTACATCTGGGAGAACGCCGACGCCGTCCAGATCTACGGCTTCCCCGCCATCGACGGCCCGGACCTCGGCGCCAAGGCGGCCTTCTTCCGCAAGGGTGTGGTCTGCACCCCGGAGACCATCGACCGCACGGTCCACGAGGACGAGATCCGGGCCATGGCCGAGCACCTGTCCGGGTCCCTCCCGGACCTGCCCGGCACCTTCCTGAAGGCCGCCACCTGCATGTACTCCAACACTCCGGACGAGCACTTCGTCCTGGCCCGCCATCCCGCGCACCCGGAGTCGGTCACTGTGGCCTGCGGGTTCTCCGGGCACGGCTTCAAGTTCGTGCCGGTGGTCGGCGAGATCGTCGCCGACCTGGCCCTGACCGGCACCACCGCTCACCCGATCGGCCTGTTCGACCCTCGCCGACTCGCCGCCGCGTACGCCTGAGGAGCACGCTCGTGACGACGATCCCCGCCCCCGAATCCCCCCTGCCGGTCGCGCCGCAGCAGCCGTCCCCGCTGCCGGCGGCCCCCGGCGCGCTGCCGCCGAGCCTGCTCGCCACCCTGCCGGGGCACTACTACACCGACCCGGAGATCTTCCGCCAAGAACAGGAACACCTGTTCGAAGAAATGTGGTTCTGTGCCGTCCGCGGCGCCGACCTCGCCAAACCCGGCGCCTTCCGCACCGTCCAGGTCGGCCGCGAGAGCGTGCTGATCACCCGCTCGCGCACCGGTGAGCTGCGCGCCTTCCTCAACATCTGCCGCCACCGCGGTGCCCGGCTGTGCGTGGAGGAGGCCGGCGAGGTCCGGCGCAACCTCCAGTGCCCGTACCACGCCTGGACCTACGACCTGGACGGCAAGCTGGTGGCCGCCCCCAACCTGGTCAAGATGCCCGACGTCGACCGGGTCGAGTACGGCCTGGTCAAGGTCGCCCTGCGGGAGTGGCTCGGCTACGCCTGGGTCTGCCTGGCCGACGAGCCGCCCTCCTTCGAGGAGACGGTGATGGGCGCGGCCGTCGAGCGGCTGGGCAACGCGGCCGCGATCGACCACTACGGCACCGAGAACCTCGCGCTCGGCAAGCGGATCGTCTACGACGTCAAGGCGAACTGGAAGCTGATCGTCGAGAACTTCATGGAGTGCTACCACTGCGCCACGATCCACCCCGAACTCACCGACGTGCTCCCGGAGTTCGCCGAGGGGTACGCGGCCCAGTACTACGTGGGCCACGGCGCCGAGTTCGGCGAGGGCATCGAGGGCTTCACGGTCGACGGCAGCGAGGGCTTCGCCAAGCTGCCCGCGGTCTCCGCGGACCAGGACCGCCGCTACTACGCCATCACGGTGAAACCGACCGTCTTCATCAACCTCGTCCCGGACCACGTGATCCTGCACCGCATGTTCCCGCTGGCCGAGGACCGCACCATCGTCGAGTGCGACTGGTTGTACGCGCCCGAGGTCGTCGAGTCGGGTGCCGACGTGTCGAAGTCGGTGGAACTGTTCCACCGGGTGAACGAACAGGACTTCGAAGCCTGTGAACGGACGCAGCCCGCGATGGCCTCGCGGGCGTACCGGAAGGGTGGTGTGCTGGTCCCGACCGAACACCACATCGGGATCTTCCACGAGTGGCTGTTGCAGAAGCTGAACAGCTGATCAGAACACCGCACGGGGATCCGGTCCCGAACGGGCGAGCGAGCGTCCGGTCCCGGCTCCCCGACCGGGCGTGTTGATCATCACATTCGGCATGAACCGCCGCCGGAAGGTTAGGCGCCCAGCCGCGAGAGCGCCCGCCACACGGCGCTGACCAGGAGGAACGTAGAACATGCCCGAACTTTTCATCGGCGGAGCATGGCGGTCCGCGCTCGACGGGCGCACCCGCGAGATCCACTGCCCCGCCGACGGCACCCTGGTCGGCGTCGTCGACGAGGCCGGCGCCAAGGACACCGTCGAGGCAATCGCCGCCGCGCGCCGCGCCTTCGACGAGGGCCCCTGGCCCACCACTCCGGCGGCCGACCGCGGCGACCTGCTGCTGCGCGTCGCCGACCTCCTCGTCCGCGACAAGGAGGCCCTCGCCCGCGCCGAGTCCCTGAACACCGGCAAGCGGCTGGTCGAGAGCCTGTACGACATCGACGACATCGTGAACTGCTTCCGCTACTTCGCGAAGGCGGCCACCGCCGAGACCGGCCGGGTGATCGACACCGGCCAGGCCGCGGTCGACAGCCGGGTCGTGTACGAACCGGTCGGCGTCTGCGCGCTGATCACGCCGTGGAACTACCCGCTGCTCCAGACGGCGTGGAAGGTCGCCCCGGCGCTGGCCGCCGGCAACACCTTCGTCCTCAAGCCGAGCGAGCTGACCCCGCACACCGCGATCCACCTGCTGCGACTGCTGGACGAGGCCGGGCTCCCGGCGGGCGTGGCGAACCTGGTCCTGGGCGCGGGCCCGGAGGCGGGCGCCCCGCTCGCCGACCACCCGGACGTGGACCTCCTCTCCTTCACCGGGGGCCTGCTGACCGGCCGGAGTCTGATGGCCGCCGCCGCCCCCACGGTCAAGAAGGTCGCCCTGGAGCTGGGCGGCAAGAACCCGAACATCGTCTTCGCCGACGCCGACTTCGACACGGCCGTCGACATGGCGCTGACCGCGGTCTTCCTGCACTCGGGCCAGGTCTGCTCGGCGGGCGCCCGGCTGCTGGTGGAGGACTCGCTGCACGACCGGTTCGTCGACGAGGTCGTCCGCCGCGCCTCCGCCATCCGGCTCGGCGGGCCGTTCGACGAGCGGGCGCAGACCGGTCCGCTGATCTCGGCGGCCCACCGCGAGAAGGTCGAGGCGTACGTCGCCAAGGGCCTGGCGGAGGGTGCGGTGCTGCGCTGCGGCGGCGCCCGGCCGGAGGGCGCCGCCTACGCGGAGGGGTACTACTACCCGCCCACCGTGCTGGACGACTGCACGGGCGGAATGTCCGTGGTCCAGGACGAGTCCTTCGGCCCGGTGCTCACCGTCGAGCGCTTCACCGACGAGGCCGAGGCCGTCCGGCTGGCCAACGACACGATCTACGGCCTGGCCGGCGCCGTCTTCACCACCGACGGGGCGAAGGCGCAGCGGGTCGCGGCCCGGCTGCGACTCGGCACCGTGTGGATCAACGACTACCACCCCTACGTGCCGCAGGCCGAGTGGGGCGGTTTCAAGCAGTCCGGCTTCGGCCGGGAACTGGGGCCCTCGGGACTCGCCGAGTACCGGGAGGCCAAGCACATCTGGCGCAACACCGACCCCTCCCCCCAGGGCTGGTTCGACTGACCCGCCCGCCCCGGGCACCCCGGTCATCTCGTTCCGGTAACTCCCGCCACCACGACCGGACTTGGCAGCCCCATTCTGCTAACTCTTGCTAACTCCCGCGTAACTCCACGTAACAGAAAGATCATTACCCCCACGTATAACTACCCCCCTCACGCACCAGGCACCCGCAGGAGCCGCCGCCTCCCCTCCCCGGCTCATCAGGAGTAAGCCCATGTCGACAACCGAGAAACCATCCGCCCCACAGCACGAGGACGACGCCGAACTCGCCGAGTTCGGATACAAGCCCGAACTCAAGCGCAGCCTCGGCAACTTCCACACCTTCGCCGCCGGCATCAGCTACATCTCCATCCTCACCGGCACCTTCCAGCTGTTCTACTTCGGCTACGGCAGCGGCGGCCCCGCCTACTGGTGGTCGTGGCCGATGGTGTTCGTCGGCCAGTTCATGGTCGCCCTCTGCTTCGCCGAGCTGGCCGCGCGCTACCCGGTCGCGGGCTCGGTCTACAACTGGTCCAAGAAAGTGGGCAATCCGCATCTGGGCTGGCTCGCGGGCTGGATGATGCTGATCGCGTCGATCGTGTCCATCGCGGCGGTGGCCCTCGCCTACCAGCTGACGCTGCCTCAGATCTCGTCGTTCTTCCAGTTCGTGGGCGACGGCACCGGCAAGTACGACGTGGCGACCAACGCGGTGATCCTGGCCGCCGTACTGATCCTCTTCACGACGCTCGTGAACGCCTTCGGCGTCAAGCTGATGGCCACCATCAACACGGCGGGCGTGTTCATCGAGCTGATCGCCACGGTCGTGCTGATCATCCTGTTCGCCGTGCACATCACGCGCGGCCCGCAGGTCGTCACGGAGACGAACGGTACGGGCGCCGGGCACACGACGGGCTATCTGGGCGCGTTCATGGTGGCGTCGCTGGCGTCGGCGTACGTCATGTACGGCTTCGACACGGCCGCCTCGCTCGGTGAGGAGTCGGTGAACCCCTCGCGCAACGCGCCGCGCGCCATCATCCGCGCGATCGTCGCCTCCTTCGTGCTGGGCGGTCTGGTGCTGCTGCTCGGCCTGATGAGCGTCTCCAGCCTCAAGGGCGACAAGCTGTCCACGGACGGCCTCCAGTACATCGTGCTCGACGTGCTCGGCTCGACGGCCGGCAAGGCGATGCTGTGGTGCGTGCTGATCGCGGTCACCGTCTGCGCGCTGGCCGTGCACACGGCGGCGATCCGGCTGGCGTTCGCCATGGCCCGCGACAACAACCTGCCCGCGTCCTCGCTGCTGGCGAAGGTCAGCCCGCGCTTCCAGACGCCGGTGCTCCCGGCCGTGATCATCGGCATCCTGGCGCTGGCCATCCTGGTGGTCAACATCCGCCAGCCGCAGATCTTCACCGTGGTCACCAGTATCGGCATCGTGATGATCTACCTCGCCTACCTCGGTGTCACCGTGCCGATGCTGGTGGCCCGGGTGCGCGGCAAGTGGCAGCCCGCGGGCGACGGCAAGTTCTCGCTCGGCAAGTGGGGGCTGATCGTCAACGTCGTGGCCGTGGTGTGGGGCGCGGGCATGACCCTCAACCTGCTGTGGCCGCGCGACTCCGTCTACAACGCGACCGCGCCGTTCCACTGGTACCTCCAGTGGGGCGCGGTGCTCTTCGTCGGCATCATCGCCGGCGGCGGGTTCGCCTACTACTGGTTCATCCAGCGGCACAAGACGGGCGTCCTGGAGTCGCACCGCCTCGAAGAGACCGCCCCGCCCGCGTCGCTGGCCGCCCCCGCCACCGACTGAATCCCGCCCGATCCCTGCTGGATTCCCGCTACAAGGAGGTCAACTCCCCATGAGCATCGATGAGTTCGACTATGTCGTGGTCGGCGGCGGCACCGCGGGCAACGTGGTCGCCGCCCGGCTGTCCGAAGATCCCTCCGTCACCGTCTGCCTCCTTGAAGCGGGCCCCAGCGACGTCGGCGACGACGACGTCATGAAGCTGGAACGCTGGATGGGCCTGCTGGAGTCCGGCTACGACTGGGACTACCCGGTCGAGCCGCAGCCCACCGGCAACAGCTTCATGCGGCACGCCCGTGCCCGTGTCCTCGGCGGCTGTTCCTCGCACAACTCCTGTATCGCCTTCTGGGCCCCCGCCGAGGACCTCGACGACTGGGCGGCGAACGGCTGTACGGGCTGGAGCGCGGCCGACCTGTTCCCGCTCTACCAGCGGCTGGAGAACAACGACGGGCCCGGCGACCACCACGGCCGCACCGGGCCGGTCAAGTTGCGCACGCTGAAGGGTGAAGACCCCTGTGGCACCGCCCTGTTGGAGGCGTGCGCGCAGGCGGGCATCCCGACGGTCGGGTTCAACACCGGCACCACGGTGGTCCGGGGCGCCAACTGGTTCCAGATCAACTCCGACGAGAACAACATCCGCCAGTCCTCGTCGGTGGCCTACCTGCACCCGATCATCGGCAAGCGGCCCAACCTGGAGATCCGCACCGGGGTCCGGGCCAAGAAGCTGGTCCTGGAGGGGCGCAAGTGTGTCGGCGCCGACTACCTCGACCCGGACCTGATCCACACCCGCACGGTCCGCGCCCGCCGCGAGGTGGTCGTCTCCTGCGGTTCGATCGACACCCCGAAGCTGTTGATGCTCTCCGGCATCGGCCCGGCGGCCCATCTGCGCGAGGTCGGCGTGGACGTGGTCGTGGACGCGGCGGGCGTCGGCGAGAACCTCCAGGACCACCCCGAGGGCGTCATCATGTGGGAGGCCAAGCAGCCGATGACCACCACGTCCAGCCAGTGGTGGGAGGCGGGCATCTTCTACGACACCGAACCGGGCCTGGACCGGCCCGACTTGATGTTCCACTACGGTTCGGTGCCGTTCGACATGAACACCGCGCGCTGGGGCTACCCGACGTCGGAGAACGCGTTCTGCCTCACGCCGAACGTGACCAAGTCGAAGTCGCGCGGCACCGTGCGGCTGCGCACCCGCGACTACCGGGACAAGCCGATGGTCGACCCCCGGTACTTCTCGCACGAGCACGACGTGCGGGTGATGACGGAGGGCCTGAAGCTGGCCCGCCGCATCGCCGCGCAGCCCGCGCTGAGCGGCTGGGCGGGCGCGGAGCTGGCCCCCGGGCCCGACGTGCGGAGCGACGAGGAACTGCTCGACTACATCCACAAGACCCACAACACCGTCTACCACCCGTCCTGCACGGTGAAGATGGGCGCGGACGACGACGCCTCGGCGCCCTTGGACGCACGGCTGCGGGTCAAGGGGATCGAGGGGCTGCGGGTGGCCGACGGCTCCGTGATGCCGGATCTGATCGCCGTGAATCCGTGCATCACGACGATGATGATCGGCGAGAAGTGTGCGGATCTTTTGAAGGCGGATTCGTAGGCTGCGGCCGGTGGGGAACTGCGGACCGTTTCGTGGCCGGTCGCGCAGTTCCCCCCGCACTCAGGACACGCTGGGTACCGCCGGGCGTTTGTACATCCGTGTCGCCGTGATCTCCGTGTGTGCCACCTCTCCGGCCGGGATCTCCTTCGGGAGGCCCGGCCGGAGGTGTTCCTCGACGCTGATGTACTTCAGGCCCGCCCGGAGGTCGGCGTCGTTGCGCAGACGGATCACCAGCGGGAACTCCGCCAGCGCGGTCGTGTCGAACAGGCCCGTGGTGTAGAGGAGTTGGACGCCGAGCGCGTCCGACACCGCCCGCTGGAGCTCCAGCAGGTACGTGGCGTTGGCGCGGCCGATCGGGTTGTCGAGGAACAGCGTGCCCGCGTGGCGGTGCTTGTCGCTGCGGCCCCGGTCGTTGGAGCGCAGGGCCGCCATCGTGCAGTACAGGGCGATCGCCGCGGTGAGCAGCTGCCCACCGGAGAACACGTCGCCCATCTGCCCGACCGGCACCCGCTCGGCGCGCAGCACCGCGTCGGGCTTGAGGATCTCGACGGCGACGCCCTTGGGCTCCAGCGCCGCGCCGACTCCCCGCAGCAGCAGGGACATTCCGTCGCGCCGCAGGTCGGAGTTCTTCTTCACGGCCGCCCGGGTCGCGTCGTCGATCACCTCGCCGAGCCGCTCGGTGAGGGTGGCCTGGTCGGGCTCCTCGAAGCGGATGCGCAGGAACTCCTGCCCCGACCACTCCCCGAGCCCCTCCGGCAGCCGCGACAGCCGCTGGGCCGAGCGCAGGGTCGCAAGCGACGACTCGACGAGCCCGCGCAGCCGGTCCACGATCGAGTCCCGGTTCCGCTCCAGCTGCGCCAACTCGTCGGTGAGCACCCGCAGTCGGGGCGCGAACGCGTCCGCCCACTTCTGCGCGTGCTCGGGCAGCGCGGCCGCGGGCAGCTCCCGGATCTGCTGCCGCGCGGGCGTCCGCACCTGCTCGTACCGGGTGGAGTTGGCATGCCGTACGAGGATGTCGCCGGCCTCGCGCACCCCGCCCTCGGCAGCCGACAGGTCGGCGGCGCAGCCGCGCAGCGAGCGGCGGGCCTCGGCGGCGGCCCGGCGGGCCTCCTCCAGCGTGCCGGAGTAGGGCTCGGGCTCCTCCTGCTCCTCGTCCGTGGTGTGTTCACGCAGCAGGTCGCGCAGCAGTGCCGCGGTCTCGTCGAAGCCGCCGGCCCCGTCCTCGGCGGCCCGGTGCGCGTCGAGGAGTTCGGCGTGGGCCTCCCGAGCCCCGCTCAACTCGTCGGTGTGGGCGCCGAGTTCGGCGGTGGCGGTGCGCAGCAGGCCCTGGGCGTGCTCGGCGTCGCGGGGCAGCAGTTCCTCGGGCAGTTCGGTGTGGGCCTCGCCGTCCGCGGGCGCGTGCCGTTCGGCCTCGCCGCGCAGCCGCCCGAGCTGCTCGCTCGCGGTGGACATGCGGGTCTCCAGCAGCTGCACCAGCTCCTCCGCGCGCGCGGCGGCGGCCTGCCGGGACGGTCCGTCGGAACCGTCCGGCGACTGGAGCAACTGCTCGGCGCGGGTGCGCACCTTGTTGCTGAGCCGCTCCAACTCCGCGAGCGCGGCGGACTGTTCGCTCTCGGCCCGGGCCTGCTCGGCCCGCAGGTCGGCGCCGACGCCGACCTTCTCGTACAGCTGGGAGGCGGCCCGGTACGCCTCGCGCAGCGCGGGCAGCGACGCATCCGCGACGTCCGCGTCGGCCGCGGGTACGTCGTCGGGGGCGCCCGCGATCTCGGCGCGTTCGGCGCGCAGGGCGCGGGCGGTGCGGCGGGCGTCGTCGGCGCCGCGCTGGGCGGCGCGGCGGTCCTCGTCGGCGGCGCGGGCGCGTTCCAGGCAGGACTGGGCGCGGGCCTCCGACTCGACGGCGTCGTCGGCGAGTTCGCGCAGTTTGACCTGCCAGCCGGCGCGTTCGCGCAGCCGGTAGGCGAGGCCGGCGAGCGCGTCGGCGGCGCGCCGGGCCTTCTGGGCGGCCTCCTGGCGTTCGTCGCGCACCTGGGCGGCCTCGGCCGCGGTCTCCTCGGCCTCGGCGCGCGCGGTGCGGGCCTCGGCGAGTTCGGCCTCGCTCTCCTCGGCGAACTCCCGTGCCTCGCGGGCGGTTTCGGCCAGTTCGACAAGGCGTCCGGCCGGGCAGCCGGTGCGCCAGGAGGCGAGCCGGGCGGTCAGTTCGCGGTCCTTGCCGAGGCGGGCGGCGAGCGCGCGGATCTCCTCGTCGCGCGCGGTGGCCCGGGCGCGCAGCGTCTGGCGTTCCTCGTCGGCGGCGTGCTCGTCGTGCATGGCCGGGTTCGGCGGTACGAGGAAGACGCCGGTGTCGCTGTCGTCGAGGGCCGGGGTGGGCGCGAGCAGGGCGGCGGCGGTGCCCACCGCGACGGCGGACCGCGGCAGCAGCGCGGCGTCGCCGAGCGCCTCGCGCGCGCGGGTGTGCGAGTCCGGGTCGGTGATGATCACGCCGTCGACGAGTTCGGGCCGGGCGGCGAGCACGCGCGCGTGGTCGGCGGGGTCGACGGCCTGGGCGAGGTAGCGCCAGCCGGGCAGGGCGGGGATGCCGTGCTCGCCGAGGAACTCCACGGTCGCCAGCACGTCGGGCCCCGGCGGCAGCAGCCCGCCGTCGCCGAGGGCACCGAGGATGCGGGAGTCGTCGGCGGCGGCCGTGCGCAGCTCGAACAGCTGGCGCTCGGCGGAGCCGACCGCGTCGTCGAGGAGTTCGCGCAACTCGTCGGCGAACCGGTCGAGTTCCTCGGGCGTGAGGGCGCCCTCGGCGGCTTCGTCGTCCGCGTGCTCGGGCTCGTGCCGGGGCTGAGGCACCTTGCCGCGTACGTCGGTGCCGGACAGGCTCAGCAGCTCCGCGAGCCGTTCCTCGGCGGCCAGCGCCTGTGCGGTGCGGCGTTCGCCGTCGTACGCGCGCGTGGCCGCGGTCGCGGCGTCGGCCGCGCGGGCGGCGGTCAGTTCGGCGCGGCTCTCGGCGGACGCGGTCTCGCGCGCGTGTTCGGCGGCCCGGTGGGACGCCTCGCGCGCGGTGTCCCAGGCGGCGACGGTGCTCTTCTCGGCGTCACTGGCGGCGAGCGCGGCCCTGGCGGGGTCGGCGTCGGGCGCGCTGTCGTCGAGCCAGCCCGCGCGGACGGCCTCGGCGGTCTCCTGCTCGACCTCGGCGAGCCGCTGCTTGAGGTGCCCGACCTCGCTGCGGGCGCGCTGCGCCTCGGTGGCGGCGGCGGTCGAGTCCCGGTGCGCGGCCTCGCCCGCCTCCTGGAGCGCGACGGACCGCTCCTCCCCCTCGTTGGCGAGGGTCTCGGCGCTCTCCGCGGCGACGTGCAGGGCCCGTACGAGGTCGACGGCGGCCTTGGCGCGGGCGGCGAGCGCGGGGGCCGCGTCCCGTTCGGCCTCCAGGATCGCGGCGGCCACGCGCGCGGAGCGGTCGGTGGCGGCGCGGTGGCGCAGGACGGCCTCGGCGGCCTGCCAGGCGGTGAACAGCTGCCGGGCGTCGGCCAGTTCGCGCTTCTGCGCGGCGGCGGTCTTCTCGGCGCCCGCGAGCGCCAACGAGGCGTGCCGGTAGGCGAGTTCGGCCGCGATCAGGGCACTGCGCCGCCGGGCGCCCTCGGCGTGCGTGACCGCGTACGCGGCGGCGGTGACCCGCTGGGCGAGGTCGGCGGCCCGGACCCGCTCGCGCACGCCCCGCGCGGACAGCCGCCGGGCGAGGGCCCGGGTGCGGCGCTCGGCCCCGGCGTGGATGTCACGCGCGCGGGAGCGCCCCTGGGCGGCCTCGACGATCCGCCCGAGCAGGTCGACGGACCCGGCCGTGAAGTCCCGTTCGGCCATCAGTTCGGCGCGGCGCCCCAGCTTGTTGCCGAACCCGCCGACGAGGTCGGCGAGGCCGTCGGTGTCCCGCGTGTCGGTGACGGCCCGCAGCAGCAGATCGGTGAAGTCGGAGTCCTTCTTGACGGCGAAGAGCCCGGCGGCCTCACCCTCGTCGGCGTTCATCTCCCTCTGATAGCGGAAGAGTTCGGGGTCCAGTCCGAGATCCGTCAGGTGCTCGTTCCACCGGTCGTGGATCTCCTCCCAGTGCACGTCGAGGTGCGGATACGCCTTCCCGGCCTCGGTGATGGCGTCCCGGAACCCCTTCATGGTCCGCCGCCGCCCCTGCGCCCCCGAGGCCCCCTCGACGGGCACCCGTACGGCGGTGGACTCGGCGACCGGAAGGTTGTCCAGCGCGAGCCCCGGGCCGGGCCGGAAGGAGTACCAGGCTTCGGCGAACTTCCGCGGGTCGTTGGAGACCTGCCGCCCCCGCCACTCGCTGACCTTACCCACGACCACGCATTCGCCGGTGAGCGTGTGCTGCCACTCCAGGGCCACGTGCCCGCAGTCCTCGGCGAGCAGGAACTTGCGCAGCACGCCGGAGCTGGCGCCGCCCAGGGTGTTGCGGTGACCGGGCAGCATCACGGAGAAGATCAGCTTCAGGAGTACGGACTTGCCGCCGCCGTTCTCCAGGAAGAGCACGCCCGCGGGCGCGGGCCGGCGCGGCGGGCCGACGGGCTCCTCCTCGAAGAACTCCGCCTGGGTGGGCGCGGGGTCGGGCACGGGCTCGCCCACACCCCGCAGGTCGAGCACGGTGTCGGCATAGCGCGCACCGGCCGGCCCGATGGAGTAGAGGCGGACCCGGGACAGCTCGTACATGGGCGGACTCTCGTCGTAAGTCTGTAAGTCTGGGGAAACGTGCGGTGGTTCGGGGGCTACGGGGCTACGGGGGTCGCAGGGGCATCAGGAGTGGAACGGCAGCCCGGCGTCGGCGACCAGCTCCAGATCGTCGATGTCCTCGCCGGGCAGCAGGGACGCCGTGCCGTCGGTCACGGGCACCACGCCCAGTTCGAGCAGCTCGGCCATGGCGGCGCTGCCGGCCATGTCCCGCACCTGGAGCTGGTAGCGGGCCGTGGTGCGGTAGGTACCGCCCCCGTCGTCCCCCGTCCGCTGCAAGAACCCCGAATCGGTCAGAAAGGCAACGGCCTTGCCGATGATCCCGGTGGTCGAACCGGCCAGCCGGCGCGCGTCCTTGGTGGCACCGGTGGCGGTGCGTCTGGCCCAGATCCGCCAGGCGGCCTCCAGCCCGGGCGCGTCGCTGGCCGGGTCGGTGTTCTGCCCCAACTCCTCGGCCCGCTCCTCCAGCCGCCGGCACGCCTGCCGGACGAACGCGTCGACGCCGTTGACGCTGACGCGCCCGATGTACCCGTCGTCGGCGAGGTCCTCCGGCCGGGGAAACGCGAGCGCGGCGACGGCGAGATGGGCGAGCCCGTGCAGGAACCGGTCCCCGGAGTCGGCGGCGGCCCGGCGCGCGTAGTCCCCCATCCGCACGGCGAACACGGAGTCCTCGGCGGCGGTCACCGCCATCCCGGCACGCGGGGACACCTCCAGCACGATCAGCCCGAGCCCGGCGGCAACGGCATCGGCGAGCCGGGCGAAGGGCGGATCCTCCCGGTACCGCCGCAACAACTCGGCGTACTCCTGGTCACGGGCGGGCTGCAACTTGGGCTGAAGCCCGAACGCGACGAGCCGGGCGGCGTCGGCGGCGTCGCCAGGAGTGACGACGGCGGTGGCGGGCGCGGGAGCGGCCTCCGGTTCGCTCCGTTCGAGGGCCTCGGTCACGGTTGGGGCTCCTTGCTCTGGTCGACCTTGAAAACGGGACGGGGAACAGCCGCCCCTATGGGGGCGCGGGGCTGCGTCTGATATGCGGCTGCCGCCGCGTGGGCGCGATCAGCCACAACGGGCCCGCGGTCGGCAAACAACAGGCACCCCCTCACGCCGCCTCCGTCCGCCCCGCAGCCATCCCCACCGCATCCAGCAGAGCGACCCCCACGATCAAATCCGCCCCACCGAACTCCGGATCGTCCAGCTCGGTCCCGTCGTCCACGGCGAACAACAGCTTCTCCTCACCCTGCCGATAAGCCGTCCCCACGGCCGGACTGGCCGCGTGCACGGCCAGCAGGGCAACGAGATAGGGAAGTTCGGGATCGAGCCGCCGAGCCTCGGCAAGCAGCCCCGACAACCGCCGAGGGGCGTCCGCGGGCAGGTCCAGCAACTCCATGGCGGCGGCCAACTGCTCCTCGCTGAACCGGCTGTCGTCGGGCGTGGCGATCAGGTCCGGCTCGGGCATCTCCGCGCCCAGGTGCTCCCGCTCCACGGGAGGCGTCAACAGGAGGTCGACGAGATCCCCCATCCGTACGGACGCGCGCGTGCGGAACCCGACCCCGCGGTCGAAGAACGCGCTGGTGACCCGGACGGCGTCCGCGACCGGCAGCGGCAGTACCGGCGCCACGAGATGCCCGTACAGGTCGATCCCGGAGGTCGTCATCGGCGTGGCGAACGCCTGCCGGTCCTGCTCCGCGCGGAACAACGGCCCCGCTTCGAGCAGCCGGGACTGCAACTGTGTATGCCGTCGGATGCAGTCCTTGACGATGTCGACGAGTTCCGCGGCGCGTCGCTTCTGCTCGGCGTCCTCGGACTCGTCGCGCGCGCGGCGGATGTTGGTGAGGATCGCGTTCTCGTGGCGGTACCGGTCGGCGACGTGGTCCAGGGCCTCGGCGATCATGTCGGGGACCATGCTGAGCCAGTCCACGGCACGGACGTTGCGCCGCGTCGCGTCCAGGGTGCGGCGCAGGGTCTCGGAGTACTGCACCGTCCGGTACCGGGCCTGCTCCGCGGCGAGCTGGGCGTCGGCGAGGCGGCCGCGGCTGATCAGGACCTCAAGCTTGACCTCGGCGGCGATCTGCGCGCTGGTGACGTCCGTGTCGAGGGCGCCGACGAGGACGTTGACCGCCTCGTCCGTCGTGCGGAGGTAGACGCTGCCGCCGTAGCCGGGGACCTCCTCGATGAGCTTGAAGTCGTAGTCGCGGCGGACGTAGGTGCCGTCCGTGGCGAACGTGCCGTACACGGCGCGGAAGCCGCGGTCGACGCTGCCGACGTTGATCAGGTTCTCCAGCACCCAGCGGGCCACCCGCTCGTGCTCGGCGACCGGGCGCTGCGGGGCCTGGGCGGCGATGCGCGGGATGAGACGGGCCACTATCTGGTCGTGGTCGGCGCCCGTGTCGAAGTCCATGTTCAGGGTGACCAGGTCGATGGCGGCGAGGGCGACCTCGGCCATGCCGTAGACCGAGTACTCGCCGGCGAGGTTCGCCTTGCGGGCGTCCAGGTCGTGCAGCGGTGCGGTGCAGGCGAGCGCGCGCAGCCGCCGCGCGAGCCCTTCGTCGGCGGCCGGCGCGGGCGCGGGCCGCGGCCCCGCGCTGAGCTGGGGCGGAACGCTGTCCGTCGATGCAGGCGAAGTCACGGTGCACAGACTAGGTGCTGGGTCTGACAACGTCCCAAATGGCGGGGCGGGTGCCCGCCGCCCGTTCAGCCGACCCCCTGCACCCGCCGCCCGTACACCTCGACCAGCCCGTGCAGCGAGTCGTCGAGGTAGACCGCGAGGAGTTTTTCCGCCTCGTCGCGGTCACCCGTCTGGAGGGTCTGGAGGATCTGGCGGTTGCGGGCGAGGTACGGCTCGTGCAGCCGCTTCGGATCGTCCACGACGTGGAAGGCGAGCCGGAGTTCGGCGAAGACGCTGCGCATGAGTTCGTCGGTGCGGACGCTGCCGGCGAGGGCGACCAGTTCCCGGTGGAAGTGGATGTTGGCCGTGGCCACCCCTTTCCAGTCACCTTCGCGCGCCGCCCGCTGCCCGTTCGCGACCGCTTCGGCGAGCCCGTCGACGGCGTACGGCGGCTGCCCGAGGCCGCGGACGACGGCGCACTCGACGAGGCTCCGGGTGCGGTAGATGTCCTCGACGTCCTCGACGGTGAGCACCCGGACGAAGACGCCCCGGTTCAGCTCGTGGACGAGCAGCCGTTCGTGCGTGAGCAGCCGGAACGCCTCGCGGAGGGTGTTGCGGGAGACGCCGAGCGCGCCGCCGATGCTGTCCTCGGACAGCCGGGTCCCGGGCGGGAAGTACCCCTCCGCGATGCGGCTTCTGAGGATGTCCGAAACCCGCTCGGCGGTGCTGGTGCGGCCCAACAGGGCGCGGTCGTCGGCCAGTCCCGTCAGATCCTCTGCCATGCCCGGAATTCAATCGCAGATACAAGAACGAAACAACACGGGTATTGAGGGATCGTTCAACGATCCTCTACCTTTCTCGACAAGCACCACCGCACCGCCGCTCGGCACCACCGCTCCACCGCACCGCTCCCCGGCGCCCCCGCACGGCACCACGGACCACGGACCACCCGGCGTCACCCGCACCGCACGGCTCATTCCCCAGCACCCTCCGTCCCTCTCTGCGAGGTGCACATGAGTACGACCCCTCCATCCCGGGCCCTGTCCGCCGAAGCCCCCGCCGGCGCGGGCGAACCCGTCGCCGACGAGGGCGCGTTCGCCTTCCTGCGCGCACTCGGTCCGCGGGGCCGGCGCGCCTTCGCGGGCGCGTTCGGCGGCTACGCCCTGGACTCGTACGACTACTTCACGCTGCCGCTGACGATGGTCGCGCTGGCCGCGTACTTCGATCTGGACAGCGGTCAGACGGGCCTGTTCACGACCGTCACCCTGGTGGTCTCGGCGATCGGCGGCGCCGTCGCGGGCGTGGTCGCCGACCGCTTCGGGCGCGTCAAGGCCCTGCTGATCACGGTGATGACGTACGCCATGTTCACGGTCGCCTGCGGTTTCGCGCCCAACTACGAGACCCTGCTGGTCTTCCGCGCCCTCCAGGGCCTCGGCTTCGGCGGCGAGTGGGCCGTCGGCGCGGTCCTGGTCGCCGAGTACGCGAGCGCCAGGCACCGCGGCCGTACGCTCGGCGCGATCCAGAGTTCCTGGGCCGTCGGCTGGGGACTCGCGGTGGCCGTGTCCACGGTCGTGTTCACCCACGTGGGCGACGACCTGGCCTGGCGCGTGGTGTTCTGGACCGGCGCCCTGCCCGCGCTGCTCGTGCTGTGGGTGCGCGGCCGGGTGCACGACGCCCCGCGCGCGGACGTCGACCGCGCGCAGGGCGACTGGAAGGCGTCCTTCGCGACGATCTTCCGGCCGGGCACGGCCCAGGCACCGGGTCTGCTGCGGATCACGCTGTTCGCGAGCCTGCTGTCCACCGGTGTCCAGGGCGGCTACTACACGCTGGCCACCTGGGTGCCGACGTACCTGAAGACCGAGCGCGGCCTGTCGGTCGTCGGCACCGGCTGGTACCTGACGTTCCTCATCTCCGGCGCCTTCATCGGCTACCTGACCGGCGGCTATCTCACCGACAAACTCGGCCGCAAACGCAACATCCTGCTCTTCGCCGTCCTGTCCGCGCTCTGCATCCTGGCGTACGCGAACATTCCGCACGGGGCCAACACCGCCCTCCTGGTGCTCGGTTTCCCGCTCGGGTTCTGCATGTCGGCGATCTTCAGCGGCTTCGGTTCGTTCCTGAGCGAGCTGTACCCGACAGCCGTGCGTGGCACCGGACAGGGCTTCACGTACAACACCGGACGCGCGGTCGGCGCCGTCTTCCCCACCACGGTCGGCTTCCTGGCGGACAGCTGGGGCGTGGGCGGGGCGCTGGTCTTCGGCGCGATCGGCTACGGCCTGGCCGCGCTCGCGCTGCTCGGCCTGCCGGAGACCCGTGGAAAGGAACTCCAGTGAACCGTGTCACCGAGGACCGTCCCGTGACCGAACTCGACGAGCACGCGCACGCGTGGACCCCCGACGACGCGCGGGCCCGCTTCCGCTCGGGCGTGTCGGGTCCCACCGCCGGGGTCGCCGCCGGGTACACCCAGGCCAACCTGATCTCGCTGCCCGCCGACTGGGCCTACGACATGCTGCTGTTCGCCCAGCGCAACCCGCGGTCCTGCCCGGTCCTGGAGGTCACCGACGCGGGCTCCTGGAACACGCCCCAGACCGCTCCCGGCGCGGATCTGCGCACCGATCTGCCGCGCTACCGGGTGTGGGAGCACGGCGAGCTGGTGGACGAGCCCACGGACGTCGTGGACCGCTGGCGCGACGACCTGGTGTCGTTCCTCATCGGGTGCAGCTTCACCTTCGAGTGGGCGCTGACCGGGGCGGGCGTGCCGATGCGCCACATCGAGCAGGGCCGTAACGTCCCGATGTACGTCACCAGCCGCCCGTGCCGGCCCGCGGGACGGCTGCACGGTCCCCTGGTGGTCTCGATGCGCCCGGTGCCGCCCCGGTTCCTGGACACCGCGATCACCGAGACCAGCCTCCACCCGGCGGTGCACGGCGGCCCGGTCCATCTGGGCCCGCCGTCGGCCCTGGGCATCGCCGACCTCGACCGCCCCGACTTCGGCGACCCGGTGGCCGCCGAACCGGACGACATCCCGGTGTTCTGGGCCTGCGGCGTGACCCCGCAGGCCGCGGTGATGGCCTCGCGCCCGCCGTTCGCCATCACCCACGCACCGGGCCGGATGTTCATCACGGACGCGCGCGACGAGCAGTACCGCGTCCTCCCCCGCGGTGCCTGACGGCCAGAACCACGCCACAGGACACCGCCCGACCAGGAGAGAGCATGATCGATCTGAACGCCGACCTCGGCGAGGGCTTCGGCCGCTGGCAGCTCACCGACGACGAGCAGCTGCTGACCGTCGTCACCAGCGCCAACGTGGCCTGCGGGTTCCACGCCGGGGACGCGGCCACCATGCGGCGGGTGTGCGAGCTGGCGGCCACGCGCGGTGTACGGATCGGCGCCCAGGTCTCCTACCGCGACCTGGCCGGTTTCGGGCGGCGCGCCATGGACGTGCCGCCCGCCGAACTGGCCGCGGAGGTCGCCTACCAGATCGGCGCCCTGGAGGTCTTCGCGCGCGCGGCGGGCACGCGCGTGTCGTACGTGAAGCCCCACGGCGCGCTCTACAACCGGATCGTGCACGACCAGCAGCAGGCCGAGGCGGTCGTCGAGGGCGTGCTGCTCGCCGACGCCGCCCTGCCGGTGCTCGGGCTGCCCGGCTCGCGCTTCCTCGAGGTGGCCCGCAAGGCCGGACTCCCGGCCGTCACCGAGGCGTTCGCGGACCGCGCGTACACCGCGGAGGGCACGCTGGTGCCGCGCGGCCGGGACGGCGCCGTCGTCACCGATCCGGACACGGTCGTGGCACGGGCGGTGGGCCTGGCCCGCTCCGGCGAGGTCGAGGCGCACACGGGCGGCCGTATCGCCGTCCGCGCGCGTTCTTTGTGCCTGCACGGCGACACGCCCGGCGCGGTGGGTCTGGCCCGCCGGGTGCGGTCCGCCCTGGAGTCGTCCGGCGTCCGTGTGGCGGCGTTCGTATGAGGGCGCTTCCGGTCGGCGACCGGGCCCTGCTCGTCGAACTGCCCTCCGGCGCCGAGGCCGAGGCCCTGCACGCCGAGCTGCTGCGCCGCAGGGCCGCCGGGGACCTGATCGTCGGCGAGATCGTCCCTGCGGCCCGTACGGTCCTCCTGGACGGCCTGGCGGACCCCTCCCGGTGGGCGGCCCGGCTCGCCTCCTGGGACATCCCGCCGGCCGCCCCGCGCACCGAGGCCGCCGTCGAGATCCCCGTCCGGTACGACGGCCCCGACCTGCCGGACGTGGCCGCGCACTGGGGCGTACCCGTCGACGAGGTGGCCCGCATCCACGCCGCCGCCGAGTTCCGGGTGGCCTTCTGCGGGTTCGCGCCCGGCTTCGGCTACCTCACGGGTCTGCCCGCCCGCTACGACGTGCCGCGCCGGGCCACCCCGCGCACCGGTGTGCCCGCCGGTTCGGTGGCGCTCGCGGGGCCGTACACCGGGGTGTATCCGCGCTCGTCCCCGGGCGGCTGGCAGTTGATCGGCACGACGGACGCGGTCCTGTGGGACCACACGCGGGTGCCTGCGGCGCTGTTGGCGCCGGGCGCCCAGGTGCGTTTTGTTCCGCTCGGAGCGGAAGCCGAATTCGTTCCGCTCCGAGCGGAAAGCGAAATTCCTCTCGGAGCGGAAAAAACCACCGGCCCGGAAGCCCCCTCCGCACCGGCAGGTACCACGTGAGCGACCGCGCACTCGCCGTCGTCCGGGCCGGAGCGCTGACCACCGTGCAGGACCTCGGCCGCCCCGGATACGCGCATCTCGGGGTGCCCCGTTCGGGCGCGCTCGATCCGCCCGCGGCGGCGCTCGTCAACCGGCTGGTCGGCAATCCCCCGGAGGCGGCCGTCCTGGAGACCACGCTCAACGGGTGTGCCCTGCGACCGCGTTCGGCGGTCACGGTGGCGGTCGGCGGCGCCCCCTGCCCGGTCACCGTGGACGGGCGCCCCGCACCCTGGGGTGCCCCGTTCCGGGTACCGGCCTGCGCCCTGCTCGACATCGGGCACGCACGCGCGGGGGTGCGCGGTTACGTCGCCGTCGCGGGCGGAGTGGCCGTCGAGCCGGTGCTCGGCAGCCGCTCCACGGATCTGCTCTCCGGGCTCGGACCCGCCCCCCTCGCGGACGGCACGGTGCTCCCCCTGGGGCAGCCGTTCGGCCCGCACGCACGCGTGGACGTCGCCGCGCAGCCCGCTCCGCCCGCCGAACTCGTGCTGCGCGTCACGCCCGGCCCGCGCGACGACTGGTTCACGGCAGCGGCCGTACGGACGTTCCTCACGCGCGCGTACCGCGTGTCGTCGGCGAGCAACCGCATCGGCCTGCGCACCGAGGGCCCCGTCCTGGAACGCGCCCGCCCCGGCGAACTCCCCAGCGAGGGCATGGTCCTGGGCGCCGTCCAGGTCCCGCCCGACGGCAGCCCGGTGGTGTTCCTGGCCGACCACCCGACCACCGGGGGCTACCCGGTGATCGCGGTGGTCCGCCCGGAGGACCTCCCGGCGGCGGCCCAGGCCGTCCCGGGCACGCCGGTGCGGTTCGTGGGCGTACGCCGCCGCTGACGGCGCGCCCCCCCTGGACACGGCCGCCCTCACGCCACGTCCGGCCCCCGCCCCCGTTCCGCCACCGACAGGGCGGCCAGTGCGGAGGCCACCGCGTGGGAGGCGCTCAGGTCGAGGCGGCCACTCGTGCCCCGGGCCCGGTGGCGGACCTCGGAGGCGGCGAGCCGGAGCAGTTGCGGGAGCAGGTCGGTGCACCGCCGGGCCACCCAGGCGGTCCCGGCGGTGACCAGCCACCGCAGGCTCGCCGAGCGGGTGGGATCCACGGCCTCGGGCCGGAGCGAGGGCACCGCGCCGGTCGCCAGGCCCGCCTCGGCGAGCAGGGCGTGGCTGTGCGCGGCGAGCCGCCGGTGGCCGCGTTCGCCCGGGTGCAGCCGGTCCGCGCTCCACAGGGCGCGGTCGGTGATCCACTCGCCCTCCGCCGCGTGCAGGTGGACCGCGCCGTACCGCTCGGAGAGGGCGTGCACGACGGTGTTGACCGCCCGTTGGCGCCGGGCGAGCGGATGGGCCAGCGGGCCCGGCAGCCCGAGCATCGCCCCGGGGTCGGGCAGGCAGGCGGTGAACAGGGTCGCGCCCTGCGCGTGGAAGGCGCCGTACACCTCGTCGAGGCGGGCGGCGACGGTGTGGATGTCGAAGGTGCAGCGGAGGGTGTCGTTGACGCCGACGACGACGGAGACGAGGTCGGGGCGCAGGGCGAGCCCGGCCGGGGTCTGGCGTTCCAGGACGTCCCTGGTCTGGGCCCCGCTGACCGCGAGTTTGGTGAACTCCACGGGCCCGTCGGACAGCCCGTCGGCGAGCAGCGCGGCCCAGCCGCGCCACTCCTCGTCGACCCGGTCGCCCACCCCTTCGGTCAGCGAGTCGCCGAGCGCCACGAACCGCAGCGGTCTCATCGGGCACCCTCCGGGACGGTCTCGGACGCCGCGACGGGGACAACCGCCTCGGCGGGACGGCCGCCCCCGTTCTCGTGCTCCCACGCGCGCGTGGGAGCGACCGGCACAGGTGCCGCGTCGTGCGCCGCCAGGAACGCGGCCACGGCCGTCCCCCACCCGAAGCACTCCGCACGCGCGCGTGCCGTCTCCCGGCGTTCGTGTTCCGGGCGCTCCAGGAGCCCCTCGATGGCGTCCGCGAAGGCGGCGCCGGAGTCCGCGGCGGTGGCACCGGCCGCGCCGATGACCTCGGGCAGGGCGGAGGAGGCGCTGGCGACCACGGGCGTGCCGCAGGCCATCGCCTCCAGGGCGGCGAGCCCGAAGGTCTCCGCGGGCCCGGGGGCCAGGCACACGTCGGCGGACGCCTGGAGGGCGCCCAGCAGCGCGCGGTCGCCGACGTGCCCGAGGAAGGTCACCGGCAGCCGCCGTTCGCGCGCCCGCTGTTCGAGCCGGGCCTTCAGCGGCCCGTCCCCGGCGACCACGAGCACCGCGCGCCGCCCGCGCCCCAGGAGCGCCTGGAGGGCGTCCAGGGCCGTGCCGGGCCGCTTCTCGACGGACAGCCGGGAGCACATCACGAGCAGCGTCGTGTCCCCGCGCGCGTGCCGGGCGCGCAGCGCCGGATCCCGCAGGGCGGGGTGCCGCTGCTCCAGGTCGACGCCCAGCGGCGCACGGACGACGTTGCGGGCGCCGATGCGGACGAACTCGCGCTCGGCGAACTCCGTCGTGCACACCACGCGCGCGTAGGTGTGCGCCGTACGGACGTTGAGGGCGTCGGCGGTCCGCCGGGCCGCGCCCTCGGGCAGGCCCCAGGTGCGCAGGACGCCGTCGGCGGTCTCGTGGGAGACCATCACGGCGGGGACCCGGGCGCGCCGGGCCCAGCGGCCGGTCCAGCGCAGGGTGGTGCGGTCGGAGACCTCCAGGCGGTCGGGGGCGAGTTCCGCCAGGAGGGCGGCCACGCGCCGTTTGTCGGTCAGGACGCGGTAGCCGCCGGTGCCGGGCAGCAGCGGTCCGGGCAGGGTGATCACGCGGCCCTGTTCGGTGTCGCGGTCGGTGTGCCGCTCGCCGGGCACGATGAGCACCGGTTGGTGCCCGGCCGCCGCGAAGCCCTTGCCCAGCTCGCGCAGGGCGGTGCGCAGGCCGCCGGAGGAGGGCGCGACGAAGTTGGCGAGCCGGACGATGCGCAGGGGCCGGTTCACGCGGCCACCGCCGTCCGCGCGGCGAGCACGTCCGTGTAGTGCTCGATCAGCTGGTCGCCGACGGCCGCCCAGGTGCGCCCCTCGACGGTGGCGCGGGCGGCGGCGCCGTAGGTGAACCGCAGGGCGGGGTCGGCGGCCAGGGTGGCCACGGCGTCCCGTACGGCGTTCGCGTCGCGCGGCGGGACGAGCAGCCCGGTGCGGCCGTGGTCGACCAGGTCGAGCGGGCCGCCCGCGGCGGGCGCGACCACCGGGACGCCGCTGGCCATGGCCTCCTGCACGGTCTGGCAGAAGGTCTCGAACGGGCCGGTGTGCGCGAAGACGTCGAACGAGGCGAAGATCCGGGCGAGTTCATCCCCGGTGCGGCGCCCGAGGAAGACCGCGCCGGGCAGCGCCTGGCCGAGTCCGGCCCGGCTGGGCCCGTCGCCCACCACGACGACGCGGACACCGGGCAGTTCGCAGGCTCCGGACAGGAGTTCGACCTGCTTCTCGGCGGCGAGCCGGCCGACGTAGCCGACGATCACCTCGCCGCCCGGGGCGAGTTCGCGGCGCAGGTCCTCGTCGCGGCGGTCTGGGCGGAAGCGGACGGTGTCGACGCCGCGCGCCCACAGCCGTACCCGCGGCACCCCGTGGGTCTCCAGGTCGTGTTGGGCGGCCGTGGAGGGGGCGAGGGTGCGGTCGGCGGCGGCGTGCACGGAGCGGATCCGCCGCCAGGCGGTGGCCTCGCCCGCGCCCATGTACGTACGGGCGTATCCGGCGAGGTCGGTCTGGTAGACGGCCACGGCGGGGATGCCGAGCCGGGCGGCGGCGGCCATGCCGCGGACGCCGAGGACGAACGGGCTGGCCAGGTGGACGACGTCGGCGCGGTGTGCGGCGATGGCTGCGGCGACCCGCCGGCTGGGCAGGGCGACGCGGACCTGGGGGTAGCCGGGGAGCGGTAGGGAGGGGACACGGACGACGGGGCACGGCGCGAGGGCGTCGGCCTCACTCCCGGCGGCGGTGGCCGGGGCGACGACGAGAGGGGCGTGACCGCGATCGACGAGGTGTCGGGCGGTCTGGAGGGCGCAATGGGCCACGCCGTTCACGTCGGGGGGAAAGGATTCGGTCACGATGACGACACGCATACGGGTGTTGTCGCCGCACTGGACGTGCCCGCGTCAACGTGGATCTTTCCGAACGGGAAACGTCCCGTGAGCGTTGACTCGCACCCCCGTGCAGGTCGGCCGCCGTCCATACGACCCCGACCCGCGAGTCACCGAACGTTCATACGACGCCACGGACGGCGCATTCCCGGTGGCACCGCGGTGGATGGCCGAGGCGGATATCGGACAGGCCCCCCGTTGCCCGCCGGACGCCCGCGGTCCTACTCGGCGGAGGCGTCCCGCCCGATGCGGCTGCGGACCGCCGTCTGTACTTCGTCCTCCTCCGCCGGATCGGCGGCGAGCCTGCGCAGGCGTTCGACGACGCGCGCGTCCCCCGTCTCGGCGTGCCGGGCGGCGATCTCCCGGGTGGTCTCCTCGCAGTCCCACAGGCACTCGACGGCGAACCCGGCGGCGAAGGAGGGATCGGTTGCGGCCAGGGCGCGGGCGGCCCGGCCGCGCAGATGGGAGGAGGCGGTCTCGCGGTAGATGTGCCGCAGGACGGGCGCGGCGCACACGATGCCGAGCCGTCCGGTGCCGTCGACCAGGGTCCACAGGGTCGGCGCGTCGGGTCCCTCGCCCCGTACGGCCTCGCGCAGCGCGCCGAGCACCAGGTCGCTGTCGCGGGTGCCGCCCCGGCAGGCGAGCATCCGGCCGGCGGCGGCGCCGAGGGCGTCGGGCCGGCGGGCCCACCCGCGCGCGCGGTCGACGGCGGCGACGCTGCGCATGCGTTCGAAGGCGTCCACGGCGGCCTCGACGACCAGGGACGATCCGTCGTCGACGGCGGCGGAGACGAGGTCGAGGGCCTCGGGATCATTGCCGTCGGCCAGGTAGCGCAGGGCGGTGCAGCGGGCGCCGTCGCCGCCGGTGCGGGCCGCGGCGAGGATCTCGGCCCGGTCCTCGGGGCCCGCGACGGCCGTCAGGCAGCGGGCGGCCGGAACGTGCAGCGGGGCGCCGCGGTCGAGGCCCTGCTGTGCCCATTCGAAGACCGCGCCGACGCTCCAGTCGGGCCGGGGTCCGGAGGGTCGCATCTGACGCTGCCATCGGTCGAAGCAGCCGGTCTCCTGGGCGGCACGCACGCGTGCGCCGATGTACGGCCGCGGGTCGTCCGCCCACAGCCGCCAGGGCCGGGGTTCGAAGGAGTCCCGTACGGCGGCGGCGAGTTCGGCCTCGCCCTCGGGGTCGGCCGGGAAGCGGGCGAGCACGGGCAGGGCGAGCGAGCGCAGGCCCGAGTCGTCGTCGCGCAGGGCCAGTTCGTCCAGGGCCCAGGCCCAGTTGGCGCCGGTCGCCGCGTACCGGCGCAGCAGCGCGAGCGCGTCCTTCCTGCCGTACGAGGCGAGGTGTCCGAGGACGGCGAGGGCGAGTCCGGTGCGGGACTCCTCGTCGTCCAGGACGTCCTCGGCGTCGAAGAGGTGCTCCTGGATGGCGCGCAGGTCGCCGCCGAGGTCCAGGTACAGGCGGGCGTAGTAGAGGGAGCGGTTCTCCACCTGCCAGTCGTGGCGGGGGTCGCGCAGCACACAGTGGTTCAGGGCCGCGAGCGCTTCCGCGCGTGGTGCCGTGAGTGCGTGCAGCGTGCCGTCGCCGCGGCCCCGCTGAAGCAGGCCGAGCAGCGTACCGCTGGGCGCTATGACCGGATCGAACATGGGAAACAGCCTCACATCAAGCGTCGACGCAACCGGGGAACACGCACTACCTGGCCGCGTGACTACACGTCGGGGCGCCCAACGTCCGTTGCTTGTTGTAGACCATCTTCCTCTGCCTCTCGTCGGTGGCCCAGGCGGGCCGCATCACGGCCCGCGCGGTGCGGCAACACCTGCCCAGCCATCACGTCCGTGAATCACGACGTCATGATGACCCGGCGTCCGACGCTGCCGCGACCGTATTTCCGGCGGCCTTGTCCCGCCTCCCCCGTTATGTGTGCCGTTCCCGGCCGGACCGGTGTTCCGGCCGACCGAGGTGGTCGATCAGCGAGCGCCGAACAGGTCGAGCAGCTCCGCCTTGCCGAACATGCGGGCCGTGTCGACGGCCGACGGCATGCCCGCGGTCGGATCGGCGCCGCCGTCCAGGAGCGCCCGGATGACCGTGTCCGACCCCTTGAAGACCGCGCCCGCGAGAGGCGTCTGGCCACGGTCGTTGACGTAGTTGGCCTCGGCGCCGCGCTCCAGGAGGGCGCGTACGGCGTCGGCGTGACCGTGGTAGGCGGCGAGCATCACGAGGGAGTCGCCGCGGTCGTTGGTGAGGTTGGCCGGCACACCCGCGTCCACATAGGCCACGAGCGCCTCGGTCTCGCCAGTGCGCGCGAGATCGAAGATCTTCGTCGCCAGCTCCACGACCTCCGGGTCGGGGGCTTCACTCATCGGCCGGACCGCCTCTCACTAGTACGGGTGAATCGTCAGCGTACTGGCTTCCGCGGCACATGACGGGCCCCGCCCGAGGCAAAGCTCCCCACGGATTCTCTCCCTCACCGACCCCGCCCTGACGGACCGTTCCGGCAGGTCCGAAGGGCTCCGCCACCCGAGTGAAAATGCGCTCCTTACACCCATTTGCACCTTTTGTCGTATGGATACATGCTGTGATCCTGGAACAACTCATGGTGATCGTCCCCATCAACCAGGAGAACCCACATGATCCTGTCCATCTCCGGTGTCGTCCTGCTCGGCATCATCGTCTTCCTCTTCTTCCGCAAGGACGGCCTCAAGGCGTCCCACGCGATGGTCTCCGCCCTGTTCGGCTTCTACCTCGCGAGTACCGCCATCGCCCCGAGCATCAAGGCCGGCGGCGAGAGCCTGGCGAGCCTCCTCGGCGGGATCAAGTTCTGAGTCCCCTTCCAGACGTACGTACGCACCTTCAGGAGACCGAAGTGGCCCGCCGCCCCCTCCCCCGCATTCTGAGCAACGGCAGCGCACAGCTCGCCCGCAGCCGGGAGCTGGCCCGGACGGCGGCCGACGGCGCCACCGACGTCCTCCACCCGCTGATCACGGTCACCCGTGGACTGCGCCGGCTGGCGGCCGCCGGCCGGCGCAAGTGGGCGGACACCCCGAAGGACCGCCGCGGGCCGCTCTTCTTCCTGGCCGCCTCGGTGGTCCTGGTCGTGGCGCTGGTGCCGTACGGACCGCTGCTCGCCGTCATCGCCCTGATGGCGGCGGCAGCCTGGAAGGGCCACGACCGCCCGGCCCCGGCGCCCACCGGCCCGGACGAGGCACAGGGCAAACGCCTGCGCTCCCTGTACGACGCGCTGGTCCCGTACTTCTCCGCCCCCGGCGACCCCACGCCGCTCTACGAGCACGGCGGCGAGTGGGACCGGGCGTTCATCTCCTACGACTTCGACGACACCGGCCGCGTGTCCCGGCTGGCGCTGCGTTACCCGGCGTACTTCACGGACGGCGAGCCGGAGTCCCGCGCGCGCATCGAGCAGCTCCTGTACGCGAAGGCGGGCCGGGGCCGCGAGTACCACTTCGCGTGGGACGAGGAGGGCAACGAACTGGCGGTGACCGTGCTGCCGCCGCTGCCCACCGACATCGCGGCCCAGCGGTTCGTGACCGCGCCGGGCGAGACGGTGCTCGGATTCACCGACCCGACGGACGTCCAGCGCACGCTTCCCCTCACCTACGGTGAGGAACAGCGCGACGTGCCGCCGGTGGTGTGGCGCACGGGCGTCCGCTCCACCGAACCCCACCTGCTGGTCCTGGGCGAACCCGGCACCGGCGCCACCACCCTGCTGCGTTCCGTCGCCCTCCAGGCCCTGCGCCACGGCGACGTCCTCGTCGTCGACGGCGGCGGCACCGGCGAGTACGCCTGCCTGACCGGCCGCGAGGGCGTCCTGGGCGTCGAGTGCGGCCTGGCCGGTGCGGTCGCGAGCCTGGAGTGGGCGGCCCACGAGACGGAACGGCGGCTGGTCGCGGCGGGCCGCGCGCGGCAGGCCGGCCACCAGCCGCCGGACGACGTGCAGCGACCGCTGTGGATCCTGCTCGACCGCCCGGGCGCGCTCGGCCACGTGGCACTCGCCGACGGCCATCAGGACCCCCAGTCCCTGCTCCAGGTACCCCTGCGGCACGGCCGCGCGGCGAACGTCACCGTCGTGGTGGCCGAACACTTCGACGCCGTGGACGGCCTGTCCGACGCGGTGCGCCAGCACACCCGCGCGCGCGTGGTGCTCGGCCCCGCGGCGACCGACCTCCTGGAGGCGGTCCTCGGCGCCCCGCCGCACACCACCCCGGTCAAGGACCTGCCCCCGGGCCGCGGTTACGCCCGCCTGGGCTCCGGCCCCGTCCTGCGCCTCCAAGTCCCGGCCACCCCGGACCCGTACGACGACGCCACCAGCGAGGCCCACCGTCAGGCGGTACTGGACCTGCTGCCGGAGCGGACCACCGCGGTCGAGACCGCGGTGGACATGGAGAAGAAGGCGACGGAGGTGGGGGCGGAGGCCGTGGGCGTGGAGTGAGCTCCGCCGGGGCCGCCGCCCCGGCCCGCCGGACAGGCAGCCCCGGAGCGCCGGGCGGGTGGGCACCGACGGACGGACACCGTCCGCGCCCACGCGCCCGGCGTTCTCACGCCACGAACGTCCGCGGCGACTCCCCCGTCCCGCTGGCCCCCGTCCGCACCAGTTCCGCCGCCGCGGCCAGCCGTACCGCCGCCTCGTCCGCGACCGCGCCGCCGACCGTGAACGGCAGCCGGACATAGCCCTCGAAGGCCCCGTCCACCCCGAACCGCGGCCCCGACGGCACCCGTACCCCGGTCCGCTCCCCGGCCTCCGCCAGCCGGGAGCCGGACAGGCCGCCGGTGCGGACCCACAGGGTCAGACCGCCGTCGGGGACCTCGAACTCCCAGTCGGGCAGCTCCCGGCGCACAGCGGCGACCAGGGCGTCGCGGCAGTCGCGCGCCTGGGCCCGGCGCAGTTCCCCGGACTGTTCCCAGCCGCCGGTGTTCAACAGCCAGTTCACGGCGAGCTGTTCGAGCACGGGCGTGCCCATGTCGGCGTAGGCGCGGGCGGCGACCAGGCTGCGGATCACGTCCGGCGCGGCCCGTACCCAGCCGATCCGCAGGCCCGCCCAGAACGCCTTGCTGGCGGAGCCGACCGTGACCACCGTCGAGCCGCCCGGGTCGAAGCCGCACACCGGGCGCGGCATCCGCAGGTCGTCGTCCAGGTACAGCTCGCTCATCGTCTCGTCCACGACCAGGACCGTCCCGGCCGAGCGGGCCGCGTCCACCAGGCGGCGGCGCTGGTCCTCGTCGGCGAGCGCGCCGGTCGGGTTGTGGAAGTCGGCCACCACGTACGCGAGCCGGGGCGCCGCCTCGCGCAGCACCTGCCGCCAGCGGTCCAGGTCCCAGCCCGCGAGCCCGTCGGCCATCGCCACCGGCACCAGCCGGGCGCCCGCCTCCCGCATCAGCTGGAGGATGTTGGCGTAGGACGGCGACTCGACCGCGATGCGTTCGCCGCGGCCCCCGAAGAGGTGGCAGATCGCGTCGATCGCGCCCATGGCGCCGGTCGTCACCATGATCTGCTCGGGCATGGTCGGGATCCCGCGCGCGGTGTACCGCTCGGCGAGCATCGAGCGCAGCACCGGCAGCCCCGCCGGGTAGTCGCCGTGGGTGTGCGCGTACGGCGGCAGTTCCTCCAGGGCGCCCTGCACCGCGCGCGTGAGCCACGGTTCGGGCGCGGGCAGGGCGGCGGTGCCCAGGTCGATCATCGAGCCGAGCGCCTCGGGCGGCAGCGGTTCCAGCCCCCGCGCGGGCAGCGGGTTGCCCGCCGGTACGGAGGTCCAGCTGCCCGCGCCCCGGCGCGACTCCAGGAACCCCTCGGTGCGCAGCGCCTCGTACGCCGCCGCCACCGTCGTACGGCTGACGGACAGGGCGAGGGCCAGTTCGCGTTCGGCGGGCAGCCGGGCGGCGACGGGGACGCGGCCCTCCAGGACGAGGAGGCGGACGCCGTCGGCGAGCGCGCGGTAGGCGGGCGGGCGCCGGGGGGGGGGGCCCGCGGGGCGGTCCTGCTGGGAGGTGAGCAGCCGGGCGAGCTGAGCGGCACCCACCGCCGAAGTCCACTGCGCCATGATCTCAGTCCACCTTCCCCGAATTGGCCATGGATGCGTTCCGCTTCCACGCCACAGAGTGGCACGCGCCAGGCCACTACCACCACAGGGGGGCACCACTTGTCCGCGCCGAGCAGTCCATTGCCCGACCCCGGCGTCCCGCCGCGGCGCCTCGTACGCCGTCTCGTCCACCTCTACGCCGGGCTCGCCCTCTACGGCGCCAGTTCGGCGCTGCTGGTGGAGGCGGGGCTCGGGCTGGAGCCGTGGGGCGTGCTGCACCAGGGGCTGGCCGACCGGTCCGGGGTGAGCATCGGGGTGGTGTCGATCTTCGTGGGCGCGGCCGTGCTGCTGCTGTGGATCCCGCTGCGCCAGCGGCCGGGGCTGGGCACGGTCTCCAACGTGTTCGTCGTCGGCCTGGCCATCGACGCCACGCTCGGTCTCGTGCCGACCGTGCACTCCCTGGCCGTCCGCGTCCCGCTGCTACTGGCGGGCATCCTGCTCAACGGCGCGGCCACCGGCCTCTACATCTCCGCCCGGTTCGGCCCCGGCCCGCGCGACGGCCTGATGACCGGTCTGCACCGGCGCACGGGCCGCTCGCTCAGGCTCATGCGCACGGCCGTCGAGATCGCCGTCGTCGGCACCGGATTCCTGCTCGGCGGCACGGTCGGCGTCGGCACGATCCTGTACGCGGTGACCATCGGACCGCTCGCGCAGTACTTCCTGCGGGTGTTCGCCGTCCCGGCGGCATCGGGCCGCAGCACGGTCGTTGCCACCGGGTCACCCGAGCGGGCGATACTGCGTCGGTGACCCCGACCGTTCGCCATCCCTACCTCGACCATCCGGGCCCGATCGCCTTCGCCCACCGGGGCGGTTCGGCGGACGGCCTGGAGAACACCGCGGCCCAGTTCCGGCGCGCCGTGGCGGCCGGCTACCGCTACCTGGAGACGGACGTGCACGCCACGGCCGACGGCAGGCTCGTCGCCCTGCACGACGCGACCCTCGACCGGGTCACCGACGGCGCGGGCCGCATCGCCGACCTGCCCTGGGCGGACGTGCGGCACGCGCGCGTGGCGGGCAGCGAACCGGTGCCCCTCTTCGAGGAGCTGCTCGAAGAGTTCCCCGAGGCCCGCTGGAACGTCGACTGCAAGGCCGCACCCGCCCTGGACCCGCTGCTCGACCTGCTGGAACGCGCCGACGCCTGGGACCGCGTCTGCCTGGGCTCGTTCTCCGAGGCCCGCGTCGTGCTCGCCCAGCGCCTGGCCGGGCCGCGGCTGGCGACCTCGTACGGCACCCGGGGCGTTCTCGACCTGCGGCTGCGGTCCTGGGGGCTGCCCGCGCCGGTGCGCCGGTCGGCGGTGGCCGCGCAGGTGCCCGAGGCGCAGTCGGGGATCCCCGTGGTCGACCGGCGCTTCGTGCGCACCGCGCACGCGCTGGGGTTGCAGGTCCACGTGTGGACGGTCAACGAGGCCGAGCGGATGCACCGTCTCCTGGACCTGGGAGTCGATGGCATCATGACCGATCACATCGACACACTGCGCAAGGTTCTTCAGGAACGGGGCTCCTGGGTCTGACACCCCGCGCGGTCCGTTCCAGGGGAAGGGCAGATCGCCGATGGGTACGCAGACGCTGCGGCCGGACGAGGCGGACGACACCGCCGCCCGGCGCCGCGAGCAGCACGGCTGGTACGTCTACGACTGGGCCTGCTCGGTCTACTCGACGATCGCCCTGACCGTGTTCCTGGGGCCCTATCTGACGTCGGTCGCGAAGTCGGCGGCGGACGCGGACGGGTACGTGCACCCGCTGGGGATACCCGTGCGGGCCGGTTCCTTCTTCGCGTACTGCGTGTCCCTGTCCGTGATCATCGCGATCGTGGCCATGCCGCTGGCGGGTTCGGCGGCCGACCGCACGGGCCGCAAGAAGCCGCTGCTGGCGCTCGCCGCGTACGTGGGGGCGGCGGCCACCACGGGCATGTTCTTCCTGGACGGCGACCGCTATCTGCTGGGCGGCGCGCTGCTGATCGTCGCGAACGCGTCGCTGGCCGTGTCGATGGTCGTCTACAACTCCTACCTGCCGCAGATCGCGCCGCCCGAGGAACGCGACGCGGTCTCCTCGCGCGGCTGGGCGTTCGGCTACGGCGCCGGTTCGCTGATGCTGATCGTGAGCCTGGTCCTGTACACCGCGCACGACTCCTTCGGCCTGTCCGAGTCGGCCGCGGTCCGCATCTGCCTGGCCTCGGCGGGCCTGTGGTGGGGCGCCTTCACCCTCGTCCCCCTGAAGCGGCTGCGCGACCGCCGTACGACGATGGAGCGGGCCCCGGCGCACGGCTGGCGGCAGTTCGCGGCGACCGTCCGGGAGATGCGCCGCACCCCGCTCACGCTCTCCTTCCTGCTGGCGTACCTGATCTACAACGACGGCATCCAGACGGTGATCTCGCAGGCGTCGGTGTACGGCTCCGAGGAGCTGGACCTGAGCCAGTCGACGCTCATCACGGCCGTACTGCTGGTCCAGGTGCTCGCGGTCGGCGGCGCCCTGGGCCTCGGGCGGCTCGCCCGGACCCACGGAGCCAAACGAACGATCCTGGGCTCCCTGGCGGCCTGGACGCTGACCCTGGCCGCCGGGTACTTCCTGCCGGCCGGCGCGCCCGGGTGGTTCTTCGCGCTCGCGGCCTGCATCGGGCTGGTCCTGGGCGGCAGCCAGGCCCTGTCCCGCTCGCTGTTCTCGCACCTCGTGCCGCCGGGCAAGGAGGCCGAGTACTTCTCCGCGTACGAGATGAGCGACCGCGGCATGAGCTGGCTGGGACCGCTGCTGTTCGGTCTGACCTACCAGCTGACCGGAAGTTATCGTGACGCGATCGTCTCGCTCGTGGTCTTCTTTGCCCTCGGGTTCGCCCTGCTGGCCCGGGTCCCGGTACGGCAGGCGATCCACGACGCGGGCAACCCGGTTCCGGAGAGGATTTAGCGCTGGACGGAAAAGAGCGGTAGTGTACGCCGTTGGCCTGCCAGGCGTACCGTTACTGCGCGTCAAAGATGCCGAAACGGTGGGTTGCATCTGCTGGTAGATGTGACAAACCGGGCGCAGGTGGGTACAACAAGGGGCGGCTACGACGGCGACACATGACCCACAACGGGAATCTTTACCGCCGACCGGACGTTGACCGGATGACGACGACAGCGACACCTGTCCTGTGGGCGACAAGCCCGGGAGGCACGATTCATGAGTGAGCGAGCTCTTCGCGGCACGCGCCTCGTGGTGACCAGCTACGAGACGGACCGCGGCATCGACCTGGCCCCGCGCCAGGCCGTGGAGTACGCATGCGAGAAGGGGCACCGCTTTGAAATGCCCTTCTCGGTCGAGGCGGAGATCCCGCCGGAGTGGGAGTGCAAGGTCTGCGGTGCCCAGGCGCTCCTGGTGGACGGTGACGGGCCGGAGGAGAAGAAGGCCAAGCCCGCCCGTACGCATTGGGACATGCTGATGGAGCGGCGTACCCGAGAGGAACTCGAAGAGGTCCTTGAGGAACGGCTGGCCGTGCTTCGCTCCGGGGCGATGAACATCGCGGTCCATCCTCGGGACAGCCGCAAGTCCGCGTAATCCCTCCGGGGGTTGGGCGGATCCAGCAGCGTACGACAAGTGACCGTAGGCGCCGCACGGGTTGTTCACCCGTGCGGCGCCTACGGTCGTTTGCTTTGTGCGGGATGTTCTTGGGCCGAGGTTCGCCGAGGTTCGCCAAAGTTCCTGGGGGGGCTGAGCCCCCCAGACCCCCAGCCCCCCGATCGCCCGAAGGGCTCGTCCTAGCTGTCCAGTGACGGCCGCGGGCCCCGCGGAGCCTCGCCGGAGCCCGGCGTCTCGTCCCGTATGACCTCGCCCTGGACGACCTTGCCGTCCGGCTGGTGCATCCGGGCCTGCTGGAACGCGTCGCCCAGTGTGCCGGGGGTCGCCTCGCGGAGCTTGCGCTCGATGGTGCGCTCGGCGTAGGCGCTCAGTGCCTTCTGGAGCGGCGGGAGCAGGAGCAGCAGGCCCAGTGCGTCCGAGATCAGGCCCGGGAGCATCAGGAGCAGGCCGCCGAGCATCATCCAGCCGTTGCCGTTGCCCCGGCCGGTCGTGGGGGCGGTGCCGCTCTGCTGGGCCTGGAGGGTCTCGCTCAGGTTGCGGAAGGCCCGGCGCCCGGCCCGTTTGACGACCGCCGAACCGGCCACGAACCCGGCGACGAGCAGCAGGAACACCGCGAACCCGCCGGCCGCGCCCGCGACCACCGTGAGCAGCCAGATCTCCAGGACCAGCCACGCGGCGACGCCCAGCGGCAGGAAGGTGCGCAGCCGGGAGCGCGGCGGGCGGGCGGGGTACGTCGGGGTCGTGGGGGTCGAAGCGCCAGTCGTCATGTCTCCAGTGTGCCCGGACAGGGCTCAGCACGGGATAAGGGCATGATCAGCCGGAGCTGTGCATCCCCAGGACTTCCTGTGCGGCGAGGAGGGCGGGGTCGGTCGGCCCGGCCCCGGCCCCGTAGACGTCCGTCAGGAGGACTTCGGCTCCGAGTCCGCCGTCTTCGGTTCCGGAGCCACGGCTTCCGGCTCCGGGACGACGGCCTCCGACTCGGCCGTCTTCGACTCGATCGGCGTCGTCTCGATCGCCGTCGTCTCGATCGGCGTCGTCTCGGCCGGCTTCGCCTCCGGGGCGGCGCTCCGCGGTTCGCGGGCGGCGATCTTCGACTCACGGCCGGTGATCTTGCCCACCCGCTCCCCCACGCCCCACGTGGTGACCCGCCACAGCGCCTCCACGAGGATGTCGCGGCTCATCTTGGAGTCGCCCAGCTCGCGCTCGACGAAGGTGATGGGCACCTCGACGACGTGGTAGCCCGCCTTGACCGCGCGGCGCGCCAGGTCGACCTGGAAGCAGTACCCCTGGGAGGCCACCTCGGCGAGACCGAGGCCCTCCAGGGTCCCGCGGCGGAAGGCCCGGTACCCGCCCGTGATGTCACGGAGGGGGAGGTCCAGGGCCAGGCGTGAGTAGAGGCTGCCGCCCCGGGAGATGAACTCGCGGGACTTGGGCCAGTTGACCACGCGCCCGCCGGGCACCCAACGGGAGCCGAGGACGAGGTCCGCGCCCTTGAGGGCCTGCAGCAGCCGGGGCAGTTCCTCGGGCTGGTGGGAACCGTCCGCGTCCATCTCGACCAGGACGCCGTAGTCGCGCTCCAGACCCCAGCGGAAGCCCGCGAGGTAGGCGGCGCCGAGGCCCTCCTTGCCCTTGCGGTGCAGCACCTGGACGTGGTCGTCCTCGACGGCGAGTTCGTCGGCGAGTTTGCCGGTGCCGTCCGGGCTGTTGTCGTCGGCCACGAGGACATGCGCCTCGGGCACGGCCTTGCGCACCCGGCCGACGATGGCCTTGATGTTCTCCGCCTCGTTGTAGGTCGGAATGATCACCAGGGCCGTGCCGAGCGGGCCGAACCGCCTCCCCTGGGCCTCTGCCGCGAGGGTCCCGTCGCCGTCGTTCACTGCTGCCCCTTCGTGTCCGTACGCAGGGGACCACCATAGTGGCCACCGCCTGCGAAGACGTGACAGCACGTTCGTATGGGGGTGTCGATTGCACAAGAGTCGGGTAAGAGCGGATCTTATGCCCGGAACTCGTTCTGTCTTGGTCGGGATACCCACGAACCGGTGCCTCTACGCCGTACTCCCGCGAACCGGCCTCCACGCGCGCGTGGTGCTGCGGGATCGGGGCCCGGTGCCCTTCGGGCCGACCTGGGACCCGCTGGCTGCGGGTCGACCGAAAGCCGTTGTCTACTGAGCGACCGGGCCCCACCCGGGTCACACCTGCCGACCGGGCATGAAACGTTCCCTCGCCGTGGCGCGGGCGCTGGGCCTGGCTCCCAGTGGCGGAGCGCCGGTGCGGCACTCCACCCCTGACCCAGCGGCGCCCCGGCGACTGTACGGAAGTTCCCCGGCCGGACGTCCGGTGGTGGACCCGGCCGAAACTACCCGCCCCCCGCGCCCGGCTGTCAACAGCCGTTTGACCTGCGGATCTGTGCCGGGCGTCCGGAGCGGTGCGGAGGATGCGCAGGTCGGGCGACCGGGCGGCGGCCGTGGGGCGGCACCGCGCCGCCCCGGGACATCACTCGCCCGGCCGTACGAATACCGTCCGGCCGCCCACCACGGTGCGCAGGCAGACCGGGAGTTCGGTGCCGGGCGTCAGGTCGGGCAGGCCCGGGGTGCCGGAGCGGGGGTCGGTGGACCAGCGGGCGACGCGGTCGTCGGGTGCCTGGACGACGAGGGCGTCGGTGCGCCACAGGGCGTAGTCGGCCGGTGCGCCCGGTACGAGGACGCCGGCGTCGTCGCGTCCCACGGCCCGCCAGCCGCCACGCGTGTGGGCCGTGAACGCGGCGCGCACGGAGACCCGGTGCTCGGGGGTGCGGTGGAAGGCGGCGGCGCGGACGGTGCCCCACGGGTCGAGCGGGGTGACCGGGCTGTCGGAGCCGAAGGCGAGCGGGACGCCCGCGCGCAGCAGGGCGGCGAACGGGTTCAGGGCGCGGGCCCGCCCGGCGCCCAGCCGCTCGGCGTACATGCCGTCCTCGCCGCCCCACAGCGCGTCGAAGGCGGGCTGTACGGACGCGGTCAGGCCGAGTTCGGCGAAGGCGGCGACGGTCTCGGGGGTGAGCAGTTCGGCGTGTTCGACGCGGTGCCGGGCCGCGCGGATGCGGGCGAGGCCGACCTTGTCGGCGGCGGCGCGCACACCCTCGGCCACGGCGGCCACGGCGGCGTCGCCGATGGCGTGGAAGCCCGCCTGGAGGCCCGCCTCGGTGCACGCGGCGACATGGGCGGCGACCCCGGCGGCGTCCAGGTAGGCGGTGCCGGTGTGGGCGGCGTCGGCGTACGGCTCGTGCAGGTGTGCGGTGTGGGAGCCGATGGAGCCGTCCACGAAGAGGTCGCCGGCGGCGCCGGCCGCGCCCAGCTCGCGCACCTTGTCGACGTCCGCCTCGGCCCAGTAGCCGACGACGCGGGGCCCCGGTTCCCCGGCGGCCAGCCGCAGCAGCCCGGTGAAGTCGTCCTCGGAGGAGATGTCCGGGCCCGCGCACTCGTGCACCGAGCCGATGCCCAGCGAGGCGGCGTGGGCGAGCGCGGCGCGCTGGGCCTCGGTGCGCTGGGCGGGCGTGACGGCGCCCAGGGCGGCGCCGCGGACGGCGTGGTGGGCGTCGCGGGTCAGTGGGCCGTCCGCGTAACCGGGCAGGTCCCTGACGCCGGGGACGAGGTCGAGCAGGGCGGTGGTCACGACCGCCGAGTGGACGTCGATCCGGGAGAGGTACAGGGGGCGGCCGCCGGTGGCCGCGTCGAGTTCGGCGCGGGCCGGGGGGCGGCCGCCGGGCCAGCGGGCCGCGTCCCAGCCGTGGCCGAGCAGGACCCGGTCGGCGGGGCGGGCGGCGGCGAACGCGCGGACGAGGGCGAGGGCGGCGTCCAGGGTGGGGGCGCCGGAGAGGTCGAGGCCGGTGAGGGCCAGGCCGGTGGCGGTGGCGTGCACGTGCGCGTCGGTGAACGCGGGGGTGACGAGCGCGCCGTCGAGGTCGACCACCTCGTCCACGCCGTCCGCGAAGGCGTCGGCGGCGCCCTCGGAGCCGACCCAGGCGACCTGCCCGCGTTCCACGACCATCGCGGTGGCGAAGGGGTCGGCGGGGCTGTGCACCTCGCCGCGGCGGAGCAGGACGGTACGGGGCGGGGCGGTGGGCTCACTCATGGGGAACAGTTTCGCGGGTCCCCGCGGCGGCCCGGTATCCGGTACCCCCTCACAACCCCCTCAGACCTTCGGCGGCCGGGCCTCGTACGGCGTCGAGAGGACCACCGTCGTCCGCGTCGAGACACCCGCGAGGGTACGCAGCCTGGCCAGCAGCTCCTCCAGTTCGTGCGGGGTGGCGACCCGCACCTTGAGGATGTAGTTCTCGTCGCCCGCGACGCTGTGGCACGCCTCGATCTCGGGGACGCCGGCGAGGCGGTCCGCGATGTCGTCCGGGGCGCTGGGGTCGAACGGCTTCACCGAGATGAAGGCGGTCAGGGGCAGCCCCACGGACTCCGGGTCGACGACGGCGGCATACCCGCGGATGACACCCCGCTGCTCCAGTCGGCGCACCCGCTGGTGCACGGCCGACGTGGACAGGCCCGTGGCCTTGCCCAGGTCGGTGTAGCTCATCCGCCCGTCCTTGACGAGCAGCTGCACGATTTGTCGGTCCAGCTCCTCCATGGCGCAAGAACCTACAGTGCCGCTGATCTCCTCGGATACCCGAGCGGCGCAGGTCATGCCCGGTTTGTGATGTGGACGGGCGCCGCCGGTTGCCCGTCCGGGGGACAAAGTCGGCCGCCACGGGGCACAAGCGTGCGGCATGTGACGAACGCCACAGTGCCCGGACAGGCTTCGTGATGGGCTCGTGATTACCGCCGAGAGCGGACGGGAAGTGCTTGCTGTGGTCGAGGCCGCAGCGCCTTGTCGGCCCAGCCCGAGGGGGAGAATCCCATGCAGAACGTGAAGCGCCTTGGTCGTACCCCGTCCAAGCGGCAGCAGCAGGTCGTCGAACTCGTCCCGGAGGGCGTCGATCCGGACCTGACCGAGGACGAGTTCGACGCCTACGACACCTTCGAGATGTTCCGGGTGGTCTGCCCGGACTGCGCGCAGTCCATCGCGCTCCTGGCGGACGAGGAGAGCCTGCCGGAGCACGCGCTGTGCGCCTCGCCGTGGAACCCGTTCGGGCTCACGGTCTGCGTCGGCACCGGCCGCCCGGCCGCCGAGGCCCGCTCCACCGACGAGGCCGCGGAGCCCCAGGAGCAGGACACCGCCCTGCTGTTGACGCTCCCCCAGGGACTCGACTGGCGTACGCAGCCGTTCTCGCACGTCGGCGGCCCGGGCTCGCGCCCGATGCGGATGCCGGAACGCCCCCTGCGGGTACCGGAGATGCGCCGCCACGCCGCGTAGCACCACGGGCCGCCCGAGCCGCGGCCCCGCAGCACCCACCGACCGTCCGAGCGCGGCCGGACCACCACCCCACCGCCCGAGTGCCGTTGAGCCGCCGCGCGGTCCGTTCCGTACGCCACGGGTGTCCACCTGATCCCCAACTCGGCTCCACCGAACGGAATATGACGTTACGTCAGCACCGGCACCGTACGTCGGTCGTGCCCGTCCCGCGTCGGCTAGCACGCCGTACCGCCCCGTCCCCGCCCAAGTCCCGCGATGCCCTCGTACGGGCTCTTCGTGAACGCACGCGCGAGGCCGTGCGGCGGTGACCCGCGCGTAGGGCCTCGCGTTGCCCCGGTATGACCCCCATCGCTTCGGAGACTTCAGGGACTTCCAGGGCTTCAGGGACCGGACGGCGGCGCCGGGTCCTCGTGCCCCAACCGGAAGTATCGGTTCAGCTGCGCTCGCAGCAGCCCCAGGATCCGCCCATCTACCGCGCCCTGATGCGCACTTGGGCCGACCGGGGCCGCACGCTGCCCGGGTGCCAGGACCCGGAGTGGGTCCGGCTGGCGGCGCCGCCGCAGGTGCGGGGGCGGTTCGGCGGGGGCTGGGACGCCTTCGGTTCGTGACGGGATCCGGCTCGTCCGGCACGGGACTCGGTCTGTTCCGCACGGGACGCGGTCTGTTCCACACGGGACTCGGCTTGTTCGGCGCGAGGCGGAGCCTCGGGCAGGAGCCCCGGCCCGTTCGCCGTCGGCCGGAGCCCCGGACCCGTTCGGGCCGCACCCCGGCCGATGTGTGTCAACCGAGGCCGGGGCACGGGGACTTGGCCGTCGGTCAGCGTGTTTCGGGGCCCAGGAGGTGGCGGGCCACGACCATCCGCTGGATCTGGTTGGTGCCCTCGACGATCTGGAGCACCTTCGCCTCGCGCATGTAGCGCTCGACCGGGAAGTCCGCGGTGTAGCCGTAGCCGCCGAGGACCTGGACGGCGTCCGTGGTGGCCTTCATCGCCGTGTCCGTGCAGTGGAGTTTGGCCATGGCGGCCTCGCGCGCAAACGGCCGCCCGGCGTCCCGCAGTCGGGCCGCGGACAGGTACAGCGCCCGGCCCGCCGCGATCTGCGTGGCCATGTCGGCGAGCAGGAAGCGCAGCCCCTGGAAGTCGCCGATCGGCCGCCCGAACTGGCTGCGCCCGGCGGCGTATTGGACCGCCTCGTCGAGCGCGGCCTGGGCCACGCCGATCGCGCAGGCCGCGATGCCGAGCCGGCCGGAGTCGAGCGCGGACAGGGCAATCGCGAAGCCCTGGCCCTCGTCGCCGATGCGCCGCTCGTCCGGGACGCGGACGCCGTCGAAGTGGAGTTGCGCGGTGGGCGAGCCCTTGAGGCCCATCTTCTTCTCCGGCGGGGCCGCGCTCAGCCCCTCGGCGTCGCCCGGCACGAGGAAGGCCGTGATGCCCTTGGCGCCCGCGCCGCCGGTGCGGGCCATGACGGTGTAGAAGTCGGCGATGCCGCCGTGCGTGATCCACGCCTTGGTGCCGCTGATCACCCAACTCCCGTCGTCCCGTACGGCCTTGGTGGTCAGGGAGGCCGCGTCGGAACCGGCGGACGGTTCGGAGAGGCAGTACGCGCCGAGGAGGCCGTCGCCGAGCAGCGCGGGCAGGTGTTCGGTGCGCTGCTGCTTGGTGCCGTAGTTCGCGAGGGCGTGGCAGGCCAGCGTGTGCACGCTCAGTCCGAGGCCGACGGTGAGGCGGGCCGCGGCGAGTTCCTCCAGGACCTGGAGGTACACCTCGTAGGGCTGGTCGCCGCCGCCGTACTCGCCGTCGTAGGGCAGGCCGAGCAGTCCCGAGCGGGAGAGCAGGGCGAAGATCTCGCGGGGGAAGCGGCCGGTGTCCTCCTCCTCGGCCGCCTTCGGGGCGATCTCCTGGCGGGCGATGTCCCGGACGAGAGCGATCAGCTCCCGGGCCTCGTCCGTGGGCAGTTGACGGTCCACCGGCTGCGGGGTGCGGTCGGGCATGACTGCTCTCCTCCCTGTCGGGCACGTCGGCGGACGGGCGCCTGGGGTCGGGCCGGGCCGCCGGGTCTCACACGCCTCAGCCGATGCTCCCCGTTCCGGATCACGGAAGTCGCAGGCCAGCGGCTGTGGCGCTGCGAGTATGCCCGATCGGAGGGGGTCGAGTCACGGGTTAACGACCGCTTACTCCAGGATGTGGACGCAGGTCACACCGGGGCGGGCCCGGGCGACCGCCAGTGGTCCGGACCAGTGGTCGCGCGATTCCCGCCCCGCGGGGGTCAGTCCCGGCGCGCCGCCGGCGGGGCCAGGTAGGCGGGCTCCAACTCCTCGATCGCCCGCAGGGTTCCGCCGAGCATCTTCACCAGCAGGTCGCGCATGCTCTCGCGGGGCAGTTCCGGGCGGGCGATCCACTCCAGGGTCGCGCCCTCGACGCCGCACAGCCAGCCGACCAGCCCCATGCGGGCCAGCGGGGCGATCTGTCTGCGGCCGTACGCGCCCTCGGCGATAGCCTGGACCATCGCCTCGCGCACGCCGTCGCGGATGTCCTGCACCTCGGTGTCGAAGCCGACGCCGCCGTTGATGATGGTGCGGTACGCGGCCTGGTTGTGCTCGGCGTAGCGGAGGTAGCCGTCGATCGTGCGGTGCACGCGCTGTTCGGGCGGCAGTTCGAGTCCCTCGGCGGCCCGGGTGACCAGCCCGGCCACGGAGTCCTCGATGATCGAGAGGTAGTAGCCGCGCTTCGACTTGAAGTAGTAGTAGATGAGCCCCTTGGCGACGTGTGCGTGTCGCGCGATGTCATCCATCGAGAGCGCGTCGTACGACGTGTCGGCGAACAACTTCCGCCCGATGGCGATGAGTTCGGCGCGGCGTGCCAGGGAGCGCTCGGTTCCGCGCGCCTGCGTGCGCTCGGTTCCACGCTGGTGACTGTTATTCAATTTCGGCCCAAGTCTCCAACTGCCAGCGGAATATCCGCAGTATGTCAGAACGGCACCAGCCGCATGTTCGACTCCGGTCGACAGGTCGGACGGTGGCCGGGGGCGCCGCTCCGGCGGTGAAATGGGATCCAATATAGAGCGACCGCGGATCCACGGCGCCCGAAGAGCCGAAGCTTTCCGGTCACCGGGGGCCGCGGTCGCCGGTCGGGGCGGACGAGTCGGGGTGAACCGCTCGAAAGGGCCCGTCAGACCAGGCCGAGCTGGGTGGCGAGCATCGCGAGGACCACGACGAGGGTCCAGCCGAGCACGTGCTCAAGGATCTTGGGGCCGTCGTCGTCCCGGGGGCCGCCGGTACGGGCACGGACACGGGCGGCGGTGGCAGAGGTCGCGGTCATGGCTTCTCACTGAGGTCGGCGGGCGGTGGTCTCTCCCCCTGCGGCCGACTCCCCCGGCCGCCCTGTCCACCTTGCCACCGAAAGTGGCTTTCGCGGCCGAGACCTTGCTCACAGGCCCCCTCCCCGGTCGTCGCGGGAGGGGGCCGGGGACCGGGTCAGCGCACGCCCACCGCCGCCAGCGCGGCCCGCTGGCGCGCGCTCGGGTGTGCCGGGAAGTAGAGGTAGCAGACGCCGCCGGTGCCGGAGGAGACCCCACCGGAGGCGTTGTACCGCTTGGTCCGCAGCCAGATATTTTCGAATTCGCGCCTCTTGTAGACCCGGCGGACCGCGTCGTCGCTGGGCGAGTTGGGGTCGTTGGCGATCACGTCGCCGTCGGCCGTGAACCCGATCACGGTCATCAGGTGCCCGGCGGTGCCGTACCCCGCTCCGGTCAGCTCGGTCGCGAGGAAGGACTGGGACGTTATGGCCGGGATGCCGACGGCGACCAGCGTCTCCAGGTCGGTCAGCGAGGACAGCCGGGTGACCACGCCCTGGAGGCCCTCGTAGGTGGCCGCGTAGGCCGCGTTGAAGGGCCAGTTGCCACAGCCCGCGTACTGGTAGTCGTAGGTGAACCGGGCCGCGTTGCAGACCTGCGGATCGGCGTACGACGGGTCGACCCAGGCCAGCTGTTCCGGGGTGAGCCGGCCGCCCCAGTACTCGATGATCATCTGCGAGGAGGTGGGGCTGCACCACGCCTCGCCGCCGTTGTCGTACTCCGGGTACTGGCCGATGTGGATCTCCTGCGAGTACCGCGGGACGGACAGTTCCTGGGCGAGACCGGGGGTGGAGGCCGGGACGGTGAAGCGGTCGGGGATGTCCGAGCCCATGGCGCCGAGCCGCCACACGGTGGGCGTGGCCCGGGTGCCGGGCGTCCGGTAGAGGGTCAGCCGCAGCCGGTACGACACCAGGCGCAGGCCGGTGGTGGCGTCGTCGATGGCGAAGGTGTCCGTCCAGATCGTCGACTTCCCGTCGGTCTGGTCGTCCACGGAGGTCCGCTTGATGTCGTCGTCACCGGCGGCCCAGCGGCCCATCACGTACCAGGGGGTGGCGGTGCCGTCGGAGTAGGTGCCCGTCAGCTCGACCTGGAGCCAGGTGCCCGCCGGGGTGTGCGCGTTCCAGGAGGTGATGACCTCGGTGGCTGGGGTGGACAGCCGGTGCTCCGGGCCGGTCCAGGTGGCGTACTCCCAGGTCGCGGTCTTGCCGGTGTGCGGGTCGGTGTAGTCGGTGCGGCCCGCGGGGACGGCGACGACCACGCCGGGGCGGACGCCGGCGACGGCACGCACCCCCTGCGCGGTGCCCGCGCGCCAATCGGTGTACGAGGTCCAGGCGCGGTAGTCCACGAGGCTCGGTGCTGCTTTCGTCGGCCGGGCGGCGGCGGTGGCCGCGACGGCCGGAGCCGTGACACCGGCCGTTGCCGCCGCGGCGACGGCCGCGGCGATCAGGGTTCTGCGGGACGGTTCGGCAGGTCTGGTCATCGGTGGGGACCCCCAGGTGTCCGGAAGCGGCGACTCAGGCATGGGCGTCCGCCAACTATGGCCGCCGCGGGTTCACTTCTGCCAGCACCTGCGGGGGCGGCGCGCCCTGCAATATTGGTCTCCACCACTGGCATGAGCTGGGTGGTCGCCGGGCACCGGCCGGGCCGGTACGACACGAACCGGCCGGGTGGCCGAAGATGGTGGACGTGTCCCCGCACCGCCGCCCCGCAGCCGCCCCGTCGACCGACCCGACCGACCTGGTCGACCCGACCGACCCGACCGGCTTCACCGACATGGCCGAGCTCGCCGGCCTGCTGCGCCGGCTGCCGCCTTCCTGCGGTCCGGTCCGGCTGGTCGGCGTCGACGGGCACGCGGGCTCCGGCAAGACCACCTTCGCCGGGCGGCTCGCGACCACGCTCGGCGACGCGCCCGTCCTGCACCTGGACGACATCGCCACCCACGCGGAACTCCTCACCTGGACGGAACGGCTGCTGCGCGAGGTCGTGGAACCGCTGCGCGCGGGCCGGACCGCCCGCTTTCGCCCCTACGACTGGAACGCGCGCCGCCCGGGCCCGGCCCGCGACCTGCCGCCCGCGCCCGTGGTCCTGATCGAGGGGGTCGGCGCCGGCCGCCGCGCGCTGCGGCCGTATCTGGCGCGGCTGTTGTGGATGGAGCTGCCGCGCGAGGAGGCGTGGGCGCGCGGGGGGCGGCGGGACGGCGGGGAGAGCGGGGAAATGGCCACCTTCTGGGCCGGGTGGGTCGAGGCCGAGCGTCGGCATTTCACCGAGGATGCGACGAAACCGTGTGCGGATCTTCTGGTACGGCAGTGTTCCGAGGGGTACGAGGTGCTTCCGGGACCCCGGATGCGACCTGGACCGGACCAGAATGTCACCGGCCGTGACGACCCATCGGCAATGTGCTGAACTCGTGAAGGAGCACTGGCCGAGAAGTTGCCTCAGTCGCCCAACTCGGCTTGACCCAGGGGCCGTACAGGACTTACGTTCTGAATGAGCGGTGGCTTGCTGCCGCCCGCATACGCGAAGCCCCCGGTTGTTCCCCCGTGATCGGGGGCTTCGTTCTGCCCGCACTCCGCTTCCGCCGGGTGCCGGACGGCACGATTCGTTCACCCTCGGTCACCACTTCTCGTGGGCCTTGTCCGCTCCCACCTCGTCAAACGGCCTGTACCACACCCTTCGGCGGGCCCCTGCCCCGCAGGTACGATGCCCTCGGTGCGGCCTTCGGACGGCGGCTCTGCGCACCGGTGCAACTCCCGTCCGCAGTACGGCGGTTCGGTGAAGGCTGCCGACGGGCACCGGCCCGGCGGTGAACCAGCGGGGGCACGGTTTGTGGGGGACGTGATGGAATTCGGCACGCAGGGCCCCGAGGCCCCGGCCGACCTCGCCTGGCTGCGAGGTGTGGATGCCTACACGATGGGCGCCTATCCGCAGGCGGAGGAGGAGTTCCGCACCGCGGTGCGGATGGATCCGGGGATGGCCGACGGCTGGCTCGGCCTGCACGCGCTGCGCGTCGACACGACGACGGCCCTGCTGCGCATGTTCCGGCACCGGGAGCGCTTCGGCGAACAGCGCGCCCGGCACCGCCGTACCCTCAACTCCTGGTACTGGCTGGGCTGGTGGGTGCAGCCAGTGCTGGAAAGCCCCCGGGACCTGCTGCTCGCCCACGCCTCGCACTGGCTGGACGGCCGTCATGTCCCGGAGCTGGACCGGGCGTTGGCGAGTCTGCCGCCGGTGGACGCGGATCCGCAGGTGCGCTTCCTGCACGCCTGCCGGGCCTATCTGGTCAAGGACTGGGAGCAGTTGGTGCGGCACACCGACCCGCTGCTCGACGACGCCATGCTCGGCATAGAGGCCGGGCTGTTCGGCGGCATGGCCCGGGTCCGGCTGGAGATGTTCGGGCAGGCCGAACCGCTGCTGGCGACCGCACTGATGCGCTGCCGCAGCGAACAGCCGCAGCGCAAGGAGCTGCGCTACTGGCTGGCCCGGGCCCACGAGGGCACCGGCCGCAGCGCCGCCGCCCTGCCGCTGTACCGGGCCGTGCACCGCGTCGACCCGGCGTTCATGGACACCTCGGCCCGGCTCGCCGCGATCTCCGAGGGCGACGGGTACGACGACGCCGACGGCCTCGCGGCGATCACGCTCGCCGGGGTCGGACAGGACGTCCTGGACGGCGACGGCATCGACCCGCTGTTCGGCACCGAGGGCCGCGACCTCAAGCTCACCGAGCCCGAACTGCCGCTGCCGGGCGGGCTGGTGCCGCCGTCGGACATACCCCGGGAGCGGGCCGGCGGGCCGTCGGTGGCACCGCTGCCGACCGGGCCGACGGACCCGGACCTGCTGGCCGAGGCCCTCGCCGAGCTAGAGCGGATGGTCGGCCTGGAGCCGGTCAAGCGTCAGGTCAAGGCGCTGTCGGCGCAGTTGAACATGGCCCGGCTGCGCGCCGGGCAGGGGCTGCCGGTCCAGCCCCCCAAGCGGCACTTCGTCTTCTCGGGCCCCTCCGGCACCGGCAAGACGACCGTGGCCCGCATCCTCGGCCGGGTCTTCTACGCCCTCGGCCTGCTCGGCGGCGACCACCTCGTGGAGGCGCAGCGGGCGGACCTCGTCGGCGAGTACCTGGGCCAGACCGCCGTGAAGGCCAACGAGTTGATCGACTCGGCCATCGGCGGCGTCCTCTTCGTGGACGAGGCGTACGCGCTGTCCAACTCCGGCTACGGCAAGGGGGACGCCTACGGCGACGAGGCGCTCCAGGTGCTGCTGAAGCGGGCCGAGGACAACCGCGACCACCTCGTGGTGATCCTCGCGGGGTACCCGGAGGGGATGGACCGGCTGCTGACCGCCAATCCCGGGCTGTCCTCGCGGTTCACCACCCGGGTGGACTTTCCGTCGTACCGGCCGCTGGAACTCACCGCGATAGGCGGGGTGTTGGCGGCGGAGAACGGGGACCGGTGGGACGAGGAGGCGGTGGAGGAGTTGCGGTCCATCGCCGGGCACGTCGTCGATCAGGGGTGGATCGACGAGTTGGGCAACGGGCGGTTCCTGCGGACGCTGTACGAGAAGAGCTGTGCCTATCGGGATCTGCGGTTGAGCGGGTATCCGGGGACGCCGGGCCGTGATGATCTCTCTACTTTGAGGTTGCCGGATCTCATGCAGGCGTATGGGGAGGTTCTGTCGGGGCGCGGTCCCCAGGATCCGTCCGGGTTGTGAGGCGCCCTCCGGGGTGGGGGGCTTGTTTACCTTGCGACCGCGGGTTCGTCGTGATTGATCTCGCCGTTCCCCGCGCCTCGAAAGGCGCGGGGAACGGCCTCCGCCGTCAGCTCGCCAGTGCTTCCTTCTGTTCCGGTTTCTGTTCCGGTTTCTGTTCCGGTTTCTGTTCCGGTTTTCTCGGCTGGGGTGGGGTCTCCCGGTGGGCCGGGTCCGTGACCTCGCCGACCAGGAGTTCCAGGACGTCCTCCAGGGCCACCAGGCCGAGTACCCGGCCCGTCGTGTCCGCCACCTGGGCCAGGTGGGAGGCGGCTCGGCGCATGACCGTGAGGGCGTCGTCCAGGGGGAGTTCGGCCGCCAGGGTCGTCATCGGGCGCCAGACCTGCTGGGGTACCGCCCGTTCGGAGTCCTCCTGGTCGAGTACGTCCTTGACGTGGAGGTAGCCCATGAAGGCGCCGTTCTCCGCGACCACCGGGAAGCGCGAGTAGCCGGTCCTGGCGGTCAGGCGCAGCACCTCGCCGGGGGTGACCGAGGGGCCGACCGTGACCAGGGCGTCGCGCTTGAGGAGGACGTCGGTGACCGGGCGGGAGCCCAGCTCCAGGGCGTCCTCCAGGCGCTCCTGTTCCTCCGGGTCGAGCAGACCGGCCTGGCCGGAGTCCTCCACCAGCTGGTTGAGCTGTTCGCTGGTGAAGACCGCCTCGACCTCGTCCTTGGGCTCCACCCGGAACAGCTTCAGGATCACCTGGGCGCAGGCGCTCAGCGCGACCGTGACCGGACGGCACAGGCGGGCGAAGGCGACCAGGCCCGGGCTGAGCCAGAGCGCGGCCTTCTCGGGCGCGGCCATCGCCAGGTTCTTCGGGACCATCTCGCCGATCACGAGGTGGAAGAACACGACGGCGGCGAGCGCGAGGACGTAACCCAGCGGGTGGATCATGCCTTCCGGCAGGTGCGCCGCCTCGAAGGCCGGTTCGAGCAGCTCGGCGACCGTGGGTTCGGCGACCGCGCCGAGCGTCAACGAGCAGATGGTGATGCCGAACTGGGCCGCGGCCATCATCTGCGGCAGCCGTTCGAGGCCGTAGAGGACCTGGCGGGCGCGGGCGGTGCCGAGCGGTTCGATCTGGCTGCGGCGTACGGAGACGAGCGCGAACTCGGCGCCGACGAAGAAGCCGTTGGCGAGCACCAGCAGTGCGGCGAACAGGAGTTGGAGCAGGCTCATCGCGCGGCCTCCGGGGTGGCGGGCGCGTCCGCGGTGCGCACCAGGCGGACCCGTTCGGCACGGTAGTGGCCGACCTGGCGCACGGTGAGCCGCCAGCCGGGCAGTTCGGCGCGGTCGCCCGGGGCCGGGATGCGGCCGAGCAGATCGGCGACGAGTCCGGCGACCGTCTCGTACGGCCCGTCGGGGACTTCGAGGCCGATGCGGCGCAGTACGTCGACGCGGCAGCTGCCGTCGGCGTCCCAGGCGGGGCGGCCGTCCTCCGGCGGGGCGGCGGCGAGTTCGGGCAGGTCCTGTCCGTCGTGCTCGTCGCGGACCTCGCCCACCAGCTCCTCCACGATGTCCTCCAGGGTGACCACGCCCGCCGTGCCGCCGTACTCGTCGACGACGACCGCGATGGGCTGCTCGCTGCGCAGCCGGGCCAGCAGCGGCCGTACCGGGAGGGTCTCCGGGACCAGCAGCGGGGGCTGGGCCAGGGGGCCGACCGGGGTGTGCAGGCGCTGCGCGGCGGGGACGGCGAGGGCGTCCTTGAGGTGGACCATGCCGACTATTTCGTCGATCCGGTTCTGGTAGACGGGGAACCGGGACAGGCCGGTGGCCCGGGTCAGGTTGACGACGTCCTCGGCGGTGGCCGAGGACTGGAGCGCGCTGACCCGCACGCGCGGGGTCATCACGTGCTGCGCGGTCAGGTCGCCCAGGGACAGCGTTCTGACGAACAGGTCGGCGGTGTCCTGTTCCAGGGCACCGGCCCGGGCCGAGTGGCGGGCCAGGGAGACCAGTTCGCCGGGCGTGCGGGCGGAGGCCAGCTCCTCGGCGGGTTCGACGCCCAGGGCGCGCACCAGCCGGTTGGCGACCGCGTTCAGCGCGGCGATGACCGGGCGGAACAGGCGCGCGAAGGTGTGCTGCGGGCCGGCGACGAAGCGGGCGACCTGCAACGGCCGGGACACCGCCCAGTTCTTGGGCACGAGTTCGCCGATCACCATCTGCACGGCCGCGGCGAGCAGCATGCCGACGACGACCGCGATGCCGGAGGCGACACCCTCGGGGATGCCGAGCGCCCCGAACGGGCCGTCCAGCAGCTCCGCGAGCGCCGGTTCGGCGAGCATGCCGACGACGAGCGAGGTGATGGTGATGCCGAGCTGGGTGCCGGAGAGCTGGAAGGACAGCTCCTTGAGCGACTCGACGACCGTACGGGCCCGTCGGTCGCCCTCGGCCGCGGCCTTCTCGGCGTCGGGCCGCTCCACCGTGACGAGGCCGAACTCGGCCGCCACGAAGAAGCCGTTGGCCAGGATGAGCAGGAACGCCGCTCCGAGGAGCAGCAGGGACGTGGTCATGATGCCGCCGCCTCCGCACAGTCGCGGAACGCGTCCGCGCTATGTCGGGTGGGGGCGGCGCAGGTACTACAGGACGATCCGTCCATCGCCGGAGGGGGTCACTCCTCGGTTAGGTGGGGGCCCCTGGGCGCGGGGCGGCACAACAGGGGCGGAGGCGCAAGGAGAGCGTCTCCGCCACCAGATTAATCAAGACACCGGCCCGTGCGTCAGGGTCAACGGCCCTGAGCCGTCCCTGATCTTGCCCGGAGCGACCCCGAGACCTCTCTCGGGGCCCTCCCGGCCGACGGTCGGCGGCCTCTCGGCAGACGGCCGCGCGCAGGTCAGCCCCGGTGTTCCGCGGACCGGGCCGCGGAGCGCTCCTCGACGAGCGCCCGCAGGGTGTGCGCGTCCGCGATTGCGTGCTGCTTGGCGATGCCCGGCTGGATGCCGAGCGCGGGCAGGCTGGTGCCGTCGCTGAGGTTCAGGTACACCCAGGGGTCGCCGGGGCGCAGGTTCACCTGGACGATCTCGGCCCACTCCAGATGGCGTCGGCCCGCGATGTTGACCACGGTGACACCGTCGTCGGCGGCGACGACCTTGGGCCGGGACAGCGTGACGAGGATCCCGGCGAGCAGCCCGCCCGTGAGGACGAAGCTGAGCTTCTCCCCCGGGCCGAGCGGCTCCAGGAGCATCCCGACCGTCGAGATGGCCACGAAGACCGCGGCCGCGGCGGTCAGCAGCACGGCGCGGGTGCGGCCGGGCCGGAAGGTCACGGGAAGGGCGGGCGGGCCGGACAGTGGGGCGGACATCTTCCTGGGCCTCTCAGAGCCGGCAGGCGTGGATGGCCGTGGTCAGGATGGCCCGGGCACCCAGCTCGTACAGGTCGTCCATGATCCGCTGGGCCTCCTTGGTGGGAACCATGGCGCGGACGGCCACCCAGCCCTCGTTGTGCAGCGGGGAGACGGTCGGCGACTCCAGGCCCGGGGTGAGGGCCACGGCCTTCTCCAGGTGCTCGGCCCGGCAGTCGTAGTCCATCATCACGTAGGTCCGGGCCACCAGGACGCCCTGGAGGCGGCGCAGGAACTGCTGCACCTTGGGTTCCTCGACGTCCGCGCCGGTGCGGCGGATCACGACGGCCTCGGAGGTCGTGATCGGCTCGCCGAAGACCTCCAGGCCCGCGTTGCGCAGCGAGGTGCCGGTCTCCACGACGTCCGCGATGACCTCGGCGACGCCGAGTTCGATCGCGGTCTCGACGGCGCCGTCCAGGTGGACGACGGAGGCGTCGACGCCGTGGTCGGCGAGGTGCTTGGCGACGATGCCCTCGTAGGAGGTGGCGACCGTGCGGCCGTTCAGGTCCTCGACGCCGGTGGCCGTGCCCGGCTTTCCGGCGAAGCGGAAGGTGGAGCGGGCGAAGCCGAGCGGGAGGATCTCCTCCGCGTTGGCCCCGGAGTCGACGAGCAGGTCGCGTCCGGTGATGCCGATGTCGAGGCGGCCGGAGGAGACGTAGATCGCGATGTCGCGGGGGCGGAGGTAGAAGAACTCGACGTCGTTGTCCGGGTCGACGATCCGCAGTTCCTTGGACTCGCGGCGCTGTTTGTAGCCGGCCTCATGGAGCATCTCCCCCGCAGGTCCGGACAGGGAACCCTTGTTGGGGACGGCGATGCGCAGCATGAGGTCGGCTTCCTTCGGTGAGTGCGTACGGGTGTTCGGTGCGTACGGGGTCGGGTGTGCGGGTTCGGTTCGGCTCAGAGGTGGGTGTAGACGTCGTCCAGGGAGATCCCGCGGGCGACCATCATCACCTGGACGTGGTAGAGCAGCTGCGAGATCTCCTCGGCGGCCGCCTCCTTGCCCTCGTGCTCCGCGGCCATCCAGACCTCGGCGGCCTCTTCGACGATCTTCTTGCCGATGGCATGGACGCCCTTGCCGACCAGCTCCGCGGTGCGGGAGGTGGCGGGATCGGCGGTGGCGGCTTTGTGCTGGAGCTCGGTGAAGAGCTCCTCGAAGGTCTTGTTGGACATGATGGTGCTCACCCTATGCGCAACCGAGCGGCACTTACTTCCAGGGTTCGGATACTGAGCGGAGGGTGGCCGCCGTCGCCACGGCCGCCGTCACCGCCTCGTGCCCCTTGTCCTCGTTGGAGCCGTCCAGTCCGGCCCGGTCCAGGGCCTGCTCCTCGGTGTCGCAGGTCAGCACGCCCATGCCGACGGGGACGCCGGTCTCGACCGAGACCTGGGTGAGCCCCTGGGTGACGCCCTGGCAGACGTACTCGAAGTGGGGGGTGCCGCCGCGGATCACCACGCCGAGGGCGACGACCGCGTCGTATCCGCGGCCGGCCAGCGCCTTGGCGACGACCGGGAGTTCCCAGCTGCCGGGGACGCGGAGCAGGGTCGACTCCTCGATCCCCAGGTCGTCCAGGGCGCGCCGGGCGCCGTCCACCAGACCGTCCATCACCTTTTCGTGCCACTGCGCCGCGACGACGGCGACCTTGAGGTCGCTCACCTTGCCGACGGACAGTACGGGTGCGCCCTTGCCGCTCACTGCTCTCCTTGATGCCGATTCGCTGGTCTCGCTCAGTACTTACTGGCAGTACTTACTGGCGGTGCTTACTGGTTGCCGCAGGCCGACACCGTGGCGGTGTCCAGCCACGGCAGGTCGTGGCCCATCCGGTCCCGCTTGGTGCGCAGGTAGCGGAGGTTGTGCTCGCCCGCCTGTACGGGCATCGGCTCGCGGCCGGTGACCTTGAGGCCGTGGGCCTGGAGTGCCTCGGTCTTGTCGGGGTTGTTGGTCATCAGGCGCAGGCTGCGCACGCCGAGGTCCTCCAGCACCTGCGCGCCGGCGCCGTAGTCGCGGGCGTCGGCGGGCAGGCCCAGCTCCAGGTTGGCGTCCAGGGTGTCGCGGCCGCGTTCCTGAAGCTCGTAGGCCCTCAGTTTGGAAAGCAGACCGATGCCGCGTCCCTCGTGGCCGCGCAGGTAGACGACCACGCCCCGGCCCTCGGCCTGGATGCGTTCCAGGGACGCCTCCAGCTGGGGGCCGCAGTCGCAGCGCAGGGAGTGGAAGACGTCTCCGGTGAGGCATTCGGAGTGGACTCGGACCAGGACGTCCTCGCCGTCGCCGATCTCGCCGTGCACGAGGGCCACGTGTTCGACGCCGTCCACGGTGGAGCGGTAGCCGTACGCGGTGAACTCGCCGTAGGCGGTGGGCAGGTGGACCTCGGCCTCGCGGCGGACGGTGGGTTCGGCGCCGAGGCGGTGGGCGATCAGGTCCTCGATGGAGATGATCGTCAGGCCGTGGCGGCGGGCGAAGCGGAGCAGTTCCGGCAGCCGCAGCATGTGGCCGTCCTCACCGGCGATCTCGACGATCGCCCCGGCCGGGCGCAGCCCCGCGAGCCGGGCGAGGTCGACGGCGGCCTCGGTGTGGCCGTTGCGGGTCAGGACGCCGCCGGGCTTGGCGCGCAGCGGGAAGACGTGCCCGGGGCGGACGAAGTCGGCGGGACCCGCCCGGCCGCCCGCGAGCAGCCGCAGCGTGGTGGCGCGGTCGGCGGCGGAGATGCCGGTGGTGACGCCGTGGGCGCCGCTCGCGTCGACGGAGACGGTGAACGCGGTGCGCATGGACTCGGTGTTGTTCTGGACCATCTGCGGCAGGTCCAGGCGGTCGAGTTCGTCGCCCTCCATGGGCGCGCAGATCAGGCCCCGGCACTCGCTCATCATGAAGGCGACGATCTCGGGGGTGGCCTTCTCGGCGGCGATGACGAGGTCGCCCTCGTTCTCCCGGTCCTCGTCGTCGACGACCACGACGGGGCGCCCGGCGGCGATGTCCGCGATGGCCTGCTCGATCGGGTCGAGCGCGAAGTCCTCGATGTTGTCCGTGCTGTACACGCTGTAGACCATGGGGTCCGTTGTCATGCCGGCGCTCCTTCCAGGACGGGCCGCGCGGTCTTGCGGGAGCGCAGCCACCAGTCGCGCAGGCCCCACAGGACGAGCGCGCCGTAGACGACGTAGACGAAACCGGAGAAGGCGAAGCCGTTGGCGAAGTTGAGGGGGACGCCGACGGCGTCGACCAGGAGCCAGGCGAGCCAGAACTCGACCATGCCGCGGGCCTGGGCGTACATGGCGACGATGGTGCCGACGAAGATGTACGCGTCCGGCCAGGGGTCCCAGGACAGCGACGGGTACGCCTTGAACAGGGCGGCGACGGCGAGGGTGCCGACGGCGGCGGCGCCGGCCAGGACGGCCCGCTCGCGCCAGGTCGCGAACCGCGGCGACACGTGTCCGTCCTGACCCCGGCCGCGCTGCCACTGCCACCAGCCGTATCCGGCGACGACCATGACGACGACCTGCTTGCCCGCGCTGCCGGAGAGGTGGGCGGTGGCGAACGCGGCGAAGAGGATCAGGCCGGACAGGAACTGGGTCGGCCAGGTCCACAGGGACCGCCGCCAGCCCAGCGCGAGGCCGATCAGACCGATCACGTTGCCGATCATGTCCGACCACTTGATCTGCTGGTCCAGGAGCGTGAACGCCTCGGAGTTGAGCCAGTTCACCGCGCGCCTCCCTGACCGGCCGCGAGCAGCCGCTCGACGTACTTGGCGACGATGTCGACCTCCAGGTTGACCGGGTCGCCGGACTGCTTGTGGCCGAGCGTGGTCAGGGCGAGGGTGGTCGGGATGAGGCTGATGGTGAAGTAGTCCGGGCCCGCGTCGACGACGGTGAGACTGATGCCGTCGACGGTGATGGAGCCCTTCTCCACGACGTACCGCGCGAGGTCGGCGGGGAGGGAGACCTTGACGATCTCCCAGTTCTCGGAGGGCTTGCGCTCCAGGATCTCGCCGGTGCCGTCGACATGGCCCTGCACGATGTGCCCGCCGAGGCGGGTACCGACGGCGGTGGGGCGTTCAAGGTTGACGCGGGAGCCGGCGGCGAGGGCGCCGAGGCTGGAGCGGTTCAGGGTCTCGGCCATGACGTCGGCGGTGAACTCGTCGCCCTCGTGGTCGACGACGGTCAGACACACGCCGTTGACGGCGATGGAGTCGCCGTGCTTCGCGCCTTCGGTGACGACGGGACCGCGCAGACGGAAGCGGGCGGAGTCGCCGAGGTTCTCGACGGCGGTGACTTCACCCAGCTCTTCGACGATTCCGGTGAACACTTCCCGGGTCCTCCCTGCCTCATTCGGGCACGGACTCCGGGGCCTGTCGAAGACGACAGATGTGAACGAGCGAGAGCACCGGGGCGACGCCGGACAGAACCCGTCCTCGCGGACGAGCCGATACGGCGGCGCGCACATGGAGATGTACTCGCCCGCCGCGCACTGCCTCCCATCCGGACTTTAACCGTCGGTCCAGGAATTTCACCTGGTCAACCGGCCGCTGGAAGCGACCGGGTCGCGGACTGTAACCGCCGGTTCGGACTTTCACCGACCCCGGAGTGCGCTGCTTCTGTTACAGACTCAGTGTGCCACGCACGATCGGGAGCCATACGGGTGAAAGGATGTGCGGTGGCTCACACGTCCACATGTTGGACGTTTTGCTGAGACGGCGGCGCGAACAGTTCGTCCCGGGCCGCGGCTCCGGCGGTCAGCAGGGCGCCGCGCAGGACGGCGGCTCCGCCGAGCGGGCTGGCGCGGACCTCCGTCGGCAGCGGCGACATCCGCGCGAGCCGGTCCGAGACCAGCCGTGCGAGCAACTCCCCGCCCGCCCGGCCGACTTCACCGCCGAGCACCACCAGGCCGGGGTCGAGCAGCGCGACGGCGGAGGCGGCGCCGACGGCCAGCCGGTCGGCCAGGGCGCCGAGGAACGCGGCGTCGGCACCCGTCGCGGAGCGGGGCGCACCCTCGACCGCCCGCCGCACCAGCACGGCCGCGTGCGGGCCCGTGGCAGCCGGTTCCGGGGGTGCCGTGACGCCGTGGTCGGCGGCCAGCCGGGCCACCGCCGTCGCGCCCGCGAGGGAGTGGAAGCCGCCGTGGCAGTCCGTGGCCGACGGCAGGGCGCCCGTGCCCGGTACCGGCAGGAAGCCGATCTCTCCGGTGCCGCCCGAGGCGCCGCGCCGCAGGGCGCCGTCGAGGACCACGGCCGCGCCGATGCCGTGCCCGAGCCACAGCAGCACGAAGGTGTCGCGGTCGGTGGCCGCGCCCTCGCGCCGTTCGGCCAGGGCGGCGAGGTTGGTCTCGTTCTCGACGAGCACGCGCGCGTTCAGCCGTTCCTGGAGCGCGGCGGCCAGGCGGCGGTGCCACTCGGGCAGCCCGGTGGAGTCGTGCAGGTCGCCGGTGGCGGGGTCGACCAGGCCCGGTGCGCCGATGCCCACGGTGTGCAGCCGGTGTGCCCCGGCCTCCTTCACCACCCGTTCGACGGCGGCGACCGCCTGCTCGACCGCCGAACCGGTGCCGGTGTCGCCGCCGATCGGCACGGCCGCCTCGGCGAGGGTCGCGCCCAGGAGGTCGGTGACGACCACGGAGACGCCCTCGGTGCGCACGTCCAGCGCGGCCAGGTGCGCCCGGTCGGCGACGATGCCGTACAGCCGCGCGTTGGGGCCGCGCCGCTGTTCGCCCGCCTCCCCGACGACCGCGATCAGCCCGGCCCGGGCGAGGCGGTCGACCAGGTCGGCGACGGAGGGGCGGGACAGCCCGGTGAGCTGCTTGAGCTGCCCGGCCGTCAGGGAGCCCTCCCGCTCCAACAGCCCCAGGGCGAGGCGGTCGTTGAGGGCCCGTGCGGTACTCGGGGTGGCCGGCATGCCGGGATCCTTCCAGGTCGGGAACGGCCGACCGCCGACGGGCGGGTGGCCCGTTCCGACGCTATCTATCAGGCAGGGTTCCTGATAGTTTACGGCGGCGGTGGCCTCGGCAGGGCCGTCGGCGGCGCGGAGCGGGTCGGGGAAGGGCAGGGGGCACACACCATGGGCGAAGCGGTCGGCGCCGGCGGCGCGGGCGGCGCGGTCCACGACGGGCGGCGGGTGCTGCGCTCGCGGTACGCGCTGGCGGCCGTGTTCGCGGTGCACGGCGCGGTCACCGGCTCGTTCGCGACACGCGTGCCGTGGATCCAGGACCACGCGTCGCTGAGCGCGGGCGAGTTGGGGCTCGCTCTGTCGTTCACTGCGTTCGGTGCCGCCGTGGCCATGCCGCTGGCGGGGCGGATCAGCCACCGGTTCGGCAGCCGTACGGCGCTGCGCGGGCTGCTCGCCCTCTGGACGCTCTCCCTGGTCCTGCCGGCCCTCGCGCCGAACCTGTACACGCTGTGCCTGGCGCTGTTCACGTACGGCGCCAGCTCGGGCATGTGCGACGTCGTCATGAACGCGCTCGGCGTGGAGATCGAACGCCTGCTCGGCCGCTCGATCATGTCCAGCCTGCACGGCATGTGGAGCACCGGCGCCCTGACGGGTTCGGCGGTCGGCACGCTCGCCGCCCACCTCGGCACGGACGCCCGGCTGCACTTCGCCCTGGCCTCGGCCACCCTGACCTGTATGGGCGCGCTGGCCTGCCGCTGGGTGCCGGACCTCCAGGCGGCCGAGGACGCGGAGCCGCCGCCCCGGTTCGCGCTGCCGCCCCGGTCCGCGGTGCTGATCGGCGTGGTGGGCTTCTGCGCGGTGTTCGCGGAGGGCGCCAACCTGGACTGGTCGGCGGTGTACCTGCGCGACCGGCTGGACGCCTCGGCCGGGCTCGCGGCGGCCTCGACGACCGGTTTCATGCTCACCATGGCGCTGACCCGGCTGGCCGGCGACGCGGTCGTCAACCGCTTCGGCGCGGTGCGCACGGTCCGGGCCGGCGGGGTGTGCGCGGCCCTCGGCGGGGTCCTCGTGGTCCTCGCGGGTCACCCCGCGGTCGCGATGGCCGGATTCGCGCTGCTCGGCCTCGGCATCGCGGTGGTCGTCCCGCTGTGCTTCGCGGCGGCCGGACACAGCGGCCCCAACGCCAGCCAGGCCATCGCGGGCGTCGCGACGATCACGTACACCTCGGGTCTCGTCGCCCCGGGCGCGATCGGCACGCTGGCGCAGGCGACGAGCCTGGTGGTGTCCTTCGCCCTGGTGACAACGCTGGTGTGCGGCCTGGTGGCGTTCGCGGGGGTGCTGCGGCCCGGGGAACGGAACCGGCCGAAGGCGGCTGTGGCGCCGGGGCGGGCGGGAACGTGACGAGAGGGCCGCGCGGGCGCTCGGCCGAGCCCGCCCATGCCAACCGCCGCACGCGCCCGGCCGCTCACCGCGCCAGTTCGTACGCGTACTCCGCCGAGAACGTGCCCGCGGCGCCCTTGCAGCCGTCCGACTCGCCCGGGAGTTTCACCCACAGGTAGGCGTCGATGCGGTTCTCGCCCGTGGTCAGGGTGGGCGCCCGGCCGATCTTCCGGCCCGCCGGGTCGCACCAGGTGCCGTCCGCGGGGGCGCCGTTGCCGTTGCGGCTGGTGTCGATGACGGCGCCCAGGGTGTCGGGGCCGCCGAGGTCGGCGAGGAGGGCGCGGTCGTAGGCGATCTCGTCCTCGGTGCGCTGGAAGTTGGAGACGTTGCTGAAGACGCCGTCGGATCCGGCGGGGTCGGCGGCGCCCGCCCGGTCGAGCAGCGCGGCCTGTTCGGCGGCCGGGTTCCAGCCGGAGTGGCCGCCGTCGTAGTAGACGCGTGCCTGCGGGTCCGCGGCCTTGAGGACCCGGCCCGCGCGGGCCAACGAGGCGAAGCGGTCCGCCTGTTGGGCCTCGGTGAGACAGTCCGACTGGGCCACGGAGTCGGGCTCCAGGACCACGACGGCCGCCGCGGAGCCGAGCCCGGCGGCGAAGCGGTCGATCCAGCTGTCGTAGGCGGCGAGGTCGGGCGCGCCGCCCTGCGAGGCGCCGCCGCAGTCGCGGTCGGGGATGGCGTACGGGACGAGCACCGGGACGCGGTCGGTACCCGCGGCGGCCGCGGCGACCGCCCGCACGCGCGCGGTGATGGTGTCCGGCGTGTAGTCGGCGAACCAGACGGCCGCCGGGCGGTCGGCGATGCGGGACTCGATGACCGCGCGCCGGGGATCGCCGGGGTGGTCCGCGACCCACTCCTGGACCTGGGAACCGGGGTGGAGGTAGAGGGGTACGGCCGTCGGCGGCGCCTTTTGGGGGACGGTCGCGGTGGGGGTGGGGCTCGC
>LJCV01000023.1 GCA_001298575.1 Actinobacteria bacterium OK074
CGCGGCCGCCGCCCCCGGCCGACCGCGCCCGCCGGCCGGCCCCGCGGCGCGGGGCGGGAGCGATCCCGGCCCGCGCCGCGCGCGTCGCTCTTCCGCCGTCGGCGGTCAGCCGAGCAGCTCGTTCGCCAGGGTCGCGGCGTTGTACGAGCCCCACCCGGTGGTGAAGTCCCAGCCGCTGGCGGCGGAGTAGGCGCCGTTGCTGCCGCTGGTGATGTCGTGGAAGCCGGTGCCGTTCGCCTCGTAGAGGGCGGGGTTGGCGAAGCCGAGGTCGGCGGCACCGGCCGCCGCGGCCTGCTGGTTGTAGAGGGCCGCGAACGCCGCCCACTCGGGCGCCGCCGCGCTGGTGCCGCCGACCGAGGACCAGGAGCCCTGCGAGTAGATCGAGACGCCGGGGCTGGGGTTGGCGTGCGCGGCGACGTCCGGCACCTGGCGGTAGCCGCCGCCCGCGCTCTTCTGCACCGCGGACTGCCAGCTGGGGATCGTGAAGACGGAGGACTTGCCGCCACCGCCGCCGGACCAGGCCACCTCCTTGCTGAAGGCGTTGGCCGAGGTCACGGTCAGCTTGGTGCCGCCGACACCGGTGACGTACGGGTCGCTGGCCGGGTAGTCGACCGAGGTGCCGCCGTCGCCCGCGTCGTCGGAGCCGTCGTCACCGGAGGCCGCGTAGAAGCCGAGGCCCTCGGCGGCGCCCGCCTTGAAGACGGCGTCGACGGCGTTGATGTTGGACGTGGTGCGCGCGCTCTCGGCGGCGCCCCAGCTGATCGAGGTGGTCGGGATGCCGCTGTCGACGATCGCCTGGTAGGTGTCGACCTCGCCGGCGTCGGAGTTGGGGCCCTCGAAGACGGTGACGTCCGCCTTGGGGGCTATCGCGTGCAGGGCCTCGATGTCCAGCTCGACCTCGACCTGGCCGTCGCCGAGCGCGCCGGAGCCGCCGTCCACCTTCTGCACGGTCGGGGTGGGCGAGCCCAGGCTGTAGTAGTTGTCGTAGGTGGTGATGTTGGACTGCTGGAAGCCGTCGAACTCCAGCAGCGCGATCTTCTGGCCGCTGCCGGTGTAGGTGCCGGAGACGTTGTAGCCGCCCTTGAGCTGGGCCGGGGTGTAGCCGCCGCCGGGACCGTTGTGCGGGGTGACCGTGGAGGGCGCCTGGTGGTGCAGCTCGACGCGGTTGTTGAGGCCCGCGACGTCGCTGACGAGGGAGGCGATGGAGGTCGGCAGGGTCGGCGCGGTCTCGTTGGCGTAGAACGAACGGCCCGACGCGGCGTCCTTCCACGTCGACAGCGTGGTGCCGAACGCCTTCTCCAGCTGGGCGGTGGTGCCGCTCGCGTCCACCAGCAGGTTGCCCGAGTGGACCGTGCCGACGGTCAGGCCCTGGGCGCGCAGGTAGTCCTTGAGCTGCTTGACCTCGGCGTCGGTACGGCCGAAGCGCGCCGCGAACTGACGCTTCGTCAGATAGTGGCCGTACGAACTCGACCGCGGATCACTGACCTTGGCGACGAAGGTGTCAAGTGCCTTGTCGTTTCTGGGAGTCAGGCTGATCGCCACCGATATCCGCTTGGCCGCGGCGACGTTGCCGGTGCGGGTCGCGTCCTGCTTGAGGCCCTTGAGGACATCCCCGGCGACGGCGGCGCGCGTGGCGTGCGGCTGGGCGGCACCGGCGGCGTAGGCGGTGGGGACGGCGGCGGCGAGCAGGGCCGGCACGGCGACCAGGCCGAGCAGTTTCAGGCGTGACTTCACTGGGATCCTCCGGAGAATGGGGGGTTGCGTCCCGCGAGCGGAACGGCTTCACCGTAGGAAGAGCGGCCCCACCCGCATAAGCGGGGGAACCCTTGCGTTCCGTGTTAACTGCGGATGTCACGTCAACGGCGTGTGACGGGCGCCCGGGGAATCCGCACCCGGTCGGGCCGACTCGCCGTCACCGCCTGTACCGGGGGCCCGAGTCGGTCGTCGTCGCCGGAACCCACCGCAGCCCCGGACGCGATGACGGCGACCGCCATCGCGTGGGCGAGCGCGGTGCGCGAGCGGACCCCGAGCTTGCGGTAGACCCGGGACAGGGCGCCCTCCACCGTCTTGACGCTGATGAACAGCTCCGTGGCGACCTCCCGGTTGGTGGCCCCGCCGCCCACCAGCCCGGCGATCCGGGCCTCCGTGGGCGTGAGTTCGGGCGCGCCCGCCTCGGCGCCGCGCTCCCCGGCGTCCAGCCGCGCCAGCTCGTCCCGGGCCCGCGCCGCCAGCGGCGCCGCACCGATCCGTGTCGCGGTCTCCAGCGCCTCGCCCAGAACCACCCGCGCCGCGTGCCTGCGGCGGGCCCGCCGCTCGACCGCGCCGAGCGCGACCAGAGTGCGCACCAGCTCGACGGGCAACGGGAGTTGACGCAGCCGGTCGACGGCACCACGCAGCCGCAGCGCCCCCTCCTTCGCCCGGCCCAGCCCCGCCTCGCGCAGCCCCTCCGCCCGCTCCAGGGCCGCCAGGACGCTCCCGGGCGCGTCGGCGGACACCCGCGTGCGGGCCTCCTCGATCACGGCCCCGGCCGCGTCCGTCTCACCCAGCACCACCAACGCCTCGGCCAGATCGCTGTACCAGTGCAGCAACGGCGGGTCGGCGGCGGACATCGCCTCCCCCCGTTCCTTCACCCGCCGCAGCGCCTCGACCGCGGCCGCCGCGCCCCGCGGATCCCCGACGAGCAACTCCGCCTGCCCGAGCACCGCCAGCGCACGCAGCAGGAACAGCCGGTCCCCGTCCGCCTCCGAGGCCCGCACCGCCCGCTCGGCCAGCTGCCGGGCCTCCTCGGCGCTGGAGCCCGCCGTCGCCGCGAGCGCCGCCGCGTACAGTGCCGGGGCCGCCTGTACACCCGTCTCGGCCAGGGCACGCGAGCAGCGGGCGGCGGTGCGCAACGCCTCCCGGCAGTGCCCGGAACGCACCTGGATCCGGGTCAGCGACACCAGGGTCGCCATCACCTCCTCGACCCCGGCGAACTCGTCGATCTCCGCGAGGAGTTCACCGACCTGCCGGCCGGCCTCGGTCACCCGGTCGGAGTCCAGGGCCAGGATCGCCCGCATCCGGATCAGCCCCCAGCTCTCCGGACCCGCGTCGGCGCCGCCGAGCAGGGCGAGCGCCTCCTTGAGCGCGGCGTCGGCGGCGACCGGCTCCCCGGCCAGGGACCGCACCCGGGCGAGCGTGGCGAGCGCCCCGATCCGGGTGTCCGTGTCGCCCGCCCGGCCCGCCAACAGCGCGGCCCGCCGGGCATGTTGGGCCGCCTGCGCCAACTCCCCGCACAGCAGCCCCCGTACGGCCGCCCAGTGGTGCAGCCACGCCTCGGCCTCCGGATCGCCCTCGGCGTCCCGCAACCCCTCCTCGATCAGGTCGTGCGCCCCCTCCAGCGCCTGCCCGGCGTTGCGCAGCAGGATCAGCCGGGCCCGCACCCGCTGCCGTGCGGAACCCGAACCGGCCAGCACCGTCCCGGCCACCTGCCCCGCCTCCTCCAACTGCCCCGCGTCGCAGGCGTATTCGGCCGCGGCCAGCAGCCGGTCCGCGCGCTGCGCCGAGCGGTCGCCCGGAGTGCGCCGGGCGGCGAGCCCGGCCAGCTCGAAGGCCGCGTCGGGCGTGCCGTGACGGCGGGCGGTCTCGGCCGCGGCCATCAGCGTGCGGGCGGTGGACTCGTCCTCGTGCGGATGCGCGAGAGCGACATGGCGGGCCCGCTCCACCGGCTCGGTCACCGCCCGCGCCAGCAGGGCGTGCGCCTGCCGACGGCCGTACTCCGGCGCGTCGGCGTAGACGGCGGCCCGCAGCAGCGGATGACAAAAACGTACGGTCCCGCCGGCGTCGGCCGTGGCCACGCCGAGCCGCTCGGCCCGCGCGAGGTCGGCGGCGGGGTCCTCCAGCCCGGCGGCCCGCAGCAGCGTCAGGCTGGGGCGGGCGGTGGCACCGGCGACCAGGAGGGTGCGCCGCGCCGCCTCCGGCAGCGCCCGCACCTCGTCCAGCAGCAGGGCCCGCAGCCGAGGGGGCACCGGCAGCGTCCGGCCGAAGCCGACGGACGCCCCCTCGTGCCGGGCCGAGCGCCCCAACTCCAGCGCGTACCAAGGGTTTCCGGCGGCGGTGTCCTGCACCGCGCGCAGCACCGCCGGCGGCAGGTCGGCACCGAGACCGGCGCGCAGCAGGTGCGCCACCTCGCCGTCCGTCAGCGGCGGCACCGGCAGTTCGACCGTGCCCGGCGGGCAGCAGCGCAGCCGCTCGGCCTGCCCGCCGTCGGCCACCCGCTCGGCGGCCACCACCCGCACGTCCAGGCCCTCGATGCGGCGGACGGCGAAGCCGAGCACCTCGGCGCTCGGCCCGTCGAGCCACTGGAGGCCGTCGACGACCAGCAGCACGGGACCGGCGGCGGCAAGGGCACGCAGCACGTCGAGGACGGCGACGCGCACCGCGAGCCGCTCCTGGTCGCCGACCGGTTCCCCGCCCCGCAGCAGGGCCGCCCGCAGCGCCGCGGGGGGCCCGGGCGGCGGCGCCTCCAGGCAGCTGTCCGGCACTCGCGCGAACAGGTCGATGAGACCGACGAACGGGAGCCGGGCGTCCTCCTGCGCCGGCGAGCAGTGCAGCACCGTACCGGCCGGCCGGTCCCGCGCGGCCCACGACGCCATGACGGCGGCCACGAGCACGGACTTGCCGATGCCCGCGGGACCGTGCAGGAGCACGCCGGGACGGGCCGTCACCTCGGTCAGGACGGTGTCGAACAGCTCGCGGCGCAGGGTCAATGACCGCACGTCCACGGCAGCCGCCCGCTCCCGGCACCCGTGCACCACGGGCCCGCCGCACCCGGCGCCGTACGACAGCCGGCGCAGCCGTCGGCTCGGCACGTGCGGCAGGTCCCCAGGCAGACGATCATGTGTTCATGACAACCTCTGCGGATTCGGCTTGTCAATGACATCCGGCACGCGGGCTGTTCACCAGGCGTGCGGCCGGCGGGCCCGCCCGCCCGTCAGGACCCGCCCCGCTCCCGGGGAATGCGCTGCCCGGCCTCGACGGCCACCGGCAGCCGGTTCTCCGCCGGCGGCAGCGGGCAGGTGGCCAGGTCGGTGTAGGCGCACGGCAGGTTCGCGGCGCGATTGAAGTCCAGCACGACCGTGCCGTCGGCGGCCGGCGGGGCCAGCACCAGGGCCCGGTTGGCGGCGTAGGTGGTCACCCCGGAGGTGGCGTCGGTGAAGAGCACCATCAGCCCGCCCGGGCCGCGCCCCGGGAACGCGGTCAGGGCCAGGGCACGCCCGTCCAGTTCGAACTCGACCCGGCCCGGTGCGTCGTACACGTGCTCCAGGCCCTCGACGGCGGCCCCCACGCTCGTCGGACGCGGCACGTCGAAGGCGGTGTAACGGCCGGTCACCACCCAGCGGGGATCCGGCGCGTAGGCGGGCGTACCGGCGAACGCGGTGCGCAGCGGAGCGTCCGGGTGCCGGGGCCGCACGATGTCGTGCCCGCCGCGCCGGGCCACCTCGATCACGGCGTCGCCCCAGATCGCGTCGACGCCCCCGCGCTCGGGCAGCACGCCGAAGCGGTGCTCGCCCCGCACGGGTACTCCCGCCACCACGAGTTCCTCGCCGTCGTCGAGGTCTACGGCGACGCCGTCGGCGTCGCTCCACCAGGCGCCCGGCGCGTCCGGGAAGCGCTGCGGCCGGTCGTCGAGCCAGTGCAGGCCGGTGATCGCCAGGAAGCCGTGCGGGGCGGCGAGCCGTTCCTCCTGCGTGCGGTACCAGTCCTGCCAGTCCCGGGCGAAGGTGTCGAGGTCCGCCGTCGTGATCTGAGTGGTCATGGAGATACTCCTTCGTCTCGTCCCTGCGGTGTGCGGGTGTGCTGCGGGTGTTCGCTCAGCCGGCCAGTTCGCCGAGCAGGGTCCAGGTGCGCCGCCGGTCCGCGTCCCCCGCGACCTCGGTGCCGGAGAAGACCACCTCCGTGGCCCCGGCGTCCCGGTAGCGCCGCGCCTCGGCCGCGACCGCCTTCTCGTCGCCGATCACGGCCACGTCGGCGGCCCGTCGCCCGCCGGAGAGTTCGATGACCCGCGCGTAGGACGGGATCTGCTCGTAGAACGCGAGCCGTTCGGTGACCTTCGCGCGGACGGCGTCGACGGCGTCCGTGACCACGCCGTTCACCAGGGCCACGATCCGCGGCGCGGGCCGGCCCGCGGCCCGTGCCGCCGCGGTGACGGCCGGAACGATGTGCTCGCCCAGGGCGCGCGGCCCCGCCAGGTACGGCAGGATGCCGTCCGCCAACTCCCCACTGGCACGCAGGGCTTGCGGCCCCATCGCGGCGACCAGCAGCGGAACACCGCCCTCGGCGCCCGGCACGCGCGCGGACAGCGGCGTGGTGGCGGTGAGCAGCTCGCCGTGGAAGTCGGCCGCACCGTCCCGCGTCAACTGCCGCAGGGCGGTGAGGAATTCGCGCAGCCGGGCGATGGGCCGCTCGAAGGGGATCCCGAAGCCGCCCTCGGTCAGCAGCTTCGTGCCGAGCGCCAGCCCGAGGTGGTAGCGGCCGTGCGTGGCCGCCTGGGCGGTCTGCGCCTGGCTGGAGACCACCAGCGGGTGGCGGCCGAAGACGGGAATCGCGGAGGTGCCCACGTGCAGCCCCGGCACCTCGCGCCCGACGATCGCCGCCAGTTGTGGTGAGTCCGCGCCCAGGGTCTGCCCGAACCAGGCCGACCGCAGCCCGGCGGCCGCGGCCTCGCGTGCCAGCTCCACGGCGGTGTCGACCTGGTTGCGGGCCTCGGACGTGTTGAGTGCCACTCCTACAGTCATGCCAGTGCCAACTCCCGCCGCCCGAGGGGGAATTCCGGACCGTGTGTGACAGCTTCCTGTCGGGTTTGTGTACGGGGCCGCGCCGTCCGGTCCACGGCCGCGGATCCCCAGCCGGACGCGCTGCCCCTCCCGGCGCACTCACCGCAGCGGAAGCGGGGCGACGGACTCCGCCACGGGCCGCCAGCCCAACTCCGGTGCGATCAGCCGCCGTACGTCGTCCAGGATCTGCTCGTACTCCTCGCGACGGAACTCGTACGGCAGCTCCAGGCGCAGCTCCGACACCGCCGCGACGACGGGATCCGCGGCCAGCTGCTCCAGGATCTGCTCCGCGGTCCCCACCACGTCCGGGGCGAACAGGATCCGCCTGGGCCCCTGCGGCGCCAGGGTGCGCGCGTGCCGGGTGGCCGCGTACTCCCGGTAGCGGGCCCGGCCCGCCGCGTCGGCGCCGTCGAACGGCACGATCACCCGCCCCAGCGCCACCCGCGCCGGACGGCCGTCGGGTAGGGCCCTGCGGTACTCGGCGAGCAGGTTCAGCTGGGCCGTGGTGAAGTCGTCGGTGCCCTCGCCGCCGACGATGTTGCCGGACAGCAGGTTGAGACCGTGCTCCCCGGCCCAGCGGGCCGAGCGCAGGCTGCCGCCGCCGTACCAAATGCGGTCCACCAGACCGGGGTTGTGCGGTTGCAGACGCGGACGCTGGGTGTTGCCCGGCGACTGGATCACCGTGTCCGGGCCCCCGAGATAGCCACCGCGCAGATTGTCGACGACACGGGCGACCCTGCCGTAGGACAGGTCGAAGGAGCGCCAGTCGCCGTCGTACACCAGGTCGCCGAGGAGTTCCGCGTGCGGCATGCCGGTGCTGAAACCGACCTGGAGTCGGCCGTGGGAGAGCACGTCGGCCAGCGCCAGGTCCTCCGCCAGCCGGAAGGGGCTCTCGTAGCCGATCGGGATGACCGCGGTGCCCAGCTCGATCCGTCCGGTGCGCTGACCGGCCGCGGCGAGGAACACCGCGGCCGAGCCGACGCCGTGTTCCAGGTGGCGTTGCCGGATCCAGGCGCCGTCGAAGCCCAACCGCTCGCCGTACTCGAAGAGTTGGAGGGTCTCCTCCAGTCCGGTGTCCGGGTCGTCGTCGGCGAAGTTGCCCGGGGTGAGAAAGGCCAGCGAGGTGATCCTGGGGGTGCTCATGCCGCGTCCGTCCTCATGTCGTCGTCATGCCTTCGTCGGCTCGGCCGTGGTGGGGGAGGGGCGGGGGCCGCCGGGGATCGCCGCGAGCAGTTCGCGGGTGTACTCGTGCCGGGGGCGGGTGAAGAGGTCCTCGGGGGCGCCCGTCTCCACGACGCGGCCCGCCCGCATGACGGCCACCCGGTGCGCGATCTGCCGTACGACGGCCAGGTCGTGCGAGATGAACAGGTACGCCACCCCGGTGTCGGCCTGGAGTTCGGCGAGCAGGTCGAGGACCTGGGCCTGGACGGAGACGTCGAGCGCGGACACCGGCTCGTCGCAGACGACCAGGTCCGGCGAGAGCGCCAGGGCCCGGGCGATTGCGACACGCTGCCGCTGCCCGCCCGACAGCTCCGCCGGCCGCCGCTCCAGCGTCGAGGCGGGCAGCGCCACCCGGTCGAGCAGCTCACGGGCCCGCGCGAGCCGGGAGGCCCGGTCGCCGACCCGGAACGCCCGCAGCGGCTCGGTGATCACCTCGCCGATGGAGAAGCGGGGGTCCAGCGAGGCGTACGGGTTCTGGTAGATGAGCTGGGCCCGGCGGCGCAACTGCCGGGCCTGCGCGCCCCGGGCGGCGGTGACGTCGGCGCCGTCGAACAGGACGCGCCCGGCACTCGCGTCGGTCAGGCGGAGCAGCAGCCGGGCGGTGGTGGACTTCCCCGACCCGGACTCGCCCACCAGGGCCAGGGTCCGGCCGCGCCGGAGCGTGAGACTGACGTCGTCGACCGCGCGCAGCGTCCGGGACGCGCCGCCCGCGCGGGGAAGCCGGAACTCCTTGACCACGTTGCGGAGTTCGACCAGCGGCGGCGTACCGGCGGCAACCGCGGACGCGGCCACCGGGGTGCGGGGGCGGGCGGTCGCCAGGCTCGGCGCGCTCGCCAACAGCCGCCGCGTGTACGCGTGTTGGGGATCGGCCAGGACGTCACGGGTCACACCGGCCTCGACGACCCGCCCCTGGGACATGACGACCAGGCGCTGCGCCCGGTCGGCGGCCACCCCCAGATCGTGGGTCACCAGCAGGATCCCTGTGCCCAACTCCTCGGTGAGGGCCTGGAGATGGTCGAGGATGACCCGCTGCACGGTGACGTCGAGTGCGCTGGTCGGCTCGTCGGCGATGATCAGCTCCGGCCGCGCGGCGATGGCGATGGCGATCAGGGCCCGCTGCCGCATCCCGCCGGACAGCTCGTGCGGATACTGCCGGGCCCGGGTGGCCGCGTCGGGCAGCCCCGCCCGCTCCAGCACGCCGACCGCCTCCGACGGCGCGGAACGGCGGGTCGCCAGCCCGTGGACGCGCAGCACCTCGGCGACCTGCTCACCGATCCGCTTGACCGGGTTGAGCGACACCGACGGGTCCTGCGGCACCAGCCCGATCCGCGCGCCGCGCACCGTGCGCAACTCCGCCTCCGACAGCGAGACGAGGTCGTGCCGGCCGAAGCGGATCGTGCCCGCGTCGATGCCGCCGTTCGCCGCCAGCAGCCGCAGCACCGCGTGCGCGGTGGTGCTCTTGCCGGAGCCCGACTCGCCCACCACCGCGGTCACTTCGCCCGGCCGTACGTCGAGGTCGACGTCCCGTACCGCCTGCACGGTGCCGCCGCGGGTGCGGTAGGACACCGACAGGCCGCGTATCTCCAGCGCGGTGCCGCCCTGTCCGTTGCTCGGTGTTGTCGTCAACTTCCCACCCGTTCCGGGGTCGTTCGTCACAGGGCCGGTCATCGCTGCCGGGACCATTCGCCGTCCAGCGCGCGGGCGATGCGGTTGGTGGCCAGCACGGTCGCGGCGATAGCCAGGCCGGGCAGCGCGGTCAACCACCAGGCGTTGGCGAGGTAGTTGCGGCCGTCGGAGATCAACGTGCCCCACTCCGGCGCCGGGGGCGGCGCCCCGTAGCCGAGGAAGCTCAGCGCCGACACGGCCAGGATCGAGGAGCCGAAGTCGAGGGTTGCCAGCACGATCACCGGGCCCGCCGCGTTGGGCAGCACGTGCCGTCCCAGCACCGAGTACCAGCGGGCCCCGCACGAGCGCGACGCCTCGACGAAGACCGCCTGCCGCACCCGCAGCACCTCCGCCCGCGTCACCCGCGCGAAGCTCGCGACGCTGGCGATCCCGACCGCCACCGCCACCTTCACCGTCCCGTAGCCCAGCGCGGTGACCAGGGCCAGCGACAGGAACAGCGCCGGAATCGACAGCAGCACGTCCACACAGCGCATCAGCACGTCGTCCACCCAGCGGCCGACGAACCCGGCGACCAGACCGATCAGACTGCCGACCACGAAGGCCACCGCCACCGCGATCAGCGTTGCCTTCAACGACAGTTGGGCACCGTGGACCACCCGGGAGAACACGTCGCGCCCCAACTCGTCCGTGCCGAACCAGTGCGCGCCGCTCGGACCCCGGAAGTTCTGCGCCGGCACCCCCGTCAGCGGATCCCGCGAGGCGAACAGCCCCGGCCCAAACGAGGCCAGCACCACCAGCACGACGACCAGGACCGACAGCAGCAGCCCGGGACGCAGCACCAGGAACCGCAGGAGCCGCCGCACCTCGACACGGCGCGCGGACCCGGGGCCGGTCGTCGGCTCGCCCGGCGGCGCGAGGCCGAGTCCGGCGCCGGTGGCGTCGTCCACCGGATCCTGGGTCCGAGGCCCGATCCGGCTCCGGCTCATGCGAGTGCCGCCTTCCGGCCCGAGGCCACCACGATCCGCGGATCGAGCAGCGGATAGACGAGGTCGACGACCAGGTTCGTCACGACGAAGATCAGCGCCCCGAACACCACCACCCCCTGCACCAGCGGGATGTCCTGCACCGTGACCGCGGCGGCCGTCACCCGGCCGAGCCCGTCGCGCGAGAACACCGTCTCGACCACCACCGAACCGGCGATCAACTGCCCGACCAGCAGCCCGACCACCGTCAGCGCGGGCAGGGACGCGTTGCGCAGCGCGTGCCGCAGATGCACCCGCCACCGCCCGGCGCCCTTGGCCCGGGCGGTCTCCACATACGCCTGGTCCAGCGCGGTGAGCAGACTCTTGGCCAGCACCTGGGCGACCTGCGCACCGGTCGGGACCGCCAGCGTCACCGCGGGCAGGACCAGCCCCCGCAACCCGTCGTTGCCGAAGGCCGGAAACCAGTGCAACCGGAAGGAGAACGCCTCGACGAGCAGCAGCCCCACCCAGAACGTCGGCACCGACACCCCCAACGGCGGCAACGACAGCAGCAGTTGCCGCAGCCACCGCCGCGAGGTGTACGTCGCCAGCACCGCCAGCCCGCCGCCGAGAACCACCGCCAGCAGCAGCGCGGCCCCCGTCAGCTGCAAGGTCTGCGGCAGCGCGTCCGCCAGCGTCGAGGTCACCGGACGGCCGGTGGAGACCGAGTCGCCGAAGTCCCCGCGCACCGCCCGGCCCAGATAGTCGGCGTACTGCGCCAGTACCGGCTTGTCGAAGCCGTACTCGTGGCGCAGCGCGGCGAGTCGGGCCGGATCGACCTGCCCGGAGTCCATGCCCGCACTGGCCATCGCCGTGACCGGATCGCCGGGCAGGTAGTCGAGCACCAGGAACGACACCGTGTAGGCCGCCCACAGCACCCCGACGGCCTGGGCGAGCCGTTTGATCGCGTAGCGGCGCATCCGTCAGCCGATCCAGGTGTCGTGCAGCTGGATCCGGCTGGAGGCGTCGAAGTCCAGGTCGTGCACCTTCTCCGACACGCCGATCTGGGTCTGGAGCTCCACCACGGGCGCGTAGTAGGCGTTCCGCACGATCAACCGCTGTGCCTGCCCGACCAGTTGCTCACGCTTCGCGGTGTCCGTGGTCGCGGCCTGCTGGGCCAGCGCGGTGTCCAGCGAACCCGCCGGGAGGCGGTAGAAGTTGGCCAGCTTGGTGGAGAAGGAGCTGCGCAGGATGTCCGGATCGGCGCGGGTCACGTTCGCCCACGCCGCGTCGTAGTCGCCCGACTGCAACGTCGGGGCGAGCTGGGTGACCTGGAGCTGCTTGAGCACCACGGCGATGCCGACGGCCTTGAGCTGCTGCTGGATCAGCTCCAGCGCGGGCTGGTTGGTGGCCGAGTTGGGGATCCAGTCGACCGTCAGGCTCAGCCTCTCGCCGTCCTTCGTGCGGATGCCGTCGCCGCCGGTCCGCCAACCCGCCGCGTCCAGCAGGGACTTGGCCTTCGCCGTGTCGTAGGTCAGGTCGGCGGAGAGGTCCGTGTAGTCGGGGGTGGTGTGGGCCAGGACGCTGGTCGCGGGCCGGGTCCCGGTCGGGAACACGGTGTCGGCGATCTGCTGCCGGTCGACGGCCAGCTGGACGGCCCGGCGCACCCGCGCGTCCTTGAGGACCGGCCGCGCGTTGTTGAGGCCCAGGCCGAACACCACGCCGGGGTTGGCCCGTCGCTGGAGGGCGACCTGGCCGCCCTTGAGTGACGCCTCGTTGGCCCTGCCGACGCTGCTGATCGCGTCCACCTGCCCGGACTGGAGACTGCCGGCCCGCACCCCCGCCTCGGGCACCACCTTGAAGACGACCTTGTCCAGGTACGCCTCGCCGCTCTTGTGCCACAGGGAGGAACCCCAGGCGTACCCGGCGCGCCTGGCGAGCGTGATCGACTGGTTCTGCACGTACTGCTTCAGCACGAAGGGCCCGGAGCCGACCACCCCGTCACTGCACTTCTGCTGCGGGGTCCTCCGCACGCTCGCCGACGACTCGATGCCCAGCGAATGCGTCGAAGTGGCCTGGAGGAACTGGGCGTTGGGCTGCTGGAAGGTCACCCTGACGGTGAGCGGGTCGACCACCGTGGTGCTCTTGACGCCGCTGAGATACCCCTCGGCGAGGTTGCCCAGCGCGCCGAGCTTCGGCACCGCGTCGAAGTTGTCCTTGACCACCTGCGCGGTCAGTCCGGACCCGTCGCTGAAGGTGACACCCGACCGCAGGTGGAAGGTGAACGCCGTCGCGTCCGAGCTGATGTCCCAGCTCTTCGCCAGCCACGGCACGATCCTGCCCGTCTTGGGATCCTGGTCGGTGAGGGAGTCCACGATCTGCCGCACCGAGTAGATCGTGTCGTTGCTGGCCACCTGCTGCGGGTCCACGCACCCGGCGTCGGACCCCACCGCGAACGTCAGGGTGCCACCGGACTGCGCCGTGCCGCCGCTGCTGCCGGAGTCGTCCCCCGACCCGCAGGCGGTCAGCAGGACACTGGTGGTCAAGAGGGCGGCCAGCGCCGTCCATCGGGCGGGTCTGGCATCCGGATGTGCTGTCACGAGGGTTCTCCTACTCCTGTCACCACGCACAGGACGCCGTGGAGATCACGGCCGGGCGTGGGTGTGCCGCCCCGGTCGGCACGACGCCGACGACGGGGAAGCGCTGTTCAGGCGGGGGTCGGACGGGAACGGGTGCCGACGGCCGGGGCACACCGGCAGCGGCGGGGGAGGCCGCGCAGAGGGATCCGCGCAGCCCGCGGACGACGGCGGACGTCAGCCGGTCGCGGAGAAGACAGTCAGGCGTGACACAGACAGCTGGTGAACCGCTGGAGGTCGATGTGGCGGCGGCGCGAAAGCCGGGAGAACACCGTCGCGGCCACGACAGAAGCGCACGAGGTACTCGGGTCATTGCGGTGCCGCATGCCGGTCCTCCCCGTCTCCGGCCCCGGTCACGGGGCCACGCGCTTGCAGGGATCGCCGATGATCCTGCCGGGCTTTCACCTGGAGCACCCCACCGCGGGGGAGGGTTGCCGGTCAGCAAGCCAGGGCTTGACGCTGACACTCGATGCCGTCGTGATCGTACGGAGCGGCGCTGTCGAACGTCAATGCCGCACGGCCAAGTCCTCGACGTGATCCGCGCGTTGGACAAGGGGCCGGTGGCGGCGCGGCCCGGTGGCGGTCAGGACTGCAGATACGTCAGCACCGCGACCACCCGCCGGTGGTACTGCGACTCCGCCTCGCCCGGCAGCGAGAGCCCGCGGAAGATGCTGCCGACGTGGTCCTCCACCGTCCGGACCGTGATGCCCAGCTTCCGGGCGATCCCCGGATTGGTGAGCCCCTGCGCCATCAGCCGCAGCACCGTCAACTCCTGTTCCGTCAGGCCCTCGACGCGCTCCCGCTTGCGCCGGCTGCTGTGCAGGGCGCGCTGGATCTCCCCGTCGAGCGCGAAGTCACCGGCCGCCACCCGGCGCACGTCGTCGAGGAAACCGTCCCGCGCCACCCGCTCCTTCAGCAGATAGCCCACACCACCGGTGCCCGGCCCCGACCCGGCCCGCAACAACTGCTGAAGGTGCGTCATCTCGATGTACTTCGACAGCAGCAGGATGCCGACTCCCGGGTGGGTACGGCGGATCCGCACCGCCGCCTCCAGGCCCTCCAGCCGTCGCGTCGGCGGCATCCTGATGTCCACCACCGCCAGATCCGGCACCGTCCGCGCGACCGCGCCGAGCAGCCCGGCCGCCTCACCGGCCTGCGCGCACACCACGTGCCCCGCGCTCTCCAACAGGGCCGCCAGACCCGCCCGGTACAGCGGCTCGTCGTCCGCCACCACGATCCGCAACGCCCGCCCCGGCCCCTCCTCGTCCGTCACCGCGCCCCACCCTCCCCGGCCGACGGCGAGCCGGACCGGGCCGTCGCGGGAGGCACGGCGGTCGGCAGCGTCGCCGACACGACGGTTCCCTCACCGGGCCTGCTGCGCACGGTCAGTTCGCCGTCGTAGGCGGCCACCCGGTGCCGCAGCCCGAGCAGCCCGGTACCGGCACCCGGGTCCGCGCCACCGACCCCGTCGTCGGTCACACTCACCCTCAACACCCCGTCCGCATGGGCGAGTTCGACACCGACCGAACCGGCGGCGGCATGCTGCAACACGTTCGTGACGGCCTGTCGCACGACGTAGTACGCGGTGAGCGCGACCGGACCCGGCAGCTCCGGCAGGTCGTCGGCGCGGATGTCGACCGGCAGCGGCAGACCGACCGCCAGGGACCGCAACGCGGGCACCAGACCCGCCTCGTGCAGGACCGCCGGATGGATCCCCCGCGCCACCACCCGCAACTCGGCATGCCCGCGCTCCAGCAGCCCCGACGCCTCCTCCAACAGCCGTGCCAGCTCCGGATCCGGCCGCTCCCGCGCCGCCAACCGCTGCCGCGCCAACCGCAGTTGCAGCTCCAGCACGACGAACCGCTGCTGCGCCCCGTCGTGCAGATCCCGCTCGACCTTCTGCCGCTGCTCGTCACCGGCCTCGATGATCCGGCGCCGCGAGTCCCGCAACTCGGCCAGCTGCGCCCGCACTTCGGCCGTCAACCGCTGGTTGTCCAGCTCCAGCGCCGCCGCCGAGACGACCGCCTCCAGCACGTACCGGTCCTCCCGCAGCGCCGGATCGTGCACGAGCACCCCCACCCGCCGCCCGTCCCGCTCCAGCGAACTCACCGCCCGCCCGCCCGCGACGACCAACGGCCGGCCCTCGGTGTCCACATACCCGACGCCGTCCGGAGCGGGAAAGCCGATGTGCAGCGAGCGGTCCCCGAGCGTGCGGGCCAGCTCGTCCCGCAGCTGCGCGCGCGAGCCCAGCGGCATCCTCCGCAACAGCTCCGCCACGGCCGTACGGCCCAGCCGCACCCGCGACACCCCGGCCAGGAACGCCACCGGAAGCAGCAGCACCGACACGTGCGCCACGTCCAGCAACTCGTCGTGCGACCGGGCCGCCGAGCCGAACAGCGCGTCGAGCCCGGAGGCGAGCCCGCCCACCACCCCCACGGCGATCAGCGGCACGAGCCCGCGGCGGGCCGGGACGGTGGCCGCCAGCCAGCGCCACACCAGCACCGCCACCACCGCCGCGCTCACCGCCAACTGCACGGCGTCGACCACCGGCTGCTGCCACCGCACCGGATGCACGAGCGCCAGGTTCGCCACCCGGGACGGATAGAAGAGCGCGCCGATCGGCACCAGCACGAACGCCGCCGTACAGCCCGCGACCAGTAACGCCCGGTCGACGACGGCCGCGGCGGCCCCGTGCTCCGTACGGTCGCGCAGCCGCCCGTCGGGAAACACCAGCAGCAGCGGGATCAGAAACCCGCTGGAGGCCGACTTGAGAAACAGCCCCACGGTGTGCACCGCCGGATGGGTGGAGATCTGCAGATCCTCCGCGAACCAGCCGATGCCCACCAGCAGCATCAGCAGCCCCACCGCGTTGCGCGGCCGCCGCAGCCGCGCCAGCAGCCCCGCCCCCAGATACAGGCCGCCAACCGCCCCGGAGAACAAGGTCGTCGTCGAGTCGGCGTACCGGTCCGGAGCGGTCAGCACCAGCACGAACACCCCGAACACCGCGCCCGCACCGGCCACCAGAACGGCCGTGCGCCGCACCGAATCGACCGGGGTGTCGGCCACCGGAGGCCCGGGCGCCGCGAACGCCCCCGACGGCACGGCGTACGGCACCTGCCCCGCACTTCCCCGCATCACCGGCTCCCCCCGGCCGACGTCCGAGCCCGGCGCTCCAACCCCCTCACGGACAGCGCGAGTTGGACGAACACCGAGGCGACACCAGTCTAGGAGGGGTCACGCCCGCCCGGTGGGCCGTCTTGCACAACGTCCCCCGAAGGAGTAACGGCCACCCCTGGCGCCGGACCGACCCGCACCGCCCAACTCCCGCACGGCGAAAGGGAGCGGGCGGCGCGGAGAGCGGAGACCGGACGATGGGGAGAGCGCGGAAGCCGGGCGGTGCGGAGGACGAGAGCCGGGTGGTGCGGGAGGAAAACCTGGCGGCCCGTTCCCTCAGTCAGGCGTTCCGGCCCATCAGGTGTTCCAGCTCTCGTCGTACGGATCCTTCGGCTCCGGCACCGGCTTGGCCTGCGTCACCTCGATGAACGGGATGATCCCGCCGTTGACCGGATCCTTGACCCGCTTCGCCGTGTACGTGCCCACCACCGTCAGCCAGCTGTCGGGCTGCAACACCGGCGGAGTCCTCCCGGCCAGACCGATCTTCACCGGCTGGGCGTCGGCCGCACAGCAGCTCAGCGCCATCCGCACCAGATAGGGCGCCCCACTGTGGTCCAGGGCCACGAAACCGGTGATCTCCACCTGCCGCGCACCGAGCCCCCGCCCGTGGCCGTACGCGGCACGCCCGGCGTAGTCCACCAGGTTGAGCCGGACCGGACTGCCCTTGGGCAGCGCCGGATAGCCGAACGGCGGTTGGATGGCCGTACCCGTACGCATGGCGCTGTAGGAGCCCAGCGCGGGCGGGGCGACCAGGATCAGCGCGAACAGCGGCAGCACGAGCAGCCAGGAGATCCGCGGCTCGCGATGCCGATGCCCGTGTTCGCTCTCCTGCGCGTGCCCCTCTTCGGGGGCGGAGGCCGCCGCCCGCGCGACACGCCCCTGCCGCCACTCGTACCAGACCGTCGCGAGCGCGGCGACCATCAGCACGACCCCGGCCGCGAGCAGCAACGGCTGCAACCCCGCCTTGACGTACCGCAGATACTGACCGGTCAGCCCCGCGTGCAACAGCGCGCCGCCCACCACGAACATCACCGCCGACTGCGCCTGCCGGTTCACAGGGCCACCACCCCGACCAGCACCGACACCAGGACGGCCAGCACGAACGTGACCGGCGCGAACCGCAGCGCGAACCCGCGCCCGAACGTCCCCGCCTGCATCGCGAACAGCTTCAGGTCGATCATCGGCCCCACCACCAGGAACGCGAGCTTCGCGGTCAGCGAGAACTGCGTCAGCGACGAGGCGACGAACGCGTCCGCCTCCGAACAGATCGACAACAGCACCGCCAGCACGGCGAGCGCGAGGACCGACACCACCGGGTTCCCGGCCGCCGCCTGCAACCAGCTCGCCGGTACGACCGCCTTGAGGGTGGCCGCGGCCATCGCGCCCACCACGAGGAAACCGCCCGCGTGCATCACGTCGTGCCGCACCGACCCCCAGAACGCGGCCCCCTTGCCGAGCCCCTCGTGCGCGGGCCGCGCGGGCTGCCGCATCCAGTCGTCGCGCCCCAGCCGCTGCCACAGCCAGCCCATCGCACACGCCACCAGCAGACTCGCCCCGAACCGCGCGAACACCATCTCCGGATCGTTCGGGAACGCCACCGCCGTCGCCGTCAGCACGATCGGGTTGATCGCCGGCGCGGACAACAGGAACGCCAGCGCCGCCGCCGGAGTCACCCCGCGCCGCACCAGCGCCCCCGCCACCGGCACGGACGCACACTCACACCCCGGCAGGATCGCCCCCGCCATCCCGGCGACCGGCACCGCGAGCGCGGGCCGCCTGGGCAGCGCACGCGCGAAGAACGACGGCGGCACGAACACCGCCAGCGTCGCCGACAACAGCACCCCCAGCACCAGGAACGGCAGCGCCTGCACCACCACCGCGACGAACACCGTCATCCAGCTCTGCATCACCGGCGCACCCAGCGCCCGCCGGATCGGCCCCTGCACACCGACCACCACCAGCATCAACAGGGCAAGCCCGAGCGAGGAGTTGAACTGCCAGCCCTGCTCGTCCCGCTCCTTGCCCGCCTCCTGACGGTCGATCGGGGGCGGCGCCGACTTGGTCATGGTCACCGGTGGAATACCTCCGCTTTACCAGGGCTTTGTGAGGGGTGTCCCCGCCTCCACCAGTACGTCTCCGGAGCCCCGCCGTCTCATCGAAAACGTGACGTACTGTCGACAACGAGCGGATTCGCACGCGGCGGGCCCGGTCCGACGGTCGGGACCCGCCCCCTCGACACCAGGAGCGATCGATGCAGTACGTGAAGCTCGGCTCGACGGGTCTCGACATCTCCCGCATCTGCCTGGGCTGCATGAGTTTCGGCGTACCCGGCCGCGCCCCCCACCCCTGGGCCCTGGACGAGGAGACGTCACGCACCCTGATCCGCCAGGCACTTGAGGGCGGCATCAACTTCTTCGACACGGCCAACGTCTACTCCGCCGGCGCCAGCGAGGAGATCACCGGCCGCGCCCTGAAGGACTTCGCCCGCCGCGAGGAGATCGTCCTCGCCACCAAGGTGCACGGCCGCATGCACGAAGGCCCCAACGGCGGCGGCCTGTCCCGCAAGACCGTCATGACCGAGATCGACAACAGCCTGCGCCGCCTGGGCACCGACTACGTCGACCTCTACCAGATCCACCGCTTCGACGCGCACACCCCCGTCGAGGAGACCATGGAAGCCCTCCACGACGTCGTCAAGGCCGGCAAGGCCCGCTACATCGGGGCCAGTTCGATGTACGCGTGGCAGCTCTCCAAGGCCCAGTACACCGCCCGGGCACACGGCTGGACCAGGTTCGTGACCATGCAGAACCACTACAACCTCCTCTACCGCGAGGAGGAACGCGAGATGCTGCCCCTCTGCGCCGACCAGGGCATCGGCGTCCTGCCCTGGAGCCCGCTGGCCCGCGGCCGCCTCACCCGCGACCCCGACACCACGACCGCCCGCAGCGGCACCGACGCCTTCGCCGGCAAGCTCTACGAGACCGAGGGCCGCGACGACAGCAGCGACCGCCGGATCGTCGACGCCGTCGCCCAGGTGGCCGCCGAACGCGAGGTGCCGCGCGCCCACGTCGCCCTCGCCTGGCTGCTGCACCACAGCACGGTCAGCGCCCCCATCGTGGGCGTCACCAAACCGCCGCACATCGAGGACGCGATCGCCGCCGTCGGCCTGGAGCTGACCGAGAAGGAGATCGAACGCCTCGAACAGCCCTACACGCCACGTGCGATCAGCGGCCACTGACCCTCGCACTCACCACTCACGGCCGCGCGGCGGAGCCCCGTACGTCGGCGGGTCACTCCGCCCCCGGCGGGCCGGGGGCCCGAAGACCGACTCGGTGCGCAGGGCGACCGGCTCGATCCGCTCCGGCTCGTGGGACGGGCCGGTCCGTGGCGCATCGGTTCTGCTCCACTCGCCGTCACCGAGCACCAGCAGCGGATCGAACATCACCACCACGCCGGCCAGCACCAGGAAGATGATCGGGCCGATCAGCATGGGCAGCAGCAGCGAGGTCGCCGAACCGCCCGACCACGACCCGCGGTACGAGTCGTGCAGATGCACGCTCATGGCGGCCATGCCGGTGTAGTGCATACCGGTGACGGCGACCCCCATGACGAGACTCGCCCCCAGACTCGCCGAGAAACCCCGGATCGACACCGCGGCCCACAGCGCCGCGGTCGCGGCGACGATCGCGATGCCCACCGACAGCGCGACCGTGAGGGGGTCGTACCGGACGACCCCGTTCACCTGGATCGCCGCCATGCCCAGGTAGTGCATGGCGGCCACGCCGAGCCCGGTGAAGATCCCCGCGGCCGTGAGCGTGAACGGCGTGCCGCCCCGGTACCCGACCGCGAACACCCCGATCCCCACCACCACGACCGCCACGACCAGACTCAGCACCGTCAGCCCCACGTGATACCGGATGGGCGTCCCCGCGACCCGGAAACCGATCATCGCGATGAAGTGCATCGTCCAGATCCCGCACCCGATCGACGCCGCCCCGAGCATCAGCCAACCAGGCTTCCAGGACTGCGGGTTGTACACGGACCGCACGATGCAACGCAGCCCCAGAGCAGCACCGAGACACGCCATGACGTACGCCGCCACGGGTGTCACAACCCCATAACTGAAACCGTTAGTTGTACCTGTCATATGCCAAATCCCCCCCAGGTATGGCTAGTTGTGAGGCAGGTCTACGGGCAGTGGGCACACGAACGCAAGCGGTTCCCACGTGTTGCCCGATGAACTCTGCGCGACACGGGCGGACGGCGGCGACGGAAGGGGCGTAACGGGCGTTCCGACCGGCTGCTGGACCGGTTCGGACGACGTCGAGGGCTTGGCCGGGGCGCGGTGCGGGCGGTAACAACCGGTTGCACTGTGCCGGGTGCAAGTGCCGCCGGGCGGTGTGCACGGGCCGGCACGGGCTGCGCTGGACTTGCCGACGTGGTCGGCGGGCGGCCGGCGCTCTGTTCTCCGGCCGGTGACGCGGGGAACCGGCGGGACTGTGAGCGGCTGGTCGAGCAGTACGCTGTCGCCGCGCCCGTCCGGGGTGGCGGGTTCGTATCCGCACACTGCCGTGACCGCGCTGCCGTCGCACCCGGTCGTGGGCGGGCCCCGGGTGGCAGAATCTGCGGGGTGGAGGGGCGGATCCTCGAACGTGAGCCGGAGCTGGCGCTCCTGGCCGCAGCCGCACGGGAGGCGGCGGACGGGGCCGGTTGCGTGGTGCTTGTCTTCGGAGAGGCGGGCATCGGCAAGTCGAGCCTGGTGAAGGCCATGCCGGACCGGCTGCCCCACCCGGCGCGCGTCCTGCTCGGACAATGCGACGACCTGACCACACGTCGGCCCCTCGGCCCGTTCCGTGACCTCATTGGGAGCGTCGGCGGTGAGTTGGCCCGGGCCGTTGTGGAGGGGGGTGACCGGTACGGTGTCCATGAGGCCCTGCAAAGTGAGCTGGCCGGGATACCGCATCCGGCGGTGCTCGTCGTAGAGGACGTGCACTGGGCCGATGAGGCGTCTTTGGACGTGCTGCGGTTCCTGGTACGGCGTATGGAGGCACTGCCCGCCGTACTCGTTCTCACTTATCGTGACGACGAGTTGAGCCGTACGCACCCTCTGCGGCATCTGCTCGGTCAGGTGTCCCGTACCCGCCGTGTGCACCGGTTGCCCCTGGCACGGCTTTCCCGGGACGCCGTGCGCACCCTCAGCACGGCCGGTGGGTTGGACGCGGCGCAGGTGTACGAGGTGACTTCGGGCAATCCTTTCTTCGTGGCCGAGGTGGTGGCGGCCGGGGGTACGGGAGGGGTGCCCCCGACGGTCGTCGACGCGGTGCTCGCCCGGATGCGTGGGCTGGAAGGCCGTACCGTGGACGCGCTGGAGCAACTCGCTGTCGTGCCCTCGGCGGTCGAACGCGCGCTGGTGGATGTGCTCCTCGCGGATGGTGTGGCGGGTCTGGCGGCGGCGGAGCAGCAGGGCCTGCTCGCTGTGGCTCCGGAGCGGGTGGCCTTCCGTCATGAGCTGATCCGCCGGGCGGTCGCCGACTCACTGCCCGCGGCGCGGCGTATCGACCTCAACCGCAACGTCCTCGCGGCGCTCGCGGCCCGGCCCGGATCCGATGGCGCCCGTATCGTGCACCATGCCGTGCAGGCGGGCGACCAGGACGCGATCGCCCGGTACGGACCGGGCGCGGCTCGGGATGCCGCTGATGCGGGTGCTCATCGTGAGGCGGCTGCTCATCTTCGGCTCGTCCTCGGGCAGCGGCACCGGTATGCCCCGGCCGAACTGGCCGACCTGCTCGAACGCTGCGCGGTGGAGCATTACATCATCGCCGACTCCGCGGCGGCGGTGGCCGCGCAGCGGGACGCCGTCGCGCTGCGCCGTTCCCTCGGCGACGTTCTGGCACTCGGTGCGGATCTGCGCTGGCTGTCGCGGATCAACTGGTGGGCCGGTGACGCCGATGCGGCGGAGGAGGCCGCACGGGAGGCCATCGCCGTCCTGGAGGACGCGGGGGACGACCGGTTGCTGGCGCTGGCGCTCAGTAACACCGCCCAGTTGCGTGTGCTCGGTGACCGTTGGGCGGAGGCGATCGGATACGGCGAGCGTGCCATCGTGCTGGCCCGCCGGGCCGGTGACGCTCCCGTCCTCGCGCACGCCCTGAACAATGTGGGGACGGCCCGCTGGCGGGGCGGGGACACCGGCGGGCGGCGGCAGTTGGAGGAGAGCCTCGAGGTGGCGCTGGGGGCGGGCGCCGTCGAGCACGCCTGCCGGTCCTACGCCAACATCATCTGGACCCTGCTCGACAACCTCCAGTACACCGAGGCGGACCGCTTCCTGGCTCCGGCCATGGAACTGGCCGAGCGGGCCGAGCACCTCGGGTTCCTGGGCTATCTGCATGTCGAGCAGGCCATGCGCCGGCTCGCGGCCGCGGACTGGGACGGTGCCGAGAAACACGCCGGGTACGGGCTGCACGAGTTCGTGCCCGCCCGGTGCCCTGCTCTGACGGTGCTGGCCTGCGTACGCATCCGGTGCGGCCGGCCGGGCGCCGACGCGCTCCTCTCCCAGGCATGGGAGATCGCGGTACGGACCGGGGAACTGCAGCGTATGGGACCGGTGGCGGCCGCCCGGGCGGAGGCGGCCTGGCTGCGCGGGGACCACGCCGCCGCGACCGAGGCCGCGGAAACGGTCTACGCACAGGCCCGCCGGCTGGCGCACGTCCCGTACCGGGCCGAGCTCGGTTACTGGCTTGCCAAGGCGGGGCGGCCGGTCCCCGCGGACGACAGCGGCCACCCCTACGCGCTCCAGGCCGCTGGGCAGTGGCGTCGGGCTGTGGATGTGTGGGAGCGGGCGGGGTGTCCTTATCAGCGGGCTGCCGCGTGGGTGGAGAGTCCGGATCCGGTTGACAAGGTCGCTGGGCTTGGCGAGTTGGATGCGTTGGGGGCGTGGCGGTTGGCGGGTCTGGTGCGTGCCGAGTTACGTGGGCTTGGTGTGCGTGGTGTTCCTCGGGGTCCGCTGGCGGTGACGCGGGCCAATCCGGGGGGCCTGACGGGGCGGCAGGTGGAGGTGGTACGGCTGTTGGTGGAGGGGCTGACGAATCCGGAGATCGCGGGTCGTCTTGTGGTGTCTGTGCGGACCGTGGACAACCATGTGCGTGCGGTGCTGGACAAGCTGGGTGCGTCCAGCCGGTATCAGGTTGCTGCGCGTGCGGGGGAGCTGGGGCTGCTGTCCGAGGGTGAGATGTAGGTACCCGGTCGTGCAGAGCTGGGTGGCGGGCACGGATGCCTGTGGACCGGCGGCCGGAATAGAACGGGCGTATCGCCCACATCCGGTAAGTGCCGGGTGTCGAGGAACGGGGAACCGCGATGTCCAGCACACCCGCACAGGCGGCACGCCGGGAACTGACCGATTTCACGGGGGAGTTGATCGGACCCGAGGACTCCGGTTATCCGCGGGCCCGTGCCGTCTACAACGCGATGATCGACAAACGTCCCGCGCTCGTCGCACGCTGCGCCGACCCGAAGGCGGTGGCCGACGTGATCGCCTTCGCCCGCGCGCACAGCCTGCCGCTCGCCGTGCGTGGCGGCGGCCACCACGGTGCCGGTCTCGGCACCGTCGACGGAGGGGTCGTCGCCGACCTGTCGCTGCTCAAGGACATCCGGGTGGACCCCGCGACACGCGCGGTCCGGGTCGGCGGCGGATGCGTGTGGGCGGAGGTGGACCGTGCGACCGGCGCGTACGGCCTGGCCACTCCCAGCGGTATCGTCTCCACGACCGGTGTGGGCGGCATCGCCACCGGCGGCGGGCTCGGTCATCTGACCCGCAGGTGCGGGCTGAGCATCGACAATCTCCTGGCGGCCGATTTGGTGTTGGCTGATGGTCGTCGGGTGCGGGTGGGTGTTGATGAGGACAGTGATTTGTTTTGGGCGGTTCGGGGTGGTGGCGGTAATTTCGGTGTGGTGACTTCTTTCCTGTTCCGGTTGCATGAGGTTGCTGTGGTTGTGGCCGGGCCGACGTTTTGGCCTGTCGAGATGAGTACGGAAGTCCTTGCTGCCTACCGGGACTTCCTGCCGAGCGCGCCCCGTGAGTTGAACGCTTTTTTCATGTATGGCACGGTCCCGTCCGTTCCGCCGTTTCCCGAGGGGATCCGGCTGCGTAAGACGGCGGGTGTGGTGTGGTGCTACGCGGGCGGCGACACCGAGGCGGCCGCTCGGGAGATGGCACCGCTGCTCGACGTACTGCCCGCGCCGATGCTGCACGCGGCCGGACCGATGTCGTACCCGGACCTGCAGTCCATGTTCGACGGGCTCTACCCGCCCGGCGACCAGTGGTACTGGCGTGCCGACTTCGTCAGGGAGATCCCGGACGAGGCCGTGGAACTCCACGCCAGGTACGGTGCGCAGCTGCCCACGCCGCAGTCGACGATGCACCTGTACCCGATCGACGGCGCGGTCCACGACGTCGGGCCCGCGGAAACCCCCTGGGGTTACCGCGATGCGCGCTGGGCATCCGTCTACGCGGGCGTCGACCGCGCCCCGGACAACGCCGGACTCATCAAACGGTGGACGGTCGACTACTTCGAGGCACTGCATCCGTACTCGGCCGGCGGCGCCTACGTGAACATGATGATGGACGAGGGACAGGAACGCGTGCGGGCGAGTTATCGCGGCAACTACGACCGCCTGGCCCGCATCAAGGCGGACCACGACCCGGACAACGTCTTCCGCCTCAACCAGAACATCCAGCCGGCCCCGAAAGCACGGTACGAAGCACGGCCGTGACGCCGGCTGCGCGGGAGGCCACCGCGGGAGACGGCGGCGCACATTCTCCCCGCGCGCGCCGACGAGGAAGCCGTGCCGGACGCGCTCTCCCCCGGTGTATGTCTTGCCGCCCGCTCCCGGGCCCGCGTACGTCCTCGTCGTGCTGTCCCGCACGACGTCGCCGCCCGTGACTTCGGCGAAGGGGGTCTCCGCAGCGGCGTGGGCCGGCTGGCGGTGACGGCGTCCCGGGCCGCGATGCCGTCCTGTTCCTGGTGACGCCGGGCATGCGTCCGGGCACTCTC
>LJCV01000024.1 GCA_001298575.1 Actinobacteria bacterium OK074
CCCTCTTCCCCGAAGGCGTCCCCTGCTGGCTCGACGTGCAGCTTCCCGACGTCGAGGCCGGGAAGCGGTTCTACGGCGAACTGTTCGGGTGGACGTTCGCGCAGCCGCCCGGGGCGCACGGGGACCCGGAGGCGTACGGCTCCTCCGTATGGGCGTACGGCGGCGGCCGGGCCGTGGCCGCGCTCGCGCCCAAGCGGGACGGGCGGATGCCGACCGTGTGGACGGTGTACTTCTCCACCCCGGACGTCGTCGGGCTCGTCCACCGGATCTCCGCGGCCGGAGGCCAGGTCGTGGCGTTGCCCACACCGTTCGGCGTGCTCGGCACGACGGCGCTGGCCGTGGACCCCGAGGGCGCGGTGTTCGGGCTGTGGCAGGGCGGTGCGCACGCGGGGTTCGGACGGCGGCACGAGCGCGGATCGTTCACCTGGGCCGAGCTGTACACGCACGACACCGGGGCGGCGAACGTGTTCTACGCCGGGCTCTTCCACGACGCGCTGTTCGGGCCCGGGGCCGAGCCGGACTTCGGGCGGGCACCCGTTTCGGACGTTTTTCCGGCCGAAATGCCCGCACATTTCCTGGTCCACTTCGGCGTGGAGGACGGGGAACGGGTCGTGGAGGGGGTGCGGCGGCTGGGTGGACGGGTGCAGGTACCGGCGTTTGAGACGTCGTACGGGAGGGTGACGGTGGTTGTGGACAATCAGGGGGCTTCGTTCGCTCTTCTTGAGCGGCAGTGAGCGGTCGAGTAGCGAGCGGCAGGTAGCAGTAGCGACCGTAAAGTGCCGGGGTTTTTGTCCCGAGGCGCGCCGTTCCGGCCCCGGGTTCGCCTCAGCTGGCTCGGGCAGGAAGAATCGGGGTGCGTGCCGCCTTGGCGGTGCGGTGGGTGAGACGCTGCACGGGGTCGCGTGCACCATGTGGGTGACGCGGGCCGTACGGGGAGGTGGGCAGGCAAGTGGTGGATCAGCTGACGCAGCACGATCCGCGGCGGATCGGGCCGTTCGAGGTGCTGGGACGGCTGGGCGCGGGCGGCATGGGGCTGGTCTATCTCGCGCGCTCGGCGTCCGGCCGGCGTGTGGCGATCAAGACGGTCCGGACGGAGCTGGCGGAGGACCAGCTGTTCCGGGTCCGGTTCACGCGCGAGGTCGAGGCGGCCCGTTCGGTCTCCGGTTTCTACACGGCGGCCGTGGTCGACGCGGACCCGCGCGCCCCCGTCCCGTGGCTGGCCACCGCCTACGTTCCGGCGCCTTCGCTCGAAGAGATAGTGAACGACTGCGGGCCGCTGCCGGCCCAGGCGGTGCGCTGGCTCGCGGCGGGGGTCGCGGAGGCGTTGCAGTCCATCCACGGCGCCGGGCTGGTCCACCGCGACCTGAAGCCGTCGAACGTGCTGGTCGTCGAGGACGGGCCGCGGGTCATCGACTTCGGTATCGCCTCCGGTGTCTCGAACACGCGTTTGACGATGACGAACGTCGCTGTCGGCACCCCCGCCTACATGTCGCCCGAGCAGGCCAAGGACTCGCGCAGTGTGACCGGCGCGAGTGACGTGTTCTCGCTGGGTTCCATGCTGGTCTTCGCCGCGACCGGGCATCCGCCGTTCCACGGTGCGAATCCCGTCGAAACCGTTTTCATGCTGTTGCGCGAGGGCCCGGACCTGACCGGTCTGCCCGACGAGCTGCGTCCGCTCATCGAGTCCTGCATGCAGATGGAGCAGACGGCCCGCCCCAACCCGGCCGACCTCCAGGCCCAGCTCGCCCCGCATCTCTTCGGCGCGGGGCAGGACGACAGCGGTACGGCGTCGGCGTGGCTGCCCGAGAAGGCGGTGGGGCTGATCGAGGCGCGCCGCGGTGGCCGTCCGGCGATCAAGCAGCCACTAGGGGGTGGCCGTAGTGGTGGTGGCCGTCCGGCGGCCCCGGTCGTCCCCCCGCCGCCGTCGTACGACCCGGTGCCGATGCCCGGACAGGGCCGCGCCCCGGCCCCCGTGCCGGTACCCGTAGGGGCTCCGGACACCGGTCCCGTACGGCTTGCGGGGGCGCCGGTGCCGATCGGGCCCGGGCCGCGGGTCGCGGACGCGCGGGCCGCCGCCGTGCAGGCGCCGCCGCCCGAGGCGGGGCTCGCCGCGAACTGGTCGCGGCCTCGGCCCGGCGTCAACGGCGCCGATCCCGCGCCGACTGTCGCGCCCCCGCCGCAGCCGCCGGAGAACGCGGCGGGCTGGCGGCCGTGGCGGTTCCGGATGTCGAACGACGTGTGGGGCACGCCGACGGTCGACGGCGACCTGGTCTACGTCACCTCCTTCGAGGTGCACGCGCTGGACGTGGCGACCGGGCGGCGACGGTTCAAGACGCGGGACGTGGCGTGGTCGATGGCGGTCGCCGACGGGCGCATCCACGCCTCCGACGGCCCCACCCTCTTCGCGCTCGACGCCCGCGAGGGCGGCGACCTGTGGCGGACGGGCGCCGACGGCTGGGTGTACTCCCTCCAGGCCGCGCGCGGCACCGTCGTCACCGGTACGCGCGGCGGCGGCGTCCAGGCGTGGGACGCGGCCACCGGGCGGCGCCTGTGGGAACTGGGCGGCGCCCAGGCCGACTTCGAGACCCCCGAGGCCGGTCCGTCCATCCACGAGGGCACGGTCTTCGTCTGGCAGGACGCCCGGCTGCGCGCGCTGGACGCCCGTACGGGTGACGAGTACTGGTCGTACCCGATCGGCGACGCGGCCTCCTGCGGCGGCGTCCCGATCCGCCTCACCCCCGCCGACGACGGCTGCGTGTACGTCTCCGCCGGCTCCCGGGTCCTCGCGCTCGACCTCGGCGGCGGCCACGTCCGCTGGCACTTCGAGGCCCCCGCGGTCTTCCTGTGCCCGCCCGCGTACGTACCCGGCCCGGCGGTCACGGGCGGCGGCCTGTACCTCGCCGACTACCTCGGCACGGTCTACGCCCTCGACGCGACGGACGGCCGCGACCGCTGGCGCATCGCGACGGAGGCCCGTTCGTCGATCGACCCGGTGCTGGTGGCGGCGGGCCACGTCCACGTGGGCAGCGGCAAGGGCCTCTACACGCTGGACGCGGTCACCGGAACCCCGAAGTGGCGCTTCCAGGCGGGCGGCGACATCGCGGGCGCACCCGCGGTCGCGGAGGGCCGCATCCACTTCGGCTCCACGGACCACCTGCTGTACACCCTGAAGGCGGACGACGGCCGCCTGCGCTGGAAGCTGGCCACGGGCGGGGAGATCACGGGGGCGCCGGTGGTGAAGGACGGCGTTGTGTACGCGTGCAGCAAGGACCGGTGCGTGTATGCGTTGGATGCGGAGAAGGGGACGGGGACCTCGCGGTCGGCTTGAGGGGCGGTGGGGGATGGGCCGGGGGTTGGCTGGGGTGATGGAGACGCCTGGGGCCGCCGCTGTTTCGCTGAATTCGCTGAAGGAGGCGGCCGTCGCGGAACAGGTGGCGGAGCCGGTGGCACAGGCGGCACAGGCGGAGCCGGTGGAATAGGCCGTCAGGTCCCGGGCTTGGTATCGGCATGACGATCATTCGCTATCTGGGCGGCCCCACCGCGCTCGTCGAGTTCGGCGGGATACGCCTGCTCACCGACCCGACGTTCGACGCGCCCGGCGACTACCCCGTCGGGCAGCGCAAGTTGGTGAAGACCGCCGGGCCGGCCCTCGCCGCCGCGGAGGTGGGTCGTGTCGACGCCGTGCTGCTCTCCCACGACCAGCACCCGGACAACCTGGACAGGGCCGGCCGGGCCTACGCCGCCCAGGCGCCCCTCGTGCTGTCCACGGCATCCGCCCAGGAGCGACTCGGCGGGCCGGTCCGGGCGCTGGCCAACTGGGCGACGTACGAGCCGGCGGACGGGCTGCGCATCACCGGGGTCCCCGCCCAGCACGGCCCCGACGGAAGCGAGCAGCTGGTCGGTGAGGTGACGGGCTTCCTGCTGGAGGGCGAGGGTCTGCCGACCGTGTACGTCAGCGGCGACAACGCCTCGCTCGACGTCGTGCGCCGGATCGCCGACCGCTGCGGGCAAGTCGACATCGCCGTCCTCTTCGCGGGCGGGGCGCAGACGCCGCTGTTGGGCGATGCCTTTCTCACCCTCCCCAGCGCCGACGCGGCGGAGGCGGCGCGGATCCTCCGCGCCCGGCACGTCGTACCGCTGCACTTCGAGCACTGGGCGCACTTCACCCAGGGACCCGACACCATCACCCCTGCCTTCGAGAAGGCCAAACTGGCCGACCGGCTCCACCTGTTGAAGCCGGGCGAGCAGGTGGAGCTGTGAGGACCGCACACCACACCCGACTCGGCAGAGTCAAGAACCGCCCCGCCCCCGCCCCTTGAACAACTCCGCCTGCCGCTCGTCCGAAGCATTCCCCAACGACACCAAGTGCGGGGCCACCGCCAGCGCGTGGCTTCGGGCCGCCTCTGTTGCTGCCCAGCAGGCTCGGACTGTGCCCTGGACTGCCTCCGGGGGGTAGCCCGCTATCACCTCTGCTGTGCGCAGGGCGGAGGCAAGTGCCTTGCCGGGGGCGGTTATTTCGGAGACCAGGCCCGTTTCGTAGGCTCGTTTCGCCGACATGCGTTCCGCTGTGCCTACCAGCGCCATGCGGGCGACCTCGCCGTAGGGCATTCGCTGGGCCATCAGGGCCGTTTCGTAGGCGCTGACCATGCCGTACGTCGTGTGCGGGTCGAAGAAGGTGGCCGTTGGGTCGGCCACGACGAATTCCGATTCGCCCAGGAGGTAGAAGGCGCCGCCGCAGGCCATGCCGGTCACGGCGGAGATTACCGGTTTCCAGAGGGAGTTGGACTTCGGGCCGATCGCGATCAGGGGGTCGTCCACCATGTAGGGGGAGTTGGGTTGAGGGACCTGCGCGTCGCGGTCCAGGCCCGTGCTGAAGGCTCGGTCGCCCGCTCCGGTCAGGACCACCGCCCGCACCGTGTCGTCGAAGCGGAACTCCTGCCAGGCCGAGGTGAGTTCGGCCGCCGTCGGTACGTCGATCGCGTTCAGTTTGGACGGGCGGTTGAGGGTGATCGTGGCTACGCCTGTGGATTTGTTCGATGTCACGGTCAAGGTCATGGGCGCTCCAGGGTCCACTGGGGGAGGCCGCCGTCGCCGAAGACCACCCGTACCGGCGCGCCGATGCGGAGGCGGTCCTGGGGGACCGAGTCCAGCCTTGCCCCGGCGTGCGTCACCAAGTTGCCCACCAGGCGGATGCGCGGCGCCTCCAGCAGCTCCACCACGATCACGTTGTACGGGGCCTGCGCCTCGTACGCCGGGAGGAGCGGCGGGTGCGGGACCACGTAGGACCAGATGCGGCCGCGGCCGTTCGTCAGACGCCAAGTCGTCGCGAAGGACTGGCAGTTCGGGCAGCAGGGGCGGGGCGGGAAGCGGGGCTCGGCGCAGTCCGCGCAGGTCTGGACGCGGAGTTCGCCCTGGGCGGCGTACTGCCAGAAGGGGGCGCCGTCGTCGTCCACCACGGGGGCGAGGAGTTCGGCCGACAAGTCCTTGGGTGCGGCCTCGGCGGCCGGGTGGTCCATGGCCGCGTGGCCCGCGGGCGCGTGCTCGGTCATCTCGTGCTCAACTCCTCAGCAGCAGCGCGGAAGTCGGTACTCCCTCGCCGCCCGTCACCAGGCAGGTCTCCGCCGCCGGGACCTGGGCCGTGCTCGTCCCGCGCAGCTGTCGTACGCCCTCGTTGATGAGGTTGAAGCCGTGCACGTACGCCTCGCTGAGGCCGCCCCCCGCGGTGTTCAGGGGCAGACGGCCGCCGATCTCCAGCGAGCCCTCCTCCGTGTACGCGGCCCCCTCGCCGCGGCCGCAGAAGCCGTAGCCCTCCAGGGAGAGCGGGACCAGGACGGTGAACGCGTCGTAGATCTGGGCCACATGGACGTCGTCGGCGGTGAAGTCGGCGTGTTTCCACAGCTGTCGGGCCGCCGTCCAGGCCGGGCCGAGCAGCGGGTCGTCGTTCCAGTAGTTGACCATGCCGTGGTGCTGGGCGGGCAGGCCCTGGGCGGCGGCGTGCACGTACACGGGGCGGTGGCGGCAGTCGCGGGCGCGGTCCGCGGAGACCACCACGCAGGCCAACGCCCCGTCCGTTTCCAGGCAGTTGTCGAACAGGCAGAGGGGGTCGCTGATCCAGCGCGAGGTCATGTACATCTCGCGCGTCAGCGGACGGTCGTACATGATCGCGGCCGGGTTCTGGTTCGCGCGGTTGCGGCAGGCCAGCGCGATGTTGAAGAGGTGGTCGCGGGTGGCGCCGTACTCGTGGAGGTAGCGGCGGGCCAGCATCGCGATCTCGTCGGCCGGGCGGAGCAGGCCGAAGGGACGGGTCCACTGGGCGGGGGTGGGGAGTTGGGCCGCCGCGTTCCGCCAGGGGCGCGGGCCGCTGCCCCGCTTGCGGGAGCGCCAGGCGACGCCGACCGTGGCCTGGCCGGTGGCAATCGCGGCGGCGAGATGGGCGACCGTGGCGCACGAACCGCCGCCGCCGTAGCCGACCTTGGAGAAGAACGTGAGGTCGCCCAGGCCGAGCGCCTTGGCGACCTCGACCTCGTCGGTCTCCTCCATGGTGTACGAGGCCAGGGCGTCCACCTCGCCGGGGGCGATGCCCGCGTCGTCGAGCGCGGCGAGGATCGCCCGGCACGCCAACGCCTTCTCGGATTCCGGGAGATGGCGGGCGAAGGGGGTCTGACCGATGCCGGCGATGGCGGTGGCGTCCTTCAGGCCGGAGCCACCGCCGCGACCGCCACCGCCACTGCCCTTGGGTGCCGCCCCGACGCGTGCGGTGGTCCGGTGCGCGGCCGGTGCTGCTGTTCGTGCCGCTGCTGTTCGTGCCATGGGCGGACTCCTCCGTATCCCTGTCACCGGCAACGGCAACTGCCTTGCAGGTCCGCTCTGCTGACAGGTCGTCAGGTTACAGCTAATCTGACGGTCAGTCAGCTACCGCCTTCGGTCCTGGACTCGGGGAGGCCGACGTGGACGTGGAGTGGTCAACCGTTCCGGAACTGGTCCGCGCCACGGCAGCACGCTACGGCGACGCCGACGCGGTCGTCGAGGGCCGCACACGCGTGTCGTACGGCCGCCTCGGTGCCCTGGTGGACCATGCCGCCGCGGCGTGCCTCGCGCACGGCGTGCGGCCGGGCGACCGGGTCGCGGTCTGGGCGCCCAACTCCCTTGACTGGATCGTCGCTTCGCTCGGCGCGGTGTCGGCGGGCGCGGTCCTCGTCCCGCTGAACACGCGCTTCAAGGGGGCGGAGGCGGCGTACGTACTGGCGCGCAGCCGGGCCCGGCTGTTGTTCGTCACCGGCACCTTCCTCGGCACGTCGTACGTGGCCGCGCTGCGGCGGGCCGCGGGGGAGGGCGACGGCGACGGTCCGCTGCCGGGGCTGCCCGACCTGCGCGAGGTGGTCGTGCTCGCGGACGACGTACCGCCCGGCTTCCGCTCCTGGAAGGAGTTCCTGGCGGCCGGGGACGGCGTCGGCGAGGCCGAAGTGCGCAGCCGTGCGGCGGCGGTTGACGCCTCGGCGGCCTCGGACATCGTCTTCACCTCCGGCACGACCGGCCGCCCCAAGGGCGCGGTGATCACCCACGGGCAGACGGTGCGGGCGTACGCCGTCTGGAGCGAACTCGCGGGCCTGCGGCGGGGCGACCGCTATCTGATCGTCAACCCGTTCTTCCACACCTTCGGTTACAAGGCGGGCGTGCTCGCGTGCCTGATGCGGGGCGCGACGATCATCCCGCAACCGGTGTTCGACGCCGAGGCCGTGCTCGCGCGGACCGCGGCGGAGGGCGTGACGGTACTGCCGGGCCCGCCCACGCTGTTGCAGTCCCTGCTGGACCATCCGGCCCGCCCCGCCTACGACTTGTCGTCGCTGCGCCTGGTGGTGACGGGCGCCGCGGTGGTGCCGTTGCGGTTGGTCGAACGGCTGCGGGGCGAACTGCGCGTCGAGACGGTGCTGACGGCGTACGGGCTGTCGGAGGCGAGCGGGCTGGTGACCATGTGCCGGCGCGGCGACGCGGCGGAGGTGATCGCGTCGACCTCGGGCCGTGCCGTGCCGGGCGTCGAGGTGCGGGTGACGGACCCGGCGGGCGCGCCGCTGCCCGCGGGCGCCCCGGGGGAGGTGTGGACCCGCGGATTCCACGTCATGCGGGGCTACTTCGAGGACGCACCGGCCACGGCGGAGGCGATCACCCCCGACGGCTGGCTGCGTACCGGCGACGTCGGCGTGCTGGACCCGGCGGGCAACCTCCGCATCACCGACCGCGTGAAGGACATGTACGTCGTCGGCGGCTTCAACGCCTACCCCGCCGAGATCGAACAGACCCTGGCCCTGCACCCCGAGGTCACGGAGGCGGCCGTCATCGGCGTCCCGGACGGGCGGTTGGGCGAGGTGGGGCTGGCGTACGTCGTCCGCCGGCCGGGCGCCGCACTCACCGCGGACGCCCTGATCGCCTGGGCACGGCGGGAGTTGGCCAACTACAAGGTGCCGCGGGAGATCGTGTTCGTGGGGGTGCTGCCGCGGAACGCCAGTGGGAAGGTGGTGAAGGGGGAGTTGCGGGGGCGGGTGTGAGGCGGGGCGTCAGGTGGGCCACGGGGTGACCTGGAGGACGTAGACGCATTCGTAGCGGACGACGGTCAAGTAGAGAAACATGCCGCCGGGTACATAGGCGGTCTGTACGCCTTCGCCCGCGCCCTGGTAGACCGTTCCGTCGAGGTGCAGCGCCTCTGCCGCTCGTACGATCTCGTCGGCCCGCTTCCCACCTCGGCTACGAATGCCGGCGGTGCCGGGGTCTCACCGCCGACGACATGGGTCTCGTCCGGGTCGTATTCCCAGCGCCAGTCACCCATGCGCGAGCGACTCCCGGGCCGAGCGGTGCAGGGCGTGGATCTCGTCCATGGCGGGCCGCCATGCCGGGTCGTCGCGTTCGACGCTCTGCGCGGTGTACTCGGCGGCGCGCAGTCGCGCGGCGGTCGCAGGCACGCGGGCGATCTCGATGGCCACGGCCCACGTCTCCAGGAACTGGGTGATGGGGCCGAGGCTGCCCGTCTGCGCGGCGAGAGCGATGGCCTCGTCCTTCTGCCGTTCCATCTCGGGCAGCCGGTGCGGGGCGACCCGGGCCAGGGCGACCCGGAGCGCGGCGGGTGTCCGCTCGGGCCGAGGGACCAGGGGCCCGCCCGATTCGACGGGCTGTGCGGCCACTGTTCTCTCCCGTTCCTCGCACCGGTCCTGCTGCCTCTCACGGTACGACAGCGAGGGGTGGTTACGCAGGGTATTCGGGAGGGAACGTCGCGTCGGCCGGCGGCGAGGGCGTATGCACGACAAGGCGAACAGGACCAAGTCCCCCCGGGCTCGGTCCTGTTCGCCGTATCTGACGGAGGTCGCAGTACCCGGCCGCGGCGGCTCCCCCTGTTCCCCGCACCGCCGCGGCCGGTCCCCGTCGGGTGAAGGTCAGCTGGTTTCGTCGGTGATGTGGACGTTGTCCGCGGTCACCGTGCCGGTTTCCGCGACGGCGGTGATGTGGACGTTGTCCGGCTTGACGATCGTCTCGTCGGTCTCGGCGCCCGTGATGTGGACGTTGTCCGGGTCGGTGACCGTCTTCTGCGTCTCGTCGACGACTGGCTCTTCGATGCTCTCGGTGTCGCTCATGGTGCTTCCTCCCCGTGGTGGACTCCCGCCGGCCGGTGGTGGATCCACCGGCCGAATGAACTGTAGGGCCCGTCCGGCCGCTCCCCCGGTGGGGGCCGGACGGGCCCTCACGGCCGCCCGGCCCCACAACACCCGGGCGGTCCGATCGACGATCCGCTAGCCCCCCGACGCGACGGATCGACAAGCACGAGCGTGCCGGGTGGCGATAAATGAATGATGAACGCCGGGGCCCGTCGGCGTTCACCGTCCGGGCGCCCGCGGCGTTCAACCGGGCATCGGCCGCGCTCAACCGGGCATGCGCCGTGTTCGATCGGGCATCCGGTGGCTTCAACCCGACGCGGCCGGGCCCCGGTTGGCGTCAGGCGACCGCCGACGACCTCAGCAGCGCCCTGACTTCGGCCGCCTCGGGTGCCTGTTCGGCCTCGTAGATGGCGAGTGCCTCCTGCCAGCAGACGTGCGCCCGGCCGCCCTGGCCGATGCCGCTGAGGGCGCGGCCGAGGACCGTCAGGACGGTGCCGCGGCGCCACTCGCCGCCGATGCCGCGCAGGACCGTCAGCGCCGTCTCGGCGTTGGTGGACGCCTGCGCGGGGCGCTGCGCCGCCAGGTCCACCTCCGCGATCCGCAGCAGGGTCATGCCCTCCCACAGGCGCTGGCGGCTGTCGCGGAACACCTCCAGGGCCTGGTGCAGCCGCTCGCCGGCCTCCTCGTACCGGCCGCCCCGGGTGAGCGCCATCCCCAGCGCGTACCGGCCGTTGGCGCCCTTCACGGCGTGGCCCAGGGCCTCGTACAGGTCAACTCCCTGCCGGGCCAGCGTCATCGCGGTGGTGGCGTGCCCGGTCGCGAGGTGGATGCGGGAGAGGTTGCACAGCGCGCTCGCCGCCCCGGCCAGGTCCCCGCACGCCCGGAAGTCGACGAGAGCCTGCCCGAGGTGTGCCTCGGCCTCCTCGTACTCGCTGCGGTAAAAGGCCATCGCGCCAAGGATGTTGGCGGCCCAGCAGCGGGCCAGCGGGTCGGTGTCCGGCTCGACCAGGCGGAGCGTCTCGCGGGCCTCCTCGTCCGCCTCCGGGAAGCGTCCGACGAGCTGGTGCGCGTTGGCGAGGACGACCGAGGCCCGCCCCACGGCCGCCCGGTCCCCGCCCGAACGGGCGCTGTTCAGCACGGAGTTGGCGGTGGCCTCGTACTCCTTGGAGTTGGAGCCGGACTCGACGAGGTCGACCGCCGCCCACAGCAGGTCGATCGCCCGGCGCAGCATCCCGGGCGCCGCGGCGGCCTGGCGCACGCACGCCAGCAGCGGCACCGCCTCCGCGTACACCCAGTCCAGGGCGCGGTGCCGGTCGTCGAAGGCCAGGCCCGGGTAGTCGGGCCGCTGGAGATGCTCGACCACCCGGTCCCCGGGCCGCTCGATCGCGTACACCCCGGCCGCCGTGGCCAGATAGAAGTCCAGCAGCCGCGAGAGCGCCGACTCCCGTTCCCCGGGCGGCTGTTCGTCGCGTTCGGCGCATGCACGCGCGTAGAGGCGTACGAGGTCGTGGAAGCGGTAGCGGCCTGGTGCCGCCGACTCCAGCAGGGAGGTGTCGACGAGGGTTTCCAGCAGGTCCTCGGTCTGCGGCTGCGGCAAATCCAGTACGGCGGCGGCTGCCGCGAGGGAGATGTCGGGGCCGTCGGCGAGGCCGAGGAGGCGGAAGGCGCGGGCCTGGGCGGGCTCCAACTGGCCGTAGCCCAGCTCGAAGGTGGCCTTCACGGCGAGGTCGCCCGCCTGGAGCTCGTCCAACCGCCGCCGCTCGTCGGCGAGTTTGGCCGCGAGCACGGACACCGTCCAGGTGCGGCGGGCCGCCAGCCGGGAGGCCGCGATGCGGATCGCGAGGGGCAGGAAACCACAAGCTGCCACGACGTCGAGGGCGGCCTCGCGTTCGGCGGCCACCCGTTCGGCGCCCACGATCCTCGTGAACAGCTGGAGGGCCTCCTCCGGCGACATCACGTCCAGGTCCACCAGATGCGCCCCGGCCAGGTCCAGCATCCGCACCCGGCTGGTCACCAGGGCCGCGCAGCCCGCCGTGCCCGGCAGCAACGGCCGTATCTGGGCGGCGTCCTTGGCGTTGTCGAGCAGGACCAGGACCCGGCGGCCGTCCAGGGCCGTGCGGTACAGGGCGGAGCGCTCGTCGAGCGAGTCGGGGATGGCGGTGTCGGCGGTGCCGAGCGCCCGCAGGAACGCGCCCAGTACGGTCTCCGGCTCCGCCGGGCGCGGTCCTGTGCCCTGGAGGTCGACGTACAACTGGCCGTCGGGGAACGCCGGTCGGGCCTGGTGCGCCACGTGCACGGCCAGGGTCGTCTTGCCGACGCCGCCGATGCCCGCGAGTGCCGAGACCGCCATCACCTGCCCCTCGGCCGACGCCAGTACCTCGCCCAGCTCGGTCACGAACGCCGAGCGGCCGGTGAAGTCCGCGACGGTCGCCGGGAGTTGCGCCGGGCGCACCGGTGCGACCACGGGGTCGGGCTGCGGGGCGGACGGTTCGGCCAGGGCCGGGTCCGCCTGAAGGATGCGGTGCTGCAACTCCTTGAGGCCGGGGCGCGGGTCGACGCCCAGCTCGTCGGCGAGCAGCCGCCGGGTGTCGGCGTACACCGCGAGCGCCTCCGCCTGCCGGCCGCTGCGGTACAGGGCCAGCATCAGCAGCTCGCGCAGCCGCTCCCGCAACGGGTGCGCGGCCGTCAGCGCGGTCAACTCCGACACGGACTCGGCGTGACGGCCCTGCTCCAGGTCCAACTCCAGGCGGGACTCCAGGAGTTGCAGCCACCATTCCCTCAACCGGGTGCGCTGGGTGACCGCGTAGGGGCCGGGCACGTGGGCCAGCGCCTCGCCGTCCCACAGGTCCATCGCCCGCTCCAGCAGCCTGCGCGCCCCGGGCAGGTCCCCGGCCGCCTTCGCCTTCTCGGCGTCCCGGGCGAGTTCGGCCGCGAGCCCGGCGTCGAGGGTACGGACGTCGGCGATCCGGATCGCGTACCCGCCCGCCTCGCTGACCAGGACCTCGGGGGAGAGGACCTTGCGCAGCCGGGAGGCGTAGGTGCGGACGGTGGCCAGCGCCTGCTGCGGCGGCTCGTCGCCCCACAGCGCGTCGATCAGCTCGTCCGCGGTGACCGTGCGGCCCTCGCGCAGCAGCAACATGGCCAGTAGGGCGCGCTGTTGCGGCGAACCGGTGGGCAGGGGGGTGTCGCCCTGCCAGGCGCGTACGGGGCCCAGGACGCCGAAGCGGATCGTCGCACCGGGCTCTGGCGACGGCGTGGCGGCGGCCGAAGTCGTGGCGGGGGCGGTCAGGTTCTCGTCTCCGGGCAGGGTCTTGTCTCCGGGGCGTGCGGGGTCGGCTGAGGCCGGTCCGTCGGTCGACTGCGTCAACTCCGTGGTCAACTGCGTCGATTGCGCCGACTCGACCGGTTCAGCGGGGCTTCGTTGCTCAGGCACTCGTGGCACACCGTCCATGCCGTCCCCCTCGACCGTTTGTACAACGGTGCCAGTCTGCCCTGTCGGTCGTTGTCGCGTCAGCTTCAGGAGGCGGCGATCACACAGCGCCACACGGGGTATCACGAAGTCCGCACATTCCCTCCGCAAGCTTCCGGTCGCCTGTGGGGCGTACGGGGCGGGAGGGGCCGGGCTGTTGGGGCCGTCGCGGGTCGGCGGGCCGCGGTGGCTCGGTGGGGCCGCCGTGACGTCACTGTGGCGCTGCCGTGGCGTCGCGGGTGGTCGGGCTCCGGTGGTGCGTCGAGGGCCGTCGCATTTGCTGACGGTCCGTCAGATCCGCGCTACGGTGCCCGTATGGAGACCGAGACCAGGGAAAGCCGCCCAACGTTCCCGGAGATCATCTCCGTGGACGACCACACCGTCGAACCCCCGGACGTCTGGCAGGACCGCCTACCCAAGCGGTACCTGGACACCGGCCCGCGCATCGTCCGCGCCCCGCTCAAGGAAATCTCCTTCCGTGGCGGCAACTTCCGCCCCGTGATGGGCGAACCGGGCGACGACGGGCCGCTCGGCGACTGGTGGCTGTTCGAGAACCTGCGCCGCCCCCTCACCCGCCTCGACACCGCCGTCGGATACAGCAGGGACGAGATCAAGCTGGAGGTCATCACCTACGAGCAGATGCGCCCCGGCTCGTACGACGTGCCGCAGCGCCTCGCCGACATGGACGTCAACCACGTCCGCTCGTCGGTCTGTTTCCCCTCCTTCCCGCGCTTCTGCGGCCAGACGTTCACCGAGGCGGCCGACCACGAACTCGGGCTGCTGTGCGTGCGCGCCTACAACGACTGGATGGTGGAGGAGTGGTGCGGGCCGCAGGCCCAAGGCCGCCTGATACCCCTGACGTTGATCCCGCTGTGGGACGCGGAGCTGGCCGCCGCCGAGGTCCGCCGCAACGCCGCGCGCGGCGTCCGCGCCGTCGCCTTCTCCGAGATACCCCCGCACCTCGGCCTGCCGTCCGTGCACACCGACGACTGGGACCCCTTCCTCGCCGCCTGCGCCGAGACCGGCACGGTCATCGCCATGCACATCGGCTCCAGCAGCCGCATGCCGTCCACCTCCAAGGACGCGCCGCCCGCGGTCGGTTCGACCATCACCTTCGCCAACTGCTGCTTCTCACTGGTCGACTGGCTGATGAGCGGCAAGTTCGAACGCTTCCCCGACCTCAAAGTCATGTACGCCGAGGGGCAGATCGGCTGGATCCCCTACATCCTCGAACGCGCCGACGTGGTCTGGGAGGAGAACCGCGGCTGGGGCGGCGTCGCCGACAAGGTCCACCGCCCGCCGTCCGAACTCTTCGCCGAGCACGTCTACGGCTGTTTCTTCGACGACGCCTTCGGGCTCCGCAACCTGGACGCGATCGGCGTCGGCAACGTCCTGTACGAGACCGACTACCCCCACTCCGACTCCACTTGGCCCGACTCCCGCCAGGTCGGCGAGCGGCAGATGGGGCACCTGGACGCGGACGTTGTCGAACGGATCGTGCGGGGCAACGCGATCGAGTTGTTGGGGCTGACGGAGGACGGGTTGTGGGCCGGGGGGAGGACGGCTTGAGTACGTCGGCCTCCGGCTCGGGGCAAGGTGCGGCGGCGGAACGGGCGTTGGGGGAACGGGCGTTGGCGTACGGCATGCAGCTGCCCGTGCAGTCGCAGAGCACCATCTACGCCGAGCCGTGGGAGGCCGACGCCGGGCCGGACGACCTCGTGGCCATCGCCCGCGCCGCCGACGCCGCCGGGTTCGCCTACGTCGGCGTCTGCGATCACGTGGCCGTGCCGCGGCGGCTCGCGGACGCGATGGGGACGGTCTGGTACGACCCCGTCGCCACGCTCTCGTTCCTCGCCGCCGTGACGTCACGCGTGCGGCTGCTCAGCCATGTCGCCGTCATCGGGCTGCGGCATCCGCTGCTCACCGCCAAGCAGTACGGCACGCTCGACCACCTCTCCGGGGGGCGGCTGATCCTCGGCGTCGGCGCCGGGCACGTACGGGAGGAGTTCGAGGCGCTCGGGGTGGACTTCGCTCGGCGGGGGGCCGTGCTGGACGAGGCCATCGACGCGGTGCGCTCCGCGTGGGGGGCCGATGAATTTCCTTCGCATCGCGGGAAGTCGTACGCGTTCGAGGGGTTGGGGCAGCGGCCCCGGCCGGGTCGCGTCCCGCTGTGGGTGGGCGGGTCCTCGCCTGCGGCGGTGCGGCGGGCTGCGCTCAAGGGGGACGGGTGGTTGCCCCAGGGGGATCCCCGGGAGCGGTTGCCCGCGCAGATCGAGCGGGTGCGGGTGCTTCGTGAACGGGCCGGGGTGGAGGGGGAGTTCGTGGTGGGGGCGATTGCCGAGCCGGTGTATGTGGGGGTGCCCTCCTGGGGGGTGGGGCGGGGGGGGGTGACGGGGTCGGCGGCGGCCGTGGCTGAGTCCCTGCGGGAGTACGGGGAGATGGGGGTTCGGCAGGTTCAGGTGCGGTTTCGTAGTCGGGGGGTGAGTGAACTGGTGGATCAGATCAGTGCGTTCGGCGTCGAGGTGGGGCCGCTTCTTTGACGGGTGCGGGTCGTCTGTGGTTGCTCGCGCCCACGCGGCGGAGCCGCATATCGATACAGCCCCGCGCCCCTAAAAGAGGCTGCTCTTCCCTTAAGGAGCACACGCAACTCTCTGGAGGTCCCCATGCCCAAACTCGACAATCGTGTCCTCCTCATAACTGGCGCTGCCCGCGGCCAAGGGGAGCAGATCGCTCGGCTCTTCGTCGCCGAAGGTGCGCGCGTTCTCGTCACCGACGTGCTTGACGACCAAGGGGAGGCGCTCGCCAAGGAGTTGGGGGCGGCTGCCACGTACCGTCGGCTCGATGTCGGGAGTGAGGGGGACTGGCAGGCTGCCGTCGCTGCCGCCGTTGATCTCTACGGGCATCTTGACGGGCTCGTCAACAACGCCGGGGTGCTTGCGTTCAACTCCCTTGTGGATACGCCGCTTTCCGAGTTCGAGCGGATCGTGCGGGTCAACCAGGTCGGGGTGTTCCTCGGGGTCAAGACCGCAGCCCCGCGGATCGCCGAGGCCGGCGGCGGGACCATCGTCAACACCGCCTCCTACGCGGGGCTCACCGGCATGGCCGGCGTCGGGTCGTACGCGGCGACCAAGCACGCCATCGTCGGGCTGACCCGGGTCGCCGCCCTCGAACTCGCCGGGCAGGGCATCCGGGTCAACGCCGTGTGCCCGGGGGCGATCGACACGGCCATGGCCAGTCCAGCGGCGCTCGACCCGGAGGCCGACCCCGAGGAAACCGCCCGTGCCGTGGGGGAGTTGTACCGCAAGCTCGTGCCGCTCGGGCGGATCGGGAGCCCGGCGGAGGTCGCGCGGCTGGTGCTCTTCCTCTCCTGCGACGACTCCTCCTACGTCACCGGGCAGCCCTTCGTGATCGACGGCGGCTGGCTCGCGGGCGTCAGCCTCTTCTGAAGACCCCTACCTCTTCCGAGACCCCTGCCCATCGTCCAGCTGACGGGTCATCAGGTATTGACGGTCCACGAGGGCGGTGTCAGAGTCGGCGGCACAGTGAGAACTGACGGATCGTCAGATGTGGCGACGCCGGGAACACGACGCCAGAGGTGGTGAACCTCCTTGGAATTCGGGCTCTTTGTACAGGGATACGTCGGCAAGCGCGCCGAGACCGACCCGCTCGCCGAACACAAGGCGCTGATGGAGGAGACCGAGTACGTCATCCAGGCGGACCGGTCCGGCTTCAAGTACGCCTGGGCGTCCGAGCACCACTTCCTGGAGGAGTACTCGCACCTCTCCGCCAACGACGTCTTCCTCGGCTATCTCGCCCACGCGACCGAGCGGATCCACCTCGGGTCCGGGATCTTCAATCCGCTCGCCCAGGTCAACCACCCGGTCAAGGTCGCCGAGAAGGTCGCCATGCTCGACCATCTCACCGAAGGGCGCTTCGAGTTCGGCAGCGGGCGGGGTGCGGGCTCGCACGAGATCCTCGGGTTCCTGCCCGGCATCACGGACATGAACTACACCAAGGAGATCTGGGAAGAGACCATCGCCGAGTTCCCCAAGATGTGGCTCCAGGACGAGTACGTCGGATTCCAGGGCAAGCACTGGCAGTTGCCGCCGCGCAAGATCCTGCCGAAGCCGTACGGGGCCTCGCATCCGGCGATGTGGTACGCGGCCGGGTCGCCGCCGTCGTACGCGATGGCCGCCCGCAAGGGCCTGGGGGTGCTCGGGTTCAGCGTGCAGAAGGTGTCCGACATGGAGTGGGTCCTTGAGCAGTACAAGACGGCCGTCGTGGACGCCGAGCCGGTCGGGGACTTCGTCAACGACAACGTCATGGTCACCACCACCGCCGTCTGCGCCCCCACCCACGCGGAGGCCGTGCGCATCGCCGCCGAGGGCGGGTTGCACTACCTGCCCTCGCTCGTCTTCCGCTACCACGACACCTTCCCGCGGCCCGAGGGCTTCCCCGTGTGGCCCGAGACGCTGCCCGAGTACTCCGAAGAGGTCATCGAACTCCTCATCGCCGAGGAGCTGTTGGTGTGCGGCGACCCCGACGAGGTGCTCACGCAGTGCAAGCGGTGGGAGCAGGCCGGGGCCGATCAGCTGTCCTTCGGGCTGCCGGTGGGGATCTCCAAGGAGGACACCCTCCAGACGATCCGGCTCATCGGGCAGCACGTCATCCCGAAGGTGGACACGGATCCTGTGCATCGGACCACTCGGTTCCGGCAGAGCGCCTGAGACGCAAGGGGGTTCGCCGCCATGCTCAACCATCCTTTCGACCACCTCATCAAGGGCGCGACCGTCGTGGACGGGACCGGCGGGGCGTCGTACACCGCCGACGTGGGGATACTCGACGGTCGTATCCGTGCCATAGGGGAGCTGGACCTGGAAGCCCGGTCCGTTGAGGACGCCACCGGCCTCGTCCTCGCCCCCGGCTTCGTCGACCCCCACACCCACTACGACGCCCAGCTGTTCTGGGACCCGTACGCGACCCCGTCCCTCAACCACGGGGTGACCACCGTCGCGGCCGGCAACTGCGGGTTCACGCTTGCCCCGTTGAACCCGGAGCGGCCCGCCGACGCCGACTACACGCGGCGGATGATGTCCAAGGTCGAGGGCATGTCGCTGGTCGCGCTGGAGGAGGGGGCGCCCTGGAACTGGCGGTCGTTCGGGGAGTACTTGGACGCGCTGGAGGGACGGATCGCCGTCAACGCCGGGTTCATGGCCGGGCATTGTGCGCTGCGGCGGTATGTGATGGGGGCGGATGCCGTGGGAGGGCAGCCCTCACCAGACCAACTCGGCGCCATGCTGCGGCTGTTCCACGAGGCGATGGACGCCGGTGCCTGGGGGCTGTCGACCACGCAGTCCTCCACGCACTCCGACGGGGACGGGAAGCCGGTCGCCTCCCGGCATGCGCGGCCCGCCGAACTGCTCGCTCTCAGCAAGGCGGTTGGTGAGCACGAGGGCACGCAGATCGAGGCGATCGTGGCCGGGTGTCTCGACCAGTTCAGTGACGCCGAGATCGAGTTGCTCGCCGACATGAGCGCGGCGGCGGGACGGCCGCTCAACTGGAACGTGCTGACCGTCGACTCCGCCGTCCCCGAACGCGTGCCCCGCCAGCTCCTCGCGAGCGAACGGGCCCGCAAGGCCGGTGGCCGGGTGGTGGCCCTCACCATGCCGATCCTCACGCCGATGAACATGTCCCTGGGCACCTTCTGCGCCCTCAACCTCATCCCCGGCTGGGGCCCGGTCCTCGGCCTGCCCGTGCCGGAGCGGATCGCGAGGCTCCAGGACCCGGGCGTACGCGCCGAGTTGCTGCGCCGCGCGCACAGCAAGGAGGCGGGCGTCTTCCGGCGGCTCACCGACTTCGGGCGGTACGTCGTCGGCGACACCTACGGCGAGGCCAACGCGGGGCTGACCGGGCGCGTCGTACAGGACGTCGCCGCCGAACGCGGTCAGGACCCCTTCGCGACGCTCGTCGACATCTGCGCGGCCGACCAACTCCGTACCGTGCTCTGGCCGATGCCCACCGACAACGACCCCGCCTCCTGGTCGATGCGGGCCGAGGCGTGGCGGCACGAGGACGTGTTGCTCGGCGGGTCCGACGCGGGTGCCCATCTGGACCGGATGTGCGGGGCGCCGTACACGACCCGGTTCCTGGGCGACTGTCTGAGGGGGCGTCAACTCACGTCCCTGGAACGGGCCGTGCAGATGCTCACCGACGAACCCGCCCAGCTCTTCGGGCTGCGCGAGCGCGGGCTGGTGCGCGAGGGCTACCACGCCGACCTCGTCCTCTTCGACCCGGAACGCATCGAGGCCGCACCCGCCACCCTGGTGCACGACCTGCCCGGCGACAGCCCGCGTCTCGACTCCAAGGCGATCGGCATAACGGCCGTGTGGGTCAACGGAGTCGAGACCATCCGGGACGACGTGGTGACCGGGGCCGTACCCGGCACCGTACTGCGCTCGGGGCGGGACACCCGGACGGTGAGCACCAGGTGAGTGCCCAACCGCCGTACAGCCCCGGGTTGTTCATCGACGGCGCCTGGGTCGAGCCGGACGGCGGGCGCCATCCGGTGGTCGATCCGGCGACCGAGGAGGTTGTGGGGTGGGCCCCGGAAGCGTCCCGGGCGCAGGTGTACGCCGCTGCGGGCGCCGCCCGGGAGGCGTTCGGGGCGTGGGCGCGTACCGCGCCGGAGGAGCGGGCGGCGGTGCTCGCGCGGGCCGCCGTCGTCATCCGCGAACACCTGCCGGAGTACGCGGAGTTGGCGCAGGCCGAGACCGGGGCGACCACGGCGACCGCGCGCGGGATGCAGGTGGCTGTGGCGGCGGCGCGGTTCCGGCGGTACGCGCGGGTCGAGCCCGCCGAACGGGCGCTGCCGCCGCAGATCAACGAGGCCGGGCCGATGGGGAAGGCCGCCGTGCTGGGCGCGTTGGCGGTACGGCAGCCCGTCGGCGTCGTCGCGTGCATCACCTCGTACAACAACCCCTGGGCCAATCCGGCCGGGAAGATCGCCCCGGCGCTGGCGATGGGCAACACGGTGGTGGTGAAGCCCGCCCCGCAGGACCCGCTGTCGGTGTACCGGATGGCGGAGGCGCTGGCGGCGGCCGGGGTGCCGCCCGGGGTCGTGAACGTCGTGTCCGGTACGGGAGTTGAGGTCGGCGAGGCGGCGGTGGACTGCGCCGACGTCGACATGGTCAGCTTCACCGGGTCCACCGCCGTCGGGCAGCGCATCGCCGAGGTGTGCGGGCGGTCCATGAAACGGCAGTTGATGGAGTTGGGCGGCAAGGGCGCGGCCCTGGTCTTCGACGACGCGGACGTCCGCGAGGCGGTGGCCGGGATCGGGACGACGTTCTCCTTCTACAGCGGGCAGATCTGCACGGCGCCCACGCGCGTGCTGGCCCAACGCGGTATCTACGGAAGGGTGGTTGAGGAACTCGCCGCGTACGCCCGCCGGTTGCCGGTCGGCGACCCGCGTGCGCCGAGGACGGTGGTCGGCCCGGTGATCTCCGCCGCGCACCGCGAACGCGTCGAGGCGTACGTCGAACTCGGCCGCAAGGAAGGCGCGGTGGTGGTCGCGGGCGGTGAACGGCCGCCGTACGAGCGGGGGTTCTACGTCGCCCCGACCCTCCTCGCGGACTGCACCAACGACATGCGGGTGGCCCGCGAGGAGATCTTCGGCCCGGTGGTCGTGGTCGTCCCCTTCGACGAGGAGGACGAAGGCGTCGCCCTCGCCAACGACTCCGACTACGGCCTGATCGACTACGTGTGGTCGGGCGACGTGGCGAGGGCGTTCCGCGTGGCGCGGCGGCTGCGGGCCGGCGGCGTCGGCATCAACACCGTGGGCCGCAACATGGAGGCACCGTTCGGCGGGTTCAAACGGAGCGGGGTCGGGCGGGACGTCGGGTCCTACGCGCTGGAGGCGTACAGCGAGGTACAGGCCCTGGTGTGGCCGGGCTGAACCCCTACGGGCGCTGGTGTGGCCCGGGTGACACCCCGGCCCCCGGATCGGTGCCCCTAGGGGATCGTCACCTGGTACGTGCCACCGGCGACGTCGGCCGCCGTGGGAGTCACCGTCACCCCGCCCAGGGACTGCGACCACCGGTTCGCCCCCGGGATGAAGACGCTGCACTGGCCGGTCTCCCAGGCCGAGATCCCGTAGGTGGTGCCCGCGGTGACCCTGTAGGTGGTGGTGACCTGTACACGTCCATTGCCGCCGCTGACGGAGCCGGTCAGGCAGGTGACCGTCGTGCCGTCGTCGATGCGCAGGCTGCCGTAGTAGACGACGGAGGTGCCCGCGCCCCGGGCGGCGAGAGGGACGTCGGCGACGAGTACGGCGCTGGTGGCGGTGGCCGTAGTGGTCGCCGCGGTGGCGGGCGTGACCGTCAGGCCCGCCAGGCCGCCTGTGGCGAGAAGGGCGACGGCGAGCGTGGTGCGTAACGAGCGCATGGTTCCTCCCAGTGGGGTTGGGTGAACTCTCAAGAGCTGTCACGCACCAGCTTCACCGGAACATCCCCTAGGGGAAGATCCCGCTTCCGGCCATTCTCACGTGCAGCACACTGCCGTCCAACGGCAGCGGCGTCCGGCCCACCAGCGTGAGGCCCGCGTCGGCGAACAACTGGGCGTAGTGGTCGGTGCGCCGTTCGCGCCCGCCGACGTTGCACATCATGTGCAGGTCCCAGGCCGTGGCCAGCGAGGGGGAGCCGTCGGCGGGCAGGACGCGTTCGACGACGAGCAGGTCGGCGGTGGCGGGCATCGCGCGGGCGCAGTGGCGCAGGATCTCGCGGCAGCGGTCGTCGTCCCAGTCGTGCAGGACGCGGGAGAGGACGTAGACGTCGCCGCCCTCGGGCACGTCCGCGAAGTCGCCCGCGCGGAAGGCGCACCGCGCGGTGTGGCCGGCCGCGTCGAGGAGGCGGCGGGCGGTCTCGACGGTGTGCGGGCGCTCCAGCAGGACGCCGCGCAGCCGGGGGTGCGCGGAAAGGATTCTGCCGAGCAACTCCCCGTTGCCGCCCGCGATGTCGACCACCGTGGCCCCGTCGGCCGCCGCGGCGAGGACCGGGTGGGCGGGCAGCGGGTCGAACATCCGCGCACCGGCGGCCATCGACAAGTCGAAGAGTTCGGCGAGTTCGGGATCGCGGGCGAAGTGGTCGAAGTGGTTCTCGCCGAAGTACTGCTCGAAGGCGACCTGTCCGGTGCGCACGGTGTGCCCGAGCCCGGCGAAGGACTCGTAGAACGGGCCCCCGTACATCAGCGCCAGCGGTCGCAGCGATCCTTCGGCGTCCGTGCGCAGTAGCTTGCCGGTGGCCGTGAGGCGGAAGCCGTCGCGGTCCTCGCGCACCACGCCGAGCATGGCCAGGTAGCGGAGGAGAGTTGCCAGGTTGGGAGTCAGGGCGCCGATGTCGTGCGCCAGGTGGGCCACGTCGACGGCCCGGTCCTCGTCCATCGCGTCGGCCACCTCCAACCGGGCGAACGCGGCCAGGGCCTGCGTCGTCCACGCGCCGGTCAGCAGGCGCAACAGGGCCTCGGCGGGCTGGTGTTCGGGGCGCCGGCAGTGTTCGGCGAGGACGTCGCGGTGGTCGCCGGGGACGTACAACTCCACGCGCCGGTAGGCGGACTTGGCCTCGGCGGACGCGGTGAAGTAGAACACCGTGCCGTCCTCGTGCGGGTTGTAGCCGCCGCCGTCCGGGGTGGCGCCGTACCGTCCGAAGACCGCGCACAGGCCGCGCAGCACCAGCGGGTCCGGGGCCTCGACCGCGAAGGCGACATGGGTCTCGTGCTGCCGCTCCCGCTCGTGCGCGACGACCGCGCCGAGGTCCGACCCCGGCGGCACGGTCAGCGCGAACACCTCGACCACGCGCCGCACCCCGTCCAGGCACTCCACCGTGGGGCGCAGGATGCCGACGTCGAGTCGCGCCGCGTCCAACTCGTGCCGTACGGCGAGGCGTTCGCGTACGACGACGCTGGGCTGCGGCGGACCGTCCGCGACGAGGCCGCAGTCGGCGAGCGTGGCCGCCAACTCCGCCCCGTCGGACGGGAAGACGAGCAGCGCCGCGTGCGCGAACGCGCAGCGCTCCACCAGGGCCCGCAGCTCGGGGCCGTCGAGCCCGGGGAGCAGGAGCGGGAGCAGCGTGGCGGTGTCCTGCTCCTTGACGAAGCCGACCGTCGCGCGCAGGCGGTCCGTGTCGTCGCGCAGGCGGGACGTGTCGCCCGGCAATGCCGTGATCATCGAGGGGGGATCCTCATTCCGGGGTTCGGGGTTCGGGTGCGGGTGGGGGCGGTGTTGTTCGGAGAGCGAGGGGCTATACGCCGACGTAGTGCTCGGCGAACCAGTCCTGGTGGCTGCGGGAGGTGCGCAGGGAGGCGAGGCGGGAGCGGCGCAGGGAGTTGTGGAACAACGTTTCGCCGTCCGCGCCGGAGGGGCCGTGCAGCAGCCCGATCATCCAGTGCGAGAACTCCTGTGCCCGCCAGATGTGGGTCAAACACCGTGCGGAGTAGGCGTCGAGGCCCGCGGGGTCCCCGGCCGTGAGGTCGTCGACGAGGGCGCGGGCCAGGATCCCCGCTTCGAGGACCGCGAGGTTGGCGCCCTTCGCGGCGGACGGGCTGATCAGGCCGGCGGCGTCGCCGACGAGGAACAGCGCGCCGTGGCGCAGCGGTTCGAGCACGTCGGACTCCAGGTCGACGACGGCACGCTGCACGACGCGGCCACGGCGCAGCGGGCCGTACTCCCGCGCCCGCATCCGCAGCTCCAGTTCGTCCCAAATCCGGTCCTCGGACCAGGAGTTGGCCGGGGTGCCGCGCTCGCACTGGAGGTAGTAGCGGGTGACCTCGCTGGTGCGGGCCATGTGCCCGGCGAACCCGCGCCCGTGCACCGCGTACCCGACGGCGTCCAGGCTGGGCGGGGCCTCGGCGAGCAGGCCGAGCCAGCTCACGCCGTGGTCGCGGTGGTGGCGGACCGTGCCGGGCGGCAGGGAGCGTCGGGCCGCGCCGTGCCGCCCGTCGCACCCGGCCACGTACCGCGCCCGCCAGCGGCCGGGCCGCCCGTCGGCCTCGCGCACGGTCACCTCGGGCCGCCCGCTGTCGGCGTCGAGTACGGCAACGGCCTCGGTGCCGAAGTGAATCCGCCCGCCGCGTTCGATGAACCGCGTCAACAGGTCGGTCACCAGGTCCTGTTGGGGGTAGACGGTGTGCGGCTCGCCCTGCCCGAGCCCGCCGTAGTCCAGCCGGAACCGGCCGTCCTCGGTGCGGAACTCGCAGGTGCTGTGCGGCTGTCCGCGCCGGTGCAGCCCGTCGGCGAGACCGTGCCGCTCCAGGGTGCGTACGGTGGCCGCCGCCAGGAAGCCGGCGCGGGCCCGCGTCTGCACCTGCGTGCGGTCGGCCCGTTCCAGGACGACGCAGTCGATGCCCTGGTCCACAAGGATGTTGGCGAGTACGAGCCCGGCGGGACCGGCGCCGAGGACGACGACGTCGGCCGTGTGGGCGGCCACGTCGGCCGGTCGCGGCCGACTCGTCCAGTTCTTCCTGTCTGACGAAGCGTCAGAAACGTCTGTCACACGGCCAGATACTAAGGAGCCGAAAATCTATTTTCGCACCAAAATCACCCGAATGCCGATCCGGAATGGCGAAGGGATCACGACTCCGGGACAGGAGACGCCGGGTCATGATCACAAGTCATATGTCAGAGCACATACCCCGGCGTCCGCCGCAGCAGAAACGTCGCGAACCCCAACGTCCCCCGGTACCCGTGCAGCCACGCCGTGCGGTGTTCCGCCGCCGCGCGGTACGCCTCGCCGCTGTCCGGGTCGGACGGGTTGTCCAGGGCCCAGCGGGCGAGCGTGCCGGTCCACGACCACTCGTAGTCGTCCCATTCGCCGAGCGTGCTGACGTGCGCGTAGACGGGCGTCCAGCCGGCCGTGGAGATGGTGTCCGTGGTGGTGGCGAGGTCGGCGTACTCGTCCGGGGTGAATCCGGCGGCCAGCGTGCGCGGGTCGGGCTGCCGTTCCCAGAAGCCCTCGCCGACCAACGCGCAGCCGCCGGGGGCGAGATGGTGGGCGACGGCGTCCAGCGTGCGCCGCAGGCCGCCGAAGGCGTGCGTCGCGCCGACGCACAGGACGAGGTCGTAGGGGCGGTCGACGGCGAAGTCGGCGGCGTCCTCGGTGTGCAGGGTGATGCGGTCGCCGAGGCCGCGTGCGGCGATCTCCTTGCGGGTGCGGGTGACGGTCGCGGCATCGTTGTCGACGCCGTCGGCGCGCAGCCCCGGCCGGCCCTCCAACGCCCGTATCAGCCAGGGCGCTTCGCCGCAGCCGAGGTCGAGGATCCGGCCCGCGCCGTCCCTGGGCAGGGCACGGTCGAGCAGCCGAGCCACCGAGTCGTCGCCGAGGGGCGCGGCGACGGGGTGGTCGCCGTGGGCGAGGGCGCTGATTCTTCTGCGGTCCATGGGCGCATCCTGTCGCAGGCCGCGCGCTCGTACGACCTTGATTGGCTGATAAATGTGTGCGAATGATCGAATCGTTGTGAAGTCAGTGATGGTTGTGGGTTACCTGGGTAGCGAGGGAGGGCAACGGGGCGGTTCGGCGGGACGGGGTGGGCGGCTGTGCGGGTGGTGACCTGGAACCTCTGGTGGCGGTTCGGACCGTGGCGGGCGCGGCGCAAGGCGATTCTGTCCGTGCTGCGTGAACTGCGGCCGGACGTGGTGGGGTTGCAGGAAGTCTGGGCGGACGACGGCGAGAACCTCGCCGAGTGGCTCGCGGCCGAACTCGGCCTGCACTGGGCCTGGTCGGCCACGGACGCCCCCGACAGCTGGCGGCACCGCCTCGGTGCGGAGGGCGCGGGCGTCGACTACGGCAACGCGGTCCTGAGCCGCTGGCCGATCACGGCCCACAAGGCGCTACGCCTGCCCACGCCACCGGAGTTGGACGACGGCCGCCTCGCCCTTTACGCCCGCCTGACCCGCCCCGACTGCGAAGTCCCCTTCTTCACCGCCCACTTGACCTCGACGCTCGACGGCTCGGCGGTGCGCCGCCAACAGGTCGCCGCACTGGTGGAGTTCGTCGCGGCACACCGGGGCGGCACGGACCACCCGGCGGTGGTGACCGGCGACTTCAACGCGGTCCCCGACTCGGACGAACTCCGCCTCCTCGGCGGCTCCCCCCCCCCCCCCGCCGTACCCGGCGAAGTCCTCTTCGACGCCTGGGAGTTCATGCCCGACCCGTACAAGGCCCCACCCACCTGGGACGCGTTGGCCAACCCGCACGCGGCGGCACTGCGCCTGCCGAGCGCCCGGGTCGACCACGTCTTCGTCGGGCCGCAGGGTCCGAACGGCCTCGGCCGGGTACGGGCGGTACGGCGGGCGGGGGACCAGGCGGTGGAGGGGGTGTGGGCCTCGGACCATGCGGCGGTGGTGGTGGATTTGCGGGGGCCGGAGGGCGGGCGTCCCGTCTGACCGTGCGGGAACGGGCGGAGGGGGCGGAGGGGGGCGATGCCGCGAAGAAGTTCAGTCCCGGGTAGTTGACCGGTCGCCCATGGCCGCGTGCCAGCGTCCGCTGGACAGGTGGCAGACCCCGTCGGGCGTGATGCGGACCTGGGCGCCGTAAAGCGGTAGCCCGCCTGTGGAGTTGAGGCGGTCGCGGATGCGTTCCAGGGTCGTCCAGAGTCGTTGCGGTCCTGCTTGGTGGACGGTGGGCGGGTGGGTCCGGTCGGCGGTCGCTCGCGCCCATGAGCCGTCGGTGTGGACGAGGCAGGCGGTGCGCCGGTCGCCGTCCTCGCGGTAGTCGAGTTCGACACCGGGGGCGGTGACCTCCAGCATGGACCGGACTTCCCAGGCGTTCGAGACGTCCACCACGGGATAGCGCCCCGTGCCGATCTCGACCCCGTCCGCGCCCCCGTCCGCGCCCGCGTCTCGTGCGAGGGCGAACAACTCGGCCAGTTCGGGAGGGTAGTTGTCGTAGTCGTCGCCGGAGCGGGTGAGCATGAACCCGGCCCAGTCCCGTTCGATCTGCCCGACGACCTCCCCGCTCGCGTCCTTCCAGCCGGTGACGATCAGCATGGTCCGGGCGAGTGTCGTGACGAGCCGTCCGCCCACCCGCAGGGCCCTGAGCACGGGACGAAGGCCGGGGCCGGGCGGGAGCGCGACCGTGGAGACGATCCGGTCGTACCTCCCCGGAATGTCGCTGGTGGCGTCCGCCGTGACGAACTTGGGGCGCAGCCCGAGCAGTTGGAGCCGTTCGGCTGCCGCGCTCGTCAGATAGGGGTCGATGTCGAGGCTCGTCACGTACCGGTCCCCGAGGCGGTGTGCCGCGTACGCGGTCAGGCCGCCGGCCCCGGTGCCCAGGTCCAGCGTGTCGAGCCCGTCGCCGAGCCGTCCGTGCCGCAGCATCCGGACCACGAGACCCGGCAGGGTGGCGGACGACGTCGGGAGCCCCTCGGCCCGGTCGCCGACCGAGGCGTGGTCGGCGTGCAGGGCGCCCACGCGGGTGATCAGTGACCGGTCCGCGTACGCCGCTTCCCGCCAGGCGCCGGGATCGGCGGCCCCGACCCGGAGCGCCCACCCGCCTGCCCCGTCGGGCTCCCACCACCGGGGGACCAACTCGTGCCGCGGTATTGAAGCCACGGGTTCGCGCCAGCGGGAGTCGGGATCGGTGACCTGGCCGGCGAGCCGCTCCGCGTCCTCGCGCCACTCCATGTCCTGCCCCAAGTCCCGTTCCATGACGGTCCCTTCACGTTGTGGGGTTGGGCACCTTCCCCCACTGGCTATGCGGAGGCGCAGTGGGGGAAGGCGTGGTGCCCCGCCCTGCCGGGGGCTGCCTGTCGGCACCGGGGGATGCCGCCGACAGGTGTCACCCCGGCAGGGCGGGAGTTCATGGGGCGATCCGTGCGGCGAGGCCAAGTG
>LJCV01000025.1 GCA_001298575.1 Actinobacteria bacterium OK074
GCGCGCGCAACCCCCCCCGAACCCGCAGCCACCCCCCACCCCCACGGGCCCCGGGGCAGCGCCCCGTGACGCCCGCCCCACCCCCCCCGGTGCCCAACAACCCCCGGCTCACCACCCCCCAGCCACAAGCCACCCCCACCTGCGCTCACAGCGAACAGTTCCCTCTGCGGGATTCCCCGAAGGGACCCGCGCGTTAGGGTCCATGAGTACGAGGGCAGGGGAGTCCCGGAACGCGCCGAACCGCCGGACGGCGCCCCCGCCCCGGCAGAACACGTGAGACGGCCCGGCGCCGTCGTAAAGACGAGCAGGTGGATACGTGACGAATCTGATGCCCTCCGCCGCCGGCGACCCCATCGGTGGTGGCCTCGGCGACCAGGTATACAACCGGCTGCTCGGCGAGCGGATCATCTTCCTCGGCCAGGCGGTCGACGACGACATCGCCAACAAGATCACCGCCCAGCTGCTGCTCCTTGCCGCCGACCCCGACAAGGACATCTTCCTGTACATCAACAGCCCCGGCGGCTCGATCACGGCCGGCATGGCGATCTACGACACCATGCAGTTCATCAAGAACGACGTGGTGACCATCGCCATGGGCCTCGCCGCCTCCATGGGCCAGTTCCTGCTCAGCGCGGGCACCCCGGGCAAGCGCTTCGCCCTGCCGAACGCCGAGATCCTGATCCACCAGCCCTCCGCGGGCCTCGCGGGCTCCGCCTCGGACATCAAGATCCACGCCGAGCGGCTGCTGCACACCAAGCGGCGCATGGCGGAGCTGACCTCGCAGCACACCGGCCAGACGGTCGAGCAGGTCACCCGCGACTCGGACCGCGACCGCTGGTTCGACGCCTTCGAGGCCAAGGAGTACGGCCTCATCGACGACGTCATCCCCACGGCAGCCGGCATGCCGGGCGGCGGCGGCACCGGGGCCGCGTAACCGGCACCCGCCGGTGCACCCCGCGCACCCGGAGCACCCCGCACCCGCGGTGTGACCCCGCGCACGCGGCGTACGGCGGCGCACCCCCGGCGTACCGGGCGCACACCGCACCGCACACCCGCGGCGCGCGCCCACCCCACGCCCCGACCGCCCCGCCGCGGCACCGACGCCGCACCGGACGCCATCGCCCACGCCCCAGCCGACCGCCCCCGCCCCTCACAGGCACCCAGGAGACACCCGTGAACGACTTCCCCGGCAGCGGCCTCTACGCCCGCACGGAGGCCGAGTACACCGGCCCCCGAGCCGAGTCCCGCTACGTCATCCCGCGTTTCGTCGAGCGCACCTCCCAGGGCGTCCGCGAGTACGACCCGTACGCGAAGCTCTTCGAGGAGCGCGTGATCTTCCTCGGCGTGCAGGTCGACGACGCCTCCGCCAACGACGTCATGGCGCAGCTGCTGTGCCTGGAGTCGATGGACCCCGACCGTGACATCTCGGTCTACATCAACAGCCCCGGCGGCTCCTTCACCGCGCTCACGGCCATCTACGACACGATGCAGTTCGTGAAGCCGGACATCCAGACGGTCTGCATGGGCCAGGCCGCCTCCGCCGCCGCGATCCTGCTGGCCGCCGGCACCCCCGGCAAGCGCATGGCGCTGCCCAACGCGCGCGTGCTGATCCACCAGCCGTACAGCGAGACCGGCCGCGGCCAGGTCTCCGACCTGGAGATCGCCGCCAACGAAATCCTCCGGATGCGCGGGCAGCTGGAGGACATGCTGGCCAAGCACTCCACCACGCCGATCGAGAAGATCCGCGAGGACATCGAGCGCGACAAGATCCTCACCGCCGAGGACGCGCTGGCGTACGGCTTGATCGACCAGATCATCTCCACCCGCAAGATGAACAACAGTGAGGTCCGCTGACGTATTCATCTTCCGGAACCCCCGGGTTCCGGAAGCTGGGACGACGAGTTCCGTCGCGTCGAGCGGCGGGACCCGTCACCGGAAGTGGCGCGATCCGGCGCCGGAAGCGGCGCGATCCTTACCGCCTCCGACGACGGAATCGTCGAAATCTTCATCGGACCTGTATCGTCTGCCGCTCCTTGGCACGGTTTGGCACGGTCCACGTCAAAGTGAACCGTGCCAAGGGGGGCCCGAACGGGGGGCTCGGCAAGGTACCGTCGGACATAAGGCAGCACCAGGAGCCGCTGGACGTAGGCGTCTCCCAGGCGAAGGGGAAGCACACCGTGGCACGCATCGGTGACGGCGGCGATCTGCTCAAGTGCTCGTTCTGCGGCAAGAGCCAGAAGCAGGTCAAGAAGCTCATCGCAGGCCCCGGTGTGTACATCTGCGACGAGTGCATCGATCTCTGCAACGAGATCATCGAGGAAGAACTCGCGGAGACCAGCGAGGTCCGCTGGGAGGAACTCCCCAAGCCCCGCGAGATCTACGAGTTCCTTGAGGGGTACGTCGTCGGCCAGGAGTCGGCGAAGAAGGCCCTCTCGGTCGCGGTGTACAACCACTACAAGCGGGTCCAGGCCGGTGAGAACGGCGGCGGTCAAAGCCGCGAGGACGCCATCGAGTTGGCGAAGTCCAACATCCTCCTGCTCGGCCCCACGGGCTCGGGCAAGACCCTCCTCGCCCAGACCCTCGCCCGCATGCTCAACGTCCCGTTCGCCATCGCGGACGCCACCGCCCTCACCGAGGCGGGATACGTCGGCGAGGACGTCGAGAACATCCTTCTCAAGCTGATCCAGGCCGCCGACTACGACGTCAAGAAGGCCGAGACCGGGATCATCTACATCGACGAGATCGACAAGGTCGCCCGCAAGAGCGAGAACCCGTCGATCACGCGTGACGTCAGCGGCGAGGGCGTCCAGCAGGCCCTGCTGAAGATCCTCGAAGGCACCACCGCCTCCGTCCCCCCGCAGGGCGGACGCAAGCACCCGCACCAGGAGTTCATCCAGATCGACACGACGAACGTCCTGTTCATCGTGGGCGGCGCCTTCGCGGGCCTGGAGAAGCTCATCGAGTCGCGGGCGGGCGCCAAGGGCATCGGCTTCGGCGCCACCATCCGCTCCAAGCGCGAGCTGGAGGAGAAGGACCAGTTCGAGGACGTCATGCCCGAGGACCTGGTCAAGTTCGGCATGATCCCCGAGTTCATCGGCCGTCTCCCGGTCATCACCTCGGTCCACAACCTCGACCGCGCCGCCCTCCTCCAGATCCTCGTCGAGCCGCGCAACGCACTGGTCAAGCAGTACCAGCGCCTCTTCGAACTCGACGGCGTGGAGCTGGACTTCGAGCGCGAGGCCCTCGAAGCCATCGCCGACCAGGCCATCCTCCGCCAGACCGGCGCCCGCGGCCTGCGCGCCATCATGGAGGAAGTCCTCCAGGCGGTCATGTACGAGGTCCCCTCCCGCAAGGACGTCGCCCGCGTCGTCATCACCGCCGACGTCGTCCTCTCCAACGTCAACCCGACCCTCATCCCGCGCGACGCCCGCGGCCGGGGCCCGGGCGAGCAGAAGACGGCGTAACGGCCGCTGTAGGACTTGGCGGAGGGCGCCCGGCACGGGAACGTGCCGGGCGCCTTCTGTTGTTTCCCCCCGGCCGCGGAAACGCGTTGAGAGGCATGCCCCCCGCTCCCCTAAACTTGAATCCGTGACCGAGAACGCGGAACAGCAGCCAACAGCGCCCACCACCGAACTGCCGACCCAGTACGCGCCGGCCGACGTCGAGGGGACGCTGTACGAGCGCTGGGTAGAGCGCGGTTACTTCGAGGCGGACGCGAAGAGCGAGAAGCCGCCGTACACGATCGTCATCCCGCCGCCGAACGTCACGGGCAGCCTGCACCTGGGGCATGCCTTCCAGCACACGCTGATGGACGCGCTGACCCGTCGTAAGCGCATGCAGGGCTACGAGTCGCTGTGGCTGCCGGGCATGGACCACGCGGGCATCGCCACCCAGAACGTCGTCGAGCGCGAGCTGGGCAAGGAGGGCAAGTCCCGCCACGACCTGGGGCGCGAGGAGTTCGTCGAGCGCGTCTGGCAGTGGAAGGACGAGTACGGCGGCAAGATCCTCGGCCAGATGCGCCGCCTCGGCGACGGCGTCGACTGGAGCCGTGAGCGCTTCACCATGGACGAGGGTCTCTCCCAGGCCGTCCAGACCATCTTCAAGCGGCTCTACGACGACGAGTTGATCTACCGCGCCGAGCGCATCATCAACTGGTGTCCGCGCTGTCTCACCGCGATCTCGGACATCGAGGTCGAATACCAGGACGACGACGGCGAGTTGGTCTCCATGCAGTACGGGGAGGGGGACGACACCATCGTCGTCGCCACCACCCGTGCCGAGACGATGCTCGGTGACACCGCGGTCGCCGTCCACCCCGACGACGAGCGCTACCGGCACCTGGTCGGCAGGCACATCAAGCTGCCGCTGACCGACCGCACCATCCCGGTCGTCGCCGACACCCATGTCGACCCCGAGTTCGGCACCGGCGCCGTCAAGGTGACCCCGGCCCACGACCCGAACGACTTCGCGATCGGTCAGCGGCACGACCTGGAGTCGCTGACCGTCATGGACGAGCGCGGGGTCATCACCGTCCACGGTCCCTTCGAGGGCCTGGACCGCTTCGAGGCCCGTTCCGCCATCGTCGCCGCGCTGCGCGCCGAGGGCCGGATCGTCGCCGAGAAGCGCCCGTACGTCCACTCGGTCGGCCACTGCTCCCGCTGCAAGACGACGCTGGAACCCCGGCTGTCCATGCAGTGGTGGGTCAAGGTCGCCCCGCTGGCCCAGGCCGCCGGTGACGCCGTCCGCGACGGGCGCGTCACCATCCACCCCGCCGACATGTCGAAGCGCTACTTCGACTGGGTCGACAACATGCACGACTGGTGCATCTCGCGGCAGTTGTGGTGGGGTCACCGGATCCCGGTCTGGTACGGCCCGGACGGCGAGGTCGTCTGCGTCGGTCCCGACGAGGAGCCGCCCACCGGCGAGGGCTGGACCCAGGACCCCGACGTCCTGGACACCTGGTTCTCCTCCGGCCTGTGGCCCTTCTCCACCCTCGGCTGGCCCGAACAGACCCCGGATCTCAAGAAGTTCTACACAACCGACGTCCTGCTCACCGGCCACGACATCATCTTCTTCTGGGTCGCCCGGATGATGATGTTCGGTCTGTACGCGATGGACGGCGAGGTCCCGTTCAAGACCATCGCCCTGACCGGCCTGGTCCGCGACCAGTTCGGCAAGAAGATGTCCAAGTCCTCGGGTACGGCGGTGGATCCGCTGGACTGGATGAACGCGTACGGCTCCGACGCCGTCCGCTTCACCCTGGCCCGCGGCGCCAACCCCGGTACGGACGTGCCGATCGGCGAGGACTGGGTCCAGGCGTCCCGGAACTTCGCCAACAAGATCTGGAACGCCACGCGCTTCGCGCTGATGAACGGCGCGACGGTCGACGGCCCGCTCCCGGACGCCTCCGAGATGACGGCCACGGACCGCTGGATCCTCTCCCGCCTGAACAAGACGGTGGCCGAAGTCGACGCGTTCTACGACGACTTCCAGTTCGCCAAGCTCTCCGACGCCCTCTACCACTTCGCGTGGGACGAGGTCTTCGACTGGTACGTCGAGCTGTCCAAGACGACGTTCATGGCGGGGGGAGAGGGGGCGAAGGTCTCGGGGCGCGTTCTGGGCGAGGTCCTGGACGTGACCCTTCGGCTCCTGCACCCGATCGTTCCGTTCGTCACCGAGACGCTGTGGACGACGCTCACGGGTGGCGAGTCGGTCGTCATCGCGGAGTGGCCCAAGGACAGTGGCTTCCGGGACACCGCCGCCGAGCGCGAGATCGAGTCGCTCCAGCAGGTCATCACCGAAGTCCGCCGCTTCCGTGCCGACCAGGGGCTCCAGCCCGGGCAGCGCGTTCCGGCGCGGCTGACCCTGGACGGTACGGCGCTGGCACCGCACGAGGCGGCCATCCGGCAGTTGCTGCGGCTTCAGCCGGAGGGGGACGCGTTCGCGGCCACGGCGACGTTGCCGGTCGCGGGGGCCACGGTCGCGCTGGACCTCTCCGGCACGATCGATGTCGCCGCCGAGCGGAAGCGTCTTGCGAAGGACCTTGCTGCGGCCGAGAAGGAGAAGGTCCAGGCGACGGCCAAGCTCGGCAACGAGGCGTTCTTGGCGAAGGCGCCGGACAACGTCGTGGACAAGATCCGGGGGCGCCTTGCGAAGGCGGACGCGGATATCGCGCGTCTTGGGGCGCAGCTGGAGGCTCTGCCGGTGGCGTAAGGGCAGGGCGCCTGATAGCTCGGGGGTGTGGGTGCGTGGGCGACTGCGGCGTTCGTCGTGGTCGCTCGCGCAGTTCCCCGCGCCCCTAAAAAGCTGGGGCTGCGCCCCGCTTTTTCGGCGCCGCGGATCCCTTGCGCGCCTTTGGGCCACGGGCGCCCACGCGCTTTTAAGGGGCGCGGGGAACTGCGCGACCAGCCCCCACCGACCCGCACCCACCCACCCACACCCACCCCCCAACACACCTCCGTAGACTGACCCCGTGACCCAACCCCCCGCCGACCCGAACGACCGCTTCGACGAGATCGTCGCCGCGGAGACCACCCGCGACCCCGACCTCGCCGTCATCGAGGCCGGCAGCCGTACCCTGCGCACGCAGGGCGCTGCCCCCGAGGACGACGGCACCGCACCCCCCGTCGACCCCGCGGTCGAGCAGGCGTTGCGTGACGTCGAGGCCGAGCTGGCCGGCCGCTGGGGCGAGACCAAGCTGGAGCCCTCCGTCCGGCGGATCGCCGCGCTGATGGACGTCCTGGGCGAGCCGCAGCGCTCGTACCCCTCGATCCACATCACCGGCACCAACGGCAAGACCTCCACCGCCCGCATGATCGAGGCCCTCCTCGGCGCCTTCGAGCTGCGCACCGGCCGCTACACCTCCCCGCACGTCCAGTCCGTCACCGAGCGCATCAGCCTGGACGGCGCCCCGATCTCCGCCGAGCGGTTCGTCGAGACGTACGCGGAGATCAAGCCGTACGTCGAGATGGTCGACGCCCAGCAGGACTACCGGCTCTCCTTCTTCGAGGTGCTCACCGGCATGGCCTACGCGGCCTTCGCGGACGCGCCCGTCGACGTCGCCGTCGTGGAAGTGGGGATGGGCGGCACCTGGGACGCCACCAACGTCATCGACGCCGACGTCGCCGTCGTCACCCCCATCGACCTCGACCACACCGACCGGCTCGGCTCCACGCCCGGTGAGATCGCCGTCGAGAAGTCCGGGATCGTCAAGCAGGACGCGACCGTCATCCTGGCGCAGCAGCCGGTGGACGCGGCGCAGGTGCTGCTGAAGAAGGCCGTCGAGGTCGACGCGACGGTGGCCCGGGAGGGGCTGGAGTTCGGCGTCGTGGCCCGGCAGGTCGCGGTCGGCGGGCAGCTGCTGACCCTGCGCGGGCTCGGCGGCGAGTACCCCGAGCTGTACCTCCCGCTGCACGGCGCCCACCAGGCCCACAACGCGTCGGTCGCGCTGGCCGCGGTCGAGGCGTTCTTCGGCGTCGGCTCCCAGCGGCCCGAACCGCTGGACGGCGAGACCGTCCGCAAGGCGTTCGCCGGGGTCTCCTCCCCGGGCCGCCTGGAGGTCGTCCGCCGCTCCCCGACGGTCGTCCTGGACGCGGCCCACAACCCGGCGGGCGCGCGGGTGACGGCGGAGGCGGTCGGAGAGGCGTTCGACTTCAGCCGGCTGATCGGGGTCGTCGGGGCGAGCGGCGACAAGAATGTGCGGGGGCTGCTCGAAGCCTTCGAGCCTGTTTTCGCCGAGGTCGTCGTCACGCAGAATTCCAGCCATCGCGCGATGGACGCCGATGAGCTGGCCGCCGTCGCCGTCGAGGTCTTCGGTGAGGACCGTGTCCAGGTCGAGCCGCATCTGCCCGATGCCCTGGAGGCCGCGATCACGCTGGCCGAGGAGGACGGCGAGTTCACGGGCGGCGGTGTTCTCGTCACCGGCTCGGTCATCACGGTCGGCGAAGCCCGGCTGCTGCTGGGGAAGGGCTGAGGAGCCAGGATGCGTACCCTCTGTGCCTCGACGTTGATCGGCGAGTTCTTTCTGATCGGCTTCGCGGGGCTGGTCGCGATGAAGGACCCGGACCTGTCCATGACCACCGTCTGGACCGTGTGCGGCGTCGCGATGGCCCTGTGCGTGCTGCTGTGCGGGGTGATCACCCGGCCGGGCGGGGTCCAGCTCGGCTGGGCGCTCCAGGGCGCGCTGATCGTGTCCGGCATCGTCGTCCCGACCATGTTCTTCATGGGCGCGCTCTTCGCGGCGCTGTGGTGGGCGTCGGTCCACTACGGCCGGAAGGTGGACGAGGCGCGGGCGCGGTTCGCGGCGGCGCAGGGCGGCGCGGACGCCGCGTAGCGGTTACCGGGGCTTAGCAGAGCAGGCCATACTGACGCTGCGTGACACGCACGAAATCCGGCCCTGTAGCCTCTACGAACCGCACACCCGTGACCCGTAAGGAGCCACCCTCGTGACTCAGCGCACCCTCGTCCTCCTCAAGCCCGACGCCGTCCGGCGCGGGCTGATCGGCGAGATCATCGGCCGGATCGAACGCAAGGCCGGCTGGAGCATCGGCGCGCTGGAGCTGCGGAGCCTGGACCAGGACACGCTGGAGCAGCACTACGGCGAGCACAAGGGCAAGCCCTTCTACGAGCCCCTCGTCGAGTTCATGGCCTCCGGCCCCGTCGTCGCCCTCGTCGTCGAGGGGGAGCGGGTCATCGAGGGCGTCCGCGCGCTCGCCGGGCCGACCGACCCGATCGCCGCCGCCCCCGGCTCCATCCGGGGCGACTACGGCGTCATCGTCCGCGAGAACCTGATCCACGCCTCCGACTCCGAGGAGTCCGCCGAGCGTGAGCTGAAGATCTTCTTCCCCGGTCGTTTCTGACCCGGCGGTTCCCTCTGCCGTTCCTCGCGCCCGGTCCGCCGTACCCCGTACCGCCGACCGGGCCCACGGCGTTGCGTGCCCCCCCGCGCCCCCACCGCCGCCGTACGGTCGGCCGTACGTGAATCCTCTGTGAATCACTCGAAGAGTTTTCTGACGCCATGTCAGCCCCGCGTCCATTCTGACCAGGGAAGGTCGGCGAAAACCGGCCGTCGTGGAGCGTATGCGTGCCGATCGGGGGAACGCCTACCCCCGAACGCCCGTTTCCAGAAGCGGGACCACACATCATCTGCTGACAATGGCGAAGACCCTCGCGCGGTGTTCGTGCAGGCGAGACTACGATGTAAGCCTTCACGTCACCGCACCCACTTCGCCAACCCGATCAAGCCATCGCACGCTGAACTTGGGAAGGCCAGACGAATCCTGATGGGGAACTCAATGTCGTTCATCGGCCGTGACATGGCTGTCGACCTCGGGACCGCCAACACGCTGGTGTACGTCAGGGGTCGCGGGATCGTACTCAACGAGCCGTCCGTGGTCGCGATCAACACCAACACCGGTGGGATCCTCGCGGTCGGTTCCGAAGCCAAGAAGATGATCGGGCGGACGCCGGGCAACATCGTCGCCGTGCGTCCGCTGAAGGACGGTGTCATCGCCGACTTCGAGATCACCGAACGGATGCTCCGCTACTTCATTCTGAAGATTCACAAGCGGCGTTACCTCGCCCGGCCGAGGGTCGTCGTCTGTGTTCCCTCCGGCATCACCGGTGTCGAGCGCCGTGCCGTCATCGAGGCGTCGTCCCAGGCCGGCGCCCGTACGGTGCACATCATCGAGGAGCCCATGGCCGCGGCCATCGGCTCCGGCCTGCCGGTCCACGAGGCCACGGGCAACATGGTGGTGGACATCGGCGGCGGCACCACGGAGGTCGCGGTCATCTCGCTCGGCGGCATCGTCACCGCCCAGTCCATCCGCGTCGCGGGCGACGAGTTGGACAACGCGATCATCCAGCACATCAAGAAGGAGTACTCGCTCCTCCTCGGTGAGCGCACGGCCGAACAGATCAAGATCACGATCGGTTCGGCGTACGACCTCGACAACGACGAACACACCGAAATCCGCGGCCGGGACCTGGTCTCCGGCCTCCCGAAGACCGTCGTCATCTCGGCCGCCGAGGTCCGCAAGGCGATCGAGGAACCGGTCAACGCCATCGTCGACGCCGTGAAGACCACCCTCGACAAGTGCCCGCCGGAGCTGTCCGGTGACGTCATGGACCGCGGGATCGTGCTGACCGGCGGCGGTGCGCTGCTGCGCGGTCTGGACGAGCGGCTGCGCCGGGAGACCGGCATGCCGATCCACATCGCCGAGGACCCCCTCGACAGCGTGGCGCTCGGCTCCGGCAAGTGCGTCGAGGAGTTCGAGGCACTCCAGCAGGTCCTGGACGCGCAGCCACGGCGCTGACGTCGGACGGCGCGACGCCGCGATTCGCGATTCCGCCGTACGAGACGATCTCCTCTCGTACGGCGGATCGTTGATATAGAGGCATGGATATAGAGGCATAAGCTCGTCCATGACACACCCCCTGCACCACATTTCATTACGTCCGGGGGTTCCCTGCCGTTCAGGGACCGCCTCCTGAAAAAGCCTCAGTAACTACTCACCCAGTAACGCCCCACCCATCCCGACGAGGAAGGCACGGCCGCCGCACGTGAGGGACACACGAGAGAGCCGGCTGCTCCTGGTGCTGCTGATCGCCATCGCGTTCGCACTGATCACGGTGGACATCAGAGGCGGCGAGGACTCACCCGTCGACGGTGCCCGCAGGGCCGCCGCCACGGTCTTCGGCCCGATCGAGAACGGGATGTCGTCCGCGGTCGACCCCGTCGGCAACGCGATCTCCGCGGTCCGCGACTCCGGGAGCCGGCACGACCGTATCGCCGAACTGGAGCGCCAGAACGCCGAGTTGAAGGCGAAGCTGGGCAGCGACGACCGCAACGGCAGCCGCCTCGAACAGCTGGACAAGATGCTGAACGTGGCCGCGGAGGGCCAGTACGGCATCAAGGGCGCCGAGGTCATCGCCATAGGAGCGGCCCAGGGCTTCTCCTGGACGGTGACCATCGACATCGGTGCCAACGACGGCATCCAGCGCGACATGACCGTCCTGAACGGCGACGGGCTGGTCGGCCGGGTCACCACGGTCGGCCCGGACACCGCCACCGTGCTGCTCGCCAACGACCCGGACTTCAGCGTCGGCACCCGGATGGAGTCCACCGACGAACTCGGCTTCGCCTCCGGGCAGGGCGACCGCCCGCTGCGCGTCCAGCTCCTCAACGGCAAGGCCGAGGTCAAGAAGGGCGACCGGCTGGTCACCTTCGGCTCGGAGGACGACAAGCCGTTCGTGCCCGGCGTGCCCGTCGGCACCGTCACCCGGGTGGACCCCTCCGGGGGCGACCTGACCCGCACGATCTACGTCAAGCCGTTCGTGTCGTTCACCAAGCTCGACGTCGTCGGCGTCGTCGTCCAGGCCCCGAAGAAGGACCCGCGCGACACGGTCCTGCCCGCGAAGCCCAAACCGACGCCCACCCCGACCGTGACGGTCACCGTCACCCCGTCGGCCGACGCGAACACCACCGCCGAACAGCAGCAACAGCAGTAGGAGCTGAAGAACCCCGATGCGCTTCAACCGTCTCCTGCTCGCCTCCGCCCTCGTGGTCGTCGCCCTGATGGTCCAGGTGAGCGTGCTCGCCCGGCTCCATCTGCCCGGCGCCGTCCCCGACCTGGTCCTGCTGACCGTCCTCGCCTTCGCCCTCGTCTACGGCCATGTCGGCGGCGCCCTCATCGGCTTCGGCGCGGGCCTGCTCTCCGACCTCGCCCCGCCCGCCGACCACGCCGCCGGCCGCTACGCGCTGGTGCTCTGCGTCGTCGGCTACCTCGCCGGCCTCGCCAAGCCCGAGAACGGCCGCCTGAAGTCCGCGGCCGGACCCATGCTCGTCGTGGTCGCCGCCGCGATCGGCTCCACCCTCCTGTACGCCGGTGTCGGCGCCCTCGTCGGCGACACCGCCGCCCGCCATGTGGGCCTGGGCAGCCTGCTGTTCACGGCCGCCCTATACGACCTGCTGCTCGCGCCCTTCGTGGTCCCCGGCATCATGTGGCTCGCCCGCCGCGCCGAGAACGACCCGCTCGCGGAGTCCGGCTCGTCCGGCAAGACGGCGGACGTCGCCTCCGGGTGGCTCTCCTCCGGCACCGGACTGCGCATCGGCAGTCAGCGCGGCGGTCTGCGCGCCAAGGCGGTCAAGTCCCGGGTGGCCCGCGCCGGCCGCATCAAGGGGGTCAAGCGCCTGTGACCGCACGGGAGTTCACGGTGGTGTCCGGTCGGGCGGCGTTCACAGGAACGTCGTATATGACTCATACACTCACCCCGCCCGCCACTCGTGAAGGAATGGGCTCAGCCCATGACTAACATCCCCGAGACCGGCCGGACCCCCCGCGTCCAGATCCGTCTCGTCGTCATCCAGATCCTCGTCCTCTCCCTCCTCGGCACCCCCGGCGGCCGGCTCTGGTACCTCCAGATCCGGGAGGGCGCCGTGTACCAGAAGGAAGCCTCCGGCAACCACGTCCAGCAGGTCGTCCAGCCCGCCGTGCGCGGCTCGATCCTGGACGCCCGCGGTGTGCCCCTCGCCGACAACGAGACCCGGCTGGTGGTCTCCGCCTCCCGCACCGACCTGCTCAAGCAGGCCGACGACGGCAAGGCGGTCCTCACCAAGCTCGCCGGCGTCCTCGACATGAAGCCCGAGGAGGTGATGCAGAAGGTCCGGCTGTGCGACGCGAAGACCCCGCAGCCCTGCTGGAACGGCTCGCCCTACCAGCCGATCCCCATCACCGACGAGGCCACCGCCAAGCAGGCCCTCCAGATCCGCGAGCGCGCCGAGGACTTCCCCGGCATCACCGCCGAACCCGAGGCCGTCCGCCGCTACGCCGCCCCCGGCGGCGCCAACACCGCCCAGGTCCTCGGCTACCTCTCGCCGGTCACCGACGACGAGATCACCCAGGCCGAGAACACCGACTCGCCCTACCTGCGCTCCGACCAGGTCGGCCGCTCGGGCCTGGAGCGCGAGTACGACAAGGAACTGCGCGGCAAGGCCGGCGTCACCCGCTACGAGGTCGACAACCTCGGCCGGGTCATCGGCAAGGCCCAGAGCGACAAGGCCCAGCCCGGCGACAACCTCGTCACCAGCATCGACGCGCGCGTGCAGGCGGTCGCCGAGGCCGAACTGGACGCCGCCATGAAGGGCGCCCGCAAGCAGTACGACAAGATCACCGAAGAGAACTACAAGGCCGACTCCGGCGCCGTCGTCGTCATGGAGGCCAAGACCGGCCGGATCGTCGCGATGGCGTCCGCGCCGACGTACGACCCGAACGTCTGGGTCGGCGGGATCTCCGCCAAGGACTACCAGCAGCTCACCGGCAAGGGCTCCGACTACCCGCTGCTGAACCGTGCCATACAGGGTCAGTCCGCGCCCGGTTCGACGTTCAAGGTGGTCTCCACGGCCGCCGCCGTCGAGGCCGGGTACGCCTTCGACGGCCGCTACCCGTGCACGAGTTCGTACTCGGTCGGCAACCAGGTCTTCAAGAACTTCGAGGGCGAGAACTTCGGCCCCATCTCCCTCGGCCGCGCGCTCGAAGTCTCCTGCGACACCGTCTTCTACGGCCTCGCCGACAGCGAGTGGAAGAAGGACGGCGGCATCAACCCGAAGAAGGGCGAGCCCAAGGACTACTTCTACAAGGCCGCCCACCAGTTCGGCCTCGGCGCCACCACCGGGGTCGACCTGCCCAACGAGGTCACCGGCCGCGTCCCGGACCGCACCTGGAAGCAGAAGTACTGGGAGGCCAACAAGTCCGCCTGGTGCAAGGACGGCAAGAAGGACGGCACGTACGTCCAGAAGATCGAGTACGAGAACTGCCTCGAAGGCAACAAGATGCGCGAGGGCGACTCGATCAACTACTCCATCGGCCAGGGCGACACCCTCGTCACGCCGATCCAGGAGGCCATGATCTACGGGGCGCTCGCCAACGGCGGCACCGAGTACGTGCCCACCATCGGCAAGGCGATCGTCTCCGCCGACGGCAAGAAGGTCACCGAGATCAAGCCGCAGGTCAAGGCGAAGCTGCCGATCACCAAGTCCACCCTCGCGGGCATGGACGACGCGCTCGCGGGCGTGGTCACCAGCGGTACCGCCGCCTGGAAGTTCCAGGGCTGGCCGCAGGACAAGATCGAGCTGCACGCCAAGACCGGTACCGCCGAGGTCTACGGCAAGCAGACCACGTCGTGGCTGGCCACCTACTCCAAGGACTACACGGTCGTCATGACGATCGCCCAGGCCGGTACGGGTTCCGGCGCCTCCGGTGAGGCGGTCCGCAACATCTACAACGCCCTCTACGGCGTCCAGTCCGACGGCTCGATCAACAAGAAGAAGGCCCTGCTGCCCACCCCGCAGAAGAGCCTCCCGAAGATCGACTCGGACGGCTCGATCCCCGCCCCGAAGATCGAGAAGTACAACCTCAAGGACGAGCAGGCCAGCAAGACCGGCGACGAGGGCGGCACCACGGACATCCCGGCCGCGACCGTGCCCTCGCCGAGCACCGGCAACCGCGACACACGACGGCGCCGGGGCCCCGCTCCCGGAAGGCGCAGGCGGCGCAAGGGGAGGCTGCTGACATGACCGGGGCCAACACCTTCTCCGTCTCCGGCTACGGCCCCCCGCGGGCCGGCTGGACCCGGGTCTTCGCCCGGGACGGCATCGCCCGGCGGCTGGACTGGCCGATACTGCTGTCGGCCGTCGCGCTGTCGCTGATCGGCTCGCTCCTGGTCTACTCGGCGACCCGCAACCGCACCGAGATCAACCAGGGCGACCAGTACTACTTCCTGATCCGGCACCTCATGAACACCGGCATCGGGTTCGCGATGATGCTCGGTGTGGTCTGGATCGGCCACCGCACCCTGCGCACGGTCGTGCCGATCCTCTACGGCCTGTCCGTCTTCGGGATCCTGCTGGTGCTCACCCCGCTGGGCTCGACGGTCAACGGCGCGCACTCGTGGATCGTGCTCGGCGGCGGCTTCTCGCTCCAGCCCTCCGAGTTCGTGAAGATCACGATCATCCTCGGCATGGCGATGCTGCTCGCGGCCCGGGTCGACGCCGGCGACAAGCCCTACCCGGACCACCGCACGGTCCTCCAGGCGCTCGGCCTGGCCTCCGTGCCGATGATGGTCGTCATGCTGATGCCGGACCTCGGCTCGGTCATGGTCATGGTCATCATCGTGCTCGGCGCGCTGCTCGCCTCCGGCGCCTCCAACCGCTGGATCTTCGGCATCCTCGGGCTGCGCGCGGCGGGCGCGGTCGCGGTGTGGCAGCTGCACATCCTGGACGAGTACCAGATCGCCCGCTTCGCCGCCTTCGCCAACCCGGACCTGGACCCCTCCGGCGTCGGCTACAACACCAACCAGGCCCGCATCGCGATCGGTTCGGGCGGGCTGACGGGGGCGGGCCTGTTCCACGGCTCGCAGACCACGGGCCAGTTCGTGCCGGAGCAGCAGACCGACTTCGTGTTCACGGTGGCGGGGGAGGAACTGGGCTTCGTCGGCGCGGGGCTGATCATCGTCCTGCTCGGCGTGGTGCTGTGGCGCGCCTGCCGCATCGCCCGCGACTCGACGGAGCTGTACGGCACGATCGTCGCCGCCGGGATCGTGGCCTGGTTCGCCTTCCAGGCGTTCGAGAACGTCGGCATGACCCTGGGCATCATGCCGGTGACGGGCCTGCCGCTGCCCTTTGTGTCGTACGGCGGCTCGTCGATGTTCGCGGTGTGGATCGCGGTGGGGTTGTTGCAGTCGATCAGGGTGCAGCGGCCGATGTCGGCGTAGGGAGTACGACTGCGGGCTGTGGGCGTCACCTCGCCGAATGCGGGAAACGCGAGGTGGCGCCCGGGTGAACGGAAAAAGAAGCGCTTATGTCGCCTACGTCCATTTCGGGGTCTGCCCATGAGTCGAAATGACGTCTAGATTCATGTCATGGCGGACACGAAGCGCGAGATCGAACGAAAGTACGACGCCGAGGCCGGGGACACCCTCCCCGACCTGACCCGCGTCGCCGGGGTCTCGGGCACCATCGACAAGGGCGTCGCCGAACTCGACGCGACGTACTACGACACCCCCGACCAGCGCCTGGCCGCCGCCGCCCGCGCCCTGCGCCGCCGCACCGGCGGCGACGACGCGGGCTGGCACCTGAAGCTGCCGGTCAGCGCGGGCGTACGCGACGAGATCCGCTCCCCGCTCTCCGACGAGGTCCCCGCCGAACTGGCCGACCTGGTCCGCTCCCGGGTCCGCGAGGCCGACCTCGTCCCCGTCGTACGGCTGCTCTCGGCCAGGGAGGTGCGCCACCTCGTCGACGCCGAGGGCGCGCTGCTCGCGGAGGTCAGCCTCGACCGGGTGCTCGCGGAGGGGCTCACCGGCCCCGGGGACACCGCCGAGTGGACCGAGATCGAGGTGGAACTGGCCGACGACGGCGACCCGGCGTTTCTCGACAAGGTCGAGAAGAAGCTGACGAAGGCGGGCGTGAAACCGTCGGCGTCGGCGTCCAAGCTGGCCCGCGCGCTGACGGAGACCGGCGCGGGCGTCGGCGGTGCCCGGCCGGCGCCGGAAGCCCCGGTCACGGCGGGCGACCACGTCCTGGCCTACGTCCGCACCCAGCGCGACGCGATCGTGGCGCTGGACCCCGCCGTCCGCCGGGACGCCTTCGACTCGGTCCACTCCATGCGGGTCGCGACCCGGCGGCTGCGCAGCGCGTTCCGCTCGTACGGCAGCGTCCTGGACCGTACGGTCACGGACCCGATCGGGGACGAACTGAAGTGGCTGGCGGGGGAGTTGGGGGTCGACCGCGACCAGGAAGTACTGGCGGAGACCCTGACGGCCGCCCTGGCCGACCTGCCGGAGGAACTGGTGCGCGGCCCGGTCGCGGAGCGGGTGCAGGCGTGGTCGGACGCCCGCCGGGGCGGCTCCCGCAAGCGCCTGATCGACGTCCTGGACGGACCGCGCTACCTGGCCCTCCTGGACGTGCTGGACGCCGTGGTCGCGGACCCGCCGCTGAAGAAGGCCGCGGGCGGCGAACCGGCGAAGGTGATCGCCAAGGCCGTACGCAAGGACTTCGGGAAGCTGTCCGCGCTGGTGGCGGAGGCGCTGGACCTCCCGGCGGGCCCCGACCGCGACCTGTCCCTCCACGAGGCCCGCAAGAAGGCCAAGCGCACGCGCTACGCGGCGGAGACCGCGGCCCCGGCGCTCGGCTCCCCGGCGACGGCCCTGGTGAAGGCCGCGAAGGGCCTCCAGACCCTGCTGGGCGACCACCAGGACAGCGTGCTGGCCCGGGAGGCCCTGCGGGAGATCGCCCTGGAGGCGGAGACGGCGGGGGAGAGCGGGTTCACGTACGGGGTGCTGTACGGCCGGGAGGAGCGCAGGGCGGCGGAGGCGGAGTGGCGGTTGCCGGGGGTGTGGGAGGGGATCGCGGAGCGGACGGCGGTCTGAGCGGTCCGTGATCGGTCTGCTCGGGAGGGGTTTGCGGCGGGCAGGGCGGTCTGCTCCGGAGGGGCGGCGGCAATGGGGCCGTACGGGAGAGGCCGCGGCCCGCGTTAGGCTGGATGACCACTTCCCGCAAGCCAGCCCTCTTGTCGTCTGCTCTCGTCCCCTCTCGTCCCCCCTCATTCCCTCTCAGCTCACGAAGGTAATCCGCGATGTCTGTCGAGTCGGTCTTCCCACAGCTTGAGGCCCTGCTCCCGCACGTGCAGAAGCCGATCCAGTACGTCGGCGGTGAGCTGAACTCCACGGTCAAGCCCTGGGAGAGCACCGACGTCCGCTGGGCCCTGATGTACCCGGACGCGTACGAGGTGGGCCTGCCCAACCAGGGCGTCATGATCCTCTACGAGGTCCTGAACGAGCAGGAGGGCGTCCTCGCCGAGCGCACGTACAGCGTGTGGCCGGACCTGGAGGCGCTGATGCGGGAGCACGGCGTACCCCAGTTCACGGTGGACGCCCACCGCCCGGTGCGTGCCTTCGACGTCTTCGGCCTCTCCTTCTCCACGGAGCTGGGCTACACGAACATGCTGACGGCCCTGGACCTGGCGGGCATCCCGCTGGAGTCGAAGGACCGGACGGTCGACGACCCGATCGTCCTGGCCGGCGGCCACGCGGCGTTCAACCCGGAGCCGATCGCGGAGTTCATCGACGCGGCGATCATCGGCGACGGCGAACAGGCCGTGCTGGACATGACGAAGATCATCAGGGAGTGGAAGGCGGAGGGCCGCCCCGGCGGCCGGGAGGAAGTCCTCTTCCGCCTGGCGAGGACGGGCTCGGTCTACATCCCGGCGTTCTACGACGTGGAGTACCTCGCCGACGGCCGTATCGCCCGCGTGGTGCCCAACAAGTCGGGCGTCCCGTGGCGCGTCTCGAAGCACACGGTCATGGACCTGGACGAATGGCCGTACCCCAAGCAGCCGTTGGTGCCGCTGGCGGAGACGGTCCACGAACGCATGTCGGTCGAGATCTTCCGCGGCTGCACGCGGGGCTGCCGCTTCTGCCAGGCGGGCATGATCACCCGCCCGGTGCGGGAGCGCTCGATCACGGGCATCGGCGAGATGGTGGACCGGGGCCTGAAGGCGACCGGCTTCGAGGAGGTCGGCCTCCTGTCCCTCTCCTCGGCCGACCACTCGGAGATCGGCGACATCGCGAAGGGCCTGGCGGACCGGTACACGGAGGACAAGGTAGGCCTGTCGCTCCCGTCGACGCGGGTGGACGCCTTCAACGTGGACTTGGCGAACGAGCTGACGAGGAACGGCCGCAGGTCCGGCCTGACCTTCGCCCCCGAGGGCGGCAGCGAGCGCATGCGCAAGGTCATCAACAAGATGGTCTCGGAAGAGGACCTGATCCGGACGGTCTCCACGGCGTACGGCAACGGCTGGCGCCAGGTGAAGCTGTACTTCATGTGCGGCCTGCCGACGGAGACCGACGAGGACGTCCTCCAGATCGCCGACATGGCGATGAACGTGATCGCCGAGGGCCGCAAGGTCTCCGGCCAGAACGACATCCGCTGCACGGTCTCGATCGGCGGCTTCGTCCCCAAGCCGCACACCCCCTTCCAGTGGGCGCCCCAGCTCTCGGCGGAGGAGACGGACGCCCGCCTGACGAAGCTCCGCGACAAGATCCGCGGCGACAAGAAGTACGGCCGCTCGATCGGCTTCCGCTACCACGACGGCAAGCCCGGCATCGTAGAGGGCCTGCTGTCGCGCGGCGACCGCCGCATCGGCGCGGTGATCCGCGCGGTCTACGAGGACGGCGGCCGATTCGACGGCTGGCGCGAACACTTCTCCTACGACCGCTGGATGCGGTGCGCCGACAAGACACTGCCCGCCTTCGGCGTGGACGTCGACTGGTACACCACCCGCGAGAAGACCTACGAGGAGGTCCTCCCCTGGGACCACCTCGACTCGGGCCTCGACAAGGACTGGCTCTGGGAGGACTGGCAGGACGCCCTCGACGAGACGGAGGTCGAGGACTGCCGGTGGACGCCCTGCTTTGACTGTGGGGTGTGTCCTCAGATGGACACTTCCATCCAAATCGGCCCCACCGGCAAGAAGTTGCTGCCGTTGACGGTCAAGAACGCGGCCCCCGTCGCCAGTGGGCACAGTCACTGAGTGACGTTGACGTGCGCCGGGTCCGGGAACGGGCCCGGCGCACTGCTGTCCGTTGTCGTTCGGGTGGTTCAGAACGCGCCGGGGGTGCGGCCCAGGGTGTTGTCCGGGTCGGCCGGGTCGGCGCCCTTGACCTGGCCGACGTACAGCTCCACCTGGGAGCGGAAGCGTTCCACGGCCGCGCGGTTCGACATGAACTTCACGAAGGCGTCGGGGTCGGTGTTCTTGTAGGTGGACAGGGGCTTGAGGCCGTTGGGCGGGGTGACGTCCTTGCGGACCGACCAGGTCCAGGTGGCGACCGCGCTCTTCTGGGTGGCCTTCGAGTTGAGCCAGCTCATGAAGAGTTCGGCGCCGGCCTTGTGCGGGGCCTTCTTGAAGATGGCGCCGCGCTGGGCCCAGGTGTTGAAGCGCTCGGAGTCGGCGAAGACCTGGGTGCCGTCGGGGGGGGGGGGGCCGGCGGTGGCCGCGGTGGCCAGGTACTTGCCGGAGGCCACGCCCGCGGTGGAGTAGGGGGTGCCGCGGACGAAGTCCGGGTTCTGGGCCATCAGCTTGGCCAGGTAGCCCCAGCCGTACTGGTCGACGATCTGCTTGAAGCCGAAGAGGACGGCGTCGTCGTCGTTCGGGTAGGTGAAGATCAGCTTGTTCTTGTACTGGGACTTCAGCAGGTCCGTGCCCTTGAAGTCGCTCGGGTCGGACGGGAGTTGCTTGGTGTTCACGACGTACGAGAAGGCGCCGTAGAAGACGCCGGTGTAGTAGCCGTCCTTGTCCTTGGCGTTGGCGAACACCTTGTCCCAGCCGACCGGCTTGTACTTCAGCAGGTCGCCCTGCTTCTTCCAGCGGTCGAAGTCCTGGGCGGTCTGGAGGATGGCGGCGTCCGCCACCAGGTGGTGGGTCGCGAGCTGGTTGTCGATCCGGGCGTTGTGGTACTTGCTCAGGTCGGTGACCAGGTTGATCTTCATGTCCGGGAACTGCTTGGTGAAGGACGCCGCCAGGGAGTCCCACTGGCCGGGCGCGTCGCCGCCGATGTAGACGGTGACCTTGCCGCCCTCCGCCTTGGCGGCCTTGTAGAGCGCCTGGAGCTGGTCGTTCTCGCTCGTGGCGGTTCGCGACTGTGCGATCGCGGTCGTCGACACGGCGGTCAGCGCGAGGGCGGTGGCCACGGCCGTGCCGAGCGCCTTCCTGCGGTTCCTGCTGCTGGACTTCATCGCGGTGCGGTGCCTTTCGTACGCCCGTTGGCGTTTGATGATTCAAACGTCGTGGTCGAGTCCGGACGTTACAACCTTTAGGTTGAAGGTTCAAACAGGGGCCGCGTAAGGTGTGCCCATGTCCAAGACCCCCGCCGCGCCGCAGTGGCTCACGGCCGAGGAGCGCCGGGCCTGGCTGGCCTACATCGACTTCTCCACGCTGCTGGCCGATCACATCAACCGTCAGTTGAGGCGCGACTCGGGGATCACGCACGCCGACTACGCCCTGCTCAGCCGTCTCTCCGCGGTGCCCGACGGCGCCCTGTGCATGACCGAGCTGGCCGAAAGCCTCAAGATCACCCGGAGTCGGCTCACCCATGCCGTGACCCGGCTCCAGCAGGCCGGATACGTCGGCCGCCGCGAGGACCCGACCAACCGGCGCAACCAGTACGCCACCCTCACCGACCGGGGCCGGAGCCTGCTCGAACAGGCCGCCCCCGGCCATGTCGCCGCCGTCCGCCGCGCCGTCTTCGACGTCCTCACCCCGGACCAGGTGCACGCGCTCGCCGGCATCGGCAGCGCCATCAAGGGCGCCCTCCAGGACGCCGACTCCACCGCCGCCGACCCGGCCGAGGCCCTGCCCTGGCGCCGCCGGTAGGTCCCCGCCGCCCCGGCTGCCCCGCTACGGCTTCACGGCCCGTACGACGGCGGAGTGCATGCCGTCCGCCACCGCGTGGGTCGGGGTGATCCCGACCTCGGTGAAGCCCGCCGCGCGCAGCCCCGCCGCGTACTCCGCGAAGGACAGCGCGCCCGCGACGCAGCCGACGTACCCACCGCGTTCCGCGCGCTGCCGCGGCGACAGCGCGTCGTCGGCGACGACGTCCGAGACGCCGATACGGCCGCCGGGGCGCAGCACGCGGAACATCTCCGCGAACACCGCCGGCTTGTCCGTGGACAGGTTGATCACGCAGTTGGAGATCACCACGTCGAGCGTGCCGGCGGGCAGCGGGACCGCCTCGATCGTGCCCTTGAGGAACTCCACGTTCGCCGCACCCGCCTTCCGTGCGGCCGTGATTGCCAGGGCGAGCATCTCCTCCGTCATGTCCAGCCCGTAGACCCGCCCGCCGGGTCCGACGCGACGGGCGGACAGCAGGACGTCGATGCCGCCCCCGGAGCCGAGGTCCAACACCCGCTCGCCCTCGCGGAGTTCGGCCACGGCGGTGGGATTGCCGCAGCCGAGGGAGGCGGCGACGGCTTCGGTGGGGAGGGCGGTCAGGTCGGTGGACGGGTAGAGGGCGGAGCCGAAGGGGGCATCGGCCGGTGCCGGTCCGCAGCAGGCTGTGCTGCCGGGGCGTTCTGTTGCCTCGGCCGTCTCGGCCGTCTCGGCTGCCTCCGTCGCCTCCGTCGCCTCCGTCGCCTCCGTCGCCTCCGTCGCCTGTACGGCGGCTGCGGCGTAGTGGCGGCGAACGGTTTCCCGTAGGTCGTCGGACGTATGGGATGTATCGGGCATGGGGGCCTCCTGGGCGCGTCTGTGCTGATGTCTGTATTGACGTCTGTATTGATATCTGTCGATGCAACCTTGCTCTCTGGATCGAAGGGCGTCAATATAGACGTATGTCAAAACAGGAGCAGCGGCTGGAGCTCGGGCCGGACCGTGCCGCCGAACTGGCCATGGTCTTCAAGGCGCTGGGGGATCCCGTGCGGCTGCGGCTGCTGTCGATGATCGCCTCGCGGCAGGGCGGCGAGGTGTGCGTGTGCGAGCTGACGCCCGCGTTCGACCTCTCCCAGCCGACGATCTCCCACCACCTCAAACTGCTCCGCCAGGCAGGACTCGTCGACTGCGAGCGGCGCGGCACCTGGGTCTACTACTGGACCCTGCCCGGCGCCCTGCAACGGCTCGCCCGGGCGCTGGACGGCCTGGCATGAGCGTCCCGCTCGGGCGGCGCGCGGCGGCGGAGGCGGTCGGGACGGCCGCGCTCGTCGCCGTGGTCGTCGGCTCGGGCATCCAGGCGACCGAGCTGACCCAGGACGTCGGCGTGCGCCTGCTCGCCAACTCGCTCGCCACCGTCTTCGGCCTCGGCGTCCTGATCACCCTCCTCGGACCGGTCTCCGGCGCCCACTTCAACCCCGTCGTCACCCTGGCCGCCCGGGTGCTCGACCCCGCCGCCGTCAGCCCCCGCGACCTGGCCGCGTACGTTCCCGCCCAGCTGGCCGGGGCCGTCGGCGGCGCGGTGCTCGCCGACGCGATGTTCGCCGAGCCGCTGGTGCGGTTCTCGGGCCACGACCGCTTCGCCGGCCATCTCTGGCTGGGCGAGGCCGTGGCGACCGCCGGGCTCGTCCTGCTGGTCTTCGGCCTGGCCCGGACCGGCCGCGACCGGCTCGCCCCCGCCGCGGTGGCCTCGTACATCGGCGCCGCCTACTGGTTCACCTCGTCCACGTCCTTCGCGAACCCGGCGGTGACCGTCGGACGCGCCTTCAGCGACACCTTCGCCGGCATCGCCCCGGCGTCCGTCGGCCCCTTCGTCGTCGCCCAACTGGTGGGTACGGCAGTGGGGTTGGGCCTGTTGGCGGTCCTCTTCGGGCGACCGGACGCCACGATCCCGGACGCCGTACCCGTACTCGCCCCCGATACCGGACCCGTACTCGTCCCCGACGGCGCACCCGCACTCCCGCCCCTCCCCGAAGGAAGCCGCCCATGAGCACGGCCCGTCCCTCCGTCCTCTTCGTCTGCGTGCACAACGCCGGGCGTTCGCAGATGGCCGCGGCCTTCCTCACCCACCTCGCCGGTGACCGTGTCGAGGTCCGTTCGGCGGGGTCCGCGCCCGCCGACGCCGTCAACCCGGCGGTCGTCGCGGCGATGGCGGAGGTCGGCGTCGACATCTCGGCCGAGATCCCGAAGGTGCTCACCGTCGCCGCCGTACGAGCCTCGGACGTCGTGATCACCATGGGGTGCGGGGACAGTTGCCCGGTGTTCCCCGGCAAGCGGTACCTCGACTGGCGGCTCGACGACCCCGCCGGCCAGGGCGTCGACGCGGTCCGCCCGATCCGGGACGAGATCGGGCGGCGCGTACGGGAACTGGTGGGCGACCTGGCGCCCTGACGGTCGGTTCGGTTGGTTCTGTTGGTTCGGTTCGGTTGGTCAGTTCATCTCATCGGCCCGGCCGACGCTCTTCGGCGTCCGCCGAACCCCGAACCCCGAACGAGATCCACGCGTCCGGGCGCAGATCCGGGCGGTCCGGTACCGGCCGGTGCTCCTCCGTCCAGGCGTCGCCCGCGAGTTGTTCGGCCACGCGGCGCCAGAAAGGGGCCCCGGCACGGTTGTCGTCCTGGAAGGGGACCTCCCACGTGCCCGGGTGCCCGGCGGTGACCTCGCGGACCAGCCGCAGCCCCAGACCTCGTCTACGTGCCCCGCGCACCACGAAGAAGCTGTTCATCACCCGCGTCGGACCGTCCAGGCCGCGCACGAACGCGAGACCGATCGGGTGCTGACCACCCATCAGCAGGTAGGCCGCCCAGCCGGGGTCGGCGAGGGCCGAGTGGAGGCGTTCGTCGCGGAAGGTGCCGTCCGGGCGGGGCAGGGCGCCGCCGAACTCCGACAGGTCGTGGCGGAACATCAGCCACAGGCGTTCCAGGAGGGGGCGGTCGGCGGGGGTCGCACGGCGTACGGAGATGTCCGCAAAGGCTGTGCTGCTGGGGTTCGCGGGCGCTGTCATCGGCACTGTCATCGGTGTGTCTGGCATGAAAAAAGCCTCCGCGGCGGACTTGCGTCCGGGGCGGAGGCTTCGGTGGGTCGCGGGAACCATAGCACCCGGCGGTACGGGGAACCGCGGGCGCCCGGGACGCGTACCCTGGAGGAGAGGTCCCGGCGCCACGCCACGGACCGCCCGCACACAAGGAGAAGTGACACTGGGCAAGCGACAGCCCGAAGGCCCGCCGCCCGCACCCGCGGTGCAGCGCATCCGACTGCGTTACACCAAGCGCGGCCGCCTCCGGTTCACCAGCCACCGTGACTTCCAGCGTGCCTTCGAGCGCGCGCTGCGCCGGGCCGAGGTGCCGATGGCGTACTCGGCCGGGTTCACGCCGCACCCCAAGGTGTCGTACGCCAATGCCGCACCCACCGGCACCGGCAGCGAGGCGGAGTACCTGGAGATCGCGCTCACCGCGGCGCGCGACCCGGAGAAGCTCAGGGCGCTGCTCGACGAGTCGCTGCCCGCCGGGCTCGACATCGTCGACGCGGTCGAGGCCCGCACCTCCGGGCTCGCCGAGCGGCTCACCGCCTCCGTGTGGGAGCTGCGGCTCGACGGCGTCGAGCCCGTGGACGCCCGGCGCGCGGTCGACGCCTTCGTCGCGGCACCCGCCGTCGAGGTCCAGCGCATGGCCAAGAACGGCATGCGTACGTTCGACGCCCGCCCCGCCGTCGTCCACCTCGAAGTGGCGGAAGCGGAAGCCCTACCCACGGGCACCGAAGTGAAAACCGGAGTAAAGGTCGAAACACACAGTCGCCGGGCTGATATGCCTACGGACCGGCCCTGTGCGATACTGCGGCTGGTTGTTCGGCACGTGACGCCTGCCGTTCGACCCGACGACGTCCTGTCCGGTCTCCGCGCCGTGGCCGACCTGGCGCCGCCGGTCCCCGCAGCGGTGACCAGGCTGGCGCAGGGGCTGCTCGATGAAGAGACCGGCGCGGTGACCGACCCGCTCGCGCCCGACCGCGAGGCAGTCCCGGCCTCCCCGGCCCTTTCAGCGGGGGCCGCCGACGCTGCCGCCGCGAAGGTGCCGGCGTAAGGAAGGTCCCCATGCAGGGACGCACGTCGTAGCGCCGCCCTCGTACTCGGGAGCCACCTGGGTCGGGCAGCGCACCGACCACAAGACTTTCGCCAGGCCGTGCGCATTCGGTGTACGGAACCGGCGAGACAGGACACAGAGAGCTCCCGTGCGGCGCCCGCGCCCCGGACGGCGGCACCGCGCATCGCGCGAGCCGCGGACGTCACCGGCGATCGATCCCCTGAGATCGACACCGGACCAGGCGCGGAGCCCGGGAGCCTGACGGGAGAAACGCCCGCATGCTCGGAGAACCGACCGAACCCGCAGAGTCGTCTGCACCGGGTTCCGAATCCACCACCCCCAGCGACACCCTGCCGCCGCGCCGACGGCGCCGGGCGGCGTCCCGCCCGGCGGGTCCGCCCGCCGCGGAGAGCGCCGCCCCGGCCATACCGGCCGCGGCCGAGAACGACGCAGCAGCCCTCGCCGCTGTCCAGGAGACGGTGCCGGCCGAAGCCGCCGTTGCCGTACCCACCGCCGCGAGCGAAGCCGTGGCGCCCGAAGAGGCCGACGAGGTCGACGAAACCGCCGAGGCCGCCACGGCCGCCGAGGCCGAGAAGACCGAGGTGTCCGCTGTGGCTGCTGACCAGAACGAGAACGACACCGAAGCCGCGGCTCCGGCCGAGGACGCGGCTCCGCGCCGCGCCCGCCGCCGAGCCCCCCGCCGGGTGTCCGCGCCCGCCGGTACGCCCACGGGCGCCGAGGCGGAGGCCACGCTGGTGACCCCGGCCGCCGAGACGGCCGTACAGGCCACTCCGGTCGCCGAGGCCGCTCCGGTCGCCGAGGAGCCCGCCGCCGTCGAGGCCGCCGCGCCGCCGCGTGCGCGTCGCCGGGCCACGCGCCGGGTGACCACGCCCGCCGGTGCGCCGGAGACGGCTGAGGCCGCTGTGGCCGCTGAGGTCGTTGAAACCGCTGTGGCGCCGGAGGCGGCCGAAGCGCCCGCCGCCGTGGCCGCCGCCGAGGAGGAGACCGGGCCGCGCCGCCGTCGCCGTGCCACGCGGCGTGTGAGCGCGCCCGTCGAGGAAGTCGCCGAGGCCCCCGCCGTCGAGGCCGAGGCCAAGCCGCAGGACGAAGCCGTCGCCGTGGCCGAGGAGCCCGAAGAGCCCCGCCGTGGCCGCCGTCGCGCGGTGCGCAAGGCCGCCGGTGGGTTCGCCGCGCCGCCCGCGCCCCCGGCCGCCGAGACGCCCGAGTCGGGGCGCCCCGCGCGGCCCGCCGTGGCCGTCTTCCAGGCGCCGGTGTTCGCCGAGCCGATGTTCCAGACCCCGGAGCGGGCCGCCGCCGCCGCTGCCGCCGAGGCCGCGGAGGAGGAGCCCGTCGAGGTCGCCGCTCCCGCTCCCGTGGCGGTCGTCGTCGAGGAGGAGCCCGCCGGGCCGCGCCGCCGTCGTAGGCGCCGGGGCGGGGACGAGGAGCCCGTGGCCGCCGCGGTCGTCGTACCGGCCGTCGAGCCGGTCGAGGAGGCGGAGGACGCCGAGGAGGAGCCCGAGGAGGCCGTCGAGGGCGAGGCCGAGGGCGACGACAGTGAGGAGACCGGGGCGCGCCGCCGGCGCCGTCGCGGTGGCCGCCGCCGTCGCCGGGGCGAGTCCGCGGACGCCGAGGCGGAGGACGCCGAGGAGCACGAGCACGAGGCCGACGAGGCTGCCGAGCCCGCCGACCAGGCGGACGAGGACGACGTCGACACCGACGAGCCCGGCGGGTCCTCCTCCAGCAGCCGTCGGCGGCGCCGTCGCCGTCGTCGGGCCGGGGACAGCGGTGGCGGTGAGGTCGAGGTGTCGTCCGACGACCCCGAGCGCACCGTCGTCAAGGTCCGCGAACCGCGCAAGGCGAGCGAGCCGTCCGACGAGGTGCAGTCGATCAAGGGTTCGACGCGCCTGGAGGCGAAGAAGCAGCGCCGCCGCGAGGGCCGCGAGCAGGGGCGCCGGCGCGTCCCGATCATCACCGAGGCCGAGTTCCTGGCCCGGCGCGAGGCCGTCGAGCGCGTGATGGTCGTCCGGCAGAACGGCGACCGTACGCAGATCGGCGTCCTGGAGGACGGCGTGCTCGTCGAGCACTACGTCAACAAGGAGCAGTCGACGTCGTACGTCGGCAACGTCTACCTGGGCAAGGTCCAGAACGTGCTGCCGTCGATGGAGGCCGCGTTCATCGACATCGGCAAGGGGCGCAACGCCGTCCTGTACGCCGGTGAGGTCAACTTCGAGGCGCTCGGCATGGCCAACGGGCCGCGCCGCATCGAATCCGCGCTCAAGTCCGGCCAGTCGGTCCTCGTCCAGGTGACGAAGGACCCGATCGGCCACAAGGGCGCCCGCCTGACCAGCCAGGTCTCGCTCCCCGGCCGGTACCTGGTCTACGTGCCCGAGGGCTCGATGACCGGCATCAGCCGCAAGCTGCCCGACACCGAGCGGGCCCGGCTGAAGACGATCCTCAAGAAGATCGTCCCCGAGGACGCCGGCGTCATCGTCCGGACGGCGGCGGAGGGTGCCAGCGAGGACGAGCTGGCGCGTGACGTCGAGCGGCTCCAGGCGCAGTGGGAGGAGATCCAGAAGAAGTCGAAGGGCGGCTCCGGCAACGCGCCGACGCTGCTGTACGGCGAGCCGGACATGACCGTCCGCGTCGTGCGCGACATCTTCAACGAGGACTTCTCCAAGGTCATCGTCAGCGGTGACGAGGCGTGGCAGACCGTGCACGGGTACGTCGCACACGTCGCGCCCGACCTCGCCGACCGGCTGTCCAAGTGGACCTCCGAGGTCGACGTCTTCGCGACGTACCGGATCGACGAGCAGCTCGCCAAGGCGCTGGACCGCAAGGTGTGGCTGCCCAGCGGCGGTTCGCTGGTGATCGACAAGACCGAGGCGATGGTCGTCGTCGACGTCAACACCGGCAAGTTCACCGGGCAGGGCGGCAACCTCGAAGAGACCGTCACCAGGAACAACCTGGAGGCGGCCGAGGAGATCGTGCGCCAGCTGCGGCTGCGCGACCTCGGCGGGATCGTCGTCATCGACTTCATCGACATGGTCCTGGAGTCCAACCGGGACCTCGTGCTGCGGCGCCTGCTCGAATGCCTCGGGCGCGACCGTACGAAGCACCAGGTCGCCGAGGTCACCTCGCTGGGCCTGGTCCAGATGACGCGCAAGCGGGTCGGACAGGGGCTGCTGGAGTCCTTCTCCGAGACGTGCGTGCACTGCAACGGGCGCGGCGTGATCGTCCACATGGAGCAGCCGACGGCGGCCGGTGGGGGCGGCAAGCGCAAGAAGCGCGGGCGTGGTGGGGACGGGCACGAGCACGACCACGAGGTGGAGACGGGTTCGGAGACGGTCTCGGAGACCACCGAGGTTCTTGAGCCTCTCGACTCCCTCGACTCTCTTGAGCCTCTTGAGCCTCTTGAGCCCGAGGCGGAGACCGTGGCGGAGGTGGCCGCGGAGGCCGCCGTGCCGGTCGCGCTGCCCGCGCCGGAGTTCGAGCCGGACGAGGAGTTGTACAGCAGCGTCGCCGAGGCGGAGGCCGCGGCCACGCGTGGGCGTTCGCGGCGGCGGGCCGGGCGGCGGGTGTCCGCTCCGGCGGGCGCGCCCCGGGGCGGCCAGCGGGCGCCGAAGGGGCGTACGGAGGCGGAGGCCGAGCCGGTCGCGGTCGAGGACCCGGTGGTGGAGACGCCCGAGACGGTGGTCGTCGCCGACAGCGGTGGGGATGTGGAGGTCGCTCCGGAGATCGCTGCGGAGACCGCTGTGGCCGCGCCCAAGGGGCGTACGCGGCGGCGGGCGACGCGGCAGGTGTCCGCTCCGGCGGGGTCGCCGGAGGCGGGGGAGGAGGCCGAGCCGGTGACGGTGGTGGCGTCCGCGCCCGTGGCTGAACCTGTGGCCGAGCCCGAGCCTGTCGTGGAACCGGCCGAGAGTGCGGCTCCGGCGCGTCCGCGGCGGCGGGCGGTGCGCAAGGAGACGGCGCCTACGTCGTCGGAGGAGACGGCCGTGGTGGTCGTGCCGGCGGGTACGGCGGAGGCTGCGGCGGAGCCGTCGTCGGAGGAGCCGGAGGCTCCGGCGAAGAAGACGGCCGCGCGGAAGACTGCGGCGAAGAAGACCGCCGCTGCCGCGAAGAAGACTGCCGCCGCGAAGAAGACGGCGGCGGCCAAGAAGACGGCTACGGCGGCGAAGAAGACGACGGCCAAGAAGGCGGCGAAGACGACGAAGTCGGCGGCGAAGAAGACCGCTGCCGCGGACCAGTCGGCTGCGCCGCGGGTGACGGCGACGACACCCGAGGAGCACTGACCTTCTCCGGCCGCGTAGGCACGACCGGGCTCCGCCCCCTGAACCCGCCGTTCACGCTTTGTGCGTGGGGGGCGGGTTTTGGTTTGTGGGGGTTGGTGCTGGCCGGGGGGAGGGTTCGCTTGCCCGCGCTTGCGGGGTGCCGCTGCGCCCACCCGTGCCGCCCCTAGCGGCACGCATGCCCGCAGCGGCGCGGGACGGGGTTGCCAGGGCTGGCGGGGCCGCGTGCCCGCAGCGGCGCGGGGTGGTGGGGGTGTGTGGTGCTGCGGGTCGC
>LJCV01000026.1 GCA_001298575.1 Actinobacteria bacterium OK074
CAACGCCTGCCGGATGACGCGCTGTTGGGAGGGGCCGTTGGGCGCGGTCAGGCCATTCGACGCGCCGTCCTGGTTGACCGCCGAACCGGCGACCACCGCCAGCACCGGCCGCCCGGCCGCCCGCGCGTCCGACAACCGCTCCACCAGCACCAGACCGGCACCCTCGGCGAACCCGGCGCCGTCCGCCGCGTCCGAGAACGCCTTGCAGCGACCGTCCGAGGCCAGGCCGCGCTGACGGCTGAAGTCCAGGAACAGCCCGGGGGTCGACATCACGGTCACACCGCCCGCGAGCGCCAGATCGCACTCCCCCGACCGCAGTGCCTGCACCGCCAAGTGCAGCGCCACCAGGGCGGACGAGCACGCCGTGTCCACCGTCACCGCGGGGCCTTCGAGGCCCAGGGTGTAGGAGACGCGGCCCGACATCACGCTCGCGGAGTTACCGGTGCCGAGGTGGCCCGCGACCTCCTCGGCCGTGGTCGGGTCGAGCGGGCGGGAGGCGTAGTCCTGGTAGTTGGTGCCGGCGAACACGCCCGTGCGCGAGCCCCGCAGGGACAGCGGGTCGATCCCGGCCCGCTCGAACGCCTCCCACGCCAACTCCAGCAACAACCGCTGCTGCGGGTCCATGGCGAGCGCCTCGCGCGGCGAGATCCCGAAGAAGGCGGGGTCGAAGTCGGCGACGTGGTCGAGGAATCCGCCGCCTCGGGTGCTGGCGCGGCCCGGGACTCCGGGTTCGGGGTCGTAGAGGGCGTCGATGTCCCAGCCTCGGTCAGTGGGCCACGCGCTGATGGCGTCGGTGCCGTCGGCGAGCAACTGCCAGAACTCTTCTGGGGTGTTGGCGCCGCCAGGGAAGCGGCAGCTGAGCGCGGTGATGACGACCGGGTCGTCGTCGGTGGCGCGGGGCGCGGGCAGGGCGGCGTCCGGGGTGGTGGCGGAGGCCGGGCCGAGGGCGGCGCGAAGGTGTTCGGCGAGCGCCGTCGGGGTGGGGTAGTCGAAGACGAGGGTGGCGGGCAAGGGGCGGCCGACGGCGGTGCTGAGGGCGTTGCGCAGTTCGACGGCGGTGAGCGAGTCGAAGCCCAACTCACGGAAGGAGCGGGTGGGTTCGACGTCCTGGGCGTCGGTGTGGTTGAGGACGACGGCGGCGTGGGCGCGGACGAGTTCGTCGAAGGCGGCGCGCTGTTCGGGTTCAGGGAGGGCGGCGAGCTGCCGGGCGAGGTCACCGTCGAGGTCGCCCTTTGTGTCCTGCGGGTCGTGGTGCGGTGTGCCGCGGACGGCCAGGGCGCGTACGGCGTCGGGGAGGTCGTCGAGGAAGGGGCGGGGGCGGGCGGTGGTGTAGGCGTGGGCGAACAGGTCCCAGTCGATGTCGGTGACGGCGAGGGTGGTGTCGTCGTGGTCGAGGGCCGACTGGAGTGCGCCCAGGGCGAGTTCGGGGTTCATGGGGCGTACGCCGTGCCGTTGCAGCCGTTCGCCGACCGAGCCCTCGGCCATGCCGCCGTCGGCCCAGGGGCCCCAGGCGATGGCGGTGGCGGGCAGGCCGCGGGCCCGGCGCTGCTGGGCGAGGGCGTCCAACAGGGCGTTGCCGGGCGCGTAGTTGGCGTGGCCGGGGGCGCCGATCGTCCCGGCGGTGGAGGAGAACAGGACGAACGCGTCCAGGTCGAGTCCCGCGGTGAGCGCGTCGAGGTTGCGGGCGCCGCCGACCTTGACCCGCAGCACGTCGGCGAGTTGGCCGGGGGTGAGGGTGGTGATGACGCCGTCGCGCAGGACGGCGGCGGTGTGGAAGACGGCGGTGAGGGGCCGCTTCGCGGGTATCGCGTCGAGCAGGGCCCCGAGTTGGCCGCGGTCGGCGATGTCGCAGGCGGCGAACTCGACGTGTCCGGCGCCGAGTTCGGTGAGTTCGGCGCGGAGTTCGGCGGTGCCGGGGGCGTCGGGTCCGGTGCGGCTGACGAGGAGGATGCCGGGGGCGCCCTGGCGGGCGAGGCGGCGGGCGACCTGGCGGCCGAGGGCGCCGGTGCCGCCGGTGACCAGGGCGGTGCCGGTGGGTGTCCAGGCGCGCCGCGCGCCCAGGCCGCCGGTGGCGGCGCGGGCGAAGCGGCGGGCGAGGAGTCCGGTGCCGCGCAGGGCGAGTTGGTCCTCCTGGCCGAGGCCGGCGAGCGCGGCGGTGAGCCGTTCGGCGGCGGCGCGGTCCAGGGTGGCGGGCAGGTCGAGCAACCCGCCCCAGCGCTGCGGCTGTTCGAGGGCGACGACCCGGCCGAAGCCCCACACGAGGGCCTGCCGGGGGTGGTCGACGCCGTCCGCCGCGGTGGTGGCGACGGCGCCCCGGGTGGCGAACCAGACGGGTGCCTCCTGGCCGAGGTCGTCGAGGGCCTGGACGAGGGCGACGGTGGCGGCGAAGCCACGGGGTAGGCCGTCGGGTGCGCCGGGTTCGTCGGCGTGGTCCGACCTGTGGACCTTTCGGTCCGATTCACGGGCTGCCGTACGGTCCGGCTCATGGGCCGTCGTGCGGTCCAGCTCATGCGCTGCCGCACGGTCCGCCCCGTCGAACGCGTAATCCCCTTCGTCCAACGCGAGCAGCGACAGCACGCCCGACGGCGACACCTCTCCCGTCACCCCCAAGTCCCCTGCCGCGCGCAGGAGTTCGGCGATGCGCTCGCGGCCGTCCTGCGGGCCGACCGTGACGGCGACCGGTTGGGCGCCCGCGCGGCCGACGGCGTCGACGACGGCCGTGGTGAGGGCGTGCCCGGGGTGGTCCGCGTCCTCGTGCACGGCGGCGGGCAGCACGACGAGCCAGGTGCCGCGCAGCGGGGGTGTCGCGGTGGCGGGCAGGGGTTTCCAGGTGACGCGGTAGCGCCAGGCGTCGACGGTGGCGTTCTCGCGGCTGCGTCTGCGGTAGTCGTGCAGGGCGGGCAGGACCGTGGCGAGGGTGTCCTGGTCGAGGTGGAGCGCGGCGGCGAGTTCGCCGGTCTCGCCGCTCTCGACGGATTCCCAGAAACGGGCGTCGAGGTCCGCTCCGTGGACCGCCTCGGACGCGGCGTCCCGACCGGCCGGGGTGGGCCAGTAGGTGCGCCGCTGGAAGGCGTACGTCGGCAGGTCGACACGCGTACCTGCGCCGATGATCGCGGGCCAGTCGACGGCGGCGGCGCCGCGCACGCCGAGTTCGGCGAGGGAGGTGAGGAAGCGGCGGGGGCCGCCTTCGCCGCGGCGGAGTGTGCCGGTGACGGCTGTGCCCGTGCGGCTCTCCGCGTCGAGGGTGTCGCGGACGGCGGCGGTGAGCACGGGGTGCGGGCTCGACTCGACGAAGACGCGGAAGCCCTGGGCGGCCAGGGCCTGTACGGCGTCGGCGAAGCGGACGGTGCGGCGCAGGTTGTCGTACCAGTAGGCGGCGTCGAGCCGTTCGGTCTCCAGCCAGTCGCCGGTGACGGTGGAGAAGAACGGCACGGTCGCGGCGCGCGGCCGTACCGGGGCGAGGTCGGTGAGCAGTTGCTCGCGGATCTCCTCGACCTGCGCGGAGTGGGAGGCGTAGTCGACGGGGATCCGCCGGGCCTGCACGCCCGCGGCGGTGAGGCCGTCGACCAGGTCGCCCACGGCGTCGGCGTCGCCGGAAACGACCACGGAGGCGGGGCCGTTGACGGCGGCGACCGATATCCGCCCGTCCCAGGGCGCCAGTTGGGCCTCGACCTCGGCAACGGGCAGCAGGACGGACGCCATTCCGCCGCGTCCGGCGAGCGCGGTGATGGCCCGGCTGCGCAGCACGACCACGCGGGCCGCGTCGTCCAGGGTGAGCCCCCCGGCGACGCAGGCGGCGGCGATCTCGCCCTGGCTGTGCCCGACGACGGCGTCGGGCAGCACGCCACGGGACTGCCACAGCTTCGCCAGCGACACCATCGTCACGAACAGCAGGGGTTGTACGACGTCGACGCGGTCGAGGGTGGGGGCGCCGTCGGCACCCCGCAGGACGGCTTCGGCCGACCAGTCGACGTACTGTTCGACGGCGCTCGCGCATTCGGTGAAGTGGGTGCGGAAGTCGGCGTCGGCGTCGAGGAGTTCGACGGTCATGCCGGGCCACTGGGGGCCCTGGCCGGGGAAGACGAACACGGTACGGCCGTCGACGTCGGCCACGCCCTGTACGAGCCCGGCGGCGGGGGCGCCCGCCGCGAGGGACTCCAGGCCGCGCGGGAGTGCGTCGGGGTCGCCGTCGTCGGTGAGCACCACGGCCCGGTGTTCGAACGCGGAGCGGGTGGCGGCCAGGGACCAGGCCAGGTCGCGGGGGCCGGGCGCCTCGTCGGCGCGCAGCCGCGCGTGCAGGGCGGCGGCCTGGGCGCGCAGGGCGGTAGCGCTGCGGGCGGAGAGGACGTACGGGAGGGTGGTGGTCCCGGCGGCGGGCGGCTCGGTCGTGGCCGTCTCCGCCGCGGTCGGCGCCACCGTGGTCGTCTCGGCTGCGGCCGTCTCCGGGGCGGGCTGTTCGAGGATGACGTGGGCGTTCGTGCCGCTGACGCCGAAGGAGGAGACGCCCGCCGCGCGCGGTCGGCCGTCGGTGGCGGGCCAGGGGCGGGGTTCGGTGAGGAGTTCGACGCGGCCGGCCGTCCAGTCGACGTGCGAGGTGGGCGCGTCGACGTGCAGGGTGCGCGGCAGTTGGGCGTGCTGCATGGCCAGGACCATTTTCATGATCCCGGCGACTCCGGCGGCGGCCTGGGTGTGGCCGATGTTGGACTTGACCGAGCCGAGCCACAACGGCCGGTCCGCCTGGCGGTCCTGGCCGTACGTGGCGAGCAGTGCCTGGGCCTCGATGGGGTCGCCGAGCGTCGTCCCCGTGCCGTGGGCCTCGACGGCGTCGACGTCGGCGGTGGAGAGCTGGGCGTCGGCGAGGGCCTGCCAGATGACGCGCTGCTGGGCGGGGCCGTTGGGCGCGGTCAGTCCGTTGGAGGCGCCGTCCTGGTTGACGGCGCTGCCGCGGACCACGGCGAGCACGGGGTGGCCGAGGCGGCGGGCGTCGGCGAGGCGTTCCACCAGGAGCATGCCCGCGCCCTCGGCCCAGCCGGTGCCGTCGGCGGCCTCGGCGAACGCCTTGCAGCGGCCGTCGGGCGCGAGCCCGCGCTGGCGGCTGAACTCCAGGAAGAGGCCGGGTGTCGACAGGACGGTCACGCCGCCGGCGAGTGCCAGGTCGCACTCCCGCGCCCGCAGCGCCCGTACGGCCAGGTGCAGGGCGACCAGGGAGGAGGAGCAGGCGGTGTCGACGGTGACGGCGGGGCCTTCGAGGCCGAGGGTGTAGGAGATACGGCCGGAGACGACGCTGGCGGCGTTGCCCGTGCCGACATGGCCCTCCAGGCTCTCCTGCGAGGCCAGCAACAGGCCCGTGTAGTCCTGCCCGTTGGTGCCCGCGAAGACCCCGGTGCGGGAACCGCGCAGGGCCGTCGGGTCCAGGCCCGCGCGTTCGAACGCCTCCCAGGAGATCTCCAGGAGCAGCCGTTGCTGCGGGTCCATGGCGAGGGCCTCGCGCGGCGAGATGCCGAAGAAGGACGCGTCGAAGTCGCCCGCGCCGTGCAGGGCGCCGCCCGCGGTGCTGTAGGTGCGGCCGGGGCGGCCGGGTTCGGGGTCGTAGTGGTCGGCGAGGCTCCAGCCCCGGTCGGTGGGCCACTCGGTGACGGCGTCGCCGTCGGCGCCCAGCAGCCGCCACAGCGCCTCGGGCGAGTCGGCGCCGCCGGGGAAACGGCAGCTCATCGCGACGATGGCGACCGGTTCCCGGGACGCGGACTCCGCCTCGCGCAGCCGCTTGCGGGTCTCGTGCAGGTCGCCGGTGACCTTCTTGAGGTAGCTGAGAAGCTTTTCCTGCTCGTTCACGCGTACTCACCCACCTTGGACGTCGTGTCGGTACCGCTGGGAGGGGCTGGGGCCGCCGGTGGTGGCGGTGGAACTGGTGGTGGCGGTGGAGCTGGTGGTGCCGGGGCCGGTGGCCGTGGAGCTGGAGGTGCCGGTGGCCGTGGGCCTGGTGGTGCCGGGGCCGGTCATGAGATGCCGAAGTCGTTGTCGATGAGGGCGAAGAGGTCCTCCGCGCCGGCGGCGTCGATGCGGTCCTTCAGGTCCGTTTCCGCCGCGTCCTCGCCCGCACTCTCGGCCGGTGTCGCGTCCTGGCCGCCGTTCCAGCGGGAGGCGAGGGCCAGCAGGCGGGAGGCGATCCGGCCGCGCTGGGTGTCGTCCTCGGTGAGGGCGGCGAGCGCGGTTTCCAGCCGGTCGAGGGCGTCCAGGGCGGGCGCCGTGCCGTTGTCCGTCGCGGTCAGCGCGCGCAGGTGGCGTGCGAGGACGCGCGGGGTGGGCTGGTCGAACAGGAGGGTGGCGGGGAGTTGGAGCCCGGCGGCCACGCCGAGCCGGTTGCGGAGTTCGACGGCCATCAGCGAGTCGAAGCCGAGTTCGGTGAAGGCGCGGTCGGCGTCGATCGCGTCGGCGGAGCCGTGCCCGAGCACGGTGGCGACGTGGCCGCGGACCAACTGGACCACCAGGCGGTCCTGCTCGGCCTCCCCGAGTCCGGCGAGCCGGGTGCGCAGACCGCCGCCGCCCGCCGTGTCCTCGTCCCGCGCTGCGGCCTGCTTCAACAGGGGCTGCGCTTCGGGGAGTTCGGCGAGCAGCGGGGCGTTCCGCACGGCGGTGAAGCCGGGCACGAAGCGGTCCCAGGCCAGGTCGGCGACGGTGACGGCGGCGGTGTCCGTGCGGACCACTGCCCGGTCCAGCGCGGCGAGCGCCGCGTCCGGGTCGAGCGGGACGACTCCGGCGCCGCGCAACCGGGCCTCGGCGTCGGGCCCCCCGGCCGCCATGCCGCCGCCGGCCCACGGGCCCCAGGCCACGGAGGTCGCGGGCAGCCCCTCGGCTCGGCGCCGGACGGCGAGTGCGTCCAAGTAGGCGTTGGCGGCGGCGTAGTTGCCCTGCCCCGCCGAGCCGATCGTCCCGGCGACGGAGGAGAACAGGACGAACGCCGACAGGTCGCGGTCGCGGGTGAGTCGGTCGAGGTTGCGGGCGGCGGCCAGCTTGGGCCGCAGCACCGCTTCCAGCCGCTCGGGAGTCAACGAGTCGAGGAGCCCGTCGTCCAGGACTCCGGCGGCGTGTACGACGGCGTCGACCGGGAGCTTGGCCAGCAGCGCGGCGAGCGCGGCGGGATCGGCGCTGTCGCACGCCGCGAGGGTCACTTCGGCCCCGGTGGCGGCGAGTTGGGCGCGCAGCTCCTCGGCGCCCTCGGCGTCGGGGCCGCGGCGGCCGACGAGCACCAGGTGCCGTGCGCCGCGTTCGGCGAGCCGCCGGGCGACGCGGGCGCCGAGCGCGCCGGTGCCGCCGGTGATCAGCACGGTCTCGCCCGCGCCGGTCCACTCGGGTGCGCCGGTCCGCTCGGGCGCACCCGTCCGCTCGGGCCCGCCGGTCCGATGCTCGGGCCCGCCGGTCCGCTTGGGCGCGTCCGTTCCGTCGTACGGTCGCGCGTGCACCAGTCGGCGGGCGAGGATCCCGGCGGGGCGTACGGCGGTCTGGTCCTCGCCGGTGGCGCCCGACAGCAGGGCGGCGAGCCGTTCGACGGTGCGGCCGTCGAGGTCGGCGGGGAGGTCGACGAGTCCGCCCCAGCGCTGCGCGAGTTCGAGCGCGGCGACTCGGCCGAGGCCCCAAGTGGTGGCCTGGGCGGGCGAGTTCACGCCCTCCCGGTCGGTGGTGGCGACGGCGCCGACGGTGGCGCACCACAGAGGGGCGCCGATCTCCAGGTCGCCGAGGACTTGGGTGAGGGCGAGGAAGGCGGCGAGCCCGGCGGGGGTAGCGGTTTCCTCGCCTGTTTCCTCGCCAGTTCCCTTGGCCGTCTTCCCGTCCGAGGCGATGGACGCCTCGTCGAGTGCGAGCAGGGACAACACGCCCTGTACGGCGGCGAGTTCGGGCTCGGTGTCGGTGTCGAGTTCGAGGAGCTTCCGCAGCTGTTCGGCGAGCGTGGTCCGGTCCGCGGTGGCGAGGTCCACGGCGAACGGTACGACGTGGGCGCCGCGCGCGGTCAGGCCGTCGGCGATCGTCCGCGTCCACGGGTCGTCGGCAAGGTCGGCGGGTACCGCGAGCAGCCAGGCGCCGGACAGGACCGGCGCTACCGAGGCGTCCGGCACCGGACGCCAACTCACCGTGTAGGCAAGGGAGTCTGCGGTCGATGCCTCGCGGCGACGACGGCGCCAGGAGGTCAGCGCGGGCAGCAGTTCGCCGACCGTGGTGTCGTCGCCGAGGTCGGGGCGGTCGGTGAGCGCGCCGAGGTCGCCACGTTCGACGGCGGCCCAGAACTCGTCGTCGACCCGGTCACCGTCGCCCACCGCCGAGGAGGTCTGGGCCGGGGCGGGCCAGTAGCGGTCGGCCTGGAAGGCGTACGTCGGCAGCTCCACCGTGCGGGCCGGGTCGGCCGGTGCGGCGGCGAGCCCGCGGACGTGCAGGGCCCCGGCGGCCAGCAGCGCGGCGACCGCCTCCGGACGGCCGCGGCGCAGTACGGGTACGGCGTGCGCGGCGGGTTCCTGGTCGGCGAGTCCATCGAGGGTGTCGAGGGCCAGCGCGGTGAGTGAGCCGTCCGGCCCGAGTTCAACGAAGGTGCCCACGCCGTCCGCCCGCAGGCTGCGCACGCCGTCGGCGAAGCGCACGGTCTGCCGCACGTGCCGCACCCAGTGTGCGGGCGCGGTCAGTTCGGCCTCCGTGGCCTGTTCTCCCGTCACGTTGGAGACGACCGGGATCGCGGGCGCGGCGTAGCGCACGCCACGGGCGACCTCTTCGAACTCCGCAAGCATCGCGTCCATATGCGCCGAGTGAAATGCATGGCTGACCCGCAAACGCCTAGTCTTTCGACCCAGCCCGGCGAAATGGTCGGCGATGTCCGATACGGCGTCCTCGTCCCCGGAAACCACGACCGCGTCGGGCCCGTTGACGGCGGCGATGCCCACCCGGGCCTCGTCCAGGAAGGGCAGCACCTCGTCCTCGGACGCCTGGACGGCGGCCATCGCGCCGCCCGCCGGGAGCGCCTCCATCAGCCGGCCGCGGGCGGCGACCAGGGCGCACGCGTCGGGCAGCGAGAGGACTCCGGCGACGTGCGCGGCGGACAGTTCGCCGATGGAGTGGCCCATCAGCGCGTCCGGGGTCACGCCCCACGAACGCACGAGTTCGTACAGCGCCACGTGCACGGCGAACAGGGCGGGTTGGGTGTAGGCGGTGCGGTCCAGGAGCCCGGCCCGTTCGGTGCCCTCCTCGGCCAACACGACGTCGTCCAGCGGCACTTCGAGGTGCGGGGCGAAGCCGTCGCACACGCGGCGGAAGGCGTCGGCGTACACCGGGAACCGGTCCAGGAGTTCGCGTCCCATGCCGGGCCGCTGCGAGCCCTGCCCGCTGAACAGGAACGCCGTCCGGCCGGCGGATCCGCTACGGCCCCGCACGACGGCGGCGGCGTCCTCGTCGCGGCCCAACGCGCCCAGTCCGGCGAGGAGTTCGTCCCGGCCCGTGGCGACGACCACGGCCCGGTGTTCGAACACCGCGCGGCCGGTGGCGAGGGAGTGCGCCACGTCGGCCGGGGCCAGTTCGGGGCGGGCGGCGAGGTGGGCGCGCAGCCGCTCGGCCTGACCGCGCAGGGCGGCCGGTGTGCGACCGCTGACCGGCCAGGCGAACGGTCCCAACGCGTCGCTCCGGGCGGCGACTTCGGCGGGGCCGCCGTCTTCGAGGACGACATGGGCGTTGGTACCGCTGATGCCGAACGACGACACGGCGGCGCGCCGGGGCCGCCCGGTCTCGGGCCAGGCCCGCTGTTCGGCGAGGAGTTCGATACGGCCGGCGGTCCAGTCGACGTGCGTGGACGGCTGGTTGAGGTGCAGGGTGCGTGGCAGTGTGCCGTGCCGCATGGCCAGCACGGTCTTGATGACTCCGGCGACTCCGGCGGCGGCCTGGGTGTGCCCGATGTTGGACTTCACCGAGCCGAGCAGCAACGGGAGTTCACGGTCCTGGCCGTACGTGGCGAGCAGCGCCTGGGCCTCGATGGGATCGCCCAGCGACGTACCCGTACCGTGCGCCTCCACCGCGTCCACGTCGGCCGAGGTGAGGCCCGCGGCGCCGAGGGCGGTGCGGATGACGCGTTGCTGGGAGGGGCCGTTGGGGGCGGTGAGCCCGTTGGAGGCGCCGTCGGAGTTGACGGCGCTGCCGCGGACCACGGCGAGCACCGGGTGCCCGTTGCGGCGGGCGTCGGAGAGGCGTTCGAGGAGCAGGATGCCGGCGCCCTCGCCCCAGCCGGTGCCGTCGGCGTCGTCGGAGAACGCCTTGCACCGGTTGTCCCCGGCGAGCCCGCCCTGTTTGCCGAACTCGGCGAACGCGCCCGGCGTCGCCATCACGGTCACGCCGCCCGCGAGCGCGAGGTCGCACTCGCCGGAGCGCAGCGACTGCGCCGCCCAGTGCAGGGCGACGAGCGAGGACGAGCAGGCGGTGTCCACGGTGACCGCCGGACCCTCAAGGCCGAGCACGTAGGCGACCCGGCCGGAGGCCACGCTGGCCGCGTGCCCGGTCATCGACTGCCCCTGGGCATCCTCCGGGACGGCGTGCGCGGCCGACCCGTAGCCCTGGTAGTTGGTGCCGACGAACACGCCCGTCCGCGAACCGTGCAGTGCGCGCGGGTCGATCGCGGCCCGCTCCAGCGCCTCCCAGGAGATCTCCAGGAGCAGCCGCTGCTGCGGGTCCATGGCGAGGGCCTCGCGCGGCGAGATGCCGAAGAAGTCCGCGTCGAAGTCGGCGGCGTCGTAGAGGAATCCGCCCTCGATGCCGTCCGCCTGCCAGCCGCGGTCGGCGGGCGGGGCGCCGACCGCGTCCACGCCGTCGGCGAGCAATTGCCAGTATTTCTCGGGCGAGTTGGCGCCGCCGGGGAAGCGGCAGCCGAGGGCGACGATCGCGATCCGTTCGTCGTCGGCCGTGGTGGGGGCGACGGGACTCGCTGCGCGCGCCAAGGGGGCGGTGTCGTCGGGGAGTTGGAGTTCACCGCCGATGTGGCGCGCGAGGGCCTGCGGCGAGGGGTAGTCGAACACCAGGGTGGCGGGGAGCCGCAGCCCGGTCGCCGCGTTGAGCCGGTTGCGCAGCTCGACCGCGGTCAGCGAGTCGATGCCCAGGCCCCGGAAGTCCCGGCTCGCCTCCACGGCGTCCGGGCCCGCGTGCCCCAACACCAGTGCGGTCTGGGCGCGTACGAGGTCCAGGACGGCCGACTCCCGCTCGGCGGCGGCGAGTTGGGCGAGCCGATCGCGGAAGCCGTCGCCGGCCTGGCCACCATCCACGACGGCCGCCGCCCGCCGCGCCGGGGCGACGGCGAGCCCACGGAGCATCGCGGGCAGCGCACCGACCGCCTGCCGGTCCCGCAGGACCCGCCGGTCGAGCGCGATGGGCACGAGCACGGCTTCGCTACGCCCCAGGGCCGCGTCCAGAGCGCCAAGCCCCTGCTCCGCGGCGAGCGGCCGCATGCCACCGCGCGCCATGCGGCGCAGATCGGCGTCGGTCAGCTCGGCGGTCATACCGGCACCGGGCGCCCAGGGTCCCCAGGCGAGCGACGTCGCGGGCAGCCCGGCGGTACGGCGGGCGACCGCGAAGGCATCCAAGTAGGCATTGGCAGCGGCGTAGTTGGCCTGGCCCGCACCACCGAATATGCCCGCTACGGAGGAGAAGACGACGAAGGCGGAGAGGTCGGCGTCACGGGTGAGTTCGTGGAGGTTCGCCACCGCGTCGACCTTCGGGCGCATGACACGGGCCATGCGCTCGGGGGTGAGGGAGGCGACTACGCCGTCGTCCAGCACGCCCGCCGTGTGGATGACGGCGGTGAGGGGGTGGTCGGCGGGGACGGTGTGCAGGGCGGCGGCGAGTTGGTCACGGTCGGCTACGTCCACTGCGGCAACGTCAGCTGTCGCACCCAACTCGGCGAGTTCTGCTACGAGTTCACGGGCGCCCGGGGCGTCCAGGCCCCGACGGCTGGCCAGCAGCAGGTGCCGTAGACCATGTTCAGTCACGAGGTGACGGGCCACCAGAGCGCCCAGACCACCGGTACCGCCGGTCACCAGCACCGTCCCGTCCGGGTCGAGCGGGGCCGGGACGGTGAGGACGACCTTGCCGACGTGCCGGGCCTGCGACAGGTACCGGAACGCCTCCGGAGCCCGCCGCACATCCCAGCAGGTGACCGGAAGCGGTTGCAGCACACCGGAGTTGAAGAGTTCCACCAGATCGGCCAGCATCTCGCCGATCCGCTCCGGCCCCGCCTCCCAAAGATCGAAGGCCCGATACATCACGTCGGCGTGCTGAGCCGCGACGGTATCCGGGTCCCGGACATCGGTCTTGCCCATCTCCAGGAAACGACCACCACGCGGCAGCAACCGCAACGACGCATCCACGAACTCACCCGCCAGCGAGTCCAGGACCACGTCCATGCCCCGACCACCGGTCGCCGCCAGGAACGCCGCCTCGAAGGCCGTATCCCGCGACGAGGCCATGTGGGCGTCGTCCAGGTCGAGTTCACGCAACGTGCCCCACTTACCGGCACTCGCCGTACCGAACACCTCGGCGCCCAGGTGCCGTGCCAGTTGCGTGGCAGCCATGCCCACACCACCGGCAGCCGCGTGCACCAGCACCGACTCCCCCGCCCGGACACCGCCCAGATCGGTCAACGCGTAGTACGCCGTCAGGAACACAATCGGCACCGACGCCGCCTGCGCGAACGACCAACCCACCGGAATCCGGGCCAGGGTTCGCGCATCGGCAATCGCGACCGGTCCGAAGGAGTAGGGGAACAGACCCATCACCCGGTCGCCGACGGCGAGTTCGGTCACGTCGGGGCCGACCCCGGTCACGACACCGGCGCCCTCCAACCCGAAGTCCTTCGCGTCTCCGGGGTACACGCCGAGCGTGTTGAGGACGTCACGGAAGTTGACTCCCGCCGCCCGTACGGCGATCCGGACCTGACCGGCCGTCAACTCGTCACCGACGCCGGGCGCGGCCGTCAGCGCGAGCCCCTCCAGCGTCCCCTTCTCCACGATGTCGAGTCGCCATGCCGACTCCCCCGCCGGGACGGCGAGTTCGGCACCGGACGCGGCCCGACCCAACTGTGGTGTGTGGGCGACGCCCGCGCGTATCGCGAGTTCTCCTTCGCCGGACGCGAGCGCCGGGGCCGTCGCGGCCCAACTGGCGTCCGTCGCGTCCACGTCGAGGAGTGCGAACCGGCTCGGGTTCTCCGCCCGGGCCGCGCGCACCAGGCCCCACACCGCGGCCAACGCCGGGTCCGGGACCGTCTCGTCGAGCGTGACGGCACCCTCCGTCACGATCACCAGGCGGGCGTCCTCGAAGCGTTCTTCGGTCAGCCATGTGCGGATGAGGTCGAGCACGTGGGTGGTGAGCGTGTGGGCCGTCGGCGCCGGGTCGCCGGCCTGTGCGTCGACGCGGATCAGCGCGTCCGCGCCGGGCTCAACTCCGCTGTCGGGGAGCGATGTTGGCAGGGAGGCGGCGTTCTCGTACGCCGGCGCCCCGGCCGTCTTGCCGTCTTTCTCGTCGAGCGGCAGCGGGGTCCAGTCGACGCGGTGAAGGAGTTCGGCATGGCCGGTGGGTGCCGGTTCGGTGGGCTGTGCCTGTGCCGTCAGGGGGCGCAGGGTGAGGGAGCCGACGGTGGCGACGGGGGCGCCGGACGGGTCGGCCAGGTCGAGGGCGACCGCGCCGGAGCCGGTGACGCGCAGCCGGGCGTGCAGCCGGGAGGCGCCGGTGGCGTGGAGGGTGACGCCGGTCCAGGAGAAGGGCAGTCCCGGGCCGGTTGCCGCGTCGGATGTGGATGTGGACGTTGCGGCTGCGGCGCCGAGGGCGTGCAGGACCGAGTCGAGGAGGGCCGGGTGGATGCCATAGCGGCGGGCGTCGGGGCCCGCTTCCTCGGGGAGGGCTGCCTCGGCGTACAGGTCGTCGCCGTGGTGGTGGACTGAGTCCAGTCCGCGGAACAGCGGTCCGTAGGACAGACCGGTGTCCGCGAGTTGGTCGTAGAGGGTGTCGGTGGAGGTCGCGGTGGCGTCGGCGGGCGGGCGTGTCCCCGCGTCGGCGGGCGGTTCGGCGGGCTCGGGGAGCAGGGTACCCACCGCGTGCTGGGTCCAGGGCTCGTCGTCGAGGTCGTCGGCGGCCGGGCGGCCCGCGAGGCGGGAGTAGACACCGACATCGCGGGGGCCGTCGGGGTCCGGGCTCCCCACCGTGACCTGGAGCTGCACGGTCTCGCGGGTCGGGAGGACGAGCGGCGTACGGAGGGTGAGTTCCTCGACCTGGGCGCAGCCGACGCGGTCGGCGGCGTGGAGGGCGAGTTCGAGGAAGGCGGTGCCGGGCAACAACACCGCGCCGGAGACGACGTGTTCGGCCAGCCACGGCTGGAAGTCGGCGCCGAGCCGTCCGGTGAAGACCGCGACTCCGCTGTCCGCGAGGGTGACGGCGGCCCCGAGCAACGGGTGCCCGGCGGCGGACAGCCCCGCCGACCGCAGGTCACCGAAGTGACCGCCACCCGGGCGCGGCCAGTAACGGCTGTGCTGGAAGGCGTAGGTGGGGAGTTCGACGGTGCTCTTCTCGGTGCCCACCGCGGTGCGGAAGAACGCCGGCCAGTCGACCTCGGCGCCGTGCGCGAAGAGCGTCGCGGTCGCCGACAGCAGTGCCACCGTCTCGGTCCGGTCGGTGCGCAGCGACGGCACCGCCACCGGTTCCCACTCGTCGAGCGACGCATGCGTCAGCGCGGTGAGCGTCCCGTCCGGCCCCAACTCCAGGAACCGGCCGACCCCGTCCGCCGCCAACTCCCGCACGGCATCGGCGAATCGCACCGACTGGCGGACATGGCGGACCCAGTACTCCGGGGATGTCACTTCTTCGTCGGTCGCGGCGAACCCGGTCACCGTCGAGACGATCGGCAGGAGCGGGCGCGTGTACGTCAACTGCTCGGCCACCGCACGGAATTCGGCCAGCATCGGCTCCATCAACGGGGAGTGGAAGGCATGGCTGACGCGGAGGGCGGTCGTCTTGCGGTCCTGGGCGCGGAAGTGCGCCGCGATTTCCGCTACGGCGTCGGCGGCGCCCGACATCACCACGGAACGGGGGCCGTTGACCGCCGCGATGCCTACGCGGTCGTCCAACAGCGGGAGGACTTCCTCCTCCGCCGCCTGCACCGCCACCATCGCACCGCCCGACGGCAGCGCCTGCATCAACCGGCCGCGCGCGACAACGAGTTGGCACGCATCGGCCAGCGACCACACCCCCGCCACATGCGCGGCGGCAATCTCGCCGATCGAGTGACCGGCCAGCACGTCCGGCCGCACACCCCACGACTCAAGGAGCCGGAACAACGCCACTTCCAACGCGAACAACGCGGGCTGGGCGAACTCCGTCCGATTCAGCAGCTCGGCGTCGTCACCGAACACCACCTCCCGCAGCGGGCGCGGCAGTTCGGCGTCGAGGTGCGCGGACGCCGCGTCGAAGGCGTCGGCGAAGGTGGGGTGGGTGGCGTACAACTCCCGGCCCATGCGGAGCCGTTGGGCGCCCTGTCCGGCGAAGAGGAACGCCGTGCGCCCCTCGGTCGACGCGCGACCGGTGACGGCGTCGGGTGCCGGTTCGCCCGCGGCCAGCGACGCGAGGGTGTTGAGGAACTCCTCGCGCCCGGTGCCGAGTACGACGGCTCGGTGTTCCAGCGTCGTACGCGTGGTGGCGAGGGCGAGGCCGACTTCGGCGGAGGTGAGGGCGGGGCGGTCCGCGACGTGGGCGAGGAGCCGCTGGGCCTGCTCGCGCAGGGCGTTCCCGGAGGCGCCGGAGATCACCCAGGGCACGGGTGCGTCGGCGAACGGCTTGACGGACGCGGGCAGTTCGACCCCCGACGGCTGTCCGGCATGCAGCGGCTGCCCGGCGTTCGGCGGCTGTCCGGCGTTCGACGACTGCCCGGCGTTCGGCGACTGCTCCGCATCCCGCGGCCTCCGCCCGCTCTCCGCCGCCTGCTCGACGATGACGTGCGCGTTCGTCCCGGAGACGCCGAACGCGGAGACCCCCGCGCGACGCGGCCGGTCCTCGGCGGGCCAGGTGCGGCCCTCGGTGAGGAGTTCCACCGCGCCCGCGGTCCAGTCGACGTGCGTGCTGGGGACGTCGGCGTGCAGGGTGGGCGGCAGGACGCCGTGCCGCATGGCGAGGACCATCTTGATGATGCCCGCGACTCCGGCGGCGGCCTGGGTGTGGCCGATGTTCGACTTCAACGAGCCGAGGAGCAACGGGAGTTCGCGGTCCTGGCCGTAGGCGGCGAGGAGGGCCTGGGCCTCGATCGGGTCGCCCAGCGAGGTGCCCGTGCCGTGCGCCTCCACCGCGTCCACGTCGGCCGGCCGGAGTCCGGCGTCGGCCAACGCCGCCCGGATCACGCGCTGTTGGGACGGGCCGTTGGGCGCGGTCAGGCCGTTCGACGCGCCGTCCTGGTTGACCGCGGAGCCCGCGACCACCGCGAGCACCGGGTGCCCGTTGCGGCGGGCGTCGGAGAGCCGTTCGACCACCAGGACGCCCACGCCTTCGCCCCAGCCGGTGCCGTCGGCGTCGTCGGAGAACGCCCGGCACCGGCCGTCCGCCGACAGGCCGCGCTGGCGGCTAAACTCCAGGAAGGCGCCGGGAGTTGACATGACGGTGACGCCACCGGCGAGGGCGAGGTCGCACTCGCCCGCGCGCAGTGCCTGGACCGCGAGGTGGAGGGCGACCAGCGACGACGAGCAGGCGGTGTCGACGGTGAGGGTCGGGCCTTCGAGGCCGAGGACGTAGGCGATGCGGCCGGAGACGACGGCGGCCGCGTTGCCGGTGCCGAGGTAGCCGTCGCCCGCGTCGGGGGTGCTGAGCAACAGGGCTGGATAGTCCTGGCCGTTGGAGCCCATGAACACGCCGGTCCGGCTGCCGCGCAGGCCACCGGGGGCGATGGCGGCGCGTTCCAGGGCCTCCCAGGAGGTCTCCAGCAGAAGCCGCTGCTGCGGGTCCATGGCGAGGGCTTCGCGCGGGGAGATCCCGAAGAACGCCGGGTCGAACTCGCCCGCACCGGTGAGGAATCCGCCGTGCCGGGCGTAGCTGGTGCCGGGGCGGCCGGGCTCGGGGTCGTAGAGGGCGTCGAGGTCCCAGCCGCGGTCGGTGGGGAACTCGGCGATGGCGTCCCGGCCTTGGGCCACGAGGTCCCACAGGTCGTCGGGGCCGGTGACGTCGCCGGGCAGGCGGCAGCCCATGCCGACGATGACGACGGGGTCGTCGGTGGCGCCGCCGGTCCGGGTGCCCCCGGAGGTCGTCGCAGCGGTCCGGTGGCCGGTGGTGTCCCCCTCCACCGCGCCCGCCAACTCGCCCTGTACGAAGGCGGCGAGGTCGACGGGGGTGGGGTGGTCGAAGACCAGGGTGGCGGGCAGGGCGAGGCCGGTCTCGGCGGTGAGGCGGTTGCGGAGTTCGACGGCGGTGAGGGAGTCGAAGCCCGAGTCGCGGAAGGCACGCCGGGTTTCCAGGAGGCCCGCGTCGGCGTGGCCGAGGACGGCGGCGGCGTGGGTGCGGACCAACTCCAGCAGGACGCGGGCGCGTTCGGCGGCCGGGCGGCCCGCGAGCCGCTCGCGCAGGGCGGCGCCCGCACCGCCGTGTTCCTCGATGACGCCCGGTCCGGCACTCAACGCTTCCTGGACGTCGGGGAGTTCGGCGAGGAGGGGGCTGGGGCGGGTACTGGTGAAGCCGGGGGCGAAGCGGGTCCAGTCGACGTCGGCGACGACCTGTCCGGTGACGTCCTGGTGCAGGACGCGGCGGAGTGCGGCGAGCGCGGTGTCGGGGTCGAGGGCGGTGAGGCCGCGGCGGCGCAGGAACTCTTCGGCGCCGTCCTCGGCGGCCATGCCGCCCTGGCCCCAGGGTCCCCAGGCGACGGAGGTCGCGGTGGCGCCGCGGGCGCGGCGCTGTTCGGCGAGGCCGTCGAGGTGGGCGTTGGCGGCGGCGTAGGCGGCCTGGCCGCCGCTGCCCCACACGCCGGCGATGGAGGAGAAGAGGACGAACGCGTCGAGCGGCCGGTCGCCCTGCTCCCGCAGGACGGCGTCGAGGTGGTCGGCGCCGTGCGCCTTGGCGGTGAACACGGCGCGGAAGCGGTCGGCGTCGAGGTCGGGCAGCGGTACGGAGTCGGTGACGCCCGCGGCGTGGACCACGGCGTCGACGGTGTACCGGGACAGCAGTTGGGCGACGGCCGCACGGTCGGCGACGTCGCACGCCTCGACCGTCACGCGGGCGCCCAATTCGCCGAGTGTGGCGGCCAGTTCGGCGGCGCCGGGGGCGTCGGGGCCGCGCCGTCCGGTCAACACGAGGTGTTCGGCGCCTTGTTCGGCGGCCCAGCGGGCGACGCGGGCGCCGAGGGCACCTGTTCCGCCGGTGATCAGGACCGTGCCGCGCGGCTGCCAGCCGCCGCCGGGCGCGACGTTCTCGTCGTCGGCGTGCAGCAGGCGGCGCGCGAAGACGCCGGAGGCGCGTACGGCGACCTGGTCCTCCTCGCCCGTCTGCGCGAGCACCGTGGCGAGGCGGGCGGCCGCGCGCCGGTCGACGGTCGCGGGCAGGTCGACCAACCCGCCCCACCGGTCGGCCAGTTCGAGCGCGGCTACTCGGCCCAGGCCCCACAGCGCGGCCTGCGTCGGTCGCGGGGCGGTGTCGGAGCGCGCGGTCGCGACCGCGCCCCGGGTGGCCGACCACAGCGGCGCGGTGACTCCGGCGTCCCCGAGCGCCTGCACGAGCCGTACGGTGCGCAGCAGGACGTCAACGGGCGCGTCGGGGTCGGCGTGCGGCAGCGCGAGGACGCCCGCGAGGGTGCCCGCGTCGGTCAACTGGGCCGCCAGCTCGGCGCGTTCCTCGTCCGGGGCGTACTCCCACACCACGGCTTCGGCGCCGCGTGCCGTCAGCGCCTCGGTGATCGCAGGGACGTCGGGGGTGTCGGCGTCGGTGACGGCGAGCAGCCAACGGCCGGTGAGGGGCGCGTCGGTGGCCCGGTCGACGGGCTGCCAGCCGACGCGGTAGCGCAGCCGGTCCACGCGGCCGAGTTCGCGCCGTCCGCGCCACCACGACGAGAGCGCGGGGACGAGCGGGCGGACGAGCCCTTCGTCGACGTCGAGGGTGTCGGCGAGGGCGGCGATGTCCTCGCCCTCGACGGCCGTCCAGAAGCCCGCGTCGGTGGCCTTCGCCCCGGTGGTGTCGGAGGGCGTGCCCAGCGGGGTCGGCTCCAGCCAGAACCGCTCGCGGCGGAAGGCGTAGGTGGGCAGTTCGACGGCGCGCGCGTCGGTGCCCGCGAAGACGGCCGCCCAGTCGACCGGCTTGCCGTGCGCGAAGAGTCGGGCGACGGCGGCCGTCAGCGCGGCGGGTTCACTCCGGTCCTTGCGCAGTGCGGGGACGGCCAACGGCCCCTCGTCGTCCGCGTCGAAGCAGCCCTGGGCCAGGGCGGTGAGGGTTCCGTCCGGGCCGAGTTCGACGAGCCGGGCGACGCGTCGCTTCGCCAACAGCCGTACCCCGTCGGCGAATCGGACCGGTTCGCGGACGTGCCGGACCCAGTAGTCGGGCGAGCGCAGTTCGGCCGGGGCGGCGGTCTCGCCGGTCACGTCGGAGACGACGGTGAGGCGGGGCTGGTGGTAGGTGAGGCTCTCGGCGACGGCGCGGAAGTCCCGGAGCATGGGCTCCATGAGCGGCGAGTGGAACGCGTGACTGACCCGCAGGGCAGTCACCTTGCGGTCCTGCGCCCGGAAGTGCGCGGCCACTTCTTCCACGGCGTCGGCGGCGCCCGAAATCACCACGGCTCGGGGGCCGTTGACGGCGGCGATGCCCACGCTGTCGTTCAGCAGCGGCAGCACCTCGTCCTCGGTGGCCTGTAGGGCGGCCATGGCGCCGCCCGCGGGCAGGGCCTGCATCAGCCGGCCGCGCGCGACGACGAGTCGGCAGGCGTCCGCCAGGGACCACACTCCGGCGACGTGCGCGGCGGCCAACTCGCCGACGGAGTGCCCCAGGAGAAACTTCGGGGCGATGCCCCAGGCTTCGAGGAGCCGGAAGAGGGCGACTTCGAGGGCGAAGAGGGCGGGCTGGGCGAACTCGGTGCGGTTCAGCCGCTCCGCGTCGTCCCCGAAGACGATCTCCCGCAGGCTGAACGGCAGTTCGGCGTCCACCGCGTCGAAGGCGGCGGTGAAGGCCGGGTACGCCTCGTACAACTCGCTTCCCATGCCGAGGCGTTGGGAGCCCTGACCGGCGAACAGGAAAGCGGTCGCACCGCGCGTGGTTCTGCCGCGGACGGTCGCGGTGCCGGAGGTGCCGTCGGCGAGCGCGGCCAACTCCCGTACGGCGGTGTCGTGGTCGGAGGCGAGGACGACCGCCCGGTGTTCCAGGGCGGCCCGGGTGGTGGCGAGGGCGTGGCCCACGTCCAGGACGGTCGGCGGCTCGGCGGCCTGCCGCAGCCGCGCGAGCAGCCGGGCGGCCTGCGCCCGCAGCGCCTCTTCGCTCCGCGCGGACACGGGCCAGGGGACGACGGGGAGCGTGCGGGCGACTTCGGGAACCGCAGGAGCGGTCAACTCCGGTGCAGAGGACGCCTCTTCAGGAGCCGGAGCCTGTTCGATGACGGCGTGCGCGTTCGTCCCGCTGATACCGAACGACGAGACGCCCGCGCGGCGCGGATGTCCCGTCTCGGGCCAGGCGACCGGCTCGGTCAACAGCCGTACGGCGCCCGCCGACCAGTCGACGTGCCGGGAGGGTTCGGAGACGTGCAGGGTGCGCGGCAGTACCCCGTGGCGGATCGCCTCGACCATTTTGATGATGCTGCCGACGCCCGCGGCGGACTGGCTGTGCCCGATGTTGGACTTCAACGAGCCCAGCCACAACGGCTGTTCGTCGGGCCGGTCCTGGCCGTAGGTGGCGAGGAGGGCCTGGGCCTCGATCGGGTCGCCGAGCGAGGTGCCGGTGCCGTGCGCGTCGACGGCGTCGACGTCGGCGGGGGTGAGGCCCGCGCCCGCCAGGGCGGCACGGATGACGCGTTGCTGGGAAGGGCCGTTGGGGGCGGTGAGGCCGTTGGAGGCGCCGTCGGAGTTGACGGCGGTGCCACGCACCACGGCGAGGACGGGGTGGCCCAGGCGGCGGGCGTCGGAGAGGCGTTCGACGAGGAGCAGACCGGCGCCCTCGGCCCAGCCGGTGCCGTCGGCGTCGTCGGAGAACGCCTTGCAGCGGCCATCGGCGGCCAGGCCGCGCTGGCGGCTGAACTCGTAGAACATCGCCGGGGTGGCCATGACCGCCACGCCGCCCGCGAGCGCCATGTCGCACTCGCCGCGGCGCAGCGCCTGGCAGGCCCAGTGCAGGGCGACCAGGGAGGAGGAGCAGGCCGTGTCGACGGTGACGGTGGGCCCTTCGAGGCCGAGCGTGTAGGCGATGCGGCCGGAGGCGACGGAGGTGGCGTTGCCCGCGAGGAGCAACCCCTGGACGCCTTCGGGGAATTCGCTCACTCCGGCGCCGTAGCCGGAGGTGGCGGCGCCGACGAAGACGCCCGTGCTGCTGCCGCGCACCGCGGCGGGATCGATCCCGGCGCGTTCGAACGCCTCCCAGGCGATCTCCAGGAGCAGCCGCTGTTGCGGGTCCATGGCCAGCGCCTCGCGCGGCGAGATCCCGAAGAAGTCGGCGTCGAACCGGGACGCCTCGTGCAGGAAGCCGCCGCCGAGTGCGTAGAAGGTGCCGGGGTTGTCGGGGTCGGGGTCGTAGCCCGCCTCGACGTCCCAGCCGCGGTCGACGGGGAAGCCGGAGACCGCGTCGCCGCCCTCGTCGACGAGCCGCCACAGTTCCTCGGGGCTGTCCACGCCGCCGGGGTAGCGGCAGCTCATCGCCACGATCGCGACCGGTTCCCGGTCCCGTGTCTCCACCTCGCGCAACTGCCGCCGGGTCTGGCGCAGTTCGGCGGTCAGCCGCTTGAGGTACTCGACGTACTTCTCGTCCATCTTGTCGCTTTCAGCCACCAACGCCACATCCCTGAGCCGATGCCAACGGTTTCCCGCGACTGATCACGACATCCCGAGTTCTTTGTCGATCAGGTCGAACAGCTCGTCCGCCGTCGCGACGGAGTCGAGTTCTCCGTCGTCGTCGGCGTCGGTGAGCGCCGTACCCGGATCCCCGGAGCCGGTGCCGGTGTCGTGTCCGGCACCGCCCTTCGTTGCCTGTTCCTGCCACTTCGCCGTCAGCCGTTGCAGCCGGGAAGTGATGGTCACGTGGTCGTCCCCGCCGACGGTGGCGGCGGCCAACGCGGCCTCCAGCCGGTCGAGTTCGACCAGGAGCGGGGCGGCCGTCACGGCTGTGCCCGCGCTCGTGCCCTGCGCCGTGCCCGGTCCATTCGGTCCGTCCGGTCCGTCCGCTTCCGGTAGGGCGATCTCCGTGAGGAGTTGACCGGCCAGCGCCGTCGGCGTGGGGTGGTCGAAGACCAGGGTGGCCGGGAGCCGCAGTTTGGTGACGGCGTTGAGCCGGTTGCGCAGCTCGACGGCGGTGAGCGAGTCGAAGCCCAACTCCTTGAACGCCTGGTCGGGTTCGATCTCGTCGGCGGAGGCGTGCCCGAGGGTCGCCGCGGCCTGCGCGCACACGAGGTCGACCAGGAACTGCTCCCGGTCGGCGGGCGCGCGCCCCGCCAGCGTGGCACCGAGATCCTGCCGCTCGGCCCCGCCCCCGCCCGCCGTCTCCGCGGCCCGCCGCGCGGGAGCCCGCACGAGACCGCGCAGCAGCGGGGGTACGGCGTCGGCGTGCGCCCGCAGCGCCTGGAGGTCCAGGTTCACCGGCAGCAGCGCGGCACGGTGCGCGGGCGCCGCGCCGGTCAACAGCCCGGCGGTGTCGAGCAGTTGGAGCCCCTGTTCGGCGCTGAGCGTTCGCATGCCGCCGCGTGCCATGCGGCGAAGGTCCGCCTCGGTCAGGTCGGCGGTCATGCCCGCGCCGGGCGCCCAGGCACCCCACGCGAGGGACACCGCGGGCAGTCCGGCCGCACGACGAGTGGCCGCGAAGGCGTCCAGGAAGGCGTTGGCCGCCCCGTAGTTGGCCTGCCCGGCACTGCCGAACGTGCCTGCCACGGAGGAGAACACCACGAAGGCGGCCAGGTCCATGTCCCGGGTGAGTTCGTGCAGTTGGAGCGCGGCATCGGCCTTCGGCCGCAACACCGCCGCCAGCCGCTCGGACGTGAGCGACCCGATCACCCCGTCGTCGACGATGCCGGCCGTGTGGATGACGGCGGTGAGGGGGTGGGGGGGGGGGGGGGTGTGCAGGGCGGCGGCGAGTTGGTCACGGTCGGCTACGTCCACTGCGGCAACGTCAGCTGTCGCACCCAACTCGGCCATTTCTGCTACGAGTTCGCGGGCGCCCGGGGCGTCCAGTCCTCGGCGGCTGGCCAGCAGCAGGTGCCGTACCCCGTGTTCGGTCACGAGGTGACGGGCCACCAGAGCGCCCAGACCACCGGTACCGCCGGTCACCAGCACCGTCCCGTCCGGGTCCAGCGGGGCCGGGACGGTGAGGACGACCTTGCCGACGTGCCGGGCCTGCGACAGATACCGGAACGCCTCCGGAGCCCGCCGCACATCCCAGCACGTCACCGGAAGCGGTTGCAGCACACCGGAGTTGAACAGCTCCACCAGATCGGCCAGCATCTCGCCGATCCGCTCCGGCCCCGCCTCCCAAAGATCGAAGGCCCGATACATCACGTCGGCGTGCTGAGCCGCGACGGTATCCGGGTCCCGGACATCGGTCTTGCCCATCTCCAGGAAACGACCACCACGCGGCAGCAACCGCAACGACGCATCCACGAACTCACCCGCCAGCGAGTCCAGGACCACGTCCATGCCCCGACCACCAGTCGCCGCGAGGAAGGCCGCCTCGAACGCCGTGTCACGCGACGACGCCATGTGGGCGCCGTCCAGGCCGAGTTCACGCAACGTGCCCCACTTACCGGCACTCGCCGTACCGAACACCTCGGCGCCAAGGTGCCGTGCCAGTTGCGTGGCAGCCATGCCCACACCACCGGCAGCCGCGTGCACCAGCACCGACTCCCCCGCCCGGACACCGCCCAGATCGGTCAACGCGTAGTACGCCGTCAGGAACACAATCGGCACCGACGCCGCCTGCGCGAACGACCAACCCACCGGAATCCGGGCCAAGGTACGGGCGTCCGCCACGGCCACCGGCCCGAAGGAGCCGGGGAACATGCCCATCACGCGGTCGCCGACGGCGAGTTCGGTCACGTCGGGGCCGATCTCGGTCACGACGCCCGCGCCCTCGCCGCCGAGTAGGCCGGCCTCGCCCGGGTACATGCCGAGCGCGTTGAGGACGTCACGGAAGTTGACTCCCGCCGCCCGCACGGCGATCCGGACCTGACCGGCCGTCAACTCCGCTGCCGCCTCCGGGAAGGGGGTCAGCGCGAGGTTGTCCAGGGTGCCCTTCTCGATGCTGTCCAGGTGCCAGGCCGACTCGTCGGCGGGGAGCGGCAGTTGGCCGCCCGCCGGGACCCGGCCGAGGCGGGGCGCGTGGGCGACGCCGTCGCGCAGCACGAACTCCGGTTCGCCCGCGGCGAGTGCGGAGGCGAGGGTCTGGGCGAGTGCGGCCCGGGAGGCGTCCGTGCCGTCGGTGTCGACGAGCGCGAAGCGGTCCGGTGCCTCGGCACGTGCCGCCCGCACCAGCCCCCACACCGCGGCGCCGGCCGGATCCGGCGCCGTCTCGTCGAGCGCGACCGCGCCCTCGGTGACGACCACCAGGCGGGCGTCCTCGTACCGTTCGTCGGCGAGCCAGGTCCGTACGGCGTCGAGGACGCGGCCGACGGCGGAGCGGGTCGAGTCCGTGAGAGGCGTACCGCTGCCGTGGCCGGTGGTCGCCGCGAACAGTACGTGTGCCGGTACGACGGCGGGCAGTTCGGCGAGAGTCGGGTGGACGGGGACGCCGGGCGCGAGGTCTGTGTCGTCACCGACCACCGCCACCTCGCCGTAACCGAAGCCGTGTTGCCCGGCCGACGTGGTCAACTTCGGCCAGTCGAGCTGGAAGAGTCCGTCGCGGTGGCCCTCCGCCGCGGCGCGGGCGGCGAGGTCGCCGGAGACCTGGCGCAGCAACAGGGACTCGACGGACGCGACGGTGCCGCCGGTCGGGTCGGCCAGGTGCAGGGCGACGGCTTCGGGACCGGCCTGGACCATCCGGACGCGCAACGACCGTGCGCCGGACGCCCGCAGGGACACACCGCTCCAGGAGAACGGCAGCCGCCCCTGTCCGGCGTCCGCCAGGGACACGAACATCATCGCGTGCAGGGCGGAGTCGAGCAGCGCCGGGTGGACGCCGAAGCCGCCCGCGAGCCGCTCGTGGTCGTCGGGCAGCCCGACCTCCGCGAAGACCTCGTCGCCGCGTCGCCACACCGCGCGCAGCCCTTGGAACACGGGCCCGTAGGCGAATCCGGCCTCGGCGAAACGGTCGTAGAAGCCTTCCGTCGGGACGGCTTCGGCGTTGGGCGGCGGCCAGGCGGACAGGTCGGGGGTCGTGGTGACGGGGGTCGTGGTGGTCAGGGAGCCGGTGGCGTTCAGCGTCCACGGGTCGGTGTCGAGGGCGTCCTCGGCACGGGAGTACACCTCGACGGTGCGCGCGTCCGACTCGTCGGGGGCGCCCGCCCTGACCTGCACCAGGCGGCCGGTGCGCTCGGGCACGACCAGGGGTGCGGCGATGGTCAGTTCCTCGACGCGGTCGTAGCCGAGCTGTCCGGCTGCGCACAGGGCGAGTTCGAGGAATCCGGTCCCCGGGAAGAGCACCGTGCCGGTCACGGCGTGGTCGCGCAGCCACGGGTGCGTCTTGAGCGAGAGCCGCCCGGTGAACAGCGCCTCCTCGCTGCCGGCCACCCGAACGGCCGCCCCCAGCAAGGGGTGTTCGGCCGACCCGACCCCCGCGGAACCGAGGTCGCCGAGGGTGACACCAGTGAAGTTGGGCCAGTAGCGGCGACGCTGGAAGGCGTAGGTCGGCAGCACCACCGGCTCGGATGACGGGAGTTGGGCCGTCCAGTCGACGGGGAGACCGTCGACGTGCAGCCGGGCGACGGCCGCGAGCAGCGCCCCGGCCTCGGGCCGGTCCTTGCGCAGAACAGGCACCAGTACGGCCGCCTCGGGGGCGTCCAAGGTCGCCTGCGCGAGCGCGGTGAGGGTGCCGTCGGCCCCGAGTTCGAGGTAACGCGTGACGTTCTCCTCGGCGAGCGCGCGCACGGCGTCGGCGTACCGGACGGTCGCCCGCACGTGCCGTACCCAGTACTCCGGCGAGGTCAGCTCGTCCGCCGCGACCGCCTCACCCGTGACGGTGGACACAACCGCCAGCTGCGGCCGCTCGTACGTCAACTGCTCGGCCACCGCACGGAATTCGGCCAGCATCGGCTCCATCAGCGGGGAGTGGAACGCGTGGCTGACGCGGAGAGTCGTCGTCTTACGGTCCTGGGCGCGGAAGTGGGCCGCGATCTCCTCTGCGGCGTCGGCGGCGCCCGAAATCACCACCGCCTGGGGCCCGTTGACCGCCGCGATACCCACACGGTCGTTCAGCAGCGGCAGCACCTCGTCCTCCGCCGCCTGTACCGCCACCATCGCACCACCAGTAGGCAGCGCCTGCATCAACCGGCCACGCGCGACGACGAGTCGGCAGGCGTCCGCCAGAGACCAGACACCGGCCACGTGCGCGGCGGCGATCTCACCGATCGAATGACCGGCCAGCACATCCGGCCGCACGCCCCACGACTCAAGGAGCCGGAAGAGCGCCACTTCCAGTGCGAACAACGCTGGTTGGGTGAACTCGGTCCGGTTCAGCAGCTCGACGTCGTCCCCGAACACCACCTCCCGCAGCGGGCGCGGCAGTTCGGCATCGAGGTGCGCGCACGCCGCGTCGAAGGCGTCCGCGTAGACCGGGTAGGTCTCGTACAACTCCCGGCCCATGCCGAGGCGTTGGGACCCCTGCCCGGCGAACAGGAACGCCGTACGGGTGTCACGCCGAGCCGTGCCCGCGGTGGCGTTCGCCGACTCCGCACCGGAGGCGACCGCTTCCAGCGCCTCCAGCAACTCGGCCCGGTCCGCGCCCCATACGACCGCCCGGTGCTCGAACAGCGACCGCGACCGCACCAGAGATCCAGCGACCTCCGCCACGTTCAGCGTCACGTCACCGGCCACGAACTCCGCCAACTGCTCGGCCTGGGCCCGCAGCGCCGCCGCCGTACGGCCGGACACGACCCACGGCACCGCCCCACCGGCCGAACCGACCGAACCGGTCGCCGGACCACCGGCCGAGCCGGTCGACGGGGCCACGCTCTCGGGCTGACCCTGGAGCGGTGCCTCCTCCAGAACGACATGGGCGTTCGTGCCGCTGAGGCCGAAGGACGACACACCCGCCCGCCGCGCACGCTCCTCGGTACGCGGCCAATCGGCGTTGTCCGTCAGCAGGTCGACCGCTCCGGCGGACCATTCGACGTGCGAGGACGCCTCGTTGGCGTGCAGGGTGCGCGGCAGCAGCCCGTGCTGCATCGCCAGCACCATCTTGATCACACCCGCGACGCCCGCGGCGGCCTGCGTGTGTCCGATGTTCGACTTCACCGAGCCCAGCAGCAACGGCCGTTCCTCCGGCCGGTCTTGGCCGTAGGTCGCGAGCAGCGCCTGGGCCTCGATCGGGTCGCCCAGTGACGTACCCGTGCCGTGGGCCTCGACCGCGTCCACGTCCGCGGCCGTCAGCCCGGCCGACGCCAACGCCTGCCGGATCACCCGCTGTTGGGAGGGGCCGTTGGGCGCGGTCAGGCCATTCGACGCGCCGTCCTGGTTGACCGCCGAACCGGCGACCACCGCCAGCCCCGGCCGCCGCGCCGCCCC